>NZ_JBHUIT010000043.1:0-2658 GCF_042683045.1 Luteolibacter algae | reverse complement strand
TTGCGTTCCAGCGATCTGTTCTTTCTTTTAACGGCCAGGACTTGCTTGCGCTAATCCCGGCTTGCCGTAAAAATTTGATGTATTTGGTATTCGAATATACTTTCAAGTATCGCGTAAGAATGGCTCATTTGAGCTTACATTATTATACAATCAGAAAATTATTTCTCTCCATATGGATGTCAAAGAGCGAACTTCTTTTTCCTGACGTGTGACCGCTTACTATTTGCTTTTTCTGAAACCGTTTGCTCCGGCCACCTCTCAACGAGGTAAAGGAATGGTGGGCCTGGCTGGACTCGAACCAGCGACCCCACGCTTATCAAGCGTGTGCTCTAACCAACTGAGCTACAGGCCCAGTAAAGTTACCCATGAACAAGTTTATTTCGAGTTGTTCACTGGTGGAGGCATGCGGATTCGAACCGCAGACATTCTGCTTGCAAAGCAGACGCTCTACCAACTGAGCTATACCCCCTTTCAGGAGAATATGCTGCAAATTAACAAGAATCTCTTCTTTTTAACTCACATAGCAATTGACGAAGATAAAAGATTAAATTGTGCACTGCGATCATAAGTATCGCGCAGATTTTTATAGTTGTTTTTAGGTGTCTACCTTTGCAGATAAACAACCCCATAATTGGGGCTCGACCTATCGCAGGGACGGATCGTGAGAACCGTTTGCAATTTACTCCGTAGAAAGGAGGTGATCCAGCCGCAGGTTCCCCTACGGCTACCTTGTTACGACTTCATCCCAGTTACCAGCCTTACCTTAGGACGCTGCCTCCTTGCGGTTGGCGCGCATACTTCGGGTGCGACCGGCTTCCATGATGTGACGGGCGGTGTGTACAAGACCCGGGAACGTATTCACGGGGCCGTAGATGATGCCCCATTACTAGCGATTCCAACTTCATGGAGGCGAGTTGCAGCCTCCAATCCGAACTGAGCCCAGTTTTACAGATTTCCTCCACCTCGCGGTATCGGTTCTAATTGTACTGAGCATTGTAGTACGTGTGCAGCCCTAGGCGTAAGGGCCATACTGACCTGACGTCGTCCCCACCTTCCTCCCAGTTGATCTGGGCAGTCTGATTAGAGTTCCCACCTTAACGTGCTGGCAACTAATCACAAGGGTTGCGCTCGTTGCGGGACTTAACCCAACATCTCACGACACGAGCTGACGACGGCCATGCAGCACCTGTGCAAATTCCCCGAAGGGTCACGCGCTTTCACGCGCTTAGAGATGCATGTCAAGCCTAGGTAAGGTTCTTCGCGTTGCATCGAATTAAGCCACATACTCCACCGCTTGTGCGGGTCCCCGTCAATTTCTTTGAGTTTTAGTCTTGCGACCGTACTTCCCAGGCGGCACGCTTAACGCGTTAGCTCCGGCACAAGGGGGGTCGATTCCCCTCACACCAAGCGTGCACCGTTTACTGCTAGGACTACAGGGGTATCTAATCCCTTTCGCTCCCCTAGCCTTCGAGCCTCAGCGTCAGTAAATGTCCAGTAGCTCGCTTTCGCCACGAGTGTTCCTCTCGATATCTACGCATTTCACTGCTACACCGAGAATTCCAGCTACCCCTCCATTACTCTAGCACGGCAGTATCGGATGCAGTTCCGGGGTTGAGCCCCGGGATTTCACATCTGACTTACCGCGCCGCCTACGCTCCCTTTACGCCCAGTGATTCCGAACAACGCTCGGGACCTTCGTATTACCGCGGCTGCTGGCACGAAGTTAGCCGTCCCTTCCTCTTCTGGTACTATCAACCCTGTGAGCTATTAACCCCCAGGTCTTTCTCCCAGATGACAGGAGTTTACAATCCGAAGACCGTCATCCTCCACGCGGCGTTGCACCATCAGGGTTGCCCCCATTGTGAATTATTCTCGACTGCTGCCACCCGTAGGTGTCTGGACCGTGTCTCAGTTCCAGTGTGACTGATCGTCCTCTCAGACCAGTTACCCGTCGTTGCCTTGGTGAGCCGTTACCTCTCCAACTAGCTGATAGGGCGCGAACCAATCCTATAGCGACAGCCTTGCGGCCACCTTTACTCTTGCGAGACTATGGGGTATTAATCCAAGTTTCCCTGGGCTATTCCCCTCTATAGGGCATGTAATTCACGTGTTACTCACCCGTGCGCCACTAAAATCATCAGGTATTACTACTCGATTCATTCCGTGCGACTTGCATGTCTTAAACACGCCGCCAGCGTTCGTTCTGAGCCAGAATCAAACTCTCCGTAAAAAATTCGGTTGGCGTCTCAATCTAATGAGATCGTATTCCAAATTGACCTTATAAGAACTTCCGTTCTTACGTACTGCGCGACTTTTCGCGCAGCGCACAATTTAATCTTTTTCTTCATCTCAACAATTTCATCGTGTTATCCAATCTTTCCGGCCTTAACTGAAAACCTGGCACCTTCATTGCTGAGCCACACTATCAAAGAGCTTGTTTCGAGGGGACTAAAAAGTCGATCGGGTAGTTACTCCTTTGGAGCTTACCGCGACCGACTGAGTGTCTCTCGCGCCGCCTGCTTCGTGGCGACGGGCGGACTCTAGTGCAATTACCCCCATTTCGTCAAACTCTTTCGTGTCTTTTTCCTCACTTTTTTGCCGCAACACCCGCAAAACCCAATAACCACAACGATTCACCAGCGATTATTTTTCCCATCC
>NZ_JBHUIT010000042.1:0-1022 GCF_042683045.1 Luteolibacter algae | reverse complement strand
AATTAGGACAATTCCAGCCAGAATACCCTTTTTCTAGTATGGCACGGAAGAGTATATTCTACAGTGATTTCCGAGAAGGGGAGAAAAAAGGGTCAGGTATGATTGTAATCGGTGGTTCTGATATTGAGAAGGATTGCACTGATCAAATTACACTTGTTACGAACCGAAGCTGGGCACGGTGGCGTTGTCGCTAAGACCGTAGGCATTGAATTTCCCTAGTGAGTTCTCAACTGTCGGGGACTGGTTGATGAAGAGCAGGAAAGTATTGGCAGTGCTGTGACTGCGTAACCTGAGGAAGGGAAGATCGGTTGTTTTGCCATCCCCATCGGGATAGATGGCGAGTGCCTCTGCCTCGGTGAGTCCGTGGCGTTTCATTTGACGGCGGCGTATCCTTGCGGGGCTGCTGCGGATCTGGATGCGACGCACTTTTAGATTACCAGCACCCGGCGGCACTGGGCGTGGCAAGGCCATTGCCACTTGCTCCCGGAGGTGGGCAAGCCATTCGGTTGCCATCAAATGATCTAAAGCTTGTGCGGTGCCGTGGAGACGAAGGGCGGTTCCTAGGGTATTGAGCTCCTTCCTTTTCCGCTCCGGCTTATAGCTGTATCCGGGAAAGCTGATTCCAATATTGTCCGATTCCAACTCTGCGAGGGCAATATGGAGGCGGGAATGAACAGAGGAGAGGAGATGGTTGGCACAGGTTTCCGCATCCGGTGCAAGCGTGATGTCCTGATAATGGGTCATGGTTCCAGTGAATCAGTCTTTGCTGCTTTTTCCGAATACGCCGCCCCGGATGAGGATGGCCATGAGGTAGTGGCGCTGGTTATCATCCGGCTCCTTGGCTTTTCCGCACCAGTCATCGTGGAGTTTATAAAAATTATCTTCGCCTTTCCCCCGGTAGGTGGTGCCGCTGCTAGTGACGGAGCCATAGACTTCCACGGCGATGGGTCCGATTTCCTCTGCCTGCGGGTGCCAATCGTCGATGGTGCGGATGGCGTTACCGATCTTCTGGGAGTGGAAGG
>NZ_JBHUIT010000041.1:0-1583 GCF_042683045.1 Luteolibacter algae | reverse complement strand
CAAGGCAGCGCCGCTGCGGGACGGTGGACCGGAGGCATGATGTGCAAGGAGGCACGACTGGAACATGATGCCGCAGGCGGGGCGCGGAGCAGGTGCGAGCCAGTGCAGGCGGCTAAAAAGGAAAGATCCCACCGAAGCACCAACGCGGACGCGTTGATCGCCGCTTGCGACGGCCGGAAGGCTGGCAGGATGTGGAGGGCGCAGCGGAGCGGAGTGCGGGGAGGCGCATGGTGAGGCACGAACCACCCGCAACATGCTGCCAGACTGGAGGCCGTGCCCGACTGGCCCGACGGTAGGAGGCTGACTTTGTTAGATGGCATGTGACCTCGCCAAGGCCCGCCCGAACGATGGACACCCCCCTAAAAAATGGGAAGCGCAGGCGGTGGCTGGCGACATCTTCATTTAAAACGCGAAGCGCACGATTGGGCGCCCCAGCCAGACACCGCCGGAGCGTTACGAGTGATGAACCGGCGGCTGACGCTGAGGCACGAAGCGGCAGGAGAGCCGGTGAAGAACGAAACCGAAGCCAGCGAAGTGAAGCGGCTGCGACGGGCCGTAACGGTGTGCCGACGGCAGGAGGCGCTGAGTGAAGGCCCACGCAGCCAAGCGCAACGCCGTCGAACGACCAACGACCGAGCGAAGGCGCGATGCCTGCTCGGAAGTGAGGCACGAACGAACGCGCTGGCAGCGTGCCGCAGCGGCTCTACGCCTTGCACCCAGGGGGACGGGTTTTCGGCGGCAACGTAGGAACGTTGAATCAACAGTCATTAGCTAAAATGATTGGAGGATTTCCTTGTTGGAGATCAAGCCATCTTCGGCATAAAAAACAAACTGCCTAAGAGATATTGTCGAGTTATATCTATTGACCGACTTTTCAAAACTAGAGTTCTCTCCTCCTGCGTCCGACATTAATTTCTCGGCCTCTTCCACGCTTTGTCCCACATACAAAGTTTTGAAAGCGTTTTCAATATTGGTGTCACGAATATAGAAAAATGCATAGACCGCCAATAGCGAACAAATTAAAAGTGCGGGAATTCCTAAGATCCAAGCAATCTTCTTCCTTTTTGTCATCTAGGGAGCTGGGTTGAAAGATCCATACGGTGCTGCGGACGGTGCTCCTTTTGGATGAAACATGCTGAAGCCTCGTCCTGTTGCTTTCATCAAATCCTCAAGCTGTCTTTGTAGTTCAGCAGGAAAAGCCGATCGATCTAGGGGGATTCCGCCTGCATTCAATCCATCCATCGTCCGAGTGTTGCAGTTGTCTTTCATTGCATCAAGTGGCTCCTTTTTTGCATTTGGAAGTGGCTTCCCTTTAAGCTTTTTTAGGTAATCTGCGATGGCTTTCTCTTGTGCCGGAGTAGTCGGCAGTATGTAAACATTTGTGTCTCTGTATTTTGCCTGGGCATCAAGGTAGTCGGTGAAGCTAGATCCTAAAGGATGCGCTGCACCCGTCCCAAAGGTGAATACTCCTTGACCAGTAAAAGCAATCGCGGTGTGCCCAAACGGATTTCCACTCGTCTTGCAGCCAATTGTAATCGCCGTCGCTAAACCCAAAGGATCAATCCCATTGATTGGGTTATTCT
>NZ_JBHUIT010000040.1:0-3168 GCF_042683045.1 Luteolibacter algae | reverse complement strand
CGCGTCCCGCCTCGAACCTCTCCCTGAAGGATTCCGGCGAAAGCAAATGCTTCGAAGTAAATGCTTCAACCACACAGAAAAAGAGCCCGGCTCCAATTTCTTGGAGCCGGGCATATACCTGGCGACGACCTACTCTCACAGGACCTATCGTCCCACTACCATCGGCGCTGCAGCGTTTCACTTCCGGGTTCGGAATGGGACCGGGTGGTTCCACCGCGCTCTGGTCACCAGAGGGCAATCCTGCAATTAATGATTTCTCTCACTAACTTCAAAACTGGGACTCTGGGGATCAAAAGAACGCCTTTCGTTTCACGCTTTGTCTGCCCGCTCTCTGACATCCATACGGAGTAATTTACTTTCTGACCTGCAGGCTTCAATGAGCCTTACACGATACTTTGATATCCGAATTCAAAAATAGGATTCAAGCCAAACGGATTATTAGTACTGGTAAGCTGAATACATTACTGCACTTACACTTCCAGCCTATCAACGTCGTAGTCTTCGACGATCCTTAAGGGAAAATTCATCTTGGGAGTAGCTTGGCGCTTAGATGCTTTCAGCGCTTATCTATTCCGCACGTAGCTACCCAGCCATGCTCTTGACAGAACAACTGGTACACCAGAGGTGCGTCGATTCCGGTCCTCTCGTACTAGGAACCGAACCCCTCAATTTTCCTACGCCCACAGAGGATAGAGGACCGAACTGTCTCGCGACGTTCTGAACCCAGCTCGCGTGCCGCTTTAACCGGCGAACAGCCGGACCCTTGGGACCTTCTCCAGCCCCAGGATGCGACGAGCCGACATCGAGGTGCCAAACTTCATCGTCGATATGAACTCTTGGATGAAATCAGCCTGTTATCCCTAAGGTACCTTTTATCCGTTGAGCGACGGCAATTCCACATTCAACCGCCGGATCACTTAGGCCTACTTTCGTATCTGCTCGACTTGTAGGTCTCACAGTTAGGCGGGTTTATGCCTATGCACTCGACACACGGTTACAAACCGTGCTGAACCCACCTTCGCGCTCCTCCGTTACTCTTTAGGAGGATACCGCCCCAGTAAAACTGACCGGCTGACACTGTTCCCCAGCCTGATTCAAGGCATGAGGTTAGATCTTCCAACACCCAAGGGTGGTATCTCACTGGCGACTCCATGATGCCCTAAAGCACCACTTCAAAGTCTCCCACTTATGCTGAGCATGAAAATCGAAAAACCAATGACAGCTTACAGTTAAGGTCTATAGGGTCTTTCCGTCCTTCTGCGGGTAGGCGGCATCTTCACCGCCATTACAATTTCACTGAGCACCTGGTTGAGACAGCGCCCAACTCGTTTCACGATTCGTGCAGGTCGGAACTTACCCGACAAGGAATTTCGCTACCTTAGGACCGTTATAGTTACGGCCGACATTCACGGGGACTTGGGTTCAAAGCTTCGCCACAAGGGCTAACATCTTGCCTTAATCTTTCCGCATTGGTCACGTGTCACATCCTATACTTGGACTTGCGTCTTGGCAGAATGCTGTGTTTTTGCTAAACAGTCGGTTGGGCCATTTCACTGCGGCCTATGTAAACATAGGCACCCCTTCTCCCGAAGTTACGGGGCCAATTTGCCGAGTTCCTTAACCAGGGTTCACTCTTACGCCTTGGTATATTCTACCCACCCACCTGTGTCGGTTTACGGTACGGGTTCCTTAGCATACACTGGGACTTTTCTCGGCACATGTTTTGACAATGCGGTTCAGCCGAAGCATTCCCTCAGAATTCAATCACTTAGTTGTCTCCACACATGCGTCCTCCCAGTTAAAGGGTTGGAAGTGCAGTAATATTAAACTGCTGTCCATCGGCTACGCCTATCGGCCTTGCCTTAGGTCCCGACTAACCCCGGGACGAAAATCGTAGCCCGGGAAACCTTGGGTTTACGGCGGCCGGGGATTTCACCCGGCTTATCGTTACTCATGTCTGCATCCTCTCTTCTCAACACTCCACGGTCAGTCGCCATCGCGCTTCAGTGCGTTGAGAATGCTCCTCTACCGCGCCACGTCCCAGGACGTGACACCCAGAGCTTCGGTACTATGCTTATCGCCAATCATTTTCGGCGCAGAATCTCTCGATGAGTAAGCTATTACGCACTTTTTAAATGGTGGCTGCTTCTAAGCCAACATCCTCACTGTCTATGAAATTCCACCTCCTTTCCACTTAGCATAGTTTAGGCACCTTAGCTGCTGATCAGGGTTGTTTCCCTTTTGACGATGAAGCTTATCCCCCACCGTCTCACTGCTGCGCTCCATTGAGTGGTATTCGGAGTTTGATAGGGGTTGGTAGACGGGTATGCCCCCTAGCCCTTTCAGTGCTCTACCCCCACTCATCAGCACGCAACGCTGCACCTCAATGCATTTCGAGGAGAACCAGCTATCACGGGGTTTGATTAGCCTTTCACTCCTACCCTCAGCTCATCAGAGAATTTTTCAACATTCACCTGTTCGGTCCTTCACGTAGTATCACCTACGCTTCAACCTGGCCAAGGGTAGATCACCTCCGCTTCGGGTCTAGCACGTGCAACTATGGTCGCCCTATTCGGACTCGCTTTCGCTTCGCCTACGTTCCATAAGAACTTAAGCTTGCCACACATACTAACTCGCAGACTCATTAAGCAAAAGGCACGCCATCACCCCGAAGGGCTCTGACACCTTGTAGGCACACGGTTTCAGGTTCTATTTCACTCCGCTCACAGCGGTTCTTTTCACCTTTCCCTCACGGTACTTGTTCACTATCGGTCGCTAACTAGTATTTAGCCTTATGCGGTGGTCCGCACAGATTCATACGGCGTTTCACGTGTGCCGTATTACTCAGGAACTCCCTAGGGCTTCTTTGAATTTCGGATACGGGGATTTCACCCTCTATGTCGCAACTTTCCAGTTGCTTCTCCTATTCATCGAAGTCCCACATCGGGGTCCTACAACCCCGGAGACAAGTCTCCGGTTTGGGCTCTTCCGCTTTCGCTCGCCACTACTGACGGAATCGATTCTCTTTCTTTTCCTCCGGTTACTGAGATGTTTCACTTCACCGGGTATCGCGTATCCTTTCCTATTTTATTCAGAAAGGAACAATAGTGTATTACCACTATTAGGTTACCCCATTCGGGAATCTCCGGATCAAAGTGTGTTAACCAC
>NZ_JBHUIT010000039.1:0-569 GCF_042683045.1 Luteolibacter algae | reverse complement strand
GGGCATCTTCGACGAGGAGACGCTCCACGAGTATCTGTCGAAGACTCTAGGGTTCCCCGGATACTACGGCTTCAACTTCGATGCGTTTTGGGACTGCATTTGTGACGATTCGTCCTCGGATATGCCGGAGACGCTCCTCATAACCGGAGTTCACGACCTGATCCGCCATGCTCCGGAAGCTGCCGAGAAGTTTCGAGGGTGTCTCGACGACTATCGAACTGAGTTTCCTGACCGTGAGGTTCTTACATCGTTACGCACGTGCCCCTGTTGTGGTTACATGACGTTCGGCGATCCCTGTGTCGGTTCATATGAGATCTGTGAGGTCTGTTTCTGGGAGGATGACCCCGTTCAGCATGATGACCCGAACTACGAGGGCGGAGCGAATTCGCCGTCCCTGACTCAAGCGAGAGAGAACTTTCGCCTCCACGGCCGATGTCAGCCACCGTATGACCGTCTCTCGGGCACAATCGGTGAATTTGTCCGCGACCCGCGATGGCTCAAAAACAATGGAGCTAACAAGACGCAGCACCCAACCGCCTGACCCGCTCCGAGTCGGATTTTCCACGTGA
>NZ_JBHUIT010000038.1:0-1441 GCF_042683045.1 Luteolibacter algae | reverse complement strand
AGATCATCGTTGTCTGCACGCTCTCATGTCCCAGCAGCTCCTGCACCGTCCGGATGTCCCGCCCCATTTCGAGCAGATGAGTCGCGAACGAATGCCGCAGCACGTGGCAGGTAACCCGTTTGTCAATTCTCGCCACTTCTGAAAGCCGTTTCATCGACCGCTGCACACCGTTCTCATGCACATGGTGCCGCCGCACCCGGTTTGCACGTGGATCCACTGAAAGCTTTGGCGAGGGGAAAAGCCAGAACCACGTCCACTCCTTTCCAGCCCCCGGCGACTTCCGGTCGAAGGCACCAGGCATATGAACCCCGTCCAGATCCGCGGCACGGTCATCGTCGAACATTTTCCGTATGCCCGCCAAATGTTCCCTGAGAGGCTCCTTCAATCTCCTCGCCAGCGGCACCCTCCGGTCCTTGTTTCCCTTGCCCTGTCTTACCATCAGATACCCGTTGTCGAAATCGATATCCTTCACCCGCAGCCTCACACACTCCATCACCCGCAGTCCGGAGGCATACATCACCTGCAGCATCAGCGCGTAAGTCCGCGCCAGCCCGCCCCGACGCGTCTCTTCCTCCGCTGCATCGAGCAAGCGCAATACCTCCGCCTTGCTTAGCACTACTGGTAGCTTCTGGCTTTCCTTCGCCTTGCGGAAATTCCGCAGATCCACCTGCTCGAAACCCCGAACACGCTTCAGGTAGAACGCCATCGCGTTGAGCGCCTGCTTCTGCGTTCCCATCACCACTCCGCCTTTAACCGCCAGATCACTCAAAAAAAACCTCCGCCTCCGCCACGCCCGGGAGACCGTCCTCCCGCTTCCCGTGCGTCATCAGCCTCACCACCCATTGCAAATAATTTTCCTCCGTCCGTAACGCATAATTTCCTTCCCGCATCACCCGCACCAGCGCCGTCAGGCTATCCACCTTATCCCCGGAAAACCCCATGGCAGCCCAGACGTCACGCAGCTTGTCCAAGGTCTCAACTATCAACTCACCCGGCACTTCGAAACGATCCACCCGATACCCCTCCCAATCCACCAGGTGCGCCCATTCCTCGCCCAGAAGCACCTCATGCGCCATTCGCACCGCCTCCGCCGTCTGGTAAACCACGAACGGCTCCGTGCCTGCCGTGTGACTTAATTTATTTAAATACTCTTCAAGAAAATCCTTCTTTGAGATCCCCGCAGGCCGCTGCCGGAACGCCACCCCCCACCGCTCAAGATGCCGCAAATAGTAAGGACGAGACTTCTCGGGAACCCTTTCCCTCACTAGAAGGTCCTGGAAATCCCTCAGAAACTCATCCTTTTTGCCGCTTGTCATCCCTCGATACCCTGATATTTTCGACACGTCGGCAATCCCAAAACATTTGCCAATACAAAAAAGGAGGAAGACAGTTATCTCACACAGTGAATTAATTTAATATTCCTCTCATCAATCTAATAAAC
>NZ_JBHUIT010000037.1:0-1189 GCF_042683045.1 Luteolibacter algae | reverse complement strand
GCACCGCGGTAGCTAACTGTCTCAAGACCTGCCGGAACAGGGCTGAGGGATGCGCTGAGAAGCGGGCTGTTTGCCAGAGGGCGCGGATCGAGACCTCCGTTGTTTGTGCGGCTCACTCCGCGGAGTTGTGGATCGGTGTTCACCGCCGAGTTACCGGTTTGCGCGATGAGCGCATTGGCTGCAGACGTTTGTCCTTCGGCTGCCACTCCGTTGAAACGGCCCCATGTGCTGTTATTCACAAGAAGTTCGGTGCCCACGCGTGCCGCTGTGTTGGTGTCGTCAATGCGGACGAGGTTGCCCCCGAAGTCATCGAAAACCGAGTTGTGCCATTGCCCGGCATAGTTGTCCTTCATGCGGAAGAGCGTGCCCTGCGAGGATACCGCTCCTGTCCGTCCCGCGCCAAGAAGTGTCGCGTTATAAACTTTGGCAGAAGTTAGAGGGGTGCCGGTTTTCGAGGAACCGTTACCGCCGTCAAGCTCACTGACGTTTTCAACCGTGTTGGAACCGTCCGGGAAATCCTCACGGATTGCGAAAGCAAATTGGATTGTACCAGCATAGCCTTCGTCCATATCGAATGCCTCATCCTCGTTGAATGCGGCAACCAGGTTTTTGCAGTTCACTGTGCCGCCGAACCATTCGAAGCCATCGTCGGAGTTATTGAAAACCTCGACGTGCTCGATGGTTGTGCCGCTGCCAACACCACCCATGGTGAGGCCATTGACTTCATCATCCTGGGCAATCGCTTGACCACCGAAGCGGATGGAAACGTATTTAAACACCCCGGAATTATCCGCCGGGTTGGCTGTGCCTGCTGTAAGTGTCGCTGTTCCAGATGAAGCTTTCCCGTTATCCTGGCCGTATTCGATCAGATCGCCAAAGCCATCGAAGTCGAGGTCCGCACCGGAAGGAATACCTTCGATTTTGTTTTCTCCCAGGTTTGTATTACCAGTGGTCGCTCCGGTGAACGGATTACCCGAAACATAGAAGTTGATTGGTGCGTTACCGAGGATGATCACGCCGCCCCACTGGCCGTTATCGCCGATCTGCGGAGCATTTGGGAAGTTGGTTGGATCCGTGCGATGATTGTAATCATCCATCGATGTGAAGATGATCGGGTTCTGCGCGGTGCCTTCCGCAAAGATTTGGGAGCCACGGCAGACTACAAGTGTTCTGTCGCTCGATGCGATCA
>NZ_JBHUIT010000036.1:0-624 GCF_042683045.1 Luteolibacter algae | reverse complement strand
TCGATCCCGATCCGTTTGGCATCTGCCTCGCCGTTCTGGGTGTGGTCGGCAGCGCCGCAAGCATTTTCACAGTCGTTGAAGATAGGATTCGCCGAGAGAAGTTCCGCAGACGCTCCCGAGAGCGAATTGAGATCTTTCGGGTGACTTCGGAGATCCGCGGAGCACTCGCTGAGCTCCGGAGTAACTATCGCTACCTGATCAAGCGCTTCGTTCGGAATACGGAGGATTCGGAGCAGAATGTTTCCAACATGCCCTCAAGGTTTGGCGCAGTTCGCGTTGTCCTCAGCCCCGCGACGGTGGATGAGTATCGAGAGACAGTGGGTGCGATCTTTGAGGGTCTTCACCGGTATCACACAGGTATGATTGAACTTTCTCATCGTGTGTATTTGTATCTCGACCACTTTGACATTCCACCAGTCCAACGCCTGATGGACTTGCGACGGAAGGCTGATGATATCCTCTCGCGAGAGCATTCTGCTCGAGACTCGATTATGATGACCGAAGATTTATTGAGTGAGACAGAGGACGCATTGGATCAAACGTTCGACTGGATCCTACACAACGAATAGGGGGCTATCAAGGCGTCGCTCTCAACACCTGCCCCGCCGCGAGTTCAATCCGTCA
>NZ_JBHUIT010000035.1:0-3391 GCF_042683045.1 Luteolibacter algae | reverse complement strand
TGTAGCCCACTTCTGTCTCTGTAGTTCCATAAAATGGTTGCCCTTGGGTATCTATGCCGATGGCGGCTTTTACCCGTTTTCCCCACATGTCGTAGGCGTAGCGAGTCACGAGGGTGCCGGTGCCATCGGTAAGCTCGCGCACGCTGCCCAGGTGGTCTTTCGTGTAGAAGAGCTTGTCGAGCGGAGCGGTGGCGGTGGGGACGTGTTCCCCCTGGGCGTGGTATTGTCTTAGGACGGTGGAGCCGGTGGCATCCCGCTCCTCGGCCGGTTGGTTACCTCCGTCCCAGAGGTAGCGTTTGTCCGATATGGTCGTGCCGAGCGGGTCTTTCTCGATCAGCCGGATGCGACGGCTTAAGCCGTCGTAGCTGAACGCGGTGGTGCTGTTGTCGGCGTATGTGATTTCCAGCAAACGATTCTCCGCGTCCCACTCGTAGGTCTGGCCGGTGCCGTTGTCGGTTAGGTTCCCGTTGGCATCGTAAACGGGCGTGCGGGAGGTGCCGGTCACATCCACCGAATAGGTGCTGGTCTGCGGGTTGGCGTTGGGACTGGTGTCGGTGGCCTCGATGGTGATGGTGTTGTTGCCGGGATCGGTTTCCACCCAGGCGCTAAATCCGTCGTCCGCGTCGGTGGTGGCGGGTATGAAGGGGTTGGCATTGGAGCGGACTTTCACGTTGGCCGGCTCGTCGGTTTCACCCCGCACCCGCATCCAGCCTCCGGCTTCTTCGGAGGTGATCTGGTTGACGTTGTTGACGGCGGTGCTGGTGATCTGCGCGCTGTTCTGGCGGCTGGTGCGGTTCCCCGATTTGTCGTAACGCCAGGCGTGTTGCGCAAGGATGGCGGAGGCCGGGTCTGTGAGGGTGGCAGCTTCGAGCTGGTCGGCACGGTCGTAGGCGATTTCCCATGTGTTGGCCGCTGCCGCTCCGATGGTTTGTGCCCAGGTCTTGATGTTTCCGTTGGGGCTGTAGGCGTAAGCATTTGAGGACAGGGCTGTGGCTCCGCCGGTCTGGTGGGTGATGCTTTCCAAGCGGAAGTCCCCGATCGCATCAAGGTAGGACAAGCTTGTGGTCAGCCCGTTGGGGGCGGACACCGATTCGAGCATCAGGTTTACCGCATCGTAGGCGTGGGTGAAGGTTCCAAGCGGGTTGGTGAGCTGGGTTACCCTGCCCAGGTCGTCATAATTGTCGATGGTGACGGTGTTGGCGGCTCCGTTGATCGAGCGGGTCTTGAGGCGGCCTAGGGCATCATAGGTGTAGGCGATGACATCGTTGGCCAGGGGGCCGTCGATGGTGTGCAGGCCGCCCGCTCCGAAGGTGGCGCCATCCACCGGGTGGTAGGTGTAGCTGGTAAGACCGGTTCCGTCGGTCATGCTACTGAGACGACCATAAACAGGATCGTATGTGTAGGAAACGTTCGGTGTGGGATGCACCGAACCGCTGTAAGTGATCCCGGCGGGGTTCCCGTCTTTGAACCAGCTGAGGGTTTTCACCTGATCCAGGGAATCGGTGACGGTCGAAAGCCGTCCGGCGAGGTCGTAGGTGTAGTTGGTTTCACGGCCGTCGGCGTATTTTTTGCGGAGCATTCGCCCACTGATGTCATAGTCCCAGTGGGTGCGTTTTCCTTCGCCGTCGTAAAGATCCTGCAAGGCTCCGCAGTAACACCAGTTCAGTATGGTGGAGCGTTGAAGCGGATCGAGGATGGAGACGCGCTCGCGAAGAGCATTATAGCCGAAGAGAGTCCAGCGGTTCTCCCTGTCCTTGTAATGGGTCAGGTCGAGGATCTGGTTACCGTTGCCACGCTGGTAAGCGAACTGCTCGGTGGTGGTGTCCGGGTAGGTGACGAGAGTAGGCCTGTCCAATCCGTCGTAATCGTAGGTGAGCGTGTGCCCGCCGGGGCTGGTCACCGTGCGGGTGCGACCATACAGGTCATAGGTGTAGGATGTGCTGTCCGAGGCACCTGCGAGCGGGCCGTCAGTAGAGGTGAGGAACCCGTTCACATCATAGTTCATGGTGGTGACCAGCGCACCGGGCTGGGTCACGGTTTCGATCTGCTCGTTGGCGTTCCAGGTCAGGCTGGTAACTTGGCCGGAAGCGTCCGTGATGGTCGCTGGAAGATGGGCCGACGCGTAAGTGAACGACGACAGGGTTTCAAACGCGGCACCGTTCCACTGCTTGACGGAGAGCAGGTCGATGCCGTTGGCGGCATACGCGCTTTCGGTGATCCTGCCCAGGGTGTCGGTGTGTTTGGTGACGTTCCCCAGGTCGTTGTATTCATACTGGTCGACCTGCGTTTCAGTCGGACCGAGACGGCGGCCAATTTTCGAAGGTTGCTCGGAGTCCCCCATCGCGATCCCGTAGGTTCCGATGGTCTGCCCCGGATATTCATACCAGATCCGGCTTTCAAAGGGTTTCTTGAAGCTCGAAAGGGCTCCGATAGGTCGGTAGGAGACGGTCGGATGCCACATCCACTTGTAGCGTGTGGCTTTGTCGTAGTTCAGTCCGGTGTCCGGGTCGGGTGTATGGTGCGCGTAGGTTTTTTTGTCCCAGTAAAGTGTATTGCCATAGTACAGATAGGAGTTCTTACTCGCGATGAGACCGGCATCGGGCAGTTCTTCGGCCGGGTCTGAAGCGGGCAGGATACCTTCGAAGCTGTGACGGTATTCCACACGCTCCTTGCGGTTGAGCGGATCGGTGACTTCCAGGAACTGTGTTCCGCCCGAAGTGGTCTCGTTGGTCGTAAATGTGGTGACCCCATAGGGGGTCTTCAGGCTGGATATGAAGTCCGGCTGGAGCGCGTCGTAGCCGAAGGAGGATTCAATGCCCATCGGATCGGTGATCTTCACAAGCCTGCCCGAAGCGCTGTATTCGAAAAGGGCCGAACGGCGTTGCCCTCCGCTGGTGAACGGATCGGAGATTTTGGTGACCAGATGCGGGAACGTCGCATTTGTATAATACAGGTTCGAGGTCTGCCCAAGCGCGTCGGTGATGCCCGTGAGGCGGCTGGAACCATCATAGGACAGCGTTACCGTGTGGCCGAGCTGGTCGGAGATCCCGGTCAGAAGAAGTTTCGGATAGGGCGAGGCTCCCACCACCCGCGAATAGGTGAGCTTCGAACCGTCGTTGCTCCTCAGTTCGTAAACCAGCGGGCTGGCCGACACCTTTACCAACACCGAAAGGCTGCGTGCCTGCCGGATGAACTGTCCCGTTCCCGCATCCAGCCTGTGCGACTCGCGTCTGCCTCCGGGCAAAAAGACGACCATATTTCCCGCACTGTCAGTTTGCTGGAGGTATGAAGCCCAGTTCCACGTCCACTTCGGGCCGAAGCCATACATCGACGCGTCCATGACCTGCTCGCTCCTCTGCCGGTAGGTCATGTGGAATGAAACAGCCGGACC
>NZ_JBHUIT010000034.1:193061-283799 GCF_042683045.1 Luteolibacter algae | reverse complement strand
CAGCCACGTTAGCTCTAGTTTAGAACTGTCCAGAAAATGGGGTCAGGCCACCCATTCGGTCTTGGCTGCCACCGAAGCGGACCTTGAAGTTTTCCCGAATCTCGAAGGGAAACGGAAAACCTATGCGGCAATGGTGTATGCGATGGATAGGGGAATCGGACGTATTGTCGAGGCCTTGAAAGAGAATGGAAGCTACGAGAACACTTTGATCATCTTCATGAGCGACAACGGCGGGAGGACTGATGAAGGAGCTACAAACGAACCACTCCGTGGGGTGAAGGGCGACACGTATGAGGGCGGTTTCCGGGTGCCTATGCTTGTGCATTGGGCCGGAAAGGTTCCTTCTGGTCGTGTCTACGACCAGCCGGTGAGTGCGCTTGATCTTTATCCGACGTTCACCCAGCTGGCCGGAGCAAATGTGCCGGATGGGAAAGATCTGGACGGAACGGATATCTGGAATGATTTCCTGGCCGGCCAGTCGGCGAGGAAGGGCGGTATGATCTACTCGGTCCGTTATCAGAATGGATATACGGATGTTGGTGCCCGCATTGATGATTGGAAGGTCACGAGGCATAATAGGGAATGGAAGCTTTTCAATATCACCAAGGATCTCGGTGAATCCAATGACCTGGCAGGACAATATCCCGAGCGCCTTCAACAGATGGTGAAGCAGGTTCAAAAATACGCCGAAAGCCATGTTCAACCTCTATGGTTCGATTCCCCTGAGGCAGAGAAGAAATGGCACGCTGCAGATATGCCAAACTACGAAAAAACCTTCGAACCGAATTAGCAATTTTGAATCAACAACTTATGAAAAACTCGAATATGAAATACTGGTCAACGATGCTTGCCGCAGTGATAATCTCCTCCACCGTCAATGCCGGAGAAAAGAAGGTCATCATCGGAGCCGATCTTGGAAATGGAAATTTCAACGCCGATACAAGTGACGTAGACGGTCGGCATTTCCTGGAAACCGCGCATTGGTTCAACTTGAGCGGTAGCGAGGCAGGTCCGAATGCGACAAAGAAAGATGGTGCGGAATCGGCCAATATGATGGGGGATGGCTCCAGGAACGCTTTGCTTTTGAAAGGCCCGGTGTTTATCAACGATACAAGCCACACAGTTGCCGCGGCTGGGGAAATTTTCCAAATCAAGTTCGATTTCTGCGACGCAATCCCGAAATGGATTGATGGAACGGATAGCGTTGAGGTTTTCTTCTTCACCACATCCGGCGCGGTAGATGGTTATACGGAAGCAGAAGCAATTACCGAAATCGGGAAGGTTGCTTTCACCGAAGTTAAAAAGGACGGAAAATTTGAGCCATATATCAATGAGTCAGCCTATACCACAACAGCGGGTGATATCGGCAAGGTAGTCTATGTGGGTTTCAGAGCGGCCACCTCACAAGGTATCGGACGACTGGATAACTTCGTCTTTGAAGTGGTAGCGAAGTGAGTAGGCAATGGTTCCAGGAGCTGAGGATAACATCCGAGGCTTCCTAGAAATCATCCTTACACCCTGGCTCAATCGGAACTGGATTTCCTGCATCCGTAGTAGGATGGGTGAATAGGTATTTCCAAACATCCTCATAAAGGAATTCTCCGTCGACAGATTTCGGAGAATTCCCTCCTGGCGTGGAGGCACCATGAGCCCGGGAAGGATTATTTTTGACATCAGCATGAGAAATCAGACGCCGCGTGCTTTCATACGGTGGTTTCGCAGTATCGACATCCACTACCGGACCGTATTTGTTCAAGCCAAGCATTAGCCAGGAACGACAGTAATGATGATTCTTCCAGCCCATATCCAGGACATGGGTAAATCCAAAAAAACGTTCCGGAGGAGTTGCAGATGGAAGTGATTGCCATGTTTCTGTCTGATCCCGGGGGCCGGAAAACATCACCACTCTGGCTACCTTTACTTCTTTCGCCAGCCTGGCTGCGGTTGTAGAGCCATGGGAGGAACCACTGAGGATTACTTTTTCCCAATCCAGCTTCAAGCCGTCCTGACTGAGAAACTGGCTCCAGTTTCCTTCCGGATGTTCTTTGGCTAGATACTTTACGAACTGTAATGAACGTTCGGCTAATCCATCCGGTTTTTCGATTTGAATAAATGGCGAATGATCTCTTCCTGTGGCAGCCTCAAGGCGTATTTCCGAGAAGAACCGTGTCTCGGAAGCCGGACGGATCGCGTCCATCCGGGCGAACCATTCGCGAGGATAGGTCACCTGTATCGCATGATGCCCATAGCTTGCCAAACGATCGAAAAGCTGCTCCGACGGAGCCATAAGCCAGATCACCAGGAAGCCGGATGAGGGGACCCGGGTATCCACGCACGCCAACTGGGTATCAGATGGTTTTCCCGCTTTTGAAAAAGTGAAATCAATCTCGGGGTATTCGCGGGTTCTACTATCTATTTCAGAAGCACGAGCGGTGGCACGATAGAACATTCCTTCGGCAAAGAGCGGAAGGGTAGGCAGGACCATTGCCACGAATACGAGAAGTAATTTCATGGAGCTTGGAATATGATTTCCCAGCGAATTCCGCGCTACCCGTAGATCCAATTTCCTATGAAGCTGCACTGATGAACCGGTAAAGATTATCTTTTTGGTCTACGCTTCTTACTGCGACTGGTTGAAAGAGGTTTCCGTTTGCCTTTCGATTTGTCGGCCGAGCGAGCGAACTTCTGCTTTGTGCCTCCGGAAGACGATGTCTTCGAAGCAACGGGTTTACCGGACATTTTTACTCCTTCCGTAGTAGGCGGTCCGGCAACGGCGAAGTCTACAAAACGTTTCACCTTATCGATGGAAACAATGCGCAACGGGAGTTTCATGCCCAATGCCAAACGGCGACCATCGAATGAGGTCCATGCCATATTGTGGTTCTCGAAACGCCAATTGGTGGAGCTTGGCAGATCCTCACGCTTGACGACTCCACGCACGTTCATTTCGGGAATTTCGACCATCAGACCCATCGGACGAACGTCTGTGATAACTCCGTCAAACGTCGTTTCATCGCCATGATCTTTCGATTGATCCGTAGATGCGATGAGTTCTAAAAACTCTAGGAGCTTGATCTGTTTTGTCTCGGATTCAGCTTCTGACGAAGTTCGTTCGGTATCGGAGATATGCCGCGCAATATCCCTCAGGTCAGCCTGGGACGGAGTCCGGTCCGGGTTCTTTGGCGCATTCTCCAGATAGGGCTGTAGCGAGCGATGAACAATAAGATCCGCATAGCGGCGAATCGGAGAGGTGAAATGAGTGTAGTCGGTTTTAGCCAAACCGTAATGCCCGAGCGGATCTGCGGCATAGGCGGCACGTTTGAGGGATTTCAAGAGACCGAGTTTTATAGTATGCTCCTCGGCCGTGCCTTTCGCGGAATCCAGCAAGGCTTGAATATGTGAGCGATTGGTCAAATCGCCGGGCTTATAACCATGCTGTTTGGCAGTTTCCGCATAATCGTCCAGCCTAGACGGGTCGGGATCTTCGTGAATCCGGAAAATGGACGGCTTTGAGCGCTCACGAAGTATTTTTGCAACCGCCTGATTGGCGATGAGCATGCACTCCTCCACGAGTTGGTGAGATTCCGTATGGACGACTTGGTGAGCCTCGCAGGCCCGGCCATTTTCATCCAACTTGATCTTTATTTCGGACATTTCCAAATCCAATGCTCCGTTTGCAAAACGATTCTTCCTTAAAAGTGAGGCCATTTTCCAAGCCTCTCTGATGGATTCCGCAAGAGTCGGATCCGAGCCCTTCGGCGCCGGTTTCCCATCCAGAATCTCCTGCGCCATTTCATAGGAAAGCTTGGCCCGGGAATGAATCACCGCATCGACAAACTTGGTATTGATGACGTGTCCGGTTTTGGAAATTTCAATAATCGCGCATTTCGTGAGGCGGTCCACGTCTGGTTTCAACGAACAAATCCCGTTTGAAAGTTCGGTTGGAAGCATCGGTAAAACGCGATCTACCAGATAAGTCGAGTTCCCGCGCTCAGCTGCTTCTTTGTCCATTGGCGAACCGGGCTTTATGTAATGGGAGACGTCTGCGATATGCACCTCAAGCAGCCACCCGCCGGCCTTTGTCTTCGCGATAAATATCGCATCGTCATGATCCTTCGCATCCGCGGGATCAATGGTGATGACGAGTTTCTTACGATGGTCTTTCCTGCGGGCGATTTCCTCTTCCGGGATCTCTTCCGGGACTGCACGAGCCTCCTGCAGAACATTTTCCGGGAAAGAGGTCCGTAAGCCGAAACGTGCAATGGTGGAAAGAATATCGACTCCGGCATCACCCGGCCAACCAAGGACCTCGATGACTTTTCCGAACGGGTCGGAAGCTGGATTATCCCAACTGATGAGATCCACAACGACCAACTGGCCGGGTTCCGCTGTGTTATCGCCGGTAATATTGATTCTGCCTTCCAATGCTTTGTCATCGGTCTCCACCCAGGCAAATTTCGCCTTTTTTCTGAAAGTCCCGACGATTCGTCCTGATCTCCGGGAAATGATTTCGATGACCTTTCCCCGTAATTCCTGTTCTTCAGGGACTGGCCCACGCTGGCGCGGCTTCGCGGAAGGTGGAGTTACCGCGATCCTGACGCTATCGCCATCAAGTGCGGTTTCCGTCTTATCGCGGGGGATAAAGATCCGCGAGTGGATGGTAAAGTCGATGCCCACGGCCTCATTGGCTTCGTCACCGATGACAGGATAGAAAAACGCGTGGCCGTTTGGTAGAAATTTGACCGAGCCGGTAAGAGAATTTTTTGGAGCTACCTTGAGCTGATAAAGGTTTTTAGCACCTACCGTGATAAGCTTTTCTTCGGCCAGATCCAGGAGGACACCGGTAAGTTCGCCTTTGCGATTGCCCGGGATTTCGAGGCGTCTGGCGATTTGGGTTTTAGAAAGTGGTTTCTCCGGAGTCGAACGGAGTAGATCGAGAATTTTTTCGCGCATATATAAAGTTTAGGAAAATATCGAGGAACCGCAGTCTATAAAGATTGCCGTTCGTATGGGATCCGAGATTCTACGGTATCAGAACGTGAGGTTTTCGAATCTTTCCAGTGCCAAGCTATGCTGGAAAATACGTTTATACAAGTGCGCGATTTTGGAACATCAGGATCACGGAAATGCTCCCCGGGGATATAATTATGTGCAAAAAAAGAGGCCGCATCTGAATCAGGGCGGCCTCTTTGTTGAGAATTACGAAAAGTTTCAGACTTTGGCTACAAACAAAGCCTGCTGAAAAGTTCTGCCAATGGTAGCTGCAGGCAGATGTAGAAATCGCCAAATTCCGAGTAACGGGCGGAGACTTCATCGAAGCGCATTTCATAGACGATTGCTTTAACCTCGGCCGTGTCCTTGGCGAAGAGAGTCACGCCCCATTCATGCTCGTCCAATCCAGTGGAGCCGGTGATCAGCTGTAAGATGCGCCCCGAGTAGGTCCGCCCGACGCGAGCGTGTCCCGCCATGAGTTCGCGGCGTCTTTCATAATCGAGCGAATACCAGTTGTCCGATCCCGAGCGGCGCTTTGTCATCGGGTAGAAACAAACGACTGGCCAATCCGGCAGCTGCGGATAAACCCTGTAGCTGCGGTAATGGGCCATACGCTCTTCAAATTCCCGCAGGCCTGCTTCAAACTCTTCGGAGCCTTCGGCGAGATTTTTTTCACCGATGAGAGTTTCGGCAATATATTGCTCTTTTGTTATCGTGTATTCGGATGGCTCGGTGAGGGAAAAATAAGAATAGCTAGGCGTGAGGATCTCCGGTCCGAGCGAAAGGGTAAGTTGCTTTTCAAAAGCATTTGCCATGTGCAGATCCGGAGTCAGGAGCATGAAACCAATATCAGATTTCGGGCTAACGATTGAAAACGTCAGGAGCTGGGTGTCAGGGGTGGCGCGGATTTCCTGAACCAATTCCGTGAAATTGACTTTGGCTTGTCGTTTTTCCTCTTCCGTCAGTAGTGACCACTGCGAATAATCAATGTGGTAAAACAAGTGGAGAACGTGCCAGCCTTCTTTGGGGATAAGTGGTGTCATAAAATAGTCTTCGTTGGTGCAAAAAATTAATACGGGCTACTTCGCGGTTTTGTTATCAATGAACGTCTGTGGAGATTTCAGTCTCGATAAGTTTGATGAATTCTTCACTCGGGGAATTGCCTCGTGGTGCTTCAAAAACCTGTATGCTCCACGGCAGACTATCGCCTGTGCGATATGACGCATGCATTCCGATATCGTGATAGCCATCGGTTGCCGCGAGCTCGAGAGCAGCGGTGCCTGTGATTTCCCGTGTGATATTATCGCCCACCACCTCGCCTTTCTCATTACGGAACAAAATCCGAACGGCAGCTTTACTTCCGGATGGCTCCATCTCAATGGCAACAACGGGGATCAGAACTGCATCTCTTCGAACCACGTCCGCGTTTTCGCCGGTGGTGATTGGCTCCCGCCAAAAAGTTTTCAGCTCTTTGATGGTTAAGGATTTTCCGTCGATCGGCAGGTCGATTTTTTCCGCAACCAATGGTTTCGTGGGAACACTTTTAGTGAAATGAATCACTCCGTATATTGCCCCCATCGCAAGTATAGCCAGCAATGCGGCGATACCGAGTTTCTCCATCTTCGATAGCGAGCCCACGAAATTCCCAAGGTAACGGGCTTGCGGAGAACGGGTATCATCCGTAATGCCGGAAGTTTGGTTTTCCGGGCCATCGGTTGATTCTTCATTGGAAACTGCACCTGGATTATCGGCTTCTGGGGCGGCTTTCTCGTGTGCAACTACTATGTGGGACTCGGTTTGCTCTTCCTCAAGTGCGGTTTTGGGTAAATCCTCAGCGGTCGCGATTTCGGATGAAGATTCACTTTTTCCGATCTTTTCTGTTTCCGATCTTTTCGGGATAGGTTTGGCAGAATGGCGGTGAGGTTTTTCGGAAGTATGCTTTGCCGGAGTTTCCAATTTGGAAACGGGAGAGTCCTCGGCAATCTGTTTCTTGGTTTCGGTCTTTCTTTTGATTGGTTTGGGAGCGATTACCACAGGCTTTGCCCGCAGTTCAGGCTCATCCTCTATCGACCAATCTTCGCCGGGAAATTTTTCTTCGTTTTCAGGTTTTTCCGCCAAGGCATCTTCAACAGGATCGCCCGATCCATTCCCTGAGTCATCATCCTCGTCATTGACGGATTGCTTTTCCGCTATTGCTTTCTCCACCTCCTCAGCTTCCTGCTCCCCATGTTCAGGGTGCGCGGCGGGCTCATCCTTAGGCTCCATCAAATTTTCGTCTTCGTCATCATCCAGATCCCATAAATCCAGTTCCGGGGCTGCTTTCGCTATTTCATCCCTACTGGAGCTTTTATTGGATTTTCTGGGGTTGGGTGAAGAATCGTTGCTCATGATGGCTGATACGAGGGTTTTAGAATGAGAGGTCGCACTTGGCGAGTTAAGAAAGCCCGAACTTTATGGTTTCGATTGGTCAAGATTCGGTCTTGTTCGTTCAAAGGAAACTGAACAGGATCGCGATCCGCAACAAGCCGAAGTGATGGGAAAATTGTTTGGAACAGATGGAATAAGAGGGAAAGCCAATGAGTATCCGGTGACAGCCGCGATGGCTGAAAAGCTTGGTGGAGCAGTTGTGAAAGTCCTTGGAGATGGCGGAGACGATGTCACGGTATTGATCGGAAGAGACACGCGTGAATCAGGGCCTATTTTGGAGGAAGGACTCACGAGGGGCCTGATTTCCCATGGAGCAAAGGTCGTTCTTCTGGGCGTTGTCCCTACTCCCGCTGTGGCACTTTTGGTCAGACAACTCAATGCTACGGCCGCCGTTATGTTGACCGCATCCCACAATCCTTTCGAAGATAATGGGATGAAAATTTTCGCATCGGACGGATACAAACTACCCGATGATTTGGAAGAAAAGATCGAGTCTCTCTTATTAGCTGAGGAATCACCGGGAAACTTTTCTGCTCGAAACATCAAAGTGGATTATGCAGAGGGAATTTCCGATTACGTCAATATGGCGAAATCCAGTGTTGATGGACTTAATCTTGGTGGATTGAAAATCGTCCTGGATGCGGGCAACGGAGCGGGATATCAGGCGGGACCGCGGATTTTTCGCGAATTGGGCGCGGAAGTCGTGGAAATGGCAGTTACTCCGGACGGGAAAAATATTAATGCCAACTGTGGGGCGTTGCACGCAGCTGCCGCGGGCAAGCTCGTTGTCGAGCAGAATGCGCATCTGGGCATATCCTTGGATGGCGATGCCGACAGAGTGATTTTCACCACGGCAAACGGGGAGGTTCTAAGCGGCGACAGAGTTCTGGCGTTGGGTGCCCTGAGTCTGAAAAAAGCGGGAAAGTTGCGTCATAATTCCATGGTTGCCACGGTGATGAGCAATTTGGGAATGGACGAAGCATTGAAAGCGGAAGGTATCGATGTGATCAGGGCTGGAGTGGGCGATCGATTGGTTCTGGAAGAAATGAGGGCTAGCGATCTTTGCTTCGGCGGCGAAAATTCGGGACATTTGATCTTTTCCGATTTTGCGACCACCGGAGATGGAATCATGAGTGCGCTGCAGGTTTGTAAAATGATGGTCGATAGCGGGAAGACCCTGGAGGAGCTTGCTTCAGTGATGAATGAATATCCGAGTGAGCTTCTGAACCTTTCCGTCGGCAGCAAGCCTCCACTCGAGAGTCTGACAAAGCTGCAGAACTTGATAAAAGAAGCGGAACAAGAGTTTCAGAACAGCGGTCGCCAACTGATCCGCTACTCGGGAACCGAGAATAAAATCCGAGTCCTGGTCGAACACAAGGAGGCGGCGACCGTAGAAAGATGGATCGGGAAGTTCAAAGAAGTCATTGCGGAGGAACTTGGATGAAAGAAGGGCTACCATTGTCGATTGACCGAGAATTGGGGGATTTTCCGATAGCAAATCTACCTCTATCCGAATGGGAGAAAACTGCCGGGGAGGAACTTCGGGCACTCATTTCCGCATGCCGTTATCCCTGGGACTTACTGGCGATCAATGAATATATCGTGAGCCGCATGGAATCCGGCGAGATTGCGGGAGATATTCATCCTTCTGCCGTGGTGGAGGGAAATATAAGCCTGGGAGCTGGGTCCCGCATTTTGCCGGGAGTCTACATCGAAGGCAATGTAGTGATTGGAGCCGGATGTAAGATTGGGCCGAACTGCTACCTCCGGGGGAACACAAGTATTGGCGACAATTGCCACATCGGTCAATCCGTGGAGATCAAGAATTCGATCATTCTAAATGGAACGAATGTCGGGCACCTTTCTTATGTGGGAGATTCCATTTTGGGAGAAAAGGTGAATTTCGCTGCCGGAACGACCGTCTCCAACTTACGTCACGACGGCGCAAACCATCGCTCGGAAGTCGACGGCAAGCTAATGGATACGGGCAGGAGAAAACTAGGAGTCATCGTCGGCGATGGCGTCCATACGGGAATAGGAACAATGATTTACCCCGGCCGGAAAATCTGGCCAAATATGTCCACGCGTCCGGGTGATGTGGTGGCGAAGGACCTCCGTCCTGCCAAGGAACTTTCAGAATAAAAATTATATGTGTGGAATTGTAGGATATCTTGGAAAAGCCAATGCGGCCACCGTGTTGATCAATGGCCTCAAACGTCTGGAATACCGCGGCTACGATTCCGCAGGTCTGGCCTTGCTGGATAACGATGAGATTTTGGTCTCCAAGTCAGCGGGGAAGGTTGCCAGTTTGAACGAGAGGGCGCATACAAACTGGAGTCCGGAAGTATTTAAACGTTCGGGAACGGGTATTGCCCATACCCGCTGGGCAACCCACGGGCCGCCGACAGAGATCAATGCTCACCCGCATTTGGATCAGTCCGGCGATATCGCATTGGTCCACAATGGGATCATCGAAAATTACCGCGCATTGAGAACCCGGTTGGAAAGCCGCGGACACCACTTCTATTCGGAAACGGATACGGAGGTGCTATGCCATCTTATCGGGGATTGCGATAAAGGGGATCTGTTCCAAGCGGTCTGTGACGCGCTTCATCAAGTCGAGGGGACTTTCGGGATTGCTGTGATTTCTTCACGGGAGCCGGGAAGAATCATTACCGCCCGCCGGGGCAGCCCGATTGTGATTGGAATTGGAGACGGAGAGGTGATTCTGGCCTCGGACGCTTCCGCTATCCTGGCCCATACCCAACGGGTCATCTATCTTGATGACAATGATATTGCGACGCTCACTCTCGACGGTGTCGATATCCGTGATCTCAATAACGTCCCTGTCACCCGCGAGATAGCGGAGCTGGGGCTCGATGCTGCGGCTGCTGAGAAAGGCGGATTTGAGCATTTCATGCTTAAAGAAATCCACGAGCAACCGGAAGCTCTGGCAAACGCCATCCGAGGTCGGTTGGATCTGCACCTGGGATCTTCCGTTCTGGCGGGAATGAGTACTTCGCAGCGCGAGCTCGCGGAGCTTGTCCGGGTTGTAATGGTCGGTTGCGGCACCTCGTTGCATGCGGCAATGGTTGGTGAGTATGCTTTCGAGGATATCGCCGATATCAATGCCGAGGTCCAGCAAGCGGCAGAATTCCGATATCGGAATCCAATCATGGGCAGCCGTGATTTCGTGGTGGCCATCTCGCAATCCGGAGAAACGGCGGACACTCTCGCAGCCGTAAAGGAAGCGCATCAAAAGGGCGCTTTCGTGATGAGTTTGGTCAACGTGGTGGGCTCCACTATCGCACGGGAAACCGGTCGGGGAGTTTATCTGCATGCCGGTCCTGAGATCTCCGTGGCATCCACGAAAGCCTTCACCTGCCAGGTCTCCGTTTTGTTGATGATGGCTTTGAAGCTGGGTCGGGGTAGGCGGTTTTCCCGGGAAGAAGGGCTGAAACTTGCGCACGATATCGGCTCGATTCCGCTACTGGTGGAGCGGGTGATCGCAAAAGAACATATCATTGCAAAAATTGCCGAAGATTACGTGGATAACGAACACGCATTCTTTATCGGCCGCGGCCCGATGTATCCGGTGGCTCTGGAGGGCGCTTTGAAGCTCAAGGAGATTTCCTACATTCATGCGGAAGGGTATCACGCTGCCGAGCTGAAGCACGGTCCCATTGCTCTTTTACAACCGGGGACACCGGTCATCGCCGTAGCTTGCGAAGGACCGGCCAAGGACAAGACCCTGGGCAATGTTGAAGAGTGCCGCGCACGTGGTGCTCGCATTCTGGGAATTGTGACTGAAGGCGATACCGATGCCGAGGAGGTGATGGATGACTACATTTCCATTCCGAGAACCCATCCGCTTGTCGCCACCGTCCCGGCTGTGGTCGCGCTGCAAATTTTCTCATACCACGTGGCACGGTTGCGGGGATGCGAAATCGATCAGCCAAGGAATCTGGCGAAAAGTGTTACCGTTGAGTAAAGGCCCTCGCTTGCTCCCGGGAAATCATAATTCTTTTCCGGAGTTGCCCCCAGCGGTAGCCTCCGGAAATGCCTGTTTCCCTAATTACCCGATGACAGGGAATGAGATAGGAGATGCGATTTCTTCCAACTGCGTTTCCGACGGCTCTAGCTGACTTGTCCTGGCCGATATCCCTGGCAAGCTTGCCGTAGGTGGTGAGCTTGTTCTCTGGGATATTGAGAAGTGCCCTCCAGACTTTTTGCTGAAACGCAGTGCCTTTTACAAAAAGGCTGATATGGGATCGGGCGTCAGGGTAGTCTGTAAAAATCCGCGCGGCAAAGTCGCTTGCGGATTTATCGTCCCGGACCAGCGATGCGAGCGGCCAATCGGCGTGAACGGCTTCGAGAGAATCCGCCTCACAATCATCGTAGAACGAGAGATGTGAAATTCCCTTCGGTGTCATCGCGAGAAAGAGATTACCGAAGGGGCTATCAGCCAAACCCCAGCGAATCTCCATCCCCACACCCCCTGACTTTATCTCACCCGGTGTGGCAGCGTGAACATTCAAGCAGAGATCATGGAGGCGCGAGGGACCGGAAAGCCCCGATTCGAGCGATGTGTGGAGGATGCTTTCGCCATCTCGCAAAAGCTTCATGGCATAATCCATCGTCAAGGCCTGGATGAAGTCCTTCGGAGTGACTCCCGCCCATTTCACAAACATGCGATGGAAGTGCGAACTACTCAATCCTGCCACCTGTGACAGCTCATCCAGCGCAGGTTGATGCATGAAAGCCTCATCCAAGTGGCGGATTACACGGGCAATCCTCTCATAGTCGTTCATGCCCGCAATTCAACAAAAGAGCCTGATGTTTTCCCACCCGTTTCTTGCTGCGATTTCGAGGAGGTGCTTGCCGTTAGATATACCGTGTCAACGAATCGACCGTCGCATCATCCAGTTTTCCGGCTAACGCTATTGTCAGGGAAACCATCGCCAGATAGTCGTCGATGTCGATGATCGCATTATGGGTATGAATGTAACGTGCCGGCACTCCGAGCACGATCGTGGGAATCCCCTGATTTGCCTGATGCAGTGCACCAGCGTCTGTGCCACCGCTGCGACGGACGGTTACCTGATGGGGAATATTTGCTTTTTCAGCAGTCTGAATCGCAAGCTGTGCAAGCCTTGGGTTGGTAATCGCCGTCGGATCGTAAAGCCTGATCTGGACACCACCTCCCAGTTTTCCCTGGCTTTCGGAAAGATTAAAGCCAGGGGTATCATCGGCCGGTGGACCTTCCAGAACGATTGCCACGTCCGGTTTGACAAAAGCAGCGAGAGTCCTTGCCCCGCGCAGCCCGACTTCTTCCTGGACGCTGCCAGCGAACACAATTTCATTGGGGTGATCGGTTCCGGCGAGCTCGGTTGCCGATTGGATCACGCCCGCCATTCCAACCCGGTTATCAAACGCCTTCGCCAAATAGTTATTCGAGCGCGCAAGGGGAGTGAAAGGGGACCACGGAGCGATCGGATCCCCAATGGAAATATCAAAATCATCTCTCAGTTCGCGTCGTGATGAGGCTCCGACGTCGATAAACATCGCCTCGATCGGCACCGGTTGGTCCCGCACGGATGGCGGCAGGAAATGAACGGGCTTGCTGCCGATCACGCCCATGATTTTGTCGCCGTTGCGGGTGAGAATTTGAACCCGTTGCCCGAGCATGTGCTGTGTGGACCAGCCACCTATCGCGACAAACTGAATGAAGCCGTCCAGTGTCATGTTCTGCACCATGAATCCTACCTCATCCATGTGACCCGCGATTAGGACCCGCGGTCCGTCGTTGCTATGAGCACAAATAACGGAGCCATTTTTATCTGCTGCAAGCGGACCAATCTCGGATAGTTCGTCTATAAAGATGGCGCGGACTTCGTCCTCGTGTCCCGAAACGGAATGGGCTTCGGTGAGTTCCTGTAGAAGAGAGAGTGCTTTGGCTCGCATGCGGAGAACGATGTCCGAAAAAGGCGTGCTTTGAAAATAGAAACTTATCCATCGGGGAAGAATGCGGGGGAAGGATCGACCGCCCTACGCCAGCGAGGCGAAGCGATGGTTTTGAAAAGTATCACAGCGGTTTCATCACAGATGATGTTGCGCGTGGGTCGGATTGAAGCCATGTTGCTCGCATGAGACTTGGTATCTTAATCTCTTTCTTGCTATCACTTGCCTCTTGCGGTGCTTTCCAGCTTCCACAAGACTCGAGCCAGTGCGTAGTGGGCATTGCCGATGACTGGGGTAGCTCGACAGTCAGTCTGAGCTATTTTGAAAAGAAGAACGGTGAATGGTATCGGGTCGGCGATATATGGAAAGGCCGTCTAGGCTCCAAAGGGCTGGTGTGGGGAAGGGGGATCCATCCCAATCCATCAGGTGTGTCCCTGAAACAGGAAGGTGACGGGCGCTCCCCTGCGGGAGTTTTTGATATCGGAGGAGTCTGGGGCGCTCACAAGAGCGTAAAGAAACATCCGAAAACCTTTTATCATCAGGTGACATCCAGGGATCTTTGGGTAGAGGATGGATCGTCCAAATACTACAATCAATTTCTGAGTTTGGATCACGAGCCCGCGACTGCCTGGGAGAAAAAGGCGCAGATGAAACAAAATGACTATCCCCAGTCATTGAAAATGTTCATCGCCCACAACGCTTATCCCCGTGTTGTTCCAAACGGTGGGTCTTCGATTTTTTTCCATATCTGGCGTCGGGACGGTGCCGCCGCCACCGCAGGTTGCACCACAATGATCGAAGATCGCTTGCGCTGGCTTATCGCAACTGTTGACCCGGACCGCCGTCCGCTTTACGTCCTTCTGCCCCGGGCTGAATACGAGAAACTGAAACCTTTATGGAAACTACCATGACCGCCGCCATTTTACCTGACTCCATGGGCCATTTCGGCCAGTTCGGAGGAATGTTTGTCCCCGAGACATTGATGACTCCCTTGCAAGACCTTACCAAGGCTTATGAGGAGGCAAAGGCAGACCCTGCTTTCCAGAAAGAACTTGATGATCTTCTCAAGAACTACGTGGGACGTCCGACTCCGCTTTATTTTGCGGAAAGGTGGACGGAGAAACTCGGCGGAGCAAAAATCTATCTCAAACGCGAGGATCTTCTTCATACGGGCGCGCATAAGATCAACAATGCCATGGGCCAGATCCTATTGGCAAAAAGACTGGGTAAAACCCGTATTATCGCAGAAACCGGAGCAGGTCAGCACGGTGTGGCCACGGCAACGGTTTGCGCACGCTTCGGCATGGAATGCGTGGTTTATATGGGGAAAGTTGATATGGAGCGCCAGGCGCTGAACGTCGCCAGAATGCGCCTCATGGGCGCCGAGGTCCGGGCTGTCACCGCTGGACAAGCCACTCTTAAGGAAGCAGTAAATGAAGCGATGCGTGACTGGGTCGCAAGCGTGGAAAATACCCATTACATCATCGGCTCAGCTCTGGGTTCCCACCCGTTTCCGATGATTGTTCGTGATTTCCAGAGAGTTATCGGTCTCGAAGCCCGGGAACAAATCCTGGAGCGTGAAGGGCGGCTTCCTGATCTGCTCATCGCATGCGTAGGCGGAGGATCAAATGCCATCGGGATGTTCCATCCATTTCTTAATGATGACTCCGTGCGGATGATGGGAGTGGAAGCGGGTGGACACGGCATTTTCCCCGAACAACATGCCGCCCGTTTTCAAGGTGGAAAGCTCGGTGTCCTACAGGGCACGAAAACCTGGTTGCTGGCCAATGACGACGGGCAGATTGAGCTGACTCATTCCGTCTCGGCAGGCTTGGATTACGCGGCGATCGGCCCCGAGCATGCGTATCTTCAGGACTCAGCACGGGTCGAATATACCTATGCCACCGATGAGGAAGCACTCGCAGCTTTCAAGGAACTTGCTCATACCGAGGGAATAATTCCCGCCTTGGAAAGCTCCCACGCGATGGCCTATGTCTCGAAAGTTGCAGGTTCGTTACCGAAAACGGATATCATTATCGCCAATCTTTCCGGACGTGGAGACAAGGATGTCGAGCAGGCTGTGAAGTTCCTGCTACCGGACATCCCTCTAGGTTGATTTTGGAAACCATACAGATTATGAAAAAAACATTCTCTCTATTTATATCACTCACTTTGTTGATGGTGGCAACTGGTTGCTCCCAATCACAAAAGACAGATCGAACCGCTCAGAACGAGGCTCAGAAAACGATCACTCCGGTGGAAGTTAAGTCTGAAGACGGTTTAGCTCGGGCTTATTTCGCAAGTGGTTGTTTTTGGTGCGTGGAAGCTATTTACGAGAGCGTGAAAGGTGTAAAAGAATCGATTTCCGGATACTCTGGCGGACATACCGAGAATCCGACCTATGAGGACAGTAATACGGGGAAGACCGGTCACGCGGAGGCGGTTGAAATTATCTACGATCCCGAGGTGGTGAGTTTCGCTACACTTGTTGACGTATATTTTGGTTCCCAGAATGTCACTCAGGCAAATGGCCAGGGCCCCGACAATGGTTCCCAATATCGTTCGATCATATTTTATCAAAACGATGACCAGAAAAAGATCATTGATGAGAAGATCGCAGCCCTGAACAAGGAAATGGGAGATGAGGAAGTTGCCGCCGAAGTGCTTCCCTTTCAAAAATTTTGGATCGGAGAAGACTATCATCAGGATTATGAGAAGAAACATCCCGAAAATCCCTATGTGCGTGGGGTTTCAATTCCGCGTCTGAAGAAATTCCAGGAGAAATTCCCACATCTTCTCAAAGATGGTGCCAAGCACTGAAAGCGCTTACCTCTCCCTAGACCGTCATGCACTGCTTTAAAGCAAACTTATCGTAATCTATGCCAGATCCTACCTATGTCCGGAGCGCCTTTGCGCGGATAGCAGATCGTTATGTCATGACCAATCATGTGCTCTCAATGGGAATGGACATCTGGTGGCGCCATGTAGTGACAAGGCGGATCAAAGCGTTGTCTCCCGGTAAACTGCTGGATGTGGCAAGCGGAACTGGCGATTTGGCTCTGAAGATCCAAGACGAAATTCCGGATTGTGCGGTCACTGCGACCGACTTCTGTGCGGAGATGCTGGAGCACGCCACGTTCCGGGGTGTCCGCACAACCCTGGTTGCGGATGCGCTTGATCTCCCGTTCCAGGATCATGAGTTCGATGTTGCAACAGTAGCCTTTGGTCTGCGGAACATGGGCGATTACGAATTGGCCCTGAAGGAGATGAGAAGGGTTCTCAGGCCGGGGGGGCATCTGTTCATCCTGGATTTCTCAATCCCCAATGGCGTGCTACGAACTCCCTATCGCCTTTATCTGCATAAGGTTCTCCCAAAGCTGGCTGGAATTTTGACAAGGGAAAGAGACGCCTATGAATATTTGGGTGGATCGATTGAGCAGTTTCCGTCTGGCGCGGACATGATATCCCTATTGAACCGGACCGGTTTCATCGAGAACACTGCGGATCCGCTGACTTTCGGTGTTGTGAGCGTTTACGAAGCCGTCAAAAGCGAGTGATTGTCTGCAATCCGGTCACTGACTGGTCTCAAGCGCCTTCACAGGTAGAGCGTGCGCATAAAGAGCAGCTTGTAGCTCCATTTCACATGGGATACGCGCCAAAGGTGCCTGATGTCTCATCGCAGCCTCTTTCCAGACGGCAAAATGGTTTTTGTAAGACTCAAGGTATCGACGCAATGTCGCTGGTTCAATCCGGTGGGAATGCTTCGTTTTCAGTTCAGCATCAATGAAGTCATAATTGCCGACCCAGCTGGGATTAGCTTCTTCCCCTAAAAACGGGCAAAATAAAATCGGCATCCCTTGCTTCTGGGCAAGAGTCCGCAGCAAATGATTGGGATCCGAGGAGAAGAGTAGATCAGATAAAAACACCCGTAGAGCGTGGGAGCGCAACGGTAGTCGTTGAACCTCCGGCGCCGCCGCAAGGGTAGGTAGCTTAGGAGTGAGCCTACGAAGATCCTCCTTCCAGCGATCGGAGCGCAGGGACGTGGGATCGATCGCACATTGGGCGTCTCCATTGACCGCATAGACACGCACCGAAGCTCCCGCCGCCAACGAAGACTCTGTAAGAAAGGTAAGTAGCTCCGAACTGCGTTTTTCCTTCTCCGGAGAAAAAAACATTGAGGCGGATGAATCGAGGATCAGATCCACTACCGGGCGGATCTCTTCCCGGAAAAGTTTCATCGAGTATTGACCGGTGCGCGCGAAAGCCTGCCAGTTAATATGCCGCGGGTCATCGCCGGGGGAGTAAGCCCGGTGATCCTGGAAATCCATCGAGGCACCTGTGCCGGAGCCGGCAAAGTCACCGGCTGCACCTCGCCAGACTTTATTGCGGAATGGTAGACGCAGCATGTGCAGGTGTGGGATTGAAGTTCAAGCGGACCGGACGGAGAGTTACTCTGCCGGAAGAATGGATACCTTCAGAAGCTGGCTCGGTGCGAAGTATTTTTCCGCCAGTTTATTGATCTCTTCGATATTGATTGATCGATAGTCCTCATCGCGGTTCCGGGCTAAATCGAGCCGATTGGGGTCGGATTGGGATTGAGCCAATACCGTCGAGAGCCAGTAGGAATTATCGCGCAATGTTTTTTCTAGCTGGGCAAGGGTCGGCTTGAGAGCCCGATCCAATTCGTCCTGACTAGCACCTTTTTCTGAGAGTTCGGTAGCGATTTTTTCCATGGTGCTGAGCAATAGCGCAATGTCCTCGGGCTTGCCGATCGCTTGGCCCACTAGATAACCCATATTTTCCAGAGAATCACTTCCGCTGGCTCCGGCATTCGGAGAATAGGAAGCTCCGAGCTTTTCGCGAATTTCCTCCCGTAGCCGGTCGCCGTAGATATCGGAGAGCACATTCAGACGGCGGAATTCCTCCAGATTACCACGCAATCCATCCGTCTTCCAAATCGCAGTGGCCATTGCCTGCGGGATTTTGGATTCATAGGTGAAGGTCTTTTCGGCGGGAGGATTAGGAAACTCAACACTGCGCGTGTTGAGCGTGTTATCGCTCTGCGTTTTATTGCGTTCAGGCAGGCTGCCGAAAGTCGCAAGGAGATTATTCACAAGCGTTTCTTCATCGAAATCACCGACCACGCTGAGCTCAAGATAGCCCTTTTCGAGCTCCGGCGTAAGCCATGATTTCACCTCTTCAATCGTGTAATTCGAAAGCTCGGTTTGGCTTGGGATCGAGTAACGGAAATCTCCGCCATGAAGCCAGGTTTTCATCTCTTGGGAAGGACCAGCGGTGGTATGCTTCAAATTCTGGTAGAGAACCGGGATGGATTTTTGAAACTGCCAGATTGCCTCTGGCCGGTAGCCGGGATCCGTGATGGAAGCGACCATCAGCTGAAGCTGCAACAGGAGATCCGCAGGAGTCGTCGAGCCGCTGAGAATGAATGCGTCCTCACTGATTGAAAGGGTCGCTGAAACGTTTCTGCCGGCAAGGATTTCGGATAATTCATCGGCCGAGTGTTTTCCCAGACCTCCCGCATTGAAAACTGTGGAAGCCACAGCATTGAGCAGGGGTTTGTCCTTTGGTTGCGAAAGTTGTCCTGTCCCGATTCTTGCGAGGACATGAATACGGTTCTTTTCAAAATCAGTTTTTTTGAGATTGACCCGAATCTGATTGGTCAGGGTGAGCTGGGTGACTTCCAAATCTTCAATCTCGGTGGTTTTTTCGATTCTTCCCGCTTTTCCGAAGTCCGTGTAACCGAAAGGGATGATCTCCCGAGCTGCCGGAGGATCTACCTGAACACTCACAGATTCCTGATAAATGGCAGCGAGCTCATTGGAAGCCTCGTCCGAAGCGGTTTTGGTAGCGAGCACGAGGTGATGTCCCGGAGCCTCCCAGAATTTCACAAATTCCTGATGAACTTTCGCAATATCAGTGGATTCCAATGCGCTTTTTACAATTTCAAGATTTTCTTCGGGCGTCGAGAAAACCGTTTCATCATTGATGGAACGCGCAATCGCCGTGGCAAGTGAGTCAGACTTCCGCGTATCCTTCCGTTTCACAGACTCTTCATAGATATTGAGAAGATTTGCCTTCGCTTCAGCAAGCTCCGCCTCGGTAAAACCATACTCCAATGCGCGGCGAAACTCTTGCTCGAGCAAAGGGGTAGCCTCCTGCCATCGGTCATCCGCCACTGTCACGGAGATCGAGCCGAGCTCCAAATCATTGAAAAGAACAAACTTTGAAGCTTCCCCATCGGAAATCGGGGAGTTTTCCTTTTTTGCCAACCGATCGAATCTGCGGCCAATGACAAAATTGGCAATTTCCAGCGGGATCTTGGCTGCGCGTGCCTCCCTTGTATCGGGTTTGAAATCGTAAGGGCGAACGAGAAGTAGAGAAACATCCGTGGAGTCTAGCTCCGCGTCACTGAAAATATGGGGCTCTATCCCTTCCGGAGTAGTGACCACACCAAGATCCGGCTCCTGCCCGGGGTTCTCCGGGTTCTTCATAGAAGAAAATGTCTCCTTGATCTTGATCTCGATATCCGCCGGATCGATATTTCCGACGACAACGAAAGTTATCTTACTAGGCACATAGTAGCGATTGTAGAAATCGAGGAAACGCTCACGCGGTGCCGATTCAATCACTTTTTCCTCACCGATCGGGAAGCGTTTTGCAATGAGCGAATTGGGCAGAAGCGCATCAAATTGCTTTTGCTGCATCCGGTATCCGACCGAATCACGGGACCGCTTTTCCGAGAGGATCACCCCGCGCTCGGCATCAATTTCTTCCTCGCTGAGGAGGGCTCCATCGCCGAAATCACGCATGATACCGAAGGTGAGATCAAGAGTGTCTGGTTCGATATCTGGTAAATCGAGCATGTATACCGTCTCGTCAAAAGAGGTATAGGCATTTACGTGCGCACCAAAGGCGATGCCGCGGTTTTGCATTTCACGGATCAGCTGATTCGCATCTTTGTAGGATTTCGTGCCGTTGAAGACCATATGCTCCAGGAAGTGGGCGAGACCGCGCTGATCTTCAGCTTCCATCAGCGATCCTGCGGCAATGTGAAGACGCATGGAAAGCCGGTTCGGAGGCTCGTCATTTGGCAAGATCATATATCGGAGGCCGTTCGGCAGGGCACCGAAGACAGCTTGCGGATCTGGAGGAATATCTGATGTTTCGCTCGGCCATGGCGTGGGCTCTACAGCGGCAGCTTCAGAGCCATCTTCCGGCGAAGATGGTCTATTTCCCGAAGAGTCGGCGGAAGCCGTTTTTTCACTGGTCTCAACTGCTGTTTGCTCGGCAGCCGTAGGCTGTGGAGTTTCTTTAATGGCTAATAGGAAAGCGGTGACACCTAAAATCAGGGCTAGGACAAGCGGAGTTGCGTTTCGCATGCGGAGAGAATCGCCGAGAGAGGCTAGAATGCAAGTTGGAAGGAACGAGACCTGTGGTTGCAAAGTCTAATTTCTTGGTTAATGAAGACCCATGATTCTGGAAGTTTCCACACCTGCTTTGCTCTTCCCGGCTATAAGTTTGCTTTTTCTTTCATATACCAATCGCTTTCTGCATTTGTCAGCATTGATTCGCAATCTGCACGCCGATTGGGTGGCCCGGGGAGACTGCCTGGTGATGAAACAAATCGAGAATCTTCGTCGGCGATTGGTCCTGATCCGCGGGATGCAGCTTTTGGGCGCAATCAGTCTGCTATTGTGCGTAATTTCGATGATCAGCGTGATAGGAAATATGTATAAGCTCGCAATCTGGTCATTCAGCACAGCACTCGGGCTAATGGCCATGTCATTAGCCTGTCTGGTGTGGGAGATTTGGATATCCGGCGGAGCGCTTAGGATCATGCTATCGGCCATGGAGGAAAAAGAGGGCGGTCTTGATAAGAACCGTTGAAGAATTTCAATCCACGTTTAACTAATTGATTATGGAATCAAACAAAGCGTCTTTCAGTATCCCGTCTATTCTGGCAATTATCGCAGCCATTCTTAGCTTTAAGGTCGGAGCTATTTTCGGTCTGATTCTTGCTGCATTGGCTTTCATCTTCGGAGCCGTGGGAATCGTTTTTGCACTAGCTCCGAAAGTCCGCGGTGGTGGACTTAGTATTCTTGCGGTTATTCTAAGCTTTATTGGAGTGATCGCCGCAATTATCAAAGCCATCATGTGGCTGTTTTAAGCGGTTTCCATTCTTTCTCGCACTTTGCTTTGATCGCGGCAAAGTAGGCGCACAATGAGCAGCGAAGTTAGCGATTACGAAAAGCTGGGCCAGTTTTATCTGGGAAGGGAATACGATCTCGACTCAAAAAAGATCGATGACGACCTTGTCATGTATGACTCCAAGGATTTAGTCACCCACGGGGTTGTGCTGGGAATGACCGGTTCCGGTAAGACCGGCCTGTGCATCGCGCTACTGGAAGAAGCCGCGATGGATAATATCCCGGCGATCGTGATCGATCCCAAGGGGGATATCGCCAATCTCATGCTGACCTTTCCGGAGCTTGACGGACAAAGCTTCAAGCCCTGGATCAATCCCGATGATGCGGCGAAAAAGGGAATCTCGCTGGATGAGCATGCTCAAAAGACTGCGAAGATGTGGGAAAAAGGGTTGTCCGATTGGGGGCAGAAACCTGAGCGAATCGCCCGTTTCAGAGAAAAGGTGGATATCAATATCTTTACTCCCGGAAGTAGTTCCGGCATCCCGGTTTCCATTCTGAGCTCGCTAAGTGTTCCTCCCCCGGAGGTGCTTGAAGATAGCGAACTCTTCGGGGATACGATCAGCAGCACGGTTGAAAGCTTGCTCTCTCTGATCGGTATATCCGGAGAAGGCACCCAAAGCCCCGAAGCGGTCCTTCTGGCTGCGATTTTTCAGTCCGAGTGGACATCCGGAAGAGTTCTCACCCTCGAAAAACTGATCAGACAAATACAACGCCCGGCATTTGGTAAAATTGGCGTAATTGACCTGGAGTCGTTTTATCCTGAAAAATCACGCCAAACTTTAGCACTCAAGTTCAATAGCCTGCTGGCCTCGCCGGGCTTTGGAACCTGGTTGGAAGGCGCTCCTCTGGATATTTCAAAGATGCTGCATAGAGATGATGGCAAACCACGCATCTCGATCTTTTCGATCGCACATCTGAGTGATAAGGAACGGATGTTTTTTGTCAGTCTATTGCTCAATCAGATGCTTGGGTGGATGCGAACCCAGCGGGGAACGACCTCGCTGCGTGCCCTCCTATATATGGATGAAATCTACGGATTTCTCCCTCCAATAGCGAATCCACCTTCGAAAAAGCCCATGATGACCATGCTCAAACAAGGCAGGGCCTTCGGCTTGGGTTGTCTGCTGGCAACGCAGAATCCAGTCGATCTCGACTACAAAGCTCTTTCGAACATAGGAACGTGGTTTCTCGGGCGCCTCCAGACCGAGCGTGATAAAATGCGGGTTCTCGATGGTCTGGAAGGGGCCGCAGGCTCTCAGAATGCCCGGTTTAACCGGAAGGAAATGGAAATCCTTCTATCAGGGTTGGGCAATCGGGTTTTCCTGATGAACAATGTGCATGAAGATGGTCCCGTTTTGTTCCATGTGAGGTGGGTGATGAGCTACCTGACTGGCCCGTTATCCAGGGGGCAGATTAAAAGCCTGATGGATGACAAACGCGATTCCTTCAAGGCGAGCGATCCGGAGGTTAGCTTCCCGAATCCAATGGCGCGCCATTCGGCCGGATCGATCTCCTCCGCGAGGCCAGTGGTTGGAACGGGAGTCGTTGAGCTCTTCGCAGAGCCCGATGGTGATGTATACCGGCCGTATCTACTCCGGGAGGCCACGGTGCATTTTTCATTGGGAAAAGCAGATGTCGAAGGTAGCCGCAAGATCGTGCGGTTGAATCCTATCGGCGAAAACGGGATCGACTGGGACGAAACCACTACGGTGGATGTTCGCGAAGTTGATCATGACCCGAAGAGTGGATGCGGTTTCCCGGAACTGCCCGGCTACGCAATGAATGCGAAGAATTACAAACAGGTCGAGGATGATTTCGAGGACGAACTTTATCGCGAGGAGCGCGAAGAAATATGGTTTTGCGCTGAACTGAAGGCATGGGGAAAGATAGGGGAAGAGGAAACGGATTTCCGTGTCAGGATTTCCCACGAAGCCAGAGAAGCCCGCGATGCTGAGATCGGGAAACTGAAATCGGCCACACAGAAAAAGATCAATGCATTGGAGGATAAGCTGAAGACTGCCGAGGCTCGTTTGGCCAAAGAGTCCGCAGAGGCAAATTCTGCAAAAATGCAGGCTGGCATATCGGTGCTGGGCAATATTTTGAAGGCTGTATTTGGAAGAAAGTCCGGGATGGCAGCCATAAGCGGCAGGAGCAGTTCGTCGTCCATTTCAAAAGCTACAACGGCTTACAAGCAGCATCGGGACGTGGCGAATGCGGAGGCCAAAATCGAAGATATCCAAGAAGACATCCAAGAAATCATGGAGACACTGGAACGGAAAATCGAAGAAATTGGAGAAAGTTTCGATCCCTCGAATCTGCGCTTGGAAAAAGAGACGATTAAACCCACCCGTGCCGATGTCCAAGTCGAACGGATCGCGCTTCTTTGGAAATAATTTGTCTAAATGGAATAGATGCTTGCCCAGCGGCTTCCGACTCTATTGACTTTCGCATGGCAGAGATTTCATTGGGATTGTCTTTTGACGATGTGCTTTTGGTTCCAGCGCTAAGTGCGATATTACCAGGAGAAGCTGATTTGGCGACGGAACTGACACAGGGATTGAACCTGAGGTTACCGGTTATTTCCGCAGCGATGGACACAGTGACCGAACACGACCTTGCTATCGCGCTTGCTCGTGAAGGTGGAATGGGAGTCATCCACAGAGCGTGCCCCATTGATGAACAGGCGGTTATGGTCTCTAAAGTGAAACGCTCGGAAAGCGCGGTAATTAATAAACCGCTCACCGTGAGCAAGCACGATACAGTCTCCAGGGTATTAGCAATCATGGAGGAAAATGGTTTTTCCGGATTCCCGGTGGTCGATGAAGCTGGCCATCTGGAAGGGATGGTCACGGGGAGAGATGTTCGTTATTTGGACCGGCCCGACGCTTTGGTATCCGAGGTAATGACGCCCCGTGAAAAAGTTGTTACCGCACCGCCAAATACAGGATTGGAAGAAGCCCGGCGCATTTTGTATCAGAACCGCATTGAAAAACTCCCGCTTGTGGATTCCGCAGGGATGCTAGTAGGTCTTATTACCGGTTCCGATATCGAGAAACGTATCACGTTTACCGCCGCAGCCAAGGATTCCAATGGACAGCTTCGCTGCGGTGCTGCGGTAGGCGTGGGACCGGACGTGAAGGAACGCGCAAAAGCTCTCATTGATGCTGGTGCGGATGCGCTGTTTATTGATGCCGCCACTGGGCACACCCGCCATGTCATGAATGTCATCGAAATGCTTCGTGGTTTGAGCGATCGGCCTGTCGTTGCCGGAAATGTTGTCACAGAGGCCGGAGCGCGTGACTTGGTATCCGCGGGAGCAAGCGCTCTCAAGGTGGGTGTGGGCCCAGGTTCCATCTGCACAACACGGGTGATAGCCGGCGTAGGAATGCCACAATTTACCGCAATCCAAAACGTCGCTGGCTATTGCCGTGAGCGAGGTGTGAAAGTGATTGCCGACGGAGGCATCCGATACTCCGGCGATGTGGTAAAAGCCATCGCGGCAGGAGCGGATCTTGTGATGTTGGGATCCATTCTGGCCGGCACCAGAGAAAGTCCCGGGCAGAGTGTATTCTATCAAGGCCGCCGTTTCAAAACCTATCGCGGCATGGGCTCGCTCGGAGCAATGAGCAAAGGTGCGAGCGACCGCTACAGCCAGAACAGCTCCGGCAAACTGGTGGCCGAAGGCGTGGAAGGCCGGGTCCCTTACAAAGGACCACTCTCCGATGTGATCTTCCAGCTCATGGGTGGTCTAAAATCCGGCATGGGCTACGTGGGAGCATCCAATTTACAGGAGTTGCGTGAGCGTGCTGTATTTACCCGCATCACGACGGGAGGGCTTCGCGAAAGCCACGTCCACGACATCGTGATGACTGAAGAACCCACCAACTATCAACCTCTCAGCTGATTTCTTTCGGAAGAGGAGACATTTTTCAATTAATATTTATATGCACGATAAAGGACATGTGGCAGTTATCGACTTCGGTTCACAGTATACCCAGTTGATTGTTCGAAGGGTCCGTGAACTTGGTTTTTTTGCGATGCTTTACGCATTGGAAGATTTCCCTGAGATCGGTAAACCGGGCGCGATTATTTTATCTGGTGGACCGCGCTCGACGAGCGATGCGGATGCTCCGGATTTGGATTTCGAAGCGCTCAAAGCCTTTGATGTGCCGGTGCTCGGCGTTTGCTACGGCATGCAATTGCTGAATCTCAAATTTGGGGGTTCGGTGGAGGCCAGCGATCGACGTGAATACGGCCCGGCCAATTTATTTCCGGTGAATGATTCGCCTCTATATGATGGAATTTCCGAGATTTCACAGGTATGGATGAGCCACTCGGACACAGTGAAGATTATTCCGGATGGAGCCAAGGTCATTGCAACCAACCAGCATGAGACTCCGGTTTCACTTCAATGGGATGACCGATTTTTTGGAATCCAGTTCCACCCTGAGGTGACACACAGTCACGAGGGTCTGATGATTCTCAAAAACTTCCTAAAACAAGCCAAGGAGCTGGCTCCGTTCAAAATTGATGATTTCAAACGGGAAATGATCGATAATATCCGCACAACCGTCGGCGAGCGTCAGGTGGTATGCGGAGTTTCCGGCGGCGTTGATAGCACTGTGCTTGCGGTTCTCCTAAAAGAAGCAGGTGTGAAAACCCGGGCAATTTTTGTCGATAACGGACTTCTTCGTAAAAACGAGGCTGCTGAGGTGCAGGCAAATTTCAAGCGGATGGGTGTGGATATCGAAACCGTGGATGCCTCGGAACGCTTCCTCAATGCCTTGGCGGGGGAAGGCGATCCGGAGAAGAAACGGAAAATCATCGGTAACATGTTTATCGAGGTCTTCTGGGATGCCGTGGGTGATGCCGAAATGCTGGCCCAGGGAACTCTCTATCCAGATGTCATCGAGAGTGCATCCAATGCGAAATCCAAAGCATCGGTGATCAAAACCCACCACAACCGGGTTCCAAAGATTCTTGAATTACAAGCGCAAGGCAAAGTCTTGGAACCACTCGCCGAACTGTTCAAAGACGAGGTGCGGGCTTTGGGAAGATCATTGGGTATCGAGGACGATATACTTCAGCGTCATCCATTTCCAGGGCCTGGCCTTTCTGTCCGCTGTCCGGGTGTCGTCGACAGGGAGAGACTGGAGATCATTCGCGAATGCGATGCGATCTTCATTGGGAAGCTCAAAGAATATGGCTGGTATGACAAAGTTTGGCAGGCTTATGCCGGTCTTATCCCTGTTAAGACCGTAGGGGTCAAGGGTGACGAAAGAAGTTACGAATGGGCAACCAATCTTCGCGCAGTAGTCTCGGAAGACGCAATGACAGCCGAGTGGGTGGATCTCCCCGCAAAGCTGCTACGCGAGACCAGCCAGCGTATTCTAAACGATGTAAAAGGCATCAATCGGGTGCTTTACGATATCTCGACCAAGCCTCCTGCAAGTATCGAGTGGGAATAGATTTTTCCCAAATATTCTAACCCATCCCCGGTGCCCGTCATTACGGACACCGGGGATTTTTTTGCCCTGGTCTCTTGTCTGATTTCAAACCCTCGACATGGGCATAAAAAAGTCTCCGCCCGAAAGGGCGGAGACTTTGAAAAAGACAAATTTTTATATAAGCTAAATTCTCCGGGAAAAATAGATTTAGAGATCGTCTTTGATATTTTTACGGGTGCCCTTCTTAGCCGGTTTCGCGGCTTTTGCAGCTTTTGCGGCCTTGGCCTTCTCATCCTCGTTTTCATCCTCATCGATGTTGTGGGTGAGGATAAACTGGAGATCATCGATACCTAGATTGGAGGCGAAACCTTCATCACCTAGAACGTTGGTCACCAGCTGGGTTTTCTGATGCTGCAGGATACGGATTTTCTCTTCGACCGTATCACGGGTGAGGAGACGGTAGGCGATAACCTTATTCTTCTGACCGATCCGGTGGGTTCGGTCGATTGCTTGGTTTTCAACCGCAGGGTTCCACCACGGATCGTATAGGATAACATAAGACGCGGATGTGAGGTTCAGGCCCGCACCGCCCGCTTTCAGCGACAGCATGAAGACCGAAGGATCCTTGGTTGTCTGGAAGCGTTCGATTTCGCCTTTTCGATCCTTCGTCTGGCCTGTGAGGTAGTGGAACGGCCGTGCTTCCAGCTCGAGGCGTGCTTTGATGAGGTCCAGCATGGAAACAAACTGGGAGAATACGAGAACCTTGTGTCCCTCTTCGTGCAGTTGATCCAGAAGATAGAATAGGGATTCCATCTTCGCGGATTCCTCCTTGAGATATTTTGGATCGATGAGGCCCGGGTGGCAGCAAATCTGGCGAAGTCGCATCAGGCCTTGGAGAATCGCAAAGGAATTCTTTTTGACCGCCTCGTCGGAATCGAGCCCCAGAAGAGCCTTCTGGATACGTTTAAGCTCGTTTTTGTAAAGTTCCTGCTGAACCCCTTCCATTTTTGAGTAAACTTCCTCTTCAGTCCGCGGCGGAAGATCCTGTGCAACCTGCAATTTCGTCCGACGCAGAAGGAATGGACGCAGGCGCGAAGCAAGACGAGTCTGCGACAGGGGATCCTTACGTTTGTCGAAGCGTTTCTTGAAATAAGCTCGTGAGCCGAGAACTCCAGGCATTGCGAATGCCATTAGCGACCACATGTCGAGCAGGCGGTTCTCAATAGGCGTTCCGGTAAGAACCAATCTATTTTGAGAATCCAGCTCCCTGGCGCATTTCGCAGCTTTCGAGTCAGGATTTTTGATCTGTTGACCTTCGTCCAGAATCGTTGTGAGCCACTTGATTCCTGTAAGTTCTTCACCACAAACACGGAGCTGTGCGTAGTTGAGAACAAGCATATCAATGTTGTTCTGGATATAGTCCACGTCGATATCGTCGCGGTTTTTCAGGATTTTCACGGTCAGCTCTGGAGTGAATTTCTCCGCCTCGCTATACCAGACGTCCAAGACCGATTTCGGGCAGACAATGAGAGCGGGTTTATGCGGACCTCCGGACTTCTTCTGCTCCTCAAATAGCCAGAGGAGGTAGGTCAGGGATTGAATGGTTTTACCCAGTCCCATGTCATCGGCAAGAATACCACCGAAATTGTTAACCGACAGATACGCAAGGAATCGGAAGCCCTCAATCTGATATGGACGGAGCGTTGCATTCAGCCCTTCCGGGAGATCGGGATTTACCTCGAGCTTGATGTCATTGGCACGATTCTTGATACGTTCCCAGGCTTTCGGATCAAAGACTTCAGCCGCCTTAGGGTCAGCGAGTTGCAGGGCATGCATCCGGTGGGTTTCGCCGGATAGATCGAAGGGATCCAGACCCAGACGTGTAACAGCCTCCCGCTGGTCCGCATCGAGCTTGATCTCAAGACGCATCCAGGAGCCGTCGTCCATCCGGACATATCCCCCGCGGGCTGCTACGAGCTGGCGGATCTGTGCTTTTGAAAGGTTCACCCCTTGGACATCGATGACGATACGAAGATCGAACCAGTCAATGTCCTGGCCGACGACCTCAAAGCGGACAGCTGCTGTGACAGGGTCATCGAGAATCGATTTCAAACGTAAATCAATATCTAGCTCGATTTCCGGCGGCATGGATCTGATCCATTCGGAGAATTTTTCCGGGAACTGTTTGGTAATCCGGGATTTGAAAGAGATCAGCTTCTCGTCATAGGCGAGAGACATTTCGTCGAGGATTGGCGGGATCGGGTGCAGCGGCTCGCGAGCGAAGCGGAGGAGCTGCTTACCCTTGACAGGCTGTTGCTCTACGAGGTCCCAGCCTTCTTTGGTAAGACGTTCGGTGCGGCGACCTTTGGTTTCGATGGCGGTGACATCGACAACGAGGTGTTCGGTCTCCGCCGCTGTTAGACCAGCCACAAGTTTCATTTCGAGCTTCGGCTTTAGCTCGAGATCTACCACACGTTTTTTGAGCGATTCCGGAAGCGTGGCTCCGATTTTTCTTAGAAACTCCACACCTTCCAGAGAGTCGATGACTTTCCGCGGAATCAGGTAACGGGGCATGACCTCGGTTTCCTCCAGCCAGCGTGGAGGACCGGGAAAGACGGTTTCGTCAGACTGGTAAAGCTCCTTCCGGCCCGGGAGAAGGCGGACTGAGTGAGATACATTCTCTCCACTCGCAGTAACGAGCTGGATGGAAAAGGAATTCGGATCGTGGGCTTCATCCTCGCAGACCCACGACAAGCCTTCGTCGGAAACTTTGAAGGGCCGATCATCCAAGTTCACCAGATACCCTTGGAGGGCTGGTTGCTGGAAAACGCGGTTCATGAACCGGCAGGATTCCTCTTGGTCGAAATCCAAAGTGGTGTCTCCATGACGCCTGTAATAGGCGAGGTAATGCTCCCACAGTGTCTGTGAGGAGGCATCCATCAAGAGGGCGCCTTCCTGATGAAGCGCGACGTATCTTTCGATATCGGCTTTTTCCCTCAGCTGGATGAAAACTGCGTTAGGTCTATCCTCCCTGATTTCTATGCGGGCCTCGTTGATCGTTGCCACGAGGCGAAACTGCACGGTCAGGGGAGAGTCCTGGGGAGGGCGCTCGTTGACTTGCTCTATCCGGTCATACCATGCGGCGACTTCGCGCTCCTGCTCCCACTCCGCCATTTTTTTCTGCACGGATGCCAGATCAGTGATCACCGACATGAATTCCGGATAAGGGAGTTTTTTCTTATAGAAGGCATAGGCCAGGAAATTCCAGAACTCAAGAATATCACCCGGCGGCATAGGCCAGAGCTCCAACGGCTCATAGGTGGTGATTTCCCAGCGTGGATTGATCCGCACCATATCGTGATCGTGGAGTTCTCCTTCGATCACATAACGCCGGTAACGTTTTTCGATCTTTGTGACGTATTCGGCCTCTTTATCATCCAGCTCGCGGCCCAGCTTGTCTTCGATGATATCGAGGACAGGTGTATCGTCGAATTCGTTAGGCGATTCCGGAAGATCCTCACCGCGATGCATCCGCTCCATCATTGTGGCGTATTGGCATGCGGCGGAAACAATCTCGTCCTCAGCTGTGCAGGAGCCAAACCAACGGTTTCCCTGAAGCCGGAGCGATGTGCGGAACGTGCCCGTTTCGTCTTCCACCCGGCCTTGGATGAAGAGGTGATTGCCGAAGATTTGGGTGACTGCCCCGTCTTTCTGAAGTAAATCTCCGCGTTTGCGGGCTTCTTCCGGGAAGGAATTTAGGAAATTTAAAGTAGCGCGATCCGGATTCATAGGCGTGAAGGAAAAAACCGAGTTTCTGAAAGTCGGGAGGGGGAGGCTAAGCCAGAAAACCGATTTTGTGCAATAGGAAGTTTCAAAACCAAGGGCTAACATCTTGTGCGAAGAAAGCGCTTGATGGGAAGGGTAGTGGCAGATTGGATGACTGGAGATTAGCGAATCTTCTCCCCTTATGAGTCTCAGAAAGCAGTTAAATGATATTTTACCAACCTTGTTGCCCAATAATCCTGCGGAGGCGATCAAGGGAACTGAGCTCATACGACTGGCCCGCATCAACCTAACAGGGAATTATTCAGACGCATCCCTCCGCTATCATTTTTCGATCATGTCGTGCGATCCGACTTCAGCGATCGCAAAAGTCGAGAAGGGCCAAGGATATTACCGCCGGAGCGAACCGCTTCCTGCCCTATCCGGTGCGCAAGAGCTTCTCGCCTGGACTCAGGGACGGCTGGACGACATCAGCGGTGATGACTCCTCTGTTGATAGCGCGATGCTCCGAATTCGAAAATTCCGGGCGGTTGTTACAAGGTATTATGAGGTGAACGGACGTTTTCCTTTCGCATTCCGGGATCCCTTTACCAATACCTCACCACTTGGCAATCTGTGGAAATATCCGGAACTTGTGCTTGTGGATTGGGAAACCGGCGGGTCCCCGGACGAGGAAATGTCGCTCGACGGCGGAATGTTATCTTTGAAGCAACGACTCGGAATTGCTCCGTTCCGGTTACATTCGGCACGACTAAGACTTTCACCTTCATTGATGACTTACCGGGAGGACTTTTTCCAAACGCTTTCCGTCTCAATGTGGGCCCAGGGGGGGGAACTTATCTACGCTGGTCCTATCGCGGACGAAGCGCTGGCGGATGGCTTGCGCAAACTCAGTGCCGCATATGGAGTGGGAGTAACATCTTTTGGAATGACACCCGAAGTGTTGGACGATCTGCCTAGACCGGCCAATATCCTGAACGCCCATCCGAAAGAAACAGAAGCCATCATGGCAAAGCTGGATATACACAAAATAGCTGCAGCCCAGTCCCGTCCGCACCTCGACTGGGTGGCGCTGAATTCGCTTCGCTCGGAATCAGAGGAAGCAGACAAACTTGTCGCGTGGTTGAACCACTGCATCGATGAACGTCGTGCCGAGCCTTTCAAGGATGAATGATTTCCCAGGCACGATCCCTCTGTTATTTTTATGGAACGTGGGATTCGCTTTGTAAGCGGGATGTAAATTCGACCCCGATGGCTGAGAAAACTGCTGGAGTTGAGCCGTAACTCTGTCAGAGTGCTGCAACCATTGAAGGCGTGAAAGCGCTGTATTGAACCGATGTCACCCGATCCAGCCAATAGCACGAACGAGATCCCGGACAGTTTGCGCACGCAGCTGGAGAGCTTCCGCCAAGTGCTGTGGAGGCGCAAAATGATGGAGTCCGTCGCGGCAGGAGCGATAGGCCTCCTGGTGTCCTTTTTACTGATCTTCGGGTTGGATCGCATCTGGCAAACACCGTCCTGGTGCCGCTTTATTATTCTAATTTCCGGAGTGTCATTCTTCGCGGGGTTTGCACCTTATTGGCTACACCGCTGGATTTGGAGGCATCGTCACGAAGGACAACTGGCCAAACTCATTGCCAAGAAGTTTCCAGGTTTGGGAGACCGGCTACTGGGAGTCATTGAGCTCCAGGCCCAGCTTGAAAACGACGATTCCCTCTCACCGAGATTACGAGCCGCCGCGATGGAGGTCGTCAGTTCAGAGGTTTCGAAGAGAGACCTCAATCTTGCGTTGCCGACACCGCGTCACAGAAAATGGTCACTTGCGGCGATGGTGCTGAGTGCTTGCGCCGCTCTTGCCTTCGTAGTCGCTCCGAAAGCGGGTATCAACTCCGTGGAACGCTGGTTGAAACCCTTTTCAGACATTGAGAGGTATACCTTCACCCAGCTTGAGGATTCTGTGGATCATCTCGTGGTTCCTTACGGTGAGGCTTTTGAGATCACTCTGAAATTGGCTCCGGCTTCCGAACAAAAGCCCACCCGCGGCTCTGCACAATATGGGCTACAACCCGAGATTCAGGCGCAGCTGAACCGCGATCATTACATTTTCCGGTTTCCAGGACAGCAGGAAAAGGGAACCGTGATTTTCAAGATCGGAGATCTTGTGCATCGCATCAAAGTGGAACCTATGCAGCGCCCGAGCGTCACGGGTATGAAGGTTTACGTCAGCTCTCCGAAATATCTACAGCTACCGGATCGCGAGACCGATCTTTCGGTTGGCGAGGTTAGCGCAGTGGAAGGGAGCACACTGAAATTCCGGTTTGAGATGACAAGGCCTTTGAAATCAGGAAGCTACGGACCGCCGATTGAAATTGAGCGAGACAGGGAGAGTGCTCCGGCCACCGCCGCAGATAAATCGTCACAAGGACCTTTGGTCCTCGATCGGTTGTCTGCCGAAACCGCTCCAATCGAAATCGGACAAAGCTCCTATGAATTGCCTTTTTCATGGGCTGATGAACACGGACTGTCTAACGCGAGCAATTTCAAGCTCCGGGTCAATGCAGTTAAAGATAATCCTCCGGTTGCCTACACCCAGGGACTTGAACGGCAAAAGGCAATTCTCCCGGAAGAGGTTTTAGACTTCGAGATCTTGTGTGAAGATGATTTTGGGTTGAAGCGGGTGGGAATCGAATGGGAGACACTTGATCCAGGCTCGGGAAAACCTACTGGCGAGAAGAACGAACTTTTGCTGCCGGGGGGTGGTCCAGAGATAACACGAATCATGGAGCAAGCTTCCTTTTCGCCAGAGGCTTTCGGACTGGGTCCGCAAAAACTCGTGCTCCGGGCCTTTTCCGAGGATTTTTTTCCTCAAAGAAGCCGCGTATATTCTGAGCCTATCGTGGTCTATGTGCTCACGCGTGAAGAACATTCCCAAATCCTGAAGAGTAAATTCGATCGCGCGATTAGCGAGTTGGAGGATCTTTCCCGTAAGGAACTGAATCTATTGGATGAGAACCAGCGGCTCGAGCGTTTGGATGCCGGAGATTTGCAAGCCGATGAAAACCAAAAACGGCTCGATGTGCAGGAACAGGCTGAAAGTGAGAACACCCAGCGGATGAAAGACCTCACCGAACGCATGGAGGACATCATGAAAGGTGCCACCCGCAATGGGGAGATTGACAAGGAAACGCTTAAAAAGATGGCGGAGGCGCTGAAATCCATGCAGGAGCTCTCCGATGCGGATATGCCGGAGGTGCGCGATAAGCTCCGGGAAGCTCAGGAGCTTTCCAATACACCTGAAAAGTCCAAAGACGATGTGGAGGATGCTGTCGAGGCGCAGAAGAAGGTGGTTGAGAAAATCAAAAAAGCTCTGGAGCAAGCCAATGACGCAAACAAGCGCTTTGAAGCCAGCACGTTTGTAAGCCGTCTGAAAAAGGCAGCCTCCGAACAAAATAGCATTGCCGGCGTGCTGATCGCCTCATTCCCGAATATTATTGGCCTGAGGGAGAGCCAGATTGACCCGGCGGACCAACGGAAGCTGACAGACACTACCCGTCAGCAAGTTCAAACCGCTTCCGATATCAGATGGATCCAAGAGGATCTCGGTCACTATCACGCCCGGACAGGGGACAAAGTTTTCAAGGGTATACTGGATCAAATGCAGGAAACCAAAATAGATCTCGGTCTGGAAGATATCCGTGTAAAACTTCAGAAGAATCATTCATATACTGCGACAGAAAAAGCCAAATATTGGGCTGAGAAATTGTCCGGGTGGGCTGCCATTCTGGCCGATGAGATGAACAAGAACAACGGGTCCGGTGGAGGTGGAGGTAGTGCCGCAGATCCTGAGGATGAAGATTTTGAATTTATGCTCAGAGTCATGAAAATGATCCAGAAGCAGCAGGATGTCAGAGCCCGGACGAGGGTTCTGGAACAGCTGAAACGCGACGCACGTAATTCCGCACAATTGACCAAATGAGGCTCCTTTATCCCATAGCTCTGCTAGCTGCAGCCCAATTGCTCTCCATAGCGGCTGCCGAAGAAATTTCCCCTGAGAAGTCGATACTGGAGCGGCACGCCGAAGGATCGGAGCGTTTGGCCGATGAGCAGGATGAGCTTTCTGCGGACGTCCAGCAACTCGTCATTGAGCAAACTGTATCCGAGGTGATTGAACTACTTTCCACCGTTGAAGGTATCATGGATGAAACTACCGACTATCTGGCGGACTTGGACACGGGCGGCAAAACCATCGCGGCCCAAACGGAAATCATCGAGAAAATCCATCAGGCAGCCAAAGCAAAGCAGGATCAACAAGGTGGAGGAGATGCCGGAAGCGCAATGATGGATATGATGGAGCGAATGATGGGCAAGGAACCCGGCGCCAATGAAAGGGGCAAAAACGCGAATGCAGGCGCCCAACCAGGGCAGGGCCAAAACGGAGATTCCGATGCGGAAAATAGTGCGGCGGCTGGCGATTCCAATGGCCATAGTGTCGAGCGCCGGATCCCCAAGGCGGCTGGTATCGCCGGCAAAAACCTGCCTGGAGAATTTCAACAAGCACTTGATGCTTACAACCGGGGGCTGGGTGAGGTATCCAAATAGACAATGATCCGCCGCTCCTTCATCTCCGTTTGCCTTTGCTCCGTTGCGTCGGTGCGATCCCAGGGTTTGCTAAACCGTCAGGACGATACCATCCCGGCGCAAGTTGACCTTATTTATGAAAGAGGTTTGCGCTACCTCTCCGAAAAACAAACCGCCGAAGGCAATTGGAACGACGGCGCGGGATCGGAACCGGGTGTTGTCGGTCTGTGTGTCGCTGCATTTCTGGCACATGGGGAGGACCCGAATCATGGGCCCTACGCTGAAGTGATCCGGAAAGGAATAGATTACCTGATCTCCAAGCAAAGCGGAGTGAATGGCTATATCGGGACGAGCATGTATAACCATGCCTTTGCCACGAAAGCTCTTGCCGAGTCTTACGGAGTGATCCAACACCCGAAGCTGGCAAAGGCATTGAAATCGGCAGTAGAGCTCATCGTGAGTGCGCAAAAGCGGAATCGCTCAGGGGCATGGCGTTATACTCCCGAGAGCAAGGATGCGGACACCACCGTAACCGGTTGCCAGATCGTGAGTCTTTTTGCAGCTAGAAATGCGGGAATTTCTGTCCCGGATGATGTTATCCGCAAGGGGCTCGCCTATTTATCAAGCTGTAGGGCCAGCGATGGATCTTACGGATACACCTCGTCCGCAGGGGGAAAACCCACATTGACGGCGATTGGTTCCCTATGCCTTTCGCTTGCCAAAGAGACAGACTCCAGAGGCTATCGAGCAAGCCTGGAGTATCTGAAGAAGAATCTGGATTACCGGGACAGATACTATCCCTATTATTATGAGTATTATATGTCCCAGGCTCTATTTCATGCCGATGAGGATATATGGAGAGACTGGAATAATAGAAATATTCGATATCTGGGCACGATCCAGTCTCCTGACGGATCGTTCCCGGGCAATCAAGGGCAGGCATTCAGCACAGCGGGCGCATTGCTCTCCCTGGCTTTGAATTACCGCTATCTACCGATTTACGAAAAATGAGTTACCGGGGAATAATAGCTATACTGGCGCTCATTGCTTCAGGAGCTCATGCCGAGCAAAAAGGAGACATCCTGCGCTTTACCAATGGCGATCAACTTCATGGAAGCTACTCCGGGATTACCACCGAGGGCGGTGTCCTATGGGAAAGAGTTGATATTGACAACGCCGTCACATTCAAAGCCTCCGAGCTTCGGCAAATTGTCTTGAACGGAGAGCACCCGAAAACGGCCCTTTCGGGACTTTCCCATATCGGAACCGTGAATGGAGATCGCATTCCGGGTTTGGTTCGTGATCTCGATAACACCCGGCTTCTGCTGGAAACGGAGTTTGCGGGACTTCTTGAAATTCCAAGAAACCAAGTGGGCCTCGTCGCTCCCGGACCATTATCGGGAAGGTTGCTATATCAGGGGCCATTCAGTGCGGCAGAATGGACTCAGGTTAGTCATGAATTCCCGGCAGGACTTCCTCCAATGGAGGCGGGTAACGATGCCGGGAACAAGTCACCGATGTGGGCCTTTTCAGGATCAGCCTGGTATTGGCAGAATGAAAAAGTCGGCACAGCATTGGCTCGGAAGGATGGCATGCCGGATCGCTCCACCCTTCAGTTCGAAGTAGCTTGGAAAAATCGGCTGTCTCTGGCTGTCGCATTTCACGCCGATTTTGTGATCCCCAAGATGAAGAATCCGGAGGAGCAGAAGGATTTGATCCGCCCGGGACAGCCCGCCTCCTTGCCAGGCTTGTTCGGCGAAGGTTATGTGATGCATCTGTATTCGAATTACGTGATGCTATACCGCACCGCCTTCGATGAAGAAGGCCGCCCAAGGCTGGAAAGGGTGCAAACAAACAATATCAATGTTCGGCTTGGAGAATCCGGAAGTGCGCGTGTGGAGATCCGCTGCAACCGAAACAGCGGAGAAATCGTGCTATTCGTCAACGGCGAGTTCGTGGTCCAGTGGAGCGAGCTGAATGCGGGAGATCATCCCGAGGAAGGCTATGCAGGCCGCGGAAACGGGTATGGCTTTGTGGTGCAAGCGGAAAATTCACCAGCCAGAATTTCCGAGATCGTCGTCGCTGAATGGAATGGCATGCCGGATGCGGCACGCAGCATGCAGGTGGATGACCAGGATATCGTATTGATGACCAACGGCACCGACAGATTCTCTGGCACGATCGAAGGAATTCATTCGGGCGAGTTGGTTTTGAGCGGTCGCTACGGGAAGTTCAGCTTTCCGATGGAAGACGTGGCGGAGATCCGTTTTGCTAAATCCAAACTCCTGCAAGCCGAAGAAAATCATGATACTTCCATGAAAGTCCGGCTCTATCCTATCGGGCAGATCAGCGGGGAACCACGGGGCGGAAACGAGAATGAGCTCCGTCTTTTCAATAGCGCGGTAGGCGATTTGAATATGAGCCTGGATTCCGCGACCATGTTGGAATTTCGATCAACGGGAAATTTTTTAGATAATTGGAATGTCGATTTTTAACCATACACTATCGTTGATTGGATTCTTTTCCGCCACTTTTCTGGCGGGTGCGGCGGACGTTTCGCTGCGGGATGAGAGCAAGTTGACCGGCGATCTGATAGCCATGGATGCCGGCGGCACGATTACGCTGGCATCTCCGATTTCAAAAAAACCTTTACTCATTCATTCCGGGACAGTGAAGCAGGTAAATTTTTCGCTCAGCTCCCAGCCGATCGAAATTCCGAGTCAACGCATTCGCCTCCTTAACGGCGATGTTCTACCGGTGGGCATCGAGACCTTCAGCGGACAGTTCCTACAAACAAGCTCGCACACATTCGGAGAGCTGGACATACCCCGTGACATTGTGGATTCCATTCAACTCGGAATATTTCCGGAGTCCGTCGTCTACAGCGGCACCAGGAATTTTTCCGGATGGAAAAGAGATCTCAATGGTTCCCGCAACTGGGAGTTAAAAAATAACACCTATTTGGCGACTGGTCCCGGCACCTTGTCCAGGGAGCTTGAACTTCCCGAGAAATTTGTAATCGCGTTCACTCTCAGCTGGGCTACGCATCCGAATTTCCGCATATCCTTCGCCGATCCCCTTGAAAAGCAGGGTGCGCGGGCTGACCGATACTTTCTGCAATTCGCCGGAGCCGGAGTGGAGATCAAACGCGAATCAACGGGAGCAAACCGTTTCATTCCGATCGTCATGTTGAACCGACCTCCCGAGCAATTTTCCACCAATCGGCTGGATATAGAAATCCGTATGGATCGATCCACCGGAGAGATTCATCTATATCTTAACGGCGAGCTGGAGGGCCGGTTTACCGATCCAATCGAAGATATCCCTGCTGGCAATGGTATTTCGCTCATCAGCCAGGCACCTGCTGAAAGTGAGCAACAAATACGTTTTTTGGAGGTCAGTGAGTGGCATGATCTGGGCGATAGACACCGGACCGAGAAGCGCGGCAATGCAAAAACCGATTCTCTGATCGGCCGCAACGGGGAAAGATTCAGCGGAATTCTGCAGACGATCCGCTCGGATCACGAAGGCCGTGTCTATGTATTCAAGAGCGATTTTCAACCCGCACCCATTGAGATACCGGAAGACGAAGTATCGACGGTATTTATCGCGAAAAAGGGAACCAAGATCTCTACGAACAAAGATCAGAATTTGATTTTACATCTTCAGGGAAACGGGGAGGTTCACGTGTCTTCCTGTGAGTTCGGGGAGAACATTGTTCATGCGGAGCACCCTTTGCTCGGCAAAATCGAATTACAGCGCGATGCTATCACAATGCTCGAACAGCGGTTCATTCCAAAAGCCCAGCCAGTGAAAAGCCAATGAGGATGCTGCTACTTTCATTATCATTGATGGCTTCCTGTTTTGCTCAGGAAGACGAATCCATCGTGCGCTTTTCCAATGGCGATCAGCTATCGGGAACGGCTCTGGGTCTCTCGCTGGAACAGCTCAACTGGAAATCGGAGGTTTTGAAGGAGCCCGCGGAATTTGATCTCAAGCAGGTGGTGGATTTAAGTATGCCAGCCTCATTGCCGAAGGATGCCTCAAAAGCTGCCCACGAAGCTACCTTGCGGCTTACAAATGGCGATACGGTCAAGGGACAACTTGTTGGCTTAAGCGATGATGAAATTCGAATTTCCACTTGGTTTGCCGGAGAGCTCAGTTTCAGGAGGGTGATTGTCAAATCGGTTGAGATTTCTCGCCTTTCAGAAGTTTTCTACCGTGGGCCGACGAGCATGGAAGAATGGACCCGCACGGGGGAAAGTGACAGCTGGTCCTATAAATCGGGAGCCCTACACTCAACCGGGGCGGGAGGTATCGCCAAGAATGTGGATTTCCCTGCTGAATGCAGAATTTCCTTTGAAGCGGCGTGGCGCGGCGCATTCCGGCCAAGAATCGTTTTATTCTCCGACGATATCACCTCCCAGACTCCCAAATCTGGTTATGAGATGGTATTCCAGGGAAACTCCGTCCACGTGAAAAAAGCGGGAAACAATAGCTGGCTGGGTCATTCCTCCAATACCGGGGACCTTAGACAAAATGAAAAAGCCAGAATCGAGATCCGGGCAAGTATCAAGAGCGGTAAAATCCTCCTCTTCGTGGACGGAGAGTTTGTCGAGATGTGGCAGGATGACGATCTCGACTCCAGCAAGTTTGGCAAAGGTTTTCATATCAACACTCAGGACAACGCACCGCTTCGCATATCAGAGATCAAGGTTTCTGGCTGGGACGGTTATACGGATGATGTGCCCAATGGAGGAGAACGCCTTCCCAATCTAAACTTCCGGGGAGGCTTGGACTTCGAAGAGACGGATAACGAATCGATGGCGCAGACTGAAAGTCAATCGGAGGGACGCATGCAGTTACTCAATGGCGACTCGATCGATGGAGAGATTCTTGAGATCGAGGATGAGATGATCTTGGTGAAAACGCCTCTCGCGGAAGCTAAATTCCCTGTGGCCCGGCTGAAGAATATTCTTATGAAGCCCGCTGACATGGAAACTCCCAAACGTTACAAGGGAGATGTTCGCGCCACTCTCGCCGATGGATCGCGAATGGTTTTCCGCCTGGATCGAGTGGAAGGGGAGAAATTGATCGGATTCAGCCAGAATTTCGGCGATGCACAGTTTTTGAAAAACTCGTTCAAGCAGATCGAATTCAATATTTACGATCGGGGACTGGAAGAAATCCGCCTCCGGGACGATTGGTGAATACGGAAAAATTCACAAGGAGTGCAATACGGCTTTTTTTTAAAAGATCCCGGAAGTAATTTGGCTGGATTGATGGGGAACCCAGCCTACTGTCAGAGGAGCTAATTTTAATATGAAACTCATACGATTCGGAGAAGCAGGCAGGGAAGAACCGGGAGTCATTCTCGAAGACGGGCGCAGAATAGATGCCAGTGGGGAATTTCTGGATTATGACGAGAGCTTCTTCGCGATGGGAGGGCTCGACAGCCTGGCCGAATGGGTGAAGGAAGGTTGCCCGGATGGAGTGGAGATTGATCCGGCGGTGCGCTTGGGTCCTCCAATCGCGCGGCCGTCGAAGATCGTTTGCGTGGGTCAAAACTACCTCGAACATGCTCTTGAAATGGGTGGTGAAATTCCCACGGAGCCGGTCTTGTTTCTGAAAGCAACTTCAGCTTGGAGCGGTCCTAATGACGATGTGCTCATTCCCCGCGGTGCCCGGAAACTGGATTACGAAGTGGAACTGGCTGTAATTATCGGGAAGACGGCGAGCTACGTTGCCGAAGATGAGGCTATGTCCCACGTCGCAGGCTACTCGGTTTTCTGTGATTATTCCGAACGAGCCTTCCAAAAAGAGCACGGCGGCCAGTGGACCAAAGGGAAAAGTGCCGATACCTTCGCTCCTATGGGGCCGGCATTGGTCACCCGGGAGGAGATTGCTGATCCGCAGGAGCTTCGTCTTTGGACCAAGGTGAATAATGAGATCCGTCAGAATAGCTGGACAAAGGACATGATGTTCGGCGTAAGGGATGTTGTTAGCTACATCAGTCGGTTTATGACACTCCTGCCTGGTGACGTGATCATCACCGGAACGCCAAGCGGCGTCGCCGGGGGAATGAATCCGCCCCAGTATCTGCAGGCGGGTGACCATGTGGAGTGTGGAATAGAACAATTGGGAGAGTTGACACAGAGGGTCGTAGCATCCAGATAAGGGCGATCGACCGCTTTGAGAACACGCCTTTCCATCCTATCTTGGCCCAAGCCGAAGGGCGGCCCGCATTACGCGATCTGTCATTTCTGCGATACGATTCACGTGGCTGAGCCGATTCCAGAAGGCACAAGTGCCCGCTGCACTTGTTGCGGGGCCACCCTGTTTCAAAATCGTCCCGCATCTCTGGTGAGGGTAACCGCTTTCTCGTTAACAGCTTTGCTCTTGATGGTTTTCGTGCACACTGCACCGTTCATCTATATGGATGCGGCGAGTATCCGGACCGCGCTGACCCTACCCAGTGCGGCATGGACTTTGGCTCACGAAGGTGCCCCTATTGTCGGGATCGGCGTGGCGCTGTTCACCATCGTCGCACCATTGGTGCTTGCTGGGGGATTGGTCTATGTTTGTGGTCCGCTGATGTTCGGTCGCAAGGCCCCCGGAGCAATTTTTGTGACCGCATGGATGAGCCGGACCGAACCCTGGAATATGATCGAAGTGTTTCTACTCGGAGTGTTGGTCAGTCTTCTGAAATTAGGACATCTGGCTGAGCTACATTTCGGGCTAGGCTTTTGGGCATTTACGGCGCTGATGTTTTGCATGGCTGCAGCCGTCGCTGCGATTGATAAACGGGAACTGTGGGACCGACTGGAAGTCGCGGGAAGCAAATGAGCCAATATTGTAAAAATCTTTCACGGGGGGCGAGTCGTGACCTGGCTGAATGTCATGTCTGCGAGAAAGTTTCACCGGTAGCTCTTGTATATTGTCCCAGATGTGGCTCCCATTTGCATCTGCGCAAGCCCCACAGCCTTACCCGCACGATGGCATTGGTGGTTGCCGCTGCGGCCATGTATATTCCGGCGAATCTCCTGCCGATCATGAATATTCGTGAGTTAGGAGTTCTAACCCAGACGACCATTGTTGAGGGTTTGATCCAGTTCTGGAACGCCGGTTCCTATCCCATCGCTATCGTTATCTTCACCGCATCCATTCTTATTCCCTTGATGAAAATTTTCGCCTTGCTCTGGCTTTGTGCCGCGGCCAAAGGGTTGGTGCCACATTCTGCCAGGCAGCTCGGGAAGGTTTACTGGATCACGGAACTGCTCGGCAGGTGGTCTATGGTGGATATTTTCGTAGTAGCTATTCTGGTGACAATGGTTCAGCTTGGCAATTATATGCGAGTGACTCCGGGCCCTGGAGCTGTGGCATTTGCCGGCGTTGTTATTCTTACCATGTTCGCAGCAATGAGCTTTGATCCCAAGCTTCTTTGGGATCAACTTGAGCGCGAAGGTGCTGAAACCTCTCCGCAACCATCTTCCGATAGTGAGTGATAAAGAACCAACAGTAGCAAAGCCGGAAATCCGATCTGCCCAGCGGTGGAACGTCGTTTGGACCATACCCATTCTAGCCGTTTTGATCGGTGGTTGGATGCTTTATAAAAACGTTAGCTCAAAAGGGCCTGAAGTCAGAATCCGCTTCGAAACCGCAGACGGAATCGTCGCCGGGAAAACAGAACTAAGATGCCGCTCGGTGAGTGTGGGAAAGGTTTCCCGTGTGGAGCTGTCCGATGATCTTCAGTCGGTCTTGGTCTATTGTATCCTGGATAAGGGGAACGAAACGCTTCTGAGAAAAGGCACCCGTTTCTGGGTCGTCAGGCCCCGTGTGAGCGCATCCGATGTCTCAGGATTAGGCACTCTGCTAACGGGCGTATATATTGAGCTGGAGCCTGGCACCGGCCCAATGGGTCCACGCTATTGGCGGGGCCGCGAGACTCCTCCCGCCACCAGCCGAAGCGTGCCCGGGCTTCGTTTGACCTTGGTATCTGACGAGGCGGGATCGCTAAGCACTGGTTCTCCGATATACTATCGCGGTTATGAGGTTGGCCGGGTAGAAAGCCGTAAGCTGGATCCAAATGGGCGCCGGGTTGTCTACGAGGCATTCATCCGTGAGCAATATCAGAATCTGGTAAGAGAAAACACCAAGTTCTGGAACACCAGCGGGATCAATATCGATGCCGGCGTGGACGGCTTCAAGATCCGCACGCCTTCGTTTCAAGCAATGGTTTCCGGCGGTGTGTCGTTTGCGGTTCCCGAGGGATTGAGACCGGGAAGCCTTGCCAAAGATGGCGGAGTCTACGAGCTGCATGAGGATATCGAATCCGCAGCCACTTCGACGTTTGAGCCGACGCTGCAGCTGCTCCTGCTATTCGATCAAACTGTCCGTGGCCTCGCAAAATCTGCGCCAGTGGAATACCGCGGCATCGTGATAGGACGGGTGACCAATATTTCCTTTGACTATGTTCCGGACAAGGAAAACCAAAAGGTTCCTGTTCTAGTGGAGGTCGATCCTAAGCTACTGCGAGCAGCAGGCGTCAATGACAGCGCCGAGGAGGAAATACTCAGGCTGGGGGATGCAGTGAGCAAAGGGCTTCGCGCCACGCTCAAAACCGGCAGTCTTCTCACTGGCGCGATGTATGTCGATTTCGACTATTACCCGGATGATCCGCCTGCGGATCTTGGCTACAAGGGTGATTATCCTGTGGTGCCCACGTTGCCTTCGGGTTTCGCCCAACTGGAAGTCAAGCTGGCATCAATTTTGGACAAAATCGAAGCTCTTCCGCTGGATAAAGCGATTTCCGAGATCGCCAATGCGGCTGAAGAGACCAGCAAAACGGTCTCAGAGGCGAAGCTGGCCATCAAGGAAATCGAGAAGGCTGCAGCTTCCGCCCGGGCGACCATGGATAATCCGGAATTTCAAAAACTCCCCGAGGATCTCCGGAGAAGCCTGACCGAACTCGACAAATCCGTGAGAAGCATGGGACCGGAGGGAAGCATGCAAGGCGATCTATTGCGCACGATGGACGAATTCCGCGCAGCCATGCGGGCAATGGAATCGCTTTCGGACACCATCAAGGAAAAGCCCAATTCACTACTTTTCGGCAAAGATACGTCAAGGGACTCCAAGCCCAAGGCCGCGGGTCCGCGCCGCTGAATTCACACTTTTGTCATGTTCAAATCTATAGCTCTATTTTGCCTGTCATTTCTCCTGCTTAGCTGTGGGTTGAGGACCTACCCGACGTTTTATACTTTGAGCGCAGACGGTCCCAGTCCATCGGGCGGTGGTATCGGTGTCGGTGTGGGCCCAGTGATTCTCGCGGAATATGTGGACCGCGAAAACCTTGTGATCCAGACCAGCCCCAATAAATTGGAGCTAGCGGAAAATCACCTTTGGGCGGGGGATCTTGACGATTCCATTGCCCGGGTCCTTTCGATCAATCTTGGACGTCGCTTGAAAACCGGAAACATCCGCACTTATCCCTGGCAGAGTGATGGCGAAATCGACTATCAGATTGCCGTGGATATCCGGGAGTTTGTTGCGGGAAATGACGGCTACGCCCATATCGATGCCAGCTGGCGCATTTACGCACTGCCAAGCCGCAAGCTCGTCGCTTCAGCCACTTTTATTGATAAAGAAGCTATCCAGGAAGAGGAATATGAATCTTTCGTCTCTGCTCAGTCGCGTCTTCTTAGTCGTCTCTCAGCGGAAATCTCCAATCGGATAAAATGATCACTACGAACTTCACACTGAATGACCGTCTTGAGAGCGGTGGATACGAAATCTCCCGGGTGTCCGGATGCCGGATTTTGCTGAAGAACGAAGCCAATTTCCCATGGTTCATCATCGTGCCCGAGGTGCCGGAAGGTATTGAGGATCTCCATCAGTTGGACGAAAAAACCTATAGTGAGGTGACTTCACTCCTGCGTAGGATATCCATCTTTGTTCAGGAGTATTTTAAACCGGAAAAGCTCAATGTCGCATGCATCGGAAATATCGTGAGGCAAATGCATATTCACGTGGTGGCCAGAAATCTGTCGGATCCGGCTTGGCCGGGAGTGGTATGGGCGTGTGACGAAAAACGCAAATACACGCAAGACGAGGCGCAGGCTATTGTCTCGGCAGCGCGTGCCGCATTGGGGGATTAGGAAATTTCCCGAGTCGCTTTTCCGCGCTCTTCTTTATCCCACCTGTGTATTCGGATTCATCTCCCCAGAATTTATCTCTGGCGCGGGTGGCGATAGAAGTTGAATGACTTCTTCCTGGATTTTCTCCACTTCATCGAGGGGAATGTTTGGATCTTTGACGATATAGACTTCGCCCGTCTTCCGGTGTTCATAAATCCGGAGAATTCCTCCAGCAGTTGATTGGGTATCCGTTTCCCGGAGGAGTTTTTGCCGCTCCAACATCACCGCCAGAATATAGCGGGTATTCTCGGTATGTTCCTGATCTTCCTCCACCATGGTGCGGAGTAGATCTTCCGCCGATTGCTTGGTGACGGTTTGGACGTTCTCCACAGCGGCAACGGGCGTGAACTTGGTTTTCCAATATGAAAATGCGTTCTTGTCATCCTCCGGTAATTCTTTCCAGGCCTTCTCGGAGAAATCCTTCCGCAGATATCCACTGGATTCAGGATCCGGAAAAAGTGCGGTGATGATGATGTCGCCTTCTTTGAAACGAACTTCGGTGACAGAGCACTCGCGGCTCCTGCTACGGACATGCCAGGATTCGGGAAAAGCCATTGTATTGATCAGTTGTTAACTGTGAGTAGCTTTTTGACCGATTGGTAAATGGGTCGTCCCGTGATACGACGATGATAGAGGTAAAGCCCCAACAGCGTGAACACGATGTTGGGTAACCAAGCTGCGATCATGGGCTCCAGAATCGCCGATTCGCCCAGTGCCAAGGTAATGCTGGAAACAAATAGCATTAGCATGGAAAGCACCACAGCCAGGAAAATTCCACTGCCGGCACCCCGCCGCGCAAAGTGGATGGAGAGAGGCGCGGCGAGCAGGACGGTCACCAGACAGGTGATCGGCAAGGCCCATCGATAATGCCATTGCGTCAGATAGGCAGGACGGTTCGATGTCGCCTGCTTTGCGAGGGGCGATACCAGCCAAGTGCTGAGTTCCGGAATCCCGAGATACTCCACACTGAGCCCCGGCTTGATAATCTGTGAAGGTGTCTCTTTCCACGTTTTCCGGATCAAAGGCTCTGTCATCTGCTCATAAACCGGGGATTCTCCTTCGATGAACCTTCCGATCAAAGGCGCGGCGAATGTCCATTGGCGCGTCTCCCGGTTGTAACTTGCGGAAGAAGATGTCATCCGGCTTCTAAGGGTTTTGTCCGGATTCAAAGTGGTGATTTCAACATTCCGGAGAGCTTCTCCTTTTTGGTAATTCGCCGGAAAGGCTCCCACCATCCACAGCCGGTGGGAATCCGGATCCCGATACAGCACATTCATCGCCTGTACAATGGGTAGACCCTTGGCTTCCGCGATGATTTCGTCCCGCTTCCCTTCCGCATGGGGAGCCCAGTGGTAATTCAGACCAAGAAGCAGCACACTGCACCAAAGCCCGGCGAAAACCAACGAAGCAGAGACACGGACGATGCCTGTGCCGCTCTGAATCATGGCGATGATTTCGTTGGTCTTTGAAAATTTTCCCAGACAATAAATCAAGGCTAGCAAAAGGGTATAAGGCAAAAGCACCAACAGGATGGCAGGAGAGCGATAGAGATAGAAATAGAATACGGATGCCGCCATATTCTTGCTGCCAGAAAAATCGCTCAGATTGTCATTCAGATCCAGGAGCATCCAGATTGAAAAGAGAGCTCCGAGACAGATGCCGAAGATGGCGAGGAATTGCCGCGAGAGATAACGGTCGAACGTGGATCCTATGCTATAGGCGAAGGCCGCTATCGCTGGCATGAAGCACAAGAATAGCAGAATGTAGGGGCGCAATGCGTTGGTGAAAATATGGGAGTCCGGAAAGCCTGTTAGCTGCTCCTTCACCGATGCCTGCTCCAAGGGGACAAGAATTGCCGCCGCAACAACTCCGAGAAGGAAGAAGGATAGAGGAAGTAACCAGCGTGGAAGTTTTGACATGGGAGAGACGGAACGGTGACGCGATGGAGTGGAACTGTCCAGTTTATGATCGCGCTGGGTGCTGGGCTAATCTTCCCAAATCATATGTTTCAGCCTCAGCTGGCGCGCACGTGTCGAGGCCTCCTCTGCGCGCGGTCCTTTGAACGACGCGATTTTTTCGGCAATAGCAATGGCGGCCCTCCAGCGCTCTGCATTTTCCAGAAGTGACAGTGCGCGGAAACCACTGCGCTCGAACCACTCCCATTCCGGTGGCGGAGGATCCGTTGGCCGATCCAGAACGGAAAAATAGGCGGAAATCGCGTCTCCCAGGCGACCTTTGTCAGAGCTCTCGCTTTCAGGTAGCTTCTCCAAAGTGCGCCCACGCAGGTATTGCAGCCGGAAATACTGTGCCGGATTATCTGCAGAGAGTGTGAGGAGCTCGTTGTAGATTTTGAGCGCCCGGTTGAGGCTTTCAGGTTTTGTATCTCCTTGCGCGTAGATGGCTTCCGCTAGCAAAAGCCCGGTTGGAAGACGTGATGGATCATCCTCGCTCATTCCGGAATATGCTTCGCTGAGCGATTGGATTGCGACTGGAAGTTGGTTCAAATCAATGTTCAACCGCGCTTTCTCCAGCATGGCCAGTGAAGTAAGAGGGCCCTCCATTGCTATGGTTTTATCGAACAACGCCAGAGCCTCCTCGCGGGACTGTGCCGTAGCACCTAATGCTGCGGAACGTGCTGCCAAGAGAAGTGCTGCCTGGGCCCGTTGGTTGGAGATCTCACTGCTCGCCAGCTTCTCCAATACGAGTCTCGCCTCATTATAACTGCCCGTTTTGAAAAGGGTTTTCCCCAGGATAAGCGCGGCGTCTGACGCAGCTGTAGAGCCCTGATGGTTCTTTATGATCTCTTTTGCCAGAGACACTACCTTTTCGCTTTCTCCGGCATGATCGAGAAGGTGTAGCTCTGCAATTTCCAGCTGGGGAATCTGATGCGGGGGCAGGGGGGGCTCCGCAATCCTGAGGGTATCAAGCTGCGCACGAGCCATCGAGATATCGGCCGGATTGACGGCGAGTGCCGCTTGAACGATCGCCAATCTTGCTTCGTTTGCCCTTGGATGTTCCGGATTATTCCGAAGAAAATCGTCCAAAGCGAATTTTGCCGCCTCCGGATCGGAGTTGAGAAGGGCTCTTTCCAAGGCCAGATCCGCGGTCAGTTCGGTGCTGATTGGCGCCTCTTCATTCTGGATCAGATAAGTGCCGGCGGGATCCATCTTCAGACGGGAGAGAGCCGCGTTGAGCACGGACATTTCGCGATTTTTCCCAGTCAAAGTAGCAGAAGCCTCGGCGAAAAGTTCTGCCGCCAGCTCGGGGTTTCCCGAGTCGAACGCGATCCGGGCATCCTGAAATGCGGCTTCCCCTTTTACGAGCGGAGATTTCGCACTCATGCGGAGCGAATCGTAGATCGCGAAAGCGTCTTCCGTCTCCCCATCGTTCAATTTCCATTCTGCCAATGTCAAAAGAGCCTGGGGCGCTAGAAAATGCTGCGGAGCGAGCAATTGAATCCTTTGCATCAGGTGCTCCGCTTCCTTCTTCGCCGTCGTGGTCCCGAGACGCCGGAGAGCGATTCCGTAAGCGTGCATCGAAAAGATCCCCAGATCAGAAATAGGCTTCAAGGTTTCGGGCCAGGCCGCCGCCGCGCCAGGATCGCTCAAATTGATAAGACTGTTGCTATAGGGAGAAGTGCGTGGAAGCCAGTCCCTCAGGCGGATAAGAATCGGATTATCCGTGGATATGATTTTCTCTGGAAGCCACTCGGTGATCCTACGAAACATCGGTTCCAGCATCGTGGTATCCGGATTGGATTGGATGAAATTCAACAAAGAGTCGGTTGCGCTTTCAGCTTTTCCCTGGCCGGACAGGGCGTCGGCCTTTCCCACAGCAGCAAGATTGTAATTGGCCAGTGTCTGTCCGGTCGGGTTTGAAAGTAAATTGGTGAAAATAATCTCCGCGGAGTCCGCGTCACCTTCGGCCAACGTGAGATAGCCATTCAACAGGTTGGCAAATTGAATGAGCTTTTCCGGTATATCCCCGATCTCAGGAAAAATGTCCCGGGCTTCGTCGTAACGTTCCTGGTCGATTAGGATTTCAATACGTTTCAGCTGTGCCTCCACCCGCGTGTCAAGGCTCGGATCCTCAGCCAGCAATTTCAACGTGGAAAGGGCACTGTTCGATTCCGATAGTGATAACTGCAAACTGGCGGCTGTAAATGCGGCTTCTTTCCGATACCTATGCTCCGGGTCACCGGCGATGGGTAAAAGGCCGTTCACAGCCTCGGTAAAACGTCCCTGACTGGCAAGCGCCTGAGCGGCCCAAAACGCAGCCTCCGGATGCTCCCTCACCAACGACATCTCCAAAATCCGGCTTGCCTCTACAGGCCTGTTATCGCGGATCAAGGACTCGGCAAGAAGGATCAAAGCCTGAACCTGCTGCTGAGGTGCTAACTCGCTTGATCCGATAAGATCGTTCAACTTCATCGAGGCGACATCCCAGAGTCCGTCATCCATAGCGTGGTTTGCGGAAACCAGTAAATCTTCGGCCGTTTCCGCCACCGCAGAATGGAAAATGAACATCGGTAATGTGAGCGCAATGAGGTATTTCACCGCCGCCAACATGAAACAGGAGATCTGATCAGAAAAGAATTAAGATGGGGGGAAGAGCAGTATTTTAGTTCTGGTCAATATTTAGTCTTACTGATAGTCCTCGGATCAGTAAGAATTTATGATCATGAAAGCTTTTTTCGCAATGGTTCTATTAGGAGTAGCAACTGTGACTACTTCCTGTTCGGTAAATCCACCCTTGGATCCTGAAACGATGAAACCTTCCTGCAAATGCTGTCCGCAAAACTACTATGCGGGACATCCTTCCGCTTGCAGAACATGCGGAAGTGAGGTGATTGTCAGCTCGAAATGAGTTGCCGATTCCGCCCCTGCATAGATTTACACGAAGGAAAAGTTAAACAAATCGTCGGCGGGAGCCTTCGAGACGATGGAACTGCGCCAACCGAAAATTTCGTATCGGAAAAACCCCCGGGCTGGTTCGCCGAAAAATTCCGCTCGGACAATCTACGCGGAGGCCATGTCATCATGCTCGGTAAAGGGAATGACGCGGCAGCCAAAGAAGCACTCTCCGCTTGGCCAGGCGGGCTACAGGTGGGTGGGGGAATACGCTCCGCGAATGCGAAGCAATGGCTCGACGCCGGGGCCAGTCATGTCATCGTCACATCCGCTCTCTTCGATGCTAACGGGAAATTCCTTCAGGAAGAGCTGGAACAACTCGTCGAAACCGTTGGCAAAGAAAACATTGTCATTGATCTCTCCTGCCGCCGCATAGGGAGCGGATGGAAGGTCGCGATGAACCGGTGGCAAACGATTACCGAGCTGGATATAAGCCACGATACCCTGGACCGGCTTTTGCCATTCTGCGATGAGTTTCTGATCCATGCCGCGGATGTCGAAGGACTGTGCAAAGGAGTCGATGCCGAGCTAGTCGGGCTTCTGGGCAGCTGGGGAAAATGTCCGGTAACCTATGCTGGCGGAGCCGCCACGATGGGTGATATCGAAATTGTAAGCAAAGCAGGCAGAGGCTTGATCGATGTAACGGTTGGCAGCGCTCTGGATCTCTTCGGAGGCTCTGGAGTATGTTACGCAGAACTGGTGGGCATGAGCGGAACTTGAGCAAAACATTGCATATTCCCCGATCAGCTCTTGCCAAAATACTTCTAATTCCTAGGGTTTGCTCGCTCCGCCAAGAAATGAACCGATGCGGGGTCAGATTTTTATGAACACTACCGCATTAATTACTGCCGCAAATGAAGCCCGTGGCTTGGCCATGGATGCTATCCACGCATGCAATTCCGGACACCTCGGTCTGCCTCTCGGCTGCGCTGAGATCGGTGCCGTCCTCTTCGGAGAAAGCTTGAATTACAATCCGGACGCTCCGCGTTGGCTCAATCGGGATCGCTTCATCCTTTCCGCAGGGCACGGCTCGATGTTCCTCTACGCATGGCTTCATCTCTCCGGCTACGCTGTGAGCAAGGATGATGTCGCCAATTTCCGGAAACTCCATTCCATCACTCCGGGACATCCGGAATACCATGAAACACCCGGTGTGGAGGCAACCACCGGCCCTCTTGGACAAGGAATTGCAAACGCAGTCGGTTTCGCCCTCTCCGGCAAACGTGCTGCAGCCAAGTTCAATACCGCAGAACATACGCTGTTCGATCACAATGTCATCGCGCTTCATGGTGACGGATGCTTGCAGGAAGGCGTAGCCAAGGAAGCCATCGCATTCGCCGGTCATGCGGGCCTGGATAACCTCATTCTCATTTACGATAGCAATGATGTGACCCTGGACGCCATGGCGGAGATCACCCAAGGGGAGGATGCCGCACAATACTTCGAATCCCAAGGTTGGGATGTTGCAACCATCGATGGCCATGATCTAGCGGCTATCGAAAAAGCCCTCCAAATCGCAAAGTCCAACAAAGACAACAAGCCTAAGGTAATCATCGCCAAAACCATCATTGGCAAGGGTATTCCTGAAGTTGCCGGTTCAGCGAAAGCACACGGCGAAGGCGGTGCAAAATTCATCGCAGAAGCCCGTGCAGCACTCAATCTTCCAGCTGACGAGCATTTCTTCGTTTCGGGAGAGACCAGAAAATTCTTTGCGGCACGCACAGAAGCATCCGTCAAGAAATTCGAGGAGTGGCAAGCCACCTACGATGCCTGGGCAAAAGCAAATCCAGAGCTTGCGAAAGAACTCAGCGAGGGCGTAGCCCACACGACTCCAAGCGACCTGTCTTCGAAGATTTCCACCTTCCCTGCGGACTACAAGGACGCTACCCGTTCGGCAGGCAGCAAGGTCATCAATGATGTCGCCAAAGCAATGCCACAATTCCTCACCGGTAGTGCGGATCTTTTCGGCTCCACAAAGAATTACCTCGCTGGTGAGGGCGATTTCTCCCGCACCAATCCCGCTGGTCGCAACATTTGGTTCGGCATTCGCGAGCACGCAATGGGCGCGATCTGCAACGGCATTTCCTATGATGGTATCTTCCGCTCCAGCGGGGCAACTTTCCTGGTTTTCGCAGATTACCTTCGTCCGGCGATTCGTCTGGCAGCACTTTCCAAGCTCCCAACGACATTTATTTTCACCCATGACTCTGTCGGTGTCGGTGAAGACGGACCAACCCATCAACCTGTGGAAACCGTCAGCGGCCTGCGCGTGATCCCTGGCTTGGATGTGATCCGGCCCGGCGATGCGGAGGAGACCGCTGGTGCTTTTATTGCAGCGATGCAACGCACCGATGGACCGACCGCACTCATTCTTACCCGCCAGGCAATTCCGCTGATGAATGATCTCACTTCCGACGTGCGCCGTGATGGGGTTCTCCGCGGTGGTTATGTCGCAGTGAAGGAAAAAGGTGAACTCACCACCATCCTCATCGGCACAGGCTCCGAGCTTCAGCACTGCGTTGAAGCGGCGAAGCAGCTCGGAGACGGAGTCCGCGTCGTTTCCATGCCGTGCTTGGAGCGCTTTGATCGCCAGTCATGCGATTACAAGGAAAGTGTCCTTCCAAAGGCATGCACCAAGCGGGTTGCCATCGAGGCGGGTGTTTCCGGGCTATGGTGGAAATATGTTGGCTCCGAGGGCAAAGTCCTTGGAATTGACCGTTTCGGCATCAGCGCCCCAGGAAACGTGGTTATGGAGGAGCTTGGAATGACTGCTGCCGACGTGGTTTCGGCGGTTTCCAAGTAAATATCATAAATCTGCCTAATCTCTTTATATCCTTCCGCTGGTGCTTTTTTTGCTCCGCGGAAGGATTTTTTTGCGTATGAATCCCAGGACATAGTCAGTATAACAAATCATGGATCGAAGAGAATTATTGAAAGCAATGGCCATGACGGTCGGTGGCAGCCTCGCCCTCCCGGAGAGCGTTTTTGCGAGAATGGGTGAGCCTTTTGACCAGACTCAGCTTACCTTCTTCACGCCGGAGCAACGCCAACATGCCGCCGCGCTTGCGGAAGCAATTATCCCGGAAACAGATACCCCCGGTGCGATTGAGGCAGGTGTTCCAGGCTGGATAGAAGTCATTGTAAAAGATTGCCTTCAGCCTTCCGATCAGAAAGTTATTGCCGAGGGATTAGTGGATTTCGCACAGCGCTGCCAGAAACAATATGGCAAATCCATTGATCAGTTACCCGCAGAAGAGCAGGTAAAATTCCTCACGGAACTACATACCTCCCAACTGCAAGAGCGCAAAAATGCGATTAGAAACGGCCTCAAACCGCGCAACTCTTTTCTTCAGCAGTTCAAGGAGCTCACAAAGTTTTGCTATGTGAACTCCGAGCTCGGTGCCACCAAGGCCTTCGAGTTTGTTTTCGTCCCCACCAAGTGGGTGGCGTCGATGCCGCTGGAGCCAGGCCAAAAGGCTTACTCAATGTAATCAGCATCAGTGTAACCAAATCATCCAAATGAATCTTAATATCAAAGGAAAAGCCGAGCATACATTCGATGCCATCGTGGTTGGCTCCGGCATGTCCGGTGGCTGGGCCGCAAAGGAATTGTGCGAAAAAGGTCTCAAAACTCTCGTTTTAGAACGTGGCCGGGATCTCAAACACATCGTCGATTACGACACGACAAATTCACCTCCCTGGGAGCTCCAGTGGCAGAATAAGGCATCCCGCGAGATGAAGGAGCGCCAGCACAAGCAGGCCCGCACCGGATATACGATCAAACCTGCCACAAACCAGATGTTTGTGGACGATATCGAGCACCCATACGAAGAGAAGAAACCTTTCGATTGGATGCGCGGCTACCATAAGGGGGGACGCTCCCTTATGTGGGGAAAACAAAGCTATCGATTGAGCCCGATGGATATGGAAGCGAATGCCAAGGAAGGCATTTCGATACCGTGGCCAATCAAATATGAGGAACTCGCACCGTGGTATGACTACGTCGAACGCTTCGCCGGAATCAGCGGATCCATCGAGGGATTGGAACAATTGCCAGATGGTATTTTCCAGCCCCCGATGGATCTGACCCCGCCGGAGCTTGATCTCAAAGCATCCATTGAGAAAAAATGGCGCGGCCGAACCCTCATTCCCGGACGCGTGGCACATCTTACCGCACCTACCGCAGAGCAATTGGCCTTGGGACGCTCGTCCTGCATGTATCGGAATCTCTGCTCCCGCGGTTGTCCCTTTGGAGCCTACTTCAGTAGCCAGGCGGCGACCTTGAAAGCAGCCGAGAATACGGGAAATATGACTCTGAGGCCTCATTCCATCGTCCACTCTGTCATTTTCGATGATAAATCCAGCAAAGCGATAGGCGTGCGTCTCATTGATGAGCTGACGATGGAGACGACCGAATACTATGCGAAAATCATCTTCTTGAATGCGTCTACCATCGCTTCGACAGCGATCCTGATGAATTCCAAGTCCGACCGTTTCCCGGAAGGGATGGATGAGAGTGGCTCTCTGGGCAAATACCTCATGGATCATCATTTGAGAGTGGGTGCGAGTGCGGTGCTGGATACCCATCCGGATAAGATCCATTATGGAAGACGTCCAAACGGGTTTTACATCCCGCGTTACCGGAACTTCAAGGAAGAGCCGAATCAGAAGTATCTCCGCGGATTCGGCTACCAAGGTGGGGCCATGCGCCAAAACTGGAGCCGGAATATCGAAGGGTTTGGTGCGGAATTCAAGAAAGAGCTAACCTCGTTTGGTCCATGGTCTGTGGGGATGGGAGGATTCGGCGAATGTCTCCCTTACGAAAACAATCAGATCTATTTCAGTAAGGACAAAACCGATAAATGGGGTCTTCCAGTGATCGTCGCTGATGCCGAATATCAGGAAAACGAGCACAACATGCGTATTGATATGATGAACGACGCAGCTGAGATGCTGGAAAGCATGGGCGCGGAAAACATCAGAACAAACAACAGCAAACCGATCATCGGGCTGGGAATCCACGAGATGGGAACCGCCAGGATGGGTAGCTCGCCAAAAGAATCGGTGCTTAACAGACATAATCAAGTTTGGGGCGCTGAGAATGTATTCTGCACAGATGGCGCCGCGATGGTCTCCGCAGGTTGCCAGAATCCATCTCTCACCTACATGGCGCTCACCGCCAGAGCTGCTGACTTCGCTGTCAGTGAGATGAGGAAAGGTAACCTCTAGATCCTGACTTCAGCACCCCGGGAGCTTCCAGAAACGGTGGAGGCTCCCGGTTTTATCATTTGATCAGTTTCCCGGGGATCTCGATGACTTTCCCTAAGTGCGAAACGAAAAACCGGTCCTCTGGCTGGGGTTTAACAATTTGCCCACCGGTGAATGAGCCAAATGAAGGCAATGTAAGGACGTTATCCCTGAGATGAAAGCATGCCGGGCGCAACACGGTGTTTTTTCCGTCCGCGATTCTGACCACCGGATGTATGTGACCACAGATATTGAAAAGTTCTGGCGACGCATCCTGCGGTTTATGGACAATACGGATATCGCCAATCTCCCGATGGGAACACATATCAAAAGATTCTGGGAGGCTGGCAATTTTGTCGTCATGATTTCCTTTTACCAACGTGAAAGGAATCCTGATCTGACGTAAGAAATCCTCGAAAACATCGATAACCTCCTCTTCGAATCCGGAATTGGCATGAAACAGATCCCCGGCAATCACCAGATGGTCAGGCTGATATTCTAAAATAAGTTGGGTCAGGCGTTCCAAATCCTTCCGGGTGTCTCCCTCTGGCACCGGAAGACCGTTTGCACGGAAAACCGCGGATTTCCCCAAATGTAAATCTGCCGCGATAAGAAATCTCAATCCGGATTCGATGAGAACCGCAGAATCCGGCAACAATTGTATCGATTTATTTATAATCATTCAGCCTCACCAATATCCTCGTTCCACAAATCCGGATTTGCTCTTATGAAGTTGGACATCATCTTGATGCAGGACTCGTCATTCATCACGTTCAACTTTACTCCATGGGCTTTCAATAACTCTTCCGCCCCCATGAAGGTCTTGTTTTCACCTATAACAATCCTTGGGATCTTGTAGAGCAAAGCCGCACCGGAACACATCGGGCATGGGGACAGAGTTGTGAACAGAGTGCACTCCTGATAGATAGTAGGGGAAAGACGACCGGCATTTTCCAATGCATCCATCTCAGCATGAAGAATTGTGCTGTTTTTCTGAACTCTCCGGTTATGCCCGCGTCCTATTATTTTACCATCGTGGACAAGCACACTGCCAATAGGGATACCGCCTTCTCGCTGTCCCGACAAAGCTTCCTCAACTGCCGCTTGCAGAAAAATGTCCATGCCTGACAATATGAATGGCTTTCATTTCCTGTCTAGGGAAAGACATACACAAGATTTTCCAACCCCCTCAAATAATAAAACATGCCAAAAGTCAGATTAGCAGGAACAGTAGCCGGCGAGAAAGATCCTAACAGACAATCCAGAGCCAAGCTGCTTTACCGCTTGTTCAGTAAAGGATGGGACATATATAACTCAAACGGAGATCAAAGAATTTCACTCTCGAATATCGAGAAAAAAATCATCGAAGCAGATGCTTTTGTTTTCACTCCGGGAGCAACCCTGGAAGATTTATTCAAGGCGGTTTCCATCTTTGTCGGGTATCAGACGATGGATAAAAATTTGGCGAACAAGCCCACTGTTCTACTCAATACCGATGGGTCCTGGAATGGTTTGCTGCAGCTTTTGGACCACCTCAGACAGATAGGGACTGTTGCCCAAAATCCTGCGGATTACCTATTGGAAACAGACCATGTGGATGGTGTTTTGGAGCTTCTGGAAAAAGCTAGAGAGGCGGGTCTGCCGGAGATTGGGAGGATACCGACAGGCGAAATCGCGGGTCCCTCGTTTGATTCGCCACCTCCGGCGGAAAACATCGGAAACGTTTGTGTTTTCTGTTCCGCTTCGATTGAAAAGGAAGGCTATCTGAAGGACGGATATGACTTCGGCCGGATGCTTGCGGAGAATCGTCTGGGCTGCATTTCTGGAGCCGGGAATTCCGGAATCATGGGAGAGGTGGTCCGTGGATCGGTTGAGGCGGGTGGATGGGCGGGAGGCTCAAACGTGCCGCATATCATTGAGCTAGAGGGCCTACCGGAAGGGCTTTCCAGCTTCTGGCTAAAACCCGACATCTACACCCGCATGGGTGTGATGATCGAGCGCTCGGAAGCGTTTGTGATCTTCCCGGGTGGAGCAGGAACTGTCCAGGAGATGCTCGCATTAATGATCTTCAAACAGCAGAATAAAAAAGGGATGAGCAATAAACCTGTGGTTATTTACAATCGCCCTGATGAAAGCGGTAGGCGCTTTTGGGATCCTATGATCCGATTACTCGGAGAGTGGTGTTATGACGGTGAATTTACCGTGGTCGAGAATCTCGATGAAATAATTCCAACGGTGAAGGAGCTCTTATAACCGAATTTTTTGCAGATATTACCTTTAGTTGCTTGTCAGCAGCGGCACATGCCAACACCTTGGAGCCGAGTGAAAGTCGGATTATTGCTCAACCCGCAAAAAGCCGGGGGATTGAATACGTTGCTGGCCTTAAGGGTAGCACTGGAGAGTCGTGGCTGTGAGTGCGTTCTGGAACGAAAAACAGCCCAACTCGCTGGAGAAAACGAAGGCATTTATGCACGGGAGTTCCCGGATCAAGTGGATATCGCGGCAGTTTTGGGTGGTGATGGAACCATGATGCATGCTGTCTCTAGGTTCGGCGATTTCAGGAAACCTGTTGCCGGCATCAATATTGGCACATTGGGCTTTTTGACGACCTGCACGGACGCAGAGCTCGACGATTTTGCTGAAGCGGTCGCCACCGGGACATTCAATATCAGTGTGCGGATGTTGCTCAAGGCAACCGTTTCCCGGAAAAACGGTGAAGAGGAGACTTATTACGGGCTGAATGAGGTAACGATGGCCCGCGGTGAAACAGGCCGGTTGGTGACTTTGAAAGCCAAGATCGACGGGGAGTGGCTAAATCGTTATCGGGCCGATGGCCTTATCGTCGCAACTCCTACCGGATCTACCGCATACTCTCTCTCGGCCGGGGGACCGCTGATTGCGCCACAGTCCTCGGTCATGGTTATCACTCCCATCTGTCCTCACAGCCTCAGTCAGAGATCGCTGGTCGTTTCCGATGATGTGGAAGTCGAAATCTCACCGGAACGTGCGGATGACGGACCGATGATTTTCACAGTCGATGGACGTGATACCACACGTATCGATCCCGGAGACCGCGTGACCGTCGTGAAGGCTGAGCGATCCTTCCATCTACTGAGACTGGAGGGAACCTCGTTTTATGAAGCTCTACGTCAGAAACTTGGCTGGCAGGGAGTATGAATTCGAAGGTTTGACCAAGAAGCGCACTAGAGGACCCGATCCAAAGAAGCAATCAGCTTCCCTCTAAGTTCTCCTGCAATGGCAGCCAGCCTTCGCTGCTCGGTTTCATAATGCTTCCGTCCCTCGGCAGTCTCTATTTTGATCGGAATCACTTGCCACTTGGACAGATCATAAGGACTGGCTCTCATATCCAGGTTTCTCAGTTCATTGGCTAGAAGAAAGCACTCCAGCAATAAACCCGATCCGATCCATGGCATGCATTTTGCCGCCCATTTATACAAGTCCATATTGGCATGGACGCACCCGGGCTGCTCGTTCTCCAACCGGGTATCAATCGAAGGCTGGATTTTATTGAGAGGCCTTGCAGCCTTCGCGAAAAATCGGAACGCATCATGGTGAGTGCAGGTAATGCTCCGGCTTTCGATCAGGCTATCAATTTCCTCTTGTTTCAGCCGCAAAGGAGCCAGGCCGGAGTGCCGGATTTCTTCGGCCTGGTAAACCATTGCCCATTCGTGCAAACCATGACATGCAAAATTTGGAGTGTGTCTCTGTGTCGCCATTAAAAGTTCTTGGATCCAGAGCAAGCGGGCTCTTTCTTTTTCCTCCATTTTCCCACGATCCAAGAAAAATGTCCGATCCCGATGGCTGTAACGTTTGCCGGAAAATCTTTTTGGCAGAGTTATCACATCACCAATTTCCAATCTGACGCCGATTTCTGGATGCCATTGCTCGATAATCGACAAAGGGTAGGGGTAGTAATCGAATAAAAAGTCTTCCACCGGATGCGATTCCCCACAGTCTCTACGTTTTCTCACACTTGCGGTAAATTTGCTGGCTTTCTGGAAATGTTCCGATGCTTGCTTTTCCCATACATTGAAAGGAACGATATCGTTTTGGATGTTGAGGGAATTCATCTTTCTGCCGGAAATTGACCAGAAAAATCAGAAACATGCAAAATAACTCTTGCCATATCCCGTTGTTTCAGTGTAGTTTGTCCGCCCACGCCGGAAGGCGGAGGTCCTAATCGCGGGATGGAGAAGTCAGGTATCTCGTCAGGCTCATAACCTGAAGATCGTAGGTTCAAATCCTGCTCCCGCAACCAATGAAAGGCGCTAAGTTTAAACAACTTAGCGCCTTTCGCCATTTCGGGCCTACCTTTTCTCAATGACGATTCGGTAGACGCCTTTAATTTATTTCAAATAGCAAATAGCCTGGTGGATCGCACATCTGGATTTGCGATACCACCTTTCTCCGGTCGCAGGGTTCAATTTGCCACGGCCGGTCGGAAATATTTCAGGAACGCTTCGTTTGTAGGCAGATAGTCGTTGGCGATTGCTTCGACATGGCCATCGACAAAAAGGCAGTGAGCCTTGTCTTTATAATTTCCATGTGGAGCTTGGCGATAAGGGCCAATGATGGTTCCTGGACTATTTGTCTGTTGTTCGGCCATTAAAATCGTCCGGTTCGGGAAGTCGATGGTGTTGAGACTGGTCCGTTTGTAGCCGGGACTATCATCTTCGCTATTGGGGGTGGTCCAGCCGTTCACCAAATGATTGTATCCGAACCCACCGATTTGCTGCTCGGGATGACCTGAGAAATCGATTTCTTCGGTAGGAATTCCTTTTGCTAACTCTACCTCTGAAAGAGGGTTGTTGAGAAAGGTATCCCGGGGATGGGTCGTCCATCTATAAGATCCGCCGTCACCAATGCAGGCACCTATCTGCTCACCTATCAGGTCGTAAATCGTATACTGTCTCCAGGCAACTCCGGGCCCTCCGATCCATCCTCCGTAGCTGGGAAAATATCCGGGTGGTGTGCGTCCTTTGTTTTCCAAGCCTTCGTCGCGTATCACATGCACGGATAGCCCGCATTGTCTTAAATTACTTACGCAGGTGGAGGCTTTCGCCGCCAGCCTCGCTCTATTTGCGACGCTGAAAACAACTCCGGCTAGAACTGCGATGATGGTAATTACGACAAGAAGTTCCACCAAGGTGAAACCATATTTTGGTTTGCGATGCGTTTTCATAGGTTCCATGAATGAACACATGCTTTAGAAATCACTCCTGTCTGGAAATGATTGGGTAAAGATGTATTCGATACCTAATCTTGTAACGCTTCGCTTTTGATAATCGAATGGCTGATCGTCGGGAATAAATAGCGAATCCTCGTATGAATCTGATCAACGACGAGGACCCCCATATATATCTGCAGCTGCCTGCAATGACCCGGATACCTACGTTGTGTGCGAGAATCTATTCAGAAACATTTATCCAGGAATGGTTTCGCAGACTCCCGCTAGTGCCGCCATATAAATGTCTTCTCTATACAATCGGGATAGGGAGCCACAGGAGCTTTCCGGCAGAGAGCCGGCACTACGCAGGCCAGCCAACATCCAGGATGCCTTGTCAGTGGAAGGTCGATTCACCGAGTTTCCATAAAACATGTGAAATCCTCTGCCGGAGACCTTCGCTGCGCCAGTGAAGAAAACATCGTCCAAGCTATTCCTAAGAATTTCTGGCGAGGCACCAGTGAATTCCTTCTTCGCTAAAATCATGATCAAATCCTCGCGAAATGATGGATCGTCACACAGCTTACAACTCTCCAGCAATGCGGAAACCAAAGCGATCGATTCCTCTCGCCGCTCTTGAATGAATTCGCCCGAAACCAGGAGGACTTTTTCTGGATGGCCATGGGACAAATCGGCGGAAGTGACCGGAGACCAACCGTATCCACCTAGAATTGCCTCGGAATTGAACGGTTCCCCGACACAATAACCGTCTATATGGCCCGCCTTCAGATGGCGGGGCATCAGAGAAGGGGGGAGAGTGATAATTTCCACATCCGTGTCTTCCAATCCGTGGCGTTTGAGCCAGGTATGTAACAATACTCCATGCGATGAGAAACGATGTGTGGCCGCGAGGGTGAAGGGCCGGTCCTTTTTCCACTGTCGCGCGAGATAATTCTTCAGACCCACGCCATTTCCGATCACTTCCGGAGGCAATTCGGTCGATAGCGTGATGGCATTTCCATGAAGATTCAGAACCAGAGGAACCGCGACTTCACAGCGGAGATCCGTTAAACCAAAGCCTAGTGCGAAAGCAATCCCGGCGATCGATTCCGCTGCATCGAGCTCTCCATAGAATAGCCTGTCCCTCACAGTGGCCCATCCGAGCTCGCGGTGCAAAACAACGTTCAATCCGTATTTACGGAAAATACCCATTTCCTGGGCAACGGCGAGTGGCGCACAATCTGTTAGCGGGATATACCCCAGACGGATCGGCTGGGATTTTTTTGAAATCGGTGGGCTGGAACGCATGACTCCTGCCAAGTAAGCGTGTAGAATGCCAATTTTTAAATTTTGGCATAAGCGGTGCTTATTTCCCGGGAGTATTCGAATGAAAATTATTAATTATGGATTGGGTGCCTGATTTAAGACAGTTGAGAGCACTGGTAGCAGTGGCTGAAGAAGGCAGCTTTACTCTGGCGGCCCGGAAGCTATTCGTAACTCAATCCGCCGTGAGTCATTCGCTACGAACTCTGGAAGAGCAGTTGGGCTGCAAACTTTTGGATAGATCCGGAAAACGTGTAGCGACCACTTCCGAAGGTGATATTTTGCTGAAACGATGTAAACGAGTTCTGCAAGAGCTGGATCAAGCCACTCGCGACTTGGACGGTCTCCGTAGGTGGGGCCAAACCCGTATCCGCGTGGGGGCTCCACATAGTCTCTGCCACTATGTTGTGCCAAGTGTGCTCCGCGAGTTCCGGGATTGCTTCCCCCGGTGCGAGCCCAACATTGAGGCTGCCGATACTGCGGTTTTATTGGAAAAACTGGCTATCGGCGAGCTTGATCTTGTCGTTGGCCTGAAACCGAAAAATCATAGCACCGATGGATATCGTCCGATGTTCAATGACAGGTTGGCCTTTGTCATCTCTCCATTTCATCCTTGGGCGGCACAAGCGGACAGTATGGAAAGCAGTTTATCCGCCCAGCAATTTATCATCTATGCGAAGGCTACCGAAACGCACCGTCTCATCGAGTCCTGGATGGACAGTATGTCGGAAAAGATGAAGAAGCCATTGGTGCTGGGGGATATGCAGGCAATCAAGGAAATGGCAAAGCTAGGAACCGGAGTCGGGATCGTCGCATCCTGGGTCGCATCGAAGGAGATTGCGGATGGCACCCTGAAAGCGATCAAAATCCCAGGTCCTCAAATCGACCGGGAGTGGGGGGTATTTCACTCGGTTCAGCGTCGGCCGAGTTTGGTGGAGGAAGCATTTATCGGCCTGTGTGAAATGGCATTTGAAAATATGCCTAGCTGATTTTTAAGCGCCATCCGGTCAAGAATTTAACAGGATGGCGCTGCTTGAGACAACAAGCGCAGATTCTTCAAAATGAATAGTTCAACTCCAACGAAAACCGCGTTGTAGTAGGTATCGCGCTCTCTGTTTCAAAATGTGCGAGTTTTGCGATAGCTAGAAAATGCTCATCGAATTTTTTAGCCAGCACAGAATCAATCTCCCAACCGCGCGCGGTGGAGAGCCCGTTATCACCAAAAGCGTGAAACGTATTGGTCATTTTAACGCCCCATGCCAGAGGCATTGAGTGGCTAAGATATGCATCCGTGAGGCCACCGGTGGCTCCAGCCAACCGCTGGCCGAGGAATACATCCGCATAACCGTTGAATGCATGGAGAGTGGCAAGGGGTGTGCGAAATCCGGAGGAAAGATACTCCAGACCGGCAGTAAAAGTATGGGTTTCCATACTTTTCGCCACGGAGAGATGGGCGTAATTGCTTTCGTCATCACTATTTGTCCCAGCTTCGTTCTGGAAGGCCATTTCACCGAATAAATCCAAACCTAACAGATTTGTTTTCGCGGAAACCCCATAGGTATTATTATCCCATACATTTGGTCCATCGAAGTCCATTAGGTATGCATATGCGCCTAAAGTATAGCCCTCGACCCTATCATAGGAGGCATTGATCAAATGAATCCTGCTGCCCACATCTCCTGCGAACCCGGTGGCATCCGATCCAAAGATCCGATTCACCTGATTGATATAGGCATATTGGAGCGTAAGACCACTAATTGAAGAATTGCGCAATGAGATCGCATCATAGGTTTGTTCATTCTGGCGCCAGCCGACGTTTCCTATAAATGCCGCATTGTCGTAAATGATTCGTTGTCTTCCAACTCTGGAAGTCGTTTCGAAGCCTTGATACTGAATATAGGCCTGATTTAATTCGTTGGTTTCCGGGTCGGCAATCACGCTGTTTCCCACGATCCCCGGATCCACCCCCGGGGCACCACCGTTATAATCATCAACCGCGGATTGTGTGAACTCGCCCTCGACGAAAGCACTCAGTCCATTCCAGCTTCGACTCGTCAAACCCAGACGCTCTCTAAAACTAAAAGCATGTGATGGATCCAATCCATCTACGTCGCCGAACTCATATCGTGCTCGGATATCCAGACTCGGAGTTGCCCAAGGCGGTGATTCTGAAGTGGCTGATTCTTCAATCGGAGTCCCTGCGATGGCAAATGCGGGAAACAATGACAGGACGGCAAATTTTTTCATGATATATTAATTTTCCTCTCGGCGGAAGAGGTTAACATATTGAAGCGATTTACCGGCCAAAGCCTCGCTATAATGAGTTTCTAGAATGAAGATCACGCGTCATTGGCGTGAGGCCGAATCATGGCTGAGGGTGGCCGATGAACTCCACGAGATCCTTCCGAGCTTTCACAAGATCCGGGGGATTTAAATAAAACATGTGGCCGGCTTCATAATATTCAAAACTGATGTTTTTTCTCAGAGCATCAGGAAAGCCATCGATCTGGCGCAACGAGTATTCCATACTCTGAGGTGGTGTCGCTAAATCGGCATAAGCCCCCATGACCAACACCCGCATCCTTGGGTTATCCCGCATCGCAGTCGCAAGACTGTCCGCAACATTTACGATTCGGTTATCGGAATTGAATTTCCACGGACTCACGGAAGTAAGAATTTCGTAAGGCTGATCTTCTTTCCAGCCCAGATCATCACCCAAATACGACAGCATGGCAGTGGAAAATGCTCCAAGCGCGAGAGAATACGATGGATCGTATTCCGCGTAATTCCATGTCGGAGCAGTGGAGTCCCAGGCAACGCGTCCATCAAACCGGCCGATCACTTTCTTCTCGTCGCGCAACAACTCAGCACGAAACTCCGATGGATCTAGTTCCAGATTTTTTCTTTCCCACATCTCTGCGGAAATTCCAGTCAAAGCTGCTAATTTTGCGGCGATCCGCGCTTTTTCCCCGGCACTGATATTGGTGCCTTTTTGAAGCGCCACTCCGTATTCGCCAAACGCAAATTCACTGGCATCCTTGTATAGCTGATTGCGATCACCGGGAACCTTTCCATGGAAATGAGCCGTTGTTGCGAAGGCTGGCAAATAAACTTGGGCGGACAACTGACTGCCCTGCGATGGAATCAGGGTCCGGTAGTCCAGGAGCGTGGATAGCATAACCACTCCGTTCAGGCTCATCCCGTAATGATCCTGCAGATGTTCGGCCAATCCAGCAGCACGTATACCGCCGTAGGATTCACCACAGAGATACTTGGGCGAGGCCCAGCGGTTGTTCTCGGTGACCCACATGCGTATAAAATCACCGACGGAAGAGATGTCAGACTGCAAGCTGTGGAAGTCCTTCTCATTGTCCTTTTTCTCAGCGCGGCTATAGCCCGTAGACACCGGATCAATAAAGACGAGGTCGCACACGTCCAGGAGGCTCTGATCATTGTCGATCAGTCGGGCAGGGGGCTCGATCGGCTGTGTGCCATCGCCTGGAAAAAAAACACGTTTCGGCCCTAGAATTCCTATATGGAGCCACACGGAAGACGATCCAGGACCGCCATTGAAGGCAAACATCACCGGACGTTTTGAACCTTCGGTCACGCCGCTTTTCACATAGCTCGTGTAGAACATCGATGCGGTGACATCGCCCTTATCGTCACGCAACTGCAGCTTTCCAACCGTTGACTTATAGCTGATCTCGTTTCCCGCGATAACAATTTTTCCATCCTTTGTCACAGGACTCGCCGTCTTGGCTTCTTTGGCGGGCTTCTCTGGCGGGGTTCCAGCCTTATCATCAGCAATTACTGCTTGGCTGAAAAATGCGACGACTAGAAGGGATTTGTAAAATGGATGCATAAAAGTGGAAACACGTTGAAATAAACCTCGAGCAATCTTCTCCAGAACCAGAGGTGTGGAAAGTTCGAAAAAACCAGCGAGAGGATTCCGGCCGGGAATTGTCACGATTCATGCCGCATCCTTGTCACCGGACTATCCAAACCAGAGAAGACAGCTCAACTAGCGCCATGAAGACGTATCCTCGTTTAAAACACTCCTGAAAAATCAGGTATCGTAACTTGTTACAATATATGTAATGCAAAGTCCAAATAAGATGGGATTGGTGAGAATTTCGTTTGTCGGATCGGTCGGATTTAGCACACGAGAAATCTTGATCTCCGAGGAGTCTTTTACCAGCTTCCACCTGTGAATCCTTTCCGCAGCAAGAAACTCCGGTTTCTATACCTTTTGGCGCTCGCCCAGTTATTGGGAGGCCCGATCGTGTTGCTGCATATCACGCTGTTTTCAAAGATGGTTTTGACGGAAGCGCCTGATGTCGGATTTGCCAATGCGATTCAGGAAGCGTGGCTTTCGGAGGCGTTTCAACATTCTTTCACGAAAGCCACATTGGCGGCGCCCGACAAGTTCAGCACAACAAGTGAGCAAAAAAAATCGCTCCACAAGAAAGATGTTCGGAAAGATCCGTTCACATCCTGGTTCTTTGCTACGAACCTTTTTCCGCCGTTTTCCGTTGAGTGCCTGACCGCCAACCACATCCGGACCTGGACCCCGGCTTGGCCAAACGCGCCTCCGGGACCGCCACCACGAATGGCATAAATCAGACGGCGGAAACGTCGAGATCATCACGTATTTTCAATCACGCACAGTGCTTGAGCTTCGTGATCCATGCTGCTTTGGGACGACCGATTCTTCCCGAACGAATTATCTGATTTTTTATCCTAACCCATTCGACTCTATGAATTATTTAAAACAATCCCCCTATCTATTATTTCTTACATTTTTTACACCCATCTCAAAAGCCCAGGAAACCCCGGAATTTTCAGGTAAACTCTCTACACTCATCGTCAAAGGTAAAGACGGCAGCCTGATTGGAGAAGCTGGCACCGCCTCGATTGGCCAAACCAATTACCGGGAACTAATGGAACGGCCTTACCTAAGGCGTGGCGAGCTCTTGGAAGTGGTGCCCGGGGTCATTATCACCCAGCATTCCGGCGATGGTAAAGCGAACCAATATTTTGTTTGAGGCTTCAACCTGGATCATGGCACGGATTTTTCCATATCAATGGACGGTCAACCTGTGAATTTCGTCACTCATGCCCACGGGCAAGGCTATGCGGATCTCAACCCAGTGATTCCGGAACTCGTTGAAAGCGTCGATTACTGGAAAGGCCCGTTTTTCGGGCAACTTGGCGATCTAAGCACGGCTGGTGGCGCAAAATTCAATTTTTTCGATACACTTCCGGAGGGCATTGCCACCGTGGGGATCGGGCAGCACAATTATTTCCGCGGATTGATCGCGGATTCCATTGATTTAGCCGCTCCTGCTTCATTTGATGCGAAGTCCCCCGCTCTCCCGGATGTCCGTTCCTCGCTGACTTATGCCTTCGAATACAACTATTATGACGGACCATGGAATCGCGAAGGAAACTCTGAAAGGCTCAATGGTTTCCTGAAATATTTCAGGAAAAGTAGTAGAGATAGCTTCAGTCTTACAGCAATGGGCTACGACGCGGATTGGGATTCCACCGATCAGATACCGCGCCGTTTAATCGATAGCGGTGGCATCGGACGCTACGGAAATTACGATAACTCGGTTCGGGGTGACTCCAGCCGTTATAGTCTCATGGGAGAATGGAATCGTGACGAATCCAACGGCAGAACCCACGCCGATTTCTATGTCGGAAAGTATGATTTGGATCTATTTTCCAACTTCACTTATTTTCTCAATGATTCGACAAACGGCGATCAGTTCGAGCAACAGGATGAGCGTTGGTTTCTAGGTGGAGAAGTTAATCGGATGTGGGAATTTTCCGAAGGCAACTCGGTAACTGTCGGTCTACAGACCCGTCACGATATTCTTGATGGAATCGGTCTGTATAATACGACTGGCACGGTTCGCACCAGCCCCGTGAGAGTGGACGACGTATATGAAAGCTCCCTCGGCATCTATGCCACAGCCGATTATCGGATGAATGATTGGTTCCGCGTGCAGCCATCGCTACGGGCGGACGGATTTTACTTCGATGTAGATAGTAACAATCCTGCCAATTCTGGAGACACCACAGATGGAATCATCAGTCCCAAGCTGAACCTCATCTTTGGGCCATGGCAAGATACGGAAGTCTACGCCAGTGCCGGCACCGGCTTCCACTCAAACGATGCCCGTGGAACCAGTATAACAATCGATCCGATGACGGGGCTGCCCACCGATTCTGTGGATCCTCTGGTGCGGACCTATGGATTCGAGCTGGGGGCCCGAACGGAGCGTTTCGATGACATCGTCAGCACGGTCTCGTTTTTCTATCTCCATAGTGATTCCGAGCTTTTGTATGTCGGGGACGCAGGGACATCGGAGGCGGGCCCGGCTACCGAGAGATATGGTGTCGAGTGGGCGCTCTACTGGAAACCAACCGACTGGCTGAGCTTTGACAATGAACTAACTCTCAGCAAAGGCAGATTGTTGGATGTAGGCTCTGACGATGAAATTCCCGGAGCAGTCCCTATTACCATGAATACCGGAATAACCGTTGGAAAAAGCGAAGGTGCGTTCGGAAGTTTGCGCTCGCGTTATTTCAGCCCACGTCCGCTGATTGAAGACGGCAGCGTGGATTCGCGCTCCAGCTGGCAGATTAACGGCCGCGTCGGATATCGCAAAAACGATTGGGAGCTGGCGGTTGATGTGCTGAATATTCTAGGCCGCGAGGACAATGATATCGAATACTTCTACACCTCTAGACTACCCAGTGAAGCTCCAGGTGGTGTGGACGATATCCATCTCCATCCAGCAGAGCCCCGGACCTTCCGGATCTATTTGACGAAACACTTCTAGCCGATCGTCTGGGCCAGCTGCTGTGGATTTTGTTAGCTTCACAGCAGCTGGCATCTCAGTTATCAAATCCGGAGAAATGAATCGAATCGCGCTGTTAATCCTGATCTTCGCTTCTGCCGGAGCGATAATTCCTGCGTATTTTGCGTCAGGATTCAGACACATTTTTCCCGAAGGACCGGATCACATTCTATTTCTCTTAGCGCTGTTCTTCCTTACGAAAAAAGCCGGTGATCTTCTCATCCAGCTGACGCTCTTCACCCTCGCCCACTCTCTGACTCTAGGGCTTTCTCTCTATGGTATCCTCGCTTTACCAGAAATTTTTGTAGAGACGGCCATCGCGCTGAGCATTAGCTACGTTGCTCTGGAAAACCTTTGGAAGGATTCCCTTAGTTCAGGAAGATCATGGATGGTATTTGGCTCGGGGCTGGTTCACGGTTTGGGTTTTGCGCATTCTTTCAGTCATTTCCGTCCTGACGGGAAAGACTTCATACCCGCTATTTTCAGTTTCAACGTGGGTATCGAATTCGGCCAGATCGCAGTGATCGGAGTCGCATGGCTTCTAACAGCCGCATGGCGCAACGATGAAAAATACCGCAGAATTATTGCAAAGCCGGCCTCATGTCTAATCGCTCTCTCAGGAATCTATTGGGTTGTTCAAGCAGTCGCGCCCGCTTAGTCCCAGACACTCTCCTGATCTAAAATTCATCTATGTTCGCAAATCCCTACGGCCTTCTCGCATTGCTCGCCATACCGGTGATCCTTGCGATTCATTTTCTTCAGCGAAAGTCGATCACCCTACCCGTTTCGACGCTATTTTTGTTGGAACGGACTCAACGCGAGGCAACATCGGGAAGACGCTTTGAACGGTTTATCCCTTCTGTTCCCCTATGGATGCAGCTTCTGGCAATTTTACTTCTTACGTGGTTCCTGGTGGAGCCGCGGTTCAAGAAAGAGAATTCGGTTCATAGAGTCGCCATTGTAGTTGATTCCTCCGCTTCGATGTCCGTATTCAAATCCGCTGCGGTGGATGCACTCCGGCAAACACTCCCCGGTCTCCAAGGAATCGCCGCGACTATGGAGTTAACACTGTTGCCTTCTGTTCCGAACTCGGCCCGACTTTACTCAGGATCTTCTCCGGAAGCCTTGTTGGGAGTTCTGGAAAATTACGAACATCATACCGGAGTCATCGATCCATCTTATGCCTTACGACTGGCTCGATCGATTGTTTCAGGAGACGGAACCGTTATTTATCTCACCGATACCCCGTCGGAAGGTTTGCCGTATGAAGCCCGGCTGATCTCCGTTGGAGAACCGACCCCCAATGTTGGCTTCACGGGAATTACCTTCGAGGAGAAACAGGGTGCACTGACCTTTCAAGCGATCATTCGCAATTATGATAAAGTTCCTGCTTCGCGGAAATGGTCATTGCTCAGTTCCGCTGGCAGAACTGAGCCACGAGCTTTCGAGATCGATCCGAATTCTTTTGTGACCATTCAAGCCGATTTCCCGATCGATGCGCAAGATGTTCGTCTTTCTCTCACGCCCGACGGGTTCACGCTGGACGACACCCTGCCACTCATCGCTCCGAAGCCAAAGAGTCTCGATATATTTACGGCGGTTTCCCCGGGTCTCAAAGGGCTTTCGGATAAACTGCTGCGCTCATTGAATGCCGCCAAGGCCAGCAACGACATCACCTCGTCGGATCTTGTGATCACATCCTATGATCCGCTCGATCCCGCGATTCCTGAGACCAATGCAATCCTCTTTGTGGAAGATCCCACTTCTCAGGGAAAATATCTTAAAGGCGGAATTCTGGCAGAAGCCCACCCACTGATGGATGGTGTGAACTGGCAGGCACTTTTGGTGCGGGAGACACTGGAGTTACCGCGCCTTCCATCAGACAGAGTGCTACTGTGGCAGGAAAAACGTCCGCTGATTTTTCTTAGGGAAAATGCAGGAAGGCAGATCTTGTGCTTCAATTTTGACCTCCGGCTCTCCAACGCAGTTCAACAACCTGCTTTCATAGTCCTACTCCACCGTTTTGCCGAAGGCATCCGTGCAAAGAAGATTGCTCCAGAGCATCTGAACCTGGAAACAGGCCAAAGACTGAACTTAGCAACCATCAAGGCTGCTCCTGTGGAAATAAATGCGACAGATCTGAAAGGGAGAGAGCTTGGCCCACCCGGAGAAAACCGCGCACCCCCGGTTCCGGGATTTCTAACCATATCCCAAAATGGAGACCCATTGCTCAAGGCTGCAGTCCATTTCGCGGATACCCGCGAGGCCGATCTCACATCGTGCGCTCCCGGGGAAATTTCCGAAATTACTACCGCCGCATCGCTCGAACTCCACACAGGCCCTGACCCATTCAAAAGACTTTGGCTATTGCTACTACTGCCGGTTCTGTGCACGGCATGGTTTTTTACCAGTAGAAAAACTTCATTACGCCAGCCCGATGTCCTCGCAAGCTGAGTCGGATTGCTGTCGCTTCCTAGAGCTTGACCAAGGCTTTTCCCATTTTCTTATCGCCATTGAAAAGCGCCATGAAAGCCTCGGGCGCGTTTTCCAATCCTTCGGTTACGCTCTCTTCCCAGGTAATCATACCCTCGTCAATCCAGTGATTCATATCAGTAAGGAATTTTTCACGAAGTGACTCGTGATCCCGGACGATGAAACCCTGCATCTTGACTCTTTTCCCGATGATCTTGAAAAGATTCGCCGGTCCCGGCTTTGGCTTTTCATCGTTGTAGCCAGAGATCATGCCGCAACAGACAATGCGTCCAAAATCTCTCATGTTATCAATCGCACCGGCCAAATGATCGCCGCCTACATTGTCAAAATAGACGTCAATTCCATCCGGGAAATGATCTTTCAGCGTCGAGGAAACATCGGAAGTATCATGGTAATTGAACGCTTCATCCACTCCGGCATACTCCTTCAGCCATTCGATTTTTTCACGGGAGCCGGCACTTCCAACCACACGACAGCCCTTTAGCTTCGCAATTTGACAGACAATGGAACCCACCGCTCCGGATGCCGCAGATACGAAGACATTATCACCGTCCTTAAGTTCGCCGATTTCCAGTAATCCCGCGTAAGCAGTCATTCCGGTCATTCCGAGAATACTCAGAAAACAGCTCAAAGGCGTGGATGATGCATCTACCTGGACGATCCTCTCTCCATCCGAGATCCAGGTATCTCTCCATCCGGAGTTTCCCAGAACGTGGCAGCCTACTGGAAATTTCTCATTTCGGGACTCCAGGACCACTCCCACGCAGCCGCCTTCCATCGCCTCTCCGATGCCGAATGGTTCGACGTAGCTGGCCCCTTCTTTCATACGGCCACGCATATATGGATCCACGGAAATCCACTTATTTTCAACGATGAATTCTCCCTCGGCGGGCTCAGGCAATGGAACTTCCACAAATTGAAAATTATCCGGTTCAGGCATTCCCGCAGGTCTGGACTTTAGTTGGATTTGACGAGAGATCCGATGACTCATGGCAGCAAACTTGCACACTCCCTGTAAAAGGGCAAACGGAGGATTATTGATTTCCTGATTATCGACAGAATGGGAAGATCTTGCACAGGCTCGTTTTTCGTCCCCATGGCATAGGAGGACGTTCCCCACCGACTTGTCATTTTCCATTAAAACCGGTCTTTTGTATTTCCTCTATTGGAGCTATCCTCATGACATGAACAAAAAAGCCCTTTTGCCAGTTCTCCTTGCCTTTGGAGTCGTAGGCTGCGCCGGCCCCAGGATCGAATCCATTACCATGAATGGAGTGACTCGGTTGCAAGTGCAAGCACCCGGAAGGCAGCAAAATGTGCCGGCAACCAGTCAACCACGCCTGCCGCTTGGCACGGTCTTCAAAGGGGAATCGAAGTTTTACGCAATTGTGGCAAAAGCAGAGCGCGAAGGTTGGCGAAAGCTTCCGATTGGCGAAAGAACGGCACGCATCGCGAGAGAGATGATCGGGGTTCCATACGTAAATTACAGTCTGGAAGTGGATGATAAAATCGAATCTCCGGTGGTTAGCCTTACTGGCATGGATTGCTGGACATACTATGAGAATGCGTTGGCGATTTCCCGGATGCTCGCTTACAAGCCCGGCCCATATAAACCAGAGGACATGCTGCAGATGGTCGAGATCGAGCGTTACCGCGATGGAGTCTGCACCGGAAATTATCTCTCCCGCCTGCACCATCTGGAAGAAGTTTTCCATGACAATCAGCGGCGCGGCTACGCGGCGAACATCACATCACGAATTCCCGGCGCACGCCGTATGCGGAGGGAAATCAAGGAGATGACCGTGCAATGGAAGAACTACCGCTATCTCAGAAACAATCCTTCACTGATCGAGCCTATGGGAAAAATCGAAGCCCAGGTGTCAAAACTTCCGGTATATGAAATCTCGAAGGATCGTGTCAGGGCGGCGGAAAATTATCTTCAGAATGGAGATATCTGCGCGATCACGACCACTTGGAAAGATGGATACACCTCCCATGTCGGGCTGATTATGAGGATCAAGGGCCGCGCTTATTTCTGCCACGCAACTTCTGACCGCGACAAGGGACGGATGACAATCATCGATCGCCCGATCACCGATTATCTGGCCGGCTCCTCAAAACATTCAGGAATTGTAATTTGCCGTCCATTCGACGTCCCCCCCTCCCCTCTATGGCAGAAAAATGTCGTCGGCAGGTGAATTGAACGCCTCGGATTCCAGTCATACAAATAACAGGAGAAAACTTAGTCTCTCTCCGCAACAATTGCTCGGATCCGGTGTTGATCAAACACATGGTTCTCAGCGGAAACCCACATTTTAGCTACGTGACGGAGGAAACCCAAGCGCACTCTCAGATCGATGCCGATACGGCAATCGATCACCAACTTATGGCGGCAATCACCACCGGAGATCATCGGGCGTTTCGTCAGCTGGTAGAACGCCATCAAAATGCGGTGGTGGGCACGGTCTCAAAAATGCTGGGCAACGCAAATGACTCGGAAGATATTGCGCAACAAGTTTTCATCCGGGTCTGGAAACACGCGAAACGGTATAAGCCGGACAATAAATTCACGACTTATCTCTACACGATTGTCAGAAACCTCGTCTACAACGAGTCCCGCCGTAGATCCCGCAAAAAAACAGTATCCAGCGACCAGCGCGAAGAGGATTACCATCTTCAGCACCCGGCCGATTCCTCAGCTCAGCCGGACTCCACACTCCTCAATGCCGAGCTACGCCTGGCAATCGATACCGCGATACAAAATCTTCCCGAAAACCAGCGCATGGCAGTTATTCTCCGGCGCTATGAGAATCTTCCCTATGAGGAGATTGCACAAGTTCTTGGAGCAACCGTGCCCGCTGTCAAAAGCCTGCTATTCCGGGCCCGCACAACCTTGCGGGAGACTCTGGCGGATTATATGGAAAAGTAGTGTCCAAACTATTCTTCCAGTAGGTATGCCATTTCACCTCCGAGGGCCGAAAGCCGGTCTTTTTCGTCCTCGGTAAAATCGTAAGGCTCCATCTTTCCGATTCCAATCGTCCCGCGGACCGTAGTGCCGTCCTCGTGAAAAATCGGGACAGCTAATGAACCCGAGACACCGGTCTTTCTGGCATCTTGTTTCGCCACGCCGCCAAGATCTTCCTGTAAATTGCATAGTTCCACGGGTTCTTTCGTCGAAGCCGCAACACCTGCTATCCCTTTTCCGAACGGGATCTTCGAGATTTTTTCCAGCAGGAAATCCGGAACTCCGATCTGGGAAACAAGATACAACCAATCCCCCTCAGCACGATGCAATGTGCCTGTCTGGCACCCGAATTCTTTCAAAACTGCTTCCAATTCCATGACTGCATTGCTCATGAAGAGAAATTAAATCCAGACTCACCCATTGTCGATAGCCCACCTATCAATCAACCCAAAATCATTGGGAGAATTCGAGGCCGCTCATCAATTCGTCGCCCGCATTTCCACTGAGTCGATTAGTCGAGAAACTATCGGAATCCAGTCCTTTCTCAATAACCAGTCCGGGCCCCTGGTTTGAGGTGATCACATTTTCCTTCACGAGAACTTCTGCGGATTTCCGTTTCACTACCATGCCACCGAGAATATTTTTCTCCAGCTTATTGCCGCTCACCTGGCCGGATCCCGCGCTACTGAGGACCATTCCATATTCCCGATTCGCCGTGAGGGAATTGTCGAGAACCGTCGCAGAAGCCTGATCGTTATCGAGGTGTATCCCGTTGCGGCTGTTCCCCGTGCATTTATTGCCACTCAGGATCACCGCAGCTCCATTCCAGCTTTCGATTCCGTTTTGATAATTTTCAACCAATTGGTTTTCCACAGCCTCCAGCAAACTCCCCGCGCCTACGACGGCAATGCCGTTCCAGCCGTTTTCATTGAACCGGCACCTCATCACTTTGGAATGCCCTCCGTCGATGATCGCCAGCCCGTGTCCGCTACCCCGCTCAAAGCTACAATCAGAAAAATCAGCTCCGGCTCCTCTCACCAGGGCCAGCGCATAACGGTTTTCCCCAGCATCGAATTCCTTGTGCCGTATCGTCAATCCACTCAGTCTGGCTCCGCGCACACCTTCGACCACTGTAAAAACACTACCCGTGGCAGCCTGGCACTCGGTGATGGTCTTTCCTGTCACACCTTCGATTTCCACGCCGGCTTTTATAACATAGGGGCCCTCCCAGATCCCTTCACCAATGACCAATCGATCTCGATCCCGCGCAGCGTCCAAGGCTTCCTGAACAGTCGCAAAATCATCCGGGACTCGTATAGTCCGGGTATAGGCCGCCATTTTTTCATACCTGGCAGAAATTTCCTTTTCCCCGGGTGCCAGCAGCATTGCCTCGCGCAGCCATTCTATCGCTTCCTCATCAAAGACCCACGTATCTCTTTTTTTAGCCTTTGCGAGTAATTCTCTGGCCCTTTCCAGATCCACCAGGGCTTTTGCCTGGGCTTTTCTGGCTTCGGCCAGCAATTGCTTTGCCTGGGAGTCTTCCGGCACCGCAGTAAGCAGATCGGTCGCACCAGCAATGGCTTCGTCGAACTTACGGTCTTCGATCTGTTCCCGCACCAAATCAAATACGGCTTGGCGTTCTTCCTCCACTTTCGAAGCCGCTATTCTGTCCAACAAAGCGGTGATTTCGACTTCATCTGGATATTTCTCCAAAACTCTCCGTGCTGCCTGTTCAGCGTCATCCCAGCGGCTTGCTTCAAACGCGGCAATCGCCTCTCCTTTCCAGTAGCCAATGAATTGGTTCTGTTCCTCAATCATCCCGGCTTCAATGCTACGGTGTCCGATGGATACCAGCTCGGAGCCGAGATCAATCTCTTCGATTTCATCGAAGGCCTTTTTCGCCTCCGGCCACCTCCGGTTCTCGATAAAAATAGCCCCCTGCCGCTCCAATAGAGCAATCCGAGCCTGCCGGGCCATCTCCCGGTCATTCTGGACCTTGAGAAAGCTCCATCCCCCGAAACCCACCACCGTGAGCAATAGCAGGATCCAGCAAACCATTCGGAAAGCCTTACCCGAAGAAATATCTTCCTCTTCCTTTGGGATCGCAGGCAGTTCCTGGGAAATCACCGGCAGCCCGACCTGTGAGACAACTCGATTCTCCGGGGTAAAAACCGCACTCCCTCTCTTGGGTGACGGTTCATCGGACTCGCGGGTTCCAGACGCTTGATCCGGGATCTTCGGCACCAGCCCCAGTGCCTCCAGATACTCCCTGACGGCCGCCAGGGCTTTATCAAATTCCACCAGGCCTTCCTGATACTTTTTTTCCAGAGCCTCATTCGGGGCGGTCCGGACCATGTCCGCAATCTTCTCTCTGACAGCCTTGAACTCTTCAAGATGAGGGCGTGGATCTTCATCCTGTCCCAGTCCCAAAATTTTTCGTGCCTCTGTCAAAGTCATCTTGTGTCCCTTATCCCCCCTGAACATTTAAAAGAAAAGCCTACAAATAAGGATATTTAGGTTCTGACCGAGACTCATATTGCCCGACATATCGAAAAAAAGTCTTAAACAAACCTTTGGACAATCGGCATGCGTCGGCCCATGCCAAAGGCTTTGGATGTCACCCGCAAGCCAGGAGCTGCTTGCTGGCGTTTCCATTCGTTCAAATCCACGCGCCTCTGGGTCCAACGCACCATTGTCTCCTCGAAGCCTCTTTCCACAATCTCCTCCGCTCCAAGCTGCCGCTCGACATACAGCTCAAGAATCGCATCCAGGACATCGTATTCCGGCAATGTATCCTGATCTTTCTGGTCAGGTCTAAGTTCAGCACTCGGTGGCTTTTCAATTGTGCTCCACGGAATCCGCTCGCTCTCCCGATTCACCCATTTCGAGACCTCGAAAACTTTGGTTTTTGGCAAATCCGAAATTACTGCCAGACCGCCACACATATCTCCGTAAATTGTGCAATACCCTACCGCCAGCTCGCTTTTGTTACCTGTGGTGAGCAATAGATGATTGTCCTTGTTCGACAAAGACATGAGGAAAAGCCCACGGAGCCTGGCCTGCATGTTTTCCTCCGTCACATCTTCCTTTCGTCCTTTAAAAACCGGAGACATCGCGTCTTTGACCGCTCCGAACGCTCCGGAAATCGATATCTCATCGCAGCGGATTCCCAGATTCGCCGCCAGGGCAAAGGAATCATCGACACTGCCGCGGGATGAATAAGGGCTAGGCATTGTGAGACCTCTGACGTTCTCCGCGCCCAAGGCATCGGCGGCAATAACAGCGGTAAGTGCGGAGTCAATTCCTCCACTCAGACCAAGACAAACACTGGAAAATCCGCACTTGTGGACATAATCCCTGAGACCCAGCACCAGCGCATTATAGAGCTGCTCGGAATCCTCCGTAGGCAATATTTCGGCATCCTTTGCTTCGAAGATATCGAGAACCCTGCACCCCTCGTCAAATCCTCCCATCTGCGCCACAATTTCTCCCGAAGCGTCAACAGCCATCGAATGGCCGTCGAAAACGAGTTGATCATTTCCTCCGATGGAATTGCAATAGACGATCGGCACGGCTGATTCCTTTGCAACCGAACCGAGCATTTCCCGTCGGTTCGCAGGTTTTCCCAAATGATAGGGCGAGGCACTGAGATTGATCAGCAGATCGATATTTTTGGCGCAAAGCTCCCGAACCGGGTCCCGGTCATAAAACGGACGCTGAAGATAATCTTCCGTCCAGATATCTTCGCAAATTGTAATACCAATGCGCTTTCCCTTCCAAACGACCGGTTCACAGACTTCATTTGGCTCGAAATAACGGCGTTCATCAAAAACATCGTATGTCGGAAGCAGCGTCTTCCATATCTTTCGTTTGATTTCGCCGTTTTCCAGCCACGCCACAGCGTTCCTGAACGGTTTGCCGACGCAGCCTTCATGAAAATCCACATAACCTACCAATAGTGGGACATTCTTTATTTCATCGGCCAGATAGTCCAGGGCCTGCAAACACTTCGGGACGAATTGACTCTTGAATACTAGATCACGGGGCGGATAGCCCACCAGGCTCATTTCCGGAGTCACGACAATCTCCGCGCCCTTCTCAAGGCACTCGCGATATGCAGCCAGGATCCTTTTCGCATTCCCCGGAAAATCTCCAACCACTCCATTGATCTGTGCAATTCCAACTCTCATAGCTCTCCGCCAAGAAATCATCCCTCAGCGGGGAACACCACCTGCATTTACAAAAAAAATCCCCACGAGCGTCCTACTTCATATCCTTGCGTTTTGTTTTCCCCGCTGATTTGAATTTGCTGCCGGCGATCATGACTTTCACTCCCCGGGATTCAAAACGCGCGATGATCTCAGGAGGCGCACCTTCATCGGTCACCAGAATATCGATCTGTCCTGCTTCCGCAAAACTGTATGAGCTACGGATGCCTAGCTTGCTACTATCCGCCAAGACGACCACCCTGTCGACGCGCTCGATGAGCCGTTCCTTGAGGACACCATGGCCGTGATTCAGATCCATGGCACCACGCTCGGGGTCAAAGGCATCGACACCTAGAAAAGCTGTCCGGATGACAAAACGCCTGGAGGCATCTTCCGCCATCGGCCCCGTATAGCTGCGGGATTGGTTTTCATAAGTGCCTCCCGTGCACACCAGAGAAATATCATTTCTTCCCGCCAGACTTACGACGATGTGATGGGCGTTTGTCACCACGGTCAAAGGAAGTGCCGGCAAATGATCGGCAAGACGCAAAACCGTTGAACTGGCATCCAGGAAAATTGTTTCCTGCGGCGAGATGAGATCCGCCGCCGAGAGTGCTATGAGATCCTTTTCCCGCTCATTGATCGCGACACGTTCCGGCAAGGGAAGCTCAAAACGTTCCGGAGCTAGGCGCAAAGCTCCGCCATGGTTTCTCACAAGCCTCCCCAGCTGCTCCAAAACCTTCAGATCTTTTCTGATCGTTTCATCGGAAACACCATAAAGTTCGACCAGTTCATAGGTGCGGACAGAGCCTTCGGATTGCACTTGTTGCAGAATTTTTCGCTGACGTTCGGATACCAACATAGTTTCGAGGTAAATTCTCTGAATTATTTTCCCAATAAAGTCCAATTTATTTTATTGAATTTCCAACACAAAAACTCGTGTTTCAGTTGGATTCGGCCCTAAAAAAGTTCAAAAAATCGCTCAAAACTTGGATTTATTGATTTAAACCTAAGCCATTAATCCCTTTTGCTATAAGCTTTTTTATTGTGATCAATGAAATCCAAGTAAAGATTTCAACCAATCGATGGAACCGGACTCTTCCGCCATTGAAGATCCAACAAAAAACAAAAACTCATTATGAAACCCAATTCATTAGGTATAGCTCTCGGCCTCTTGGGGCTTGTTTCCACCACCGTGCATGCAGGGAGTAAAAATAACGGCAATAACGGCTCCTTCTTGGTTGATCCTTCACCGGAAGGTCCGTGGTTCAGGGCAACGTTGACAGCAGGTTTTGAAAGTTTGCACGTTTACAGGGGTGTGGACTCCTCCTCCGGAAACCCAATTGCCTGGGAGGCGATCGATCTTGATTTCTTCGATCATGTCCATCTCAACCTCTTCAATGGCAATTCGTTCAATGGCGAATACGGAGAGCTGACCCCAAGCGCATACCTTTACCATGATTTCGGTCCCTACACGGCATCCGCAGGGATGATCTGGTATCACTTCCCCGGAGAAGACGGAATCGATAGCGAAGAATACTTTTTCAATCTGACCAGAGATCTTTCGGCCGGTTTTGCTACCTCCGCCTGGTTCTCCTATAATGCCCGTAGTAATGGATGGTATCATGAGGTAAAACTAAGCCATTCTCTGGAACTCTCGAAATCCACCACCCTGGTCAGTTATGGAGTGCTGGGATACTCGGAAAACTACCGAACGGGAGGCAATGGATTGGACAATCTCACGTTCGCCGTCGGCCTTCCGGTCACTCTGGCCGAGGGGCTGACTGTAAAGCCACTCGCCGGGTATTCTTTTGCCCTGGATGCGCTCGATACTGATAACGAAGCGTGGGTAGGATTAAACCTGTCATACACATTCTGAATTTTCGAAACAGCTGGATTAAAATAAATATCAAACCCATAATTAACAAATGAATCCATATCTCGCGGAATTTATCGGGACGGCAATTCTGATCCTTCTGGGAAACGGAGTGGTTGCGAATGTTGTCCTGAAACAGAGCAAGGGACAGAATGGCGACTGGATGGTGATAACCACTGGTTGGGGACTTGGCGTGGCGATGGCAGTCTACTCCGTGGGCCGGATCTCGGGCGCTCATCTCAACCCTGCGGTCACCGTGGCATTGGCTTCCATAGGTGATTTCTCCTGGTCACAGGTGCCGGGCTACATTCTGGCGCAGATTGCAGGTGGCGCGACGGGTGCGACTCTCGTCTGGCTCACCTATCTGGCTCACTGGGCGGAGACTGATGACAAGGCCGGGAAACTTGCTTGTTTCTCGACCGCACCGACGATCCGCAAGACCGGTCCGGCACTGATCACCGAGATTATCGGCACAGCGATGCTTGTCTTCGGTGTGCTGGCCATCGGGAAAATAGGAGCCGGTATTCCTGCCGCTGAACTTGAAGCACTGGGCAATGTTCCACCTCTCTTGCAGGCGTTGGTCGCCACTTGGTGGAGCCCGTTACTTGTCGGCTTGCTGGTTGTTTCCATCGGGCTTTCGCTTGGCGGACCCACGGGTTACGCGATCAATCCAGCCCGGGATCTCGGCCCACGCATCGCCCACCAATTACTACCGATCGCCGGAAAAGGTGGCTCGGACTGGAGATATGCCTGGGTCCCGATAATCGCCCCGTTGATTGGCGGGGTGGCCGGTGCATTTCTGTATCGCGCCCTCTTTTCGGCCTAACAAATTTATTAAACTAAGAAACCCAACGATAACTTAAAAAAATTATGAAATCCGAACAATTCATCCTAGCCCTTGATCAGGGAACGACAAGCTCACGGGCTCTCGTCGTGAATCACGCAGGGGAAGTCGTGGCAGTGAGCCAAAAAGAATATACTCAAATTTATCCGAAACCGGGTTGGGTCGAGCACGATCCCATGGAAATCTGGGCCAGCCAAACTGCGGTGGAAGCGGAGGCGCTCGGAAAAGCGGATCTACGCCATCGGGACATCGCCGCGATAGGTATCACAAATCAGCGCGAAACGACCGTTGTGTGGGACAAAAACACCGGCAAACCCGTCTACAATGCCATCGTCTGGCAGGATCGGCGCACGGCTGACTACTGCGCGAAGCTTAAAGAGGAAGAAGGGCTGGAGCACAAATTCGGAGACAAAACAGGGTTGCGTCTTGATCCGTATTTTTCAGGCACAAAGCTCCGCTGGATTCTGGAGAACGTGAAGGGTGTCCGCGAGCGGGCGGAAGCCGGCGATTTGTTGTTTGGAACAATCGATAGCTGGCTGGTGTGGAAACTCACCGATGGGGAAGTCCACATCACGGACGCGACCAATGCCTCGCGGACCTTGCTCTACAACATCCACGAAGATGATTGGGACGATGAGATTCTGAAAATTTTCAATATCCCCCGCTGCATGCTCCCGGAAGTGAAAGGCAGCAGCGAGATTTATGGCCACACGACGAAAAAAGTCCCCATCGCCGGTATCGCGGGCGATCAGCATGCGGCACTTTTCGGACAAGCTTGCTTTGAGCCCGGAATGGCGAAGAACACCTACGGCACGGGTTGTTTCCTGCTTATGAACACCGGTGAAAAAGCCATCCGCTCCAAGAATAATCTTCTGACCACCATCGCTTGGCGCATCAACGGAATCACCGAGTATGCGCTTGAGGGATCGATCTTCATGGGCGGTGCGGTGGTCCAATGGCTGCGCGATGAGCTCCAGCTGGTCCGCTCTGCGGAGGAATGCAGCCAACTCGCCTCCGAGGTGCCTGATGCAGGGGGTATGTATCTGGTGCCGGCCTTCGCTGGATTGGGGGCACCCCATTGGGATCCGTATGCACGGGGTGCGTGCGTGGGGATGACCCGCGGCACAAATCGCAAGCATTACTGCCGTGCGGCCCTGGAAGCAATCGCCTATCAAAGCGCTGACCTAGCGGACTGCATGGAAAAGGATGCCGGGATGCCAATGACGGAACTGCGCGTCGATGGCGGAGCTTCCCGCAGCACACCACTCATGCAATTCCAATCGGATCTCCTGAAACTCAACGTAGTGCGGCCGGAGAATGTCGAAACCACTGCCCTCGGTGCCGCTTATTTGGCAGGGCTCGCAGTAGGCTTTTGGGAAAGCAAGGAAGACATCGTGGCCCGGTGGAAAGAAGGTGCTAGATTCAAGCCTGAACGCGAGGACTCCGAAATGAACGCACTCGCAACCGGATGGAAACGCGCAGTCGAACGCGCAAAAGCATGGGAACTCCCAGAACAAGAATCATGAAACGAGAACAATCACTCAATCACATTAAAAACGCCAAGGAACCCTACGATTTTTGCATTGTCGGCGGTGGCGCGACCGGTCTCGGCGCTGCTGTGGACGCAGCATCCCGCGGACATTCCGTCGTCCTGATCGAACAGGCGGATTTCGCAAAAGGCACTTCCTCACGCTCAACGAAACTCGTCCACGGCGGCGTGCGTTATTTACAGCAAGGTAACATATCCCTTGTCCTGGAGGCTCTTCGCGAGCGTGGCAGACTTACTAAAAACGCTCCCCATCTGGTCCACGATTTATCCTTCGTGATTCCGAACTATAGCTGGTGGGAAGGCCCTTTCTACGGAATCGGCATGAAAGTATATGATCACCTTGCAGGTAAGCTTGGCCTTGGTCCGAGCCGCTGGCTTTCAAAGGAGGAAACGATCAAACGCATTCCAACCGTGGAAACCGAGAGTCTGACGGGCAGCGTTGCTTATCATGACGGGCAGTTCGATGACTCCCGACTCGCGGTAAATCTCGCTCAAACGGCCGCTGGTCTCGGTGCGAAAATCGTTAACTACGCGAAATGCACCGGCTTGCTGAAAACTGACGGGATCATTTCCGGAATCGAGGCAATGGATGCGGAATCCGGAGAAGCATTCCAGGTTCGCGCCCGCTGTGTGATCAATGCTACGGGAATCTTCGTGGATGAACTACGTGCGAAGGATGAGAAAACCGCCAAGCCGATGGTAACCGTCAGTCAAGGCATACACATCGTGCTTCCCAAGGAATTCCTACCTGGAAACTCCGCGATTATGATTCCGAAGACCGCGGATGGCCGGGTTCTCTTTGCCGTGCCATGGCATGATTGCGTGGTGGTTGGCACCACCGATACGCCTCTTCCGGAGAAATCGCTGGAGCCGCGTGCTCTGGCTTCCGAAGTGGAATTTATCATGGAACATGCCGCAAAATATCTCACCAAAGACCCTCGCCCCGAGGATGTTCTCAGTATTTTTGCAGGCCTGCGCCCGCTGGTCAGTTCCGGAGACAGTTCGGATACGGCGGCGATTTCACGCGATCATACCATTGTCGTCAGCAACAGCGGTCTCATCACTGTCACGGGTGGGAAGTGGACAACCTACCGGAAAATGGCGGAGGACGTGATTGACCAGGCGGAAATGGTCTCGGGCGTGGAACAGAAACCCTGTGAAACCGCGACATTGCAGATCCGGGGCTGGACACGTGGAGAAATTCCAGAGGCAAACCTCCGGCCCTATGGTTCTGATGCAGCAGGCATCCGCGCCTTGGACGATAGTAGGCAAATTCATCCGTCGCTCAGCCTGACTGCTGCGGAAGTGCGCTGGCACGCCCGCGAGGAGATGGCGAGAAGTGTGGAGGATGTCCTCGCCCGCCGCAGCCGCTGTTTACTACTCAATGCCAAAGCAAGCATCGAGGCATCCGCTGAGGTGGCAAGAATTCTCGCGGAGGAATTGAACAAGAGCGAAGACTGGATAGCCGGACAGATCGCGGACTACGAAACCCTGGCCAGAGGCTACGTTTTCGGTGATCCAGCGAGCACCGCCGCTCCCGCCACATCATAATGGATTACTGAGATACTCTTTTCCTCAAGAAAAACGGCTACGGCCAACCCGTCTGGAAATTTCCCTTTGCCGACCATACGTCCGGCAATCTTTTCCAGGCGGGTTTTTCGCATTCCCGATCCGACAGGAAGAGATTTTGGAACTTTTTTGCGTATTATGCGAATTGGCGGCTTCCCAAAGGGTTGACCTTGCGAAAATCCTGATTACACATACCCCGCATGAAGCAAGACGATTCCCAACCGCAAGACGAAACCCCAGAATCCACGGAGGAGATCGATGCCACAACAGCAAATCCGGAAAGCCAGGAAGCTGAGCCGGCTGCAGAACTCGATCCGTGGGAACAACTCGAGGCAGAAGCAGCAAAGTGGAAGGAAGTTTCTCTCCGCACCGCCGCTGAGATGGACAATCTCCGCAAACGCACCGCCCGCGAACGCGAGGAAGCCATTCGCTATGCGAACCAGCGCCTCCTTGAGGACCTTCTTCCGGTGATCGACAATTTCGAGATGGGTATGCTAGCCGCGGCACAAGACACATCTTCCATGATCTACATTGGCATGGAAATGGTCCGCAAGCAGCTCAACGACTTTTTGACCAATCAGGGTGTTGAGGAAATCTCGACCGTAGGTCAGTTCGATCCAAACCTTCACGATGCGGTCTCCCAAGAGCCATCGGACCAGCCTGAGGGCGAAATCATTCGCGTAACCCGCCGTGGTTTTAAAATCCGTGATCGCCTCCTGCGCCCCGCTTCAGTCGTCGTCGCAGCAGCTGCGGATCCTGAACAACCTGCCTGATAAAACAGACGGTATTTTCACACATCAAGTTTTTACTCTTTCATACGAATGCCTCGCGATTATTACGAAATTCTAGGTGTCTCCAAATCGGCTGACGCTGCAGAAATCAAAAAAGCCTACCGGAAGCTGGCGGTAAAATACCACCCGGATAAAAATCCCGGCGATCCTACCGCCGAAGACAAGTTCAAGGAACTGGGCCAAGCTTATGAAGCGCTTTCCGATCCGGACAAACGCGCCGCATACGATCGTTACGGTCATGATGCATTTTCCGGTGGGATGGGCGGTGGACGTGGTGGTTTCCACGATCCCGCTGATATTTTCTCACAGGTCTTCGGCGGAGCCTTCGGAGGTGGCTTTGAGGAATTCTTCGGCGGCGGAGGATCTTCGCGGAAGCGTTCCGGCAAGCAACGCGGCTCTGATCTCCGGTATGACATGGAGATCACTCTTGAGGAAGCTGCCACGGGAGTGGAAAAGGAGCTTGAGATCGAGCGCAACGTCCCGTGTGGAAAATGCAATGCCACCGGCTCGAAAGGCTCGGGCGGAGTCAAAACCTGCTCCACATGCGGTGGCCGCGGCGTCGTCGGCAGGCAGGCGGGGATTTTCATCCAGCAATCGACCTGTCCGGAATGCCGTGGCAATGGCGAAATTGTCTCAGATCCATGCAACGAGTGTCATGGCGAGGGTCGTGTGGAACGAAGCACACGTATCAAGCTGCGCATTCCCGCAGGTGTGGACACAGGTGTTCGCCTGCGTTCCACGGGGAATGGAGATGCCGGTGTCCGCGGAGGTCCGGCCGGTGATCTGTATGCTTTCCTCCACGTCGAGGACCACGATGTCTTTGAGCGCGAGGGCACAACGCTTTTCTGTGATGTTCCACTACCTTTCAGCACAGCCGCCCTCGGTGGCGAACTCAAGGTTCCGACCCTTGACGGCAAGGCCTCGATCAAAATCCCGACAGGCACCCAGGGAGGCACGACTTTCCGGGTCAGGGACAAGGGAATGCCTTCTTTATCCGGTGGCCATCGCGGTGATCTCAACGTCACTGTCCAGGTAGAAGTGCCGACGAAGCTGAACAAAGAGCAACAGCAAAAACTCCGCGCTTTCTCAGAATCCATCGGCGATCACAACTCGCCGATTCACGAAGGTTTCCTGGAGAAGGCGAAGCGTTTTTTCGAGCTCTAGGATTTCGCTGAGAAATATCAAATTACTGAAAGCTCGCCCAACGGTGGCGGGTATCCATTCACTTGGTATTTGTGGCTTTGGAAGCCACAATCCTTGCGCTCCAGCCCTATATTCTCAAACGCTTTCCATCGTTCATGCCTTTTTTATTGCAACATACCGACGAGAAGACTTCCGCGCGCGCCGGTCTGCTAACTCTCCCGCATGGCGATGTGGAAACACCCATCTTTATGCCCGTGGGCACACAGGGATCGGTGAAAACCCTCCATCCTGCGGAGCTCGAAGATCTGGGTGCCCAGATAATTCTGGGGAACACCTATCACCTTTGGCTCCGCCCGGGACATGAGCTGATCAAAAACTTCGGGGGTCTCCATGATTTCACCACCTGGCGGAAGCCCATGCTGACCGATTCAGGCGGCTTCCAAGTTTGGTCACTCGCGAAGATGCGCAAAATCACGGAGGAAGGCGTTCGCTTTCAATCCCATCTGGATGGATCGAAAATGATGCTTACCCCCGAGCTGTCCATGGAAATCCAGGCTTCGCTTGGCTCGGATATCGCCATGCTTTTCGACGAGTGTCCACCCTACCCCTGCGAGGAAAAATACGCGTCGAAATCCCTCGATCTAACCACCCGCTGGGCCAAACGCTGCAAAGACTGGATCACCGAAAACCAGCCTCTCACCAACGCTCTGCCACAACACCATTTCGGCATTGTCCAGGGATCAATTTACGCGGATCTGCGTGAGCAATCCGCCCGCGAGCTTGTGGAGCTGGATTTCGACGGCTATGCCGTCGGCGGTGTCTCCGTCGGGGAGCCGGAAGAAGAAATGTTCCGTGCGATCGATAACGCTGTGCCATTTTTACCGAAAGATAAACCGCGCTACGCGATGGGACTCGGCACACCTCCACAGATCCTTGAGATGATTTCGCGCGGTGTGGACATGTTTGATTGTGTGATGCCCACCCGCATCGCTCGTCATGGTGTGGCATTTACCTTGGACGGACCGATACATATCAAGAATCTCGTCCACGCAAACGATCAACGCCCCTTGTGCGAATCCAGCCATCCGCATGTGTCCCGTTTTTCCCGTTCCTACATCCGCCATCTGTTCCGGGCAGGTGAAATGCTCTCTTTACGATTGCTTTCCTTCCATAATCTGCATTTCTACCTGTCCCTCACACGCCACGCGCGGGAAGCGATACTGGCGGGAACCTTTTCAGAATTCAAAGAATCTTTCATCCAACGATACAACGCCAAGCAAACCGAATCATGATCAACTTATTCAATACTCTCGCCCAAGCCACAGCCCCAGCAAAGCCTGAAGGCATCCAGGCAATCATCGGCAGCGGACCGTTCATGTTCGCGGTGATGATCATCATGTTCTACTTTTTGCTGATTCGTCCCCAGCAGCGCCAACGCAAAGAGCAGGCGGCACGCATCGCGGCATTGAAAAACGGCGACAAGGTCGTCACCACTGCCGGGCTTCATGGATTAGTCCACAATGTGAAAGAAAAAACCGTCATGGTGAAAGTCGCGGAAGGCACCAATCTTGAGTTTGATAAAGCCGCTATCGCCTCTGTCATCAAAAAAGAAGCTTAAGCGATCCCTTTTCCAGATTACCGCTATTTACTTCCACTGAATCCACCCATGTTAGCGCTCATTTTCTTCAAGGATCCATTAGTCCTGTTCCTGACAGGCATCACCCTCCTGATACTGTTTTTCTGGTATTTCGCCACGGAAATCGAGCGCCGCAAGCGCAATATCGGCACGGTATTGCTTCTCGGCATCTGTGCTCTTTGTGCGTTTGCCATATTCCCTCCGAAAGACCGTCTGAAAGGTGGTATCGACATTATCGGCGGTTCTGCTTTCTCCCTCCGTATCCAGCCTAAGGAAGATGCCAATGGGGAGTTGATGAAAGTCACTGAAGATCAGGTGGAAGAGGCGATCCGCGTTATCGAAGGCCGTTTGAACTCCATGGGCACTTCGGAGCCCCTGATTGCTCGCCAAGGTGATGATGGTATCCTGGTTCAAATGCCGGGTGTGGAGCCACAGGAATCCGCCCAGATCCGTGAAACCCTGGAGACTGTCGCAAAACTGGAACTCCGTGAAGTCTCCACCCGCAATGGCGAAGCCAGTCCGGATGGCAAATCCCTGGCTCAGAGAGTCCTCGATGGAGATGAAATCGTCCCTGGCTACCGGGCATACGAGTTGACCCAGGAAGACGAAGACGGCAACGAATTCACCACCCCCATCCTCCTCAACCGCCGTGCGGCGCTGGGTGGCTCGGATATCGCCAATGCCTATCCTTCCCCATCCCGCCAGGATGCGGTGGATATCACGCTGAATCGTGAAGGCACCGACAAGATGATCGCACTCACAGCAAAAATGCGCCCGGGAATCGATCGTATCGCTATCGTTTTGGATGGAAAAGTGCTCAGCGCTCCAGTGGTTCAAAGTGTTCCTCTGGGCAAAAATTTCGTGATCAACGGACTTAACGAACCGGGCGAAACGAAAAAACTCGCGAACGCCCTGATGAACCCATTGGAAAACCCGCTCATCGTTGAAGAAGAACGCAGCGTCTCCCCGACTCTCGGTTCCGCATTCGTCAAGCAAGGCATTTCGTCCGGTCTTGCCGGTCTTCTGCTCACCGCGATTTTCATTCTCATTTACTATCGCACGGCGGGCCTTGTTGCATGTATCGCGTTGGTAGTTAACGCGGTAATTCTCTTCGGCGTCATGGCCATGTTCGGTTTCACCTTCTCCCTTCCGGGTATTGCCGGCCTGATCCTTACCATCGGTATGGCGGTCGATGCCAACGTTCTGATCTATGAACGCCTCCGGGAAGAAATGGAGAATGGAAAATCTCTCAAAAACGCAATTGGTTCCGCATACGAAAAGGCATTCTCCTCCATTTTGGATGCCAACCTGACCACTCTGATTTCGTGCGTTATCCTCATTGCGATGGCGAGCGGCAGCGTAAAAGGCTTCGCACTTACACTAACGATTGGTCTCGTCGCTTCCATGTTCTCGGCAATTCTGGGAACCCGTGTCCTTTTCCGCTGGGGAATTGACACCGGTGTTTTGCGGAACCTTTCGTTTTTGAACCTCATCAAATCCTCCACCTTCGATTTCGTTGGAAAAGCGAAGGCCTGCGCGGTTGTCTCGTCGGTTTTGATCGTTATCTCTCTTGCGACATTTGCGGTGAAGCAGAAGGCAGCATTGGGCGTCGATTTCACAGGAGGCACGGTCATCACTTTCCAGATTGGTGATGAGGTTATCCCGTTGGACGATGTGAATGCGGCTCTTTCGAAGGCCAGGCTCACCCGCGAGGCTTTCCCACAGGAACAAACGATTCCGGGAAGCGGCACGCTCCTTACTATCCGCGGTGATAGCAAAGACGCAGAAAGCATTGTCGAAACACTCCGGGCAGAAATCCCGTTTTTAGGAGAAACAGCCGATGATGGAAGCTACGTGCAGGCAGCATCAAAGGAACAGGTCTCCGCAATCATTGGCGGCAGTTTCTTGAAAGAAGCAGTTTTAGCCCTCTGCGTCGGAGTGATCGGAATTTTCACCTATATTGTTCTCCGCTTCGAGCTATCTTTCGCGGTGGGTGCCATCGTGGCTGTGCTGCACGACATACTCATCGCCATCGGTATTGTCGTTCTCATCGGCGAGCAACTTACTCAGATCCATGTTGCCGCGATTCTTACGATCGCCGGTTATTCCATCAACGACACGATCATCGTCTTCGACCGGATTCGTGAAACCGTGCTAATCCGCACGGGCGATGTCCGCGATATCATGAATGAGGCAATCAATACGACACTCTCAAGAACTTTGCTCACCTCTTCCACCACTATCCTTACCGTCCTGATTCTTGCGATCTTCGGTGGTGCGGCACTGCGTGATTTCTCGATGACGATCCTGGTAGGTTTGGTAGTCGGAACCTACTCCTCGATATTTGTTGCTTCCCCGATTGTTCTTTGGCTCTCCGAGCGTAAAGGTGGCAACCTCCGCAAGGACGTTCTCGCTACAACGCTCGCCCAGGAATCCATGAAGGGCGAGATCCCGGAGTAATCGGCGGACGAAAATGCTCTGTCCTGTGAGAGCAAAATGAAAAATTCAAAAGGGC
>NZ_JBHUIT010000034.1:0-193010 GCF_042683045.1 Luteolibacter algae | reverse complement strand
GTTCCTTACGCATCACGGCCTTGTGAAAATCATCTGAATCGGATCAGTGCTTTTTCTTATGTGGAGGGCCCTTGGGCCTATCCTCCTCGGTAATCTGACCGTCCTTATTGGTATCCATACGTCTGAAAATCTGTCTTTTCTTTCCATCCGGAAGTTTTTTGAAAAATTCGCCTTTGCTGAATTCTTCGAAACTTAATCCACCACTCTTATCAACATCCAGCTGGCGGAATTCTTCCCTGTGGCGCCGCTCGGATTCATTGCGCATTTCTTCAATTTCACGAAAGCTGAGAACCCCATCGGAATCCTTATCCAATCGTGCAAACAAAACGTTGCGCTTTTCCTCCGGCAGCCGCTCCAGGCGTGGATGAGCGAAAAACTCCTCTCTGGATATATTTCCGTCGGCATTGGCATCCATACGCTTGAACATTCCATCAGGTGACGGCGGACGATCCGGCTCATGTCCCTTATTCCTGCGTGTCATTTTTCCATGCTCTTCCGCCATCGACGGGTGGTGAACCTTATCGCCAGGCCGATCATCCGGCTGCGCGTGCGATGGGGAAACCACCCCGCCAGCACAGATTCCGATTAGAAGTATGGTTTTCATTAAAAATTAAAGTTTAAAGTTTGGACATTAGGAGCAAATATCCGCCCGCGTTTATAGCAACACCACTAATACGGCAAAGTTTCATACAATTTTCAACTGCCCTGGCCAATCCTTTCTACCCGCATGCACATCAGCGACATTCTCTCCAACCCGAAGCCATCGTTGTCCTTCGAGTTTTTCCCGCCCCGTTCCAGCTCTGCATGGGAAGAGCTTTATGAAACCATCCGTGATCTGGAAACGCTTTCCCCCTCTTTTGTGTCCGTCACATATGGAGCGGGTGGCGGCACCAGAGAGCTGACCCATGATCTGGTTCTCCGCATAAAACAGACCACGAGCATCCCGCCGGTGCCGCATCTCACCTGTGTCGGGCACAGCCGGGAAGAGATTGATTCGATTCTTACCCGCTATGCGGAAGCCGGAGTCGCCAACATCCTCGCGCTCCGAGGCGATCCTCCGAAAAATCAACCGGATTACGATTGGTCACAGGGCGATTTCCGGTTCGCGGCAGATCTCGTAAGCCATATCAGAACCTTTAACGAATCCGGCCGTCATCTGGATCCACGCGGCTTCGGCATCGGCGTCGCAGGCTTTCCAGAGGGTCATCCCGCGACCCAGAACCGGGTGGAGGAACTGGACAACATGAAGGCAAAAGTCGATGCCGGAGCGGATTACATCTGCACCCAGCTATTTTTCGACAACCATGATTTCTTCGATTACCGGGAACGCTGTGAACTTGCGGGAATCAACGTTCCGATCATTGCCGGCATCATGCCCGTGACGACGCTCTCAAGTATGAAGAGGATGGCGGAACTGGCAGCTGGCGCCCGTTATCCCGCAAAACTGATTAAAGCGCTCAATCGGGCGGATGCCAGCGGCCCGGAGGCTGTCGAACGCGCCGGCATCCACTATGCCGCACAGCAATGCGCAGAATTACTGGATAACAAAGTCGCTGGTATCCATTTCTACACCTTGAATAAATCCCACGCCACCAGACAGATCTATTCCTCGCTGGGGCTCTGAAATATTTTTCCAAAATGTGAAAGAAATAGTCTCCGGATTGCTTATTAATCCATGTCGAAAGACGAGCGGTCCGAGCGAGACGCCTTCAGGTTATGGGTTTTTCCTGGAGGAAGGTCGGTCGGGCCGCTTTTCCTTTCCCCTTGAACAGCTCGGCAGGTTCAAAGCTTGAACAAGCTTCCACGTTTTCCTCCCAGCACTGCGGCTCCCATGATTGCCACGAAAAGAAAGACCATGGACCAAACCCCAAGCGCGGCGGCCAACTCCGTTCCATTTCCAAGGGTGCTGAGCAAGGTATAGATGGCCTTTGTGATCGGATAATGTTGGGTCTGCTGCGCTAAAATCAGGCTATCGCTGACTTCCAGCATAGAGAACGCAAAACCCAAAATTGCACCTGCGGCAAGATTTGCTGCGATAAGGGGAACAGCCACCCGTTGCAACATCCGCAAAGGCGATGCCCCAAGTGAGCGAGCAGCCTCCTCCAGGGCAGGATTGCTCTGTTGAAGCCCTGCTACCGCCGAACGGACCACATACGGCAAGCGCCGTATTCCATAAGCCACGACCAATAGCAGGAATGGGCTCTCTCCGGCTCCGATCAGCAGATGGAACGGCTTGCCCTGTTGTGAAAGAGCCAGGTAGCCGAAGGCCATTACCAATCCCGGCACAGCCAACGGAAGCATGACCATCGCATCCAGCCATCCCCGAATTTTCAGATCGGAACGAACAATTACCCAAGCCATTGCCACACCAACAACGACTGCTAGTAAAGTCGCCGTGCCCGCATACATCAGACTATTCTGTATCGAAGGGACGACGAGTCCACTACCCAGCGCTTCGATATAATGCCGAAGCGTCAGCTCGCCGGGGATAATTGTTCCATACCATCTTTCCGCCAGTGAGAGCAAAATCACTCCGGCATGCGGAATGAAAGCGATCACGAATATTCCCAAGAAAATGCCGGCACAGATGGAGCTTTTGACGGCGGAGAGCTTATGAGTGCTGTTCCTGCCTTTTGGGCGTGGAGCCGCACCCAAAGCGGATTTTCCAAGCACCACCTTTGCAATCGCAAAAACCATCACTGCAATTACAAGCAGAACGGCCGCCAACGCGTAGGGCACCGGATTATTTTCCAACCCTTTGATCCCATCAAAAATTTGCACGGGCGTGATTCGTGCGAAATCGAAGACCAACGGCACGCCGAGCTCTGTGAAGGACCAAATAAAGACAAGAGATGTGCCAGCGAAAACCCCTGGCATCGCCAACGGAAGGGTGATTCTTAGAAAACGCTTCCAAGGTGGGCAGCCGAGATTCTCCGCAGCCTGCTCCATTGCTGGATCGAGATTCGATAACGCCGCACTGATGTTGAGGTATAAAATAGGATAAAGATGCAGCGCATTCATCAAAGCCATTCCGCCGAACCGCCACTCAGCCAGCCAGTCGAATGGGGACATGGGATCCATCGCGCCCGACCGAATCAGCAGCGCATTCAGGGCCCCATTCACTCCCAACATTTGCTTGATTCCGACAGCCCCAACAAATGGGGGTAAAATCATCGGAGCAAGTATCAGCACAGAGAGGAATCGTTTCCCGAAAAAGTCATATCGGTGGCCGATCAGCGCCAAAGGAAAAGCGATTATGAGCGTGGAAGCAGTGCTGGCAAATCCCATACACAATGCGTTTACAAGACCCTGCCGGTAGATCGGGTTCGAAAAGATCTGACCTAGCACCTTCCAGGTCCAGACCGTTTTTCCGTCATCGTCGGCCATCTCAAATGCCTGTCTCATCACCATCCCGGCCGGGTAGAAAAAAAACACAGCAAATAGTGCCATACCCGCCAGAGCGATCGTCCATGCCAGATTCCGGTTCATCATTTCAACGGTCGTTTAGTTACGGACTCAGCGATCTTCTCCGCCTGCTGATAATTCGCCCGGAACATCTCTCCAAGTTCATGCATCCGCGCGGCCTGGATCATTGGATCTCTGCTGTCCAAGCCGGGATCCCCCTGCCCTGCAATCCGGTAGGATACGTTCGAAACATCCTGGAATACAGCCATAGCCTCATCCGGCATACCCGCAGCAATCATTGCCTGCCATGCACTTTTCATTTCCTCATGTGAGTCGATACACATCACTTTTACCAGCTGGCGCAGTGTATTGAACACTTTGCCTGTAAGCTCTTTTTCATAGATGAAATTCGCATCGCCTTCGTAAGGCCTCACGTCCGGCATGGTTGTCAGCGGCATGGTCTGATCGTCGTAAACGTCGCGCCGGATTGGAGAACGGTGCAATGCCCTCCTGACAGGACCACCATCGCTTCCGGGAAGCAAAAACCAGAGTTTCTGAGCTTCTTCCGACATACAGAAACCGACGAATTCCTGGGCAATGATAGGATGCGGAGCTCCCTTCAGGACAGCGATCGGATCCGCACTCATCGTAGTCCCGCCCTTTGGTGCAATCCATACCACACGTGGCCTACCCTCGCGAGTGCTCAGCTCGGAAGCGTAGCTGCGACCATAGAAATCGATACTCATCCCAGCCGCCGCATTACCCTGGCCGACATCTTGCGGGATCTTCGAAGCGCTATCTGTAAAATATCGTGCGTTGGCAGCCATTCTCTGGATGAGCTGCAGGCCTTCGTCCCATCCTTTTTCGAGGCTATCCCCCCTGGACCGGGCGGCTTGCATTTCTCCCTGGACGATGAGCTCGAAAGTTCTGGCAACCGATCCACTCTTTGACGGATCCGCAAGGGCTAAAGTTCCAGCATATCCCTTGTCTCCAAGATCCTGCCACCTCCCGGGAGCGGAAATCCCCAGACGCTTTATGAAATCCGGATTGTAGCAAATCCCAAACTGAGAGATACAGGTTCCCACCCAGACTTTATCCTCCGCATAAAACCTCTCACCGCTGAATACTTCCGGAACAGGTTTCCCATCGCCGAACAATTCCGGCTTTCGACCAAAGATATCCAGCGGCACAAAGCGCCCCAGTTTTGCCTGGCCGCTGAAATCCGGCTCACCTCCGCCAAAAAACAGATCCACGCCTATTCCTTGCCGGCCGGTTTCTTCTGCGGCTTTAAATCCTGCGTCCAGGACCATGCGGATCTCAGAAGTGCCGCCGGGAGTCCGCCAATCAACGTAAATACTTCTATCTTTCTCCCTTTTCCAGTATGCGGCAAAAGCCTCGCCAAATTCTCTTCTAATCGATTCATTGTGGGGCGAAATAATCACCAGCCTGTCATCCGCAGTGGCCGGCGATGCAGTCTCGCTCTCACGTTTGAGAAGCAGTGGTAGTCCGATAATAGCTCCAAGAAGCGCAATGATGATTATGAGTCGAGCTTTCATATCCGAAGCGCCTGTTTTTTGGGTTAGGACTTGGGAAAAATCACGATATCTCCATGCCTTGCATGGAGCGTCACGTGATCGCCCACAGAGTGCAGGACGTAGGGATTCATCTCCACCACCTGCTGGCGCCCGATGACCGTATCGACAAAATATTCGATGCGCTGGCCGAGATAGCTGCGCTCCACAACTTTTCCAGCAATCTCGTTTTCGCCGCTTTCCTTGTGAAGCCTCCATACCTCCGGACGGATGGAGACAGTGGCTTTTTCGCCCGGTTGACCACGCCAATTTTTATCCGTCACCCGGCCTACAAGCGCGGTGCCATTGATCTTCACAAAACAAAAATCCTCATGCATCTCCATCACATCACCATCGGCAAGATTTGTTTCACCGATGAAGCTTGCAACGTGGGAATAGGCTGGCTGGCGATAGATTTCCTCCGGCGTGCCGATCTGTGCAATTCTGCCTTTTGCCAGAACCGCCATCCTGTCGGCCATCGCCAAGGCTTCTTCCTGATCGTGGGTGACGTAGATGGCTGTGAGCCCATTATCCTTCACAATGCTCCGGATCTCGCGACGCATCTCTATCCTTAACTGCGCGTCCAGATTCGACAGCGGCTCATCGAGCAAAAGACATCTCGGCTTCACCACAAGCGCCCGTGCCAGGCTCACACGCTGCTGTTGCCCACCCGAGAGCTGATCGATCGAGCGCTCACCATACCCCTCAAGCCGGACCATTTTCAGAGCCTCCGCGACACGTTCCTTGATTTCGGCTTTTGGGATTTTCCTTTCTTCCAAACCAAATGAGATATTCCTGCTGACCGATAGATGAGGCCATAGAGCATAGCTTTGGAAAACCATCGCCGCTTCCCGTTTGTGCGGCGCGAGCTTCGTCACATCAAGTTCACCGAAGAAGATCCTGCCATCGGAGGGAGTTTCCAGCCCTGCGATACAACGCAGCAACGTGGTCTTTCCACACCCTGACGCCCCGAGCAGAAAAAAAAGCTCACCGGCTTTTATTTCCAGATTCAAGCCATTGAGAGCGACTACCGCGCCATCAAATACTTTGCTCACCTTCTCGACACGAATCGCTTCCATAGGACAACGGTCCGGATACTCATATCCGCGTGCTTTCAATGCAAGCACGATGCCCGTCTCTTATCAGAGCAAACCGATGCCATTATAGTCGCCTCCGAGAATTTCCCGGATACCAGGAGCCCTCAACCAGCTCCCGAGAATATCCGCATAAACACTCCGGAAATCGACAGAGTGCTCGAGATCGCCTTGGGAGAGTTCGCTCAGACTCGGGTATTTTCCATAAAGTCCTCCTTTCACTCCGCCTCCGGCCACGAACATGCAGGATGCCTTGCCGTGGTCCGTGCCGCCACTGTCATTCTCAGCTACCCTCCGCCCGAATTCAGAGAAAGTCATCAGCACGACACGCTTGTCGTTCCCTTGCTCGCGAAGGTCTTCGAAAAAGGATTTCAAGGCAGAATCCAGCTGTCCTAGCAATCGGTCGTGCGAATTCACCTGACCGGTATGCGTGTCAAATCCACCATGGCTGACGTAGTAGACCCTGGTAGCCATCCCCCCGGCAATCATCCGCGAAACAAGATTCAGGTTTCTCGCGATCGAGGTTCCCTCATATTTAACGGATGTTTTATGTCTTGAGGCGACCTCCAGGATTTTCTTGGAGCTCAGCCGGGCATCCAGCGCGACACGTTCCAGAAACTGCAGGTTCGATTCTCCTACCACGCCGCCGACCTTGCCTCCAGCCGGCATGTCGATGGAGCCGCCATCATTTGCGAGGTCATCGCCGGAAGGCTGATTCAGCTCTGCAAAGAATTCCTCCGCGCGGGCAAGATCGCCCCCACTGTGAATCCAGCGATAAAGCTCTGGAGAGCTCAAACTCACGCCCGGATTTTTCATCGCGCCAAAGCTCTCGGGAGTCGATTTATTAAAACTGATTCCCACCGTTGGGTCCAGACCCTTGCAGGCATTATCGAAATATCTACCCAACCAGCCGGTATTGGAGCGATTGCTCGTATCCGCCGTTTCCCAGATGGAAGTTGAAACGAAGTGGGACCGGTTCGGGTTAGGATAACCGACTCCCTGAACAATCCCCAGCTCGCCATCCTTGAACATCGAGCCTAGAAACGGCATCGAATCATTCAGCCCCACCCCATCGGCCAGCGTCATCAGATCTTTTTTCCTTTTCCCAATATTAGGACGATATTTATAGTAGTTATCGTCCTCGAAGGGCACCAACGTATTCAATCCGTCGTTGCCGCCTGCGAGCTGGAGGACCACCAGAATCGTATCATCCTTACCACTGGCGAACTGCACCGAGCGATCTGCAGCTTCGGCTCCCAGCTGCGCAAATGTCCTGTCCACAAAGCCCGGCAGTGTCCAGGTCGCCGAGGCACCAAGGACAGCGGATTTCACAAAATCTCTTCTCGTTTTCATAAAATTATTTCCAATAAAAGTTCAGCTCTCCGCCTATCTTAGCAGAGCTGGTAATAGGGTGTGCTCAGCATCAGGTGGCAGAGTTCGCCAAGCTCGGTATCGGTGAAAGCCACCCCCCTTTTTTCTTCCGCATATTCGATAAATGACGTTCTGGCTTTTTCCGGAATCGGCATACTGAAGAATCGGCCAATCAAGCCATCGACAAGCCTGCTGACATCCTGGCGATCGCGCTCTGCGACAAGGGAGGCATAATCTGGTGCAGTCGATTTTCCTTGTCTGCTCCGGCGCCCCCTCATTTTCCCGAGCCGCATCTTTCCGGTCCGGTTATCGCCCAGTCCGCCTTTGGTCACCATCCCCGCCAGGTTATAGCGGGCCAGCAGTGTATTTGTATTGATCCACGCCTTCCCCCAGTCCCAACCCGCAACATTCGGAGGCATAAAAAGCTGCTGCCCGAGCTGGGTCTGCCCGAGAATCGGGAGGCTTGGCGGAGGTTCTTCCAGTTCCAGTTCCTTGAGCATCTGCACCAGATATTGTATGGGACTTTTGATCTGCACAGCTCTTGAATTTTCACGATAAAATTCTTCCGAGAGAAAGATCTCACGCAGCACTGGAGCGATTTCATAATCGTTTTTCCGCAGAGAATCACCCAAGCTGATCTGGATCGTCGGTCCGGGATTTTCATACACGAAAAACTCCCACAGTTTCCCCGCCATGAAATTCGCGCACTCGTCTTTTCTGAAGATCAGCTTCACCACATCGGTCCCATTGAATCTGCCACTCCGTCCAAAGAGAGTTTTTTCGCTACCATCCCATCTTGTCACATTCTGGGTCACCTCCCCGGTGCGCCGGTTCAGCACGTATCCGGTAAAGGCCCGGGCAGCCTCACGCACATCGGTTTCCGTATAATTTCCCTCCCCGAGGGTGAACAACTCCATCACCTCGCGGGCGAAATTCTCATTCGGTTTCTCCCTGCTTGATCGTGGTAGATCGAGATAGAGCATCATCGCCGGGTCACGGACGATTGCCTGTGTGAGATCACGGAAATTGCCGGTCGCATGTTCCCGGAAAAGTGCATTTTGATTCATCAGAAACATCGGCTCCCTGACTTTCTGGGCCGATGTCGCGAAGTGATCGTGCCAGAACAAGGTCATTTTTTCCCGTAGTGGGGCCTGCGTCCTCAACATCCGTCGAAACCACCAACCCTGGGCCTCTATTCCCTGCCTGCGGACTTCTTTTTGACGTTCCCCCTGAATCATGCGCCGCAGCTTTGCACCTTCATCCGATGGAAGGGTTTTAATTTTTTCCATCATTTCCTGCCGTTCCACCAAGTGCTCGTGGCTTTTTGCCAATGCGCTCTCCAGGTCCGCCCATTCAGGCATTGGGAACGCCTTGATGCTTTCCTCCGGATTCAGCAATACGTCCACTGCCGCCTCCCGCCCGAGCGCGTGGAACCGGGAAATCTCATCTGGCGATCCGCCGAATCCCGCACGATTCAACAGATGTCTCGCCTCCGCTTTTGTCCAAGTGCCTGTCGCTTTCGGTAACATAAAAAATCTCCTCTACCCGATACATAACCCCATCAATTCATGACAGTTGCGCAAAAGCTTGATTTCCATTAATTCTTTGCGTGTATCTCCGCCTCTCCTGACCGACCACGCATCGCGGTCGACAGCAAAACATTTCACCAGCTTCACACCTTTGAGCCTTCCATTCGATAACGAGCCCGAACTTCTTTCTCCCGCTGGCAACTGGGATTGCGCCCGTGCGGCTGTCGCTGCAGGAGCAAATGCAATCTTCTTCGGACTGCCTAAGTTCAATGCGCGCCTACGTGCCGATAATTTCTCGGAAGAAGACCTCCCGGAGCTCATGGAATATCTTCACAAGCACGGCGTGAAAGGATTCATTGCGATGAACACCTTGATCTTTACCGAGGAAATCGAAGCCGCCGAGCAGCAGCTCCGGCTTATTGCGGCGGCGGGTGGCGATGCATTGATCATCCAGGATCTGGGATTGGCCAAGATGGCGCGGGCGATTGCTCCGGATGTCGAGCTTCATGCATCGACGCAGATGACCATCACTTCGCCGGAAGGCCTGTCATTTCTCGAGACAATTTTTCCGATGGAGCGCGCTGTGCTTTCGCGTGAGCTTTCGCTTGGTGAAATTGAGCGCTTCGCCTCTGTGGACGTAAAAACGCCACTGGAGGTTTTTGTTCATGGCGCTCTGTGCGTCGCCTACTCCGGCCAGTGTCTGACTTCCGAGTCTCTGGGCCAACGGTCCGCCAACCGTGGTGAATGTGCACAAGCCTGCCGCATGCCCTACGAGTTGGTCGTTGACGGGGAAACCAAGGACATGGGAGAGCACCGCTATCTTCTTTCCCCGCAGGATCTTGCCGCTGTCGATCTGATTCCGGGACTAATCAAGGCAGGTGTGAAGTCCTTCAAAATCGAAGGAAGACTCAAAACCCCGGAATACGTCGCGGCGGTAACACGTGTCTATCGGAAGGCGATTGATGCGGCGATGGCCCAGACCACCGGAACAGAAGCACTACCTCCTGTCACAGCAACGGACAAATACGAGCTTGAGATGACTTTCTCCCGGGGCCTCACGACTGGCTGGCTGGCCGGGACCAACCATCCGTATCTCACCCATGGGAAATTCGGAAAAAAACGTGGACCATTTCTTGGGACGATCATTGAGGCACAAAACGGCTGGATCAGGCTTGATGTGCCGCCCTCCCGGCAAACACCTCCCCTGAAGGCCGGCGATGGAGTCGTCTTCGATGCGGGCGAAAACCGGGATTTGGAGCAGGGCGCCGCAATCTGGAAAATCGAGAATGATCGAATCATCTTCCACCGCAACTTTTCAGGAATCAATTTCGACCGGATCCGCCCGGGCGTAACTCTCTATAAGACTTCGGATCCAGCCTTGGAATCATCCATTCGTAAATTCTGGCAGACCGCAAAACCTGCTATCAAAAAGACTCCACTGGATCTTACCGTCACCGGTTGCCCCGGCCAGCCACTTAGCGTTTCCACTAATGGTGTGGAATGCAAAACGGCTGTCGATCTATCAGAAGCGCAGAACCGCCCCCTGGCCACCGAAACCCTCATCGCGCAGCTTTCCCGTCTGGGTGATACGCCATACGCTCTCAATAGCCTCGATAATCGGCTTGTCGGTGATTGCCATCTAGCGATTTCCGCCTTGAACCAGGTCCGGAGAGATCTTGTCGCCGCATTGGAGGCGAAGAAACCTACCGTGAAAGTTCGTCAAACCAACGCAACGGCAAAAGATTTCCTCCCTGCCCTGACCGAAACCGAACGGACGGTCTCCACCCCTGCACTCAGCGTTCTGACACGTTCCCTACCCCAGCTGGAAGCAGCCTTGGAATCGGGCGTAGGGCAAATTTATTGTGATTTTGAGGATCCCCGCCGCTACAAGGATGCCATCGCGATGCGCGACTCTTCAGGAGCGGAATCCGCCATCATTCTAGCGACTCCGCGGATCATTAAAACCGGTGAAACTGGGTATTTGAAACTCATCGAACGAGCCGGACCCGACGGGCTGCTACTGCGCAATCTCGCCGCGCTTCATCATTATCGGGACCGCACGGATCTTATCAAAATCGGTGATTTCTCACTCAATGCCGCCAATCCACTAACCGCTAAGATCCTCAAGGAATCCGCGAACCTGGATCGGCTGACGATTTCCTATGACCTCAATATCACGCAGGTGCTGCAGCTCATCGCCAAAACCCCTGCAAATTGGCTGGAGCTAACTTTGCATCAGCACATGCCCATGTTTCATATGGAGCATTGTGTCTTCTGCACCTTCCTGAGCTCCGGCACCACTTACAAGGATTGTGGTAGACCCTGTGAAAAGCATGCTGTCCACCTTCGGGACCGTGTGGGACAACTTCATCGTCTCCAGGCAGATGTCGGCTGCCGCAATACGTTGTTCAACGGACGCGCTCAAACCGGTGCCCGCTTCTTCCATCAACTTCTCAGCTCCGGGTTGAAAAACTACCGCATTGAGCTCCTTGATGAGGATAGGGAAGACGCCATTTCCACGATTCAAGCATATCAGGATCTGCTCGCTGGTAGAATCACTGCCGATCAGTTGCTGGATGAGATCCATGCTACCGAGAAGCTGGGCGTCACGGAAGGAACCCTGGTGTGAGCGGACATCGTCGGGAATTTAGCGGCAAATCGTCACCGCCGCGGCATTCATTGATCAAATCGCTGTTTTGAAATTTGAAGTTCTAGCCATTCTTTGCGTGAGCCTCGCTGCGTGTGAAAAACACCCGCAGACCGCGCGGCAAAAGCCTCCTTCCCAGCCACAAACAGCCACCCATTCCCGGAAAACGACAATTCCGGATTTCTCGAGCCTCGGCGCCGCACAGCAGAACCTGGCCCGCTTGCACCTCCAAGAGGGAGAGCCTGGAAAAGCGACCGCGTATTTGCTGGAGTCGCTGAAGAATCATCCATCTGAAATCACGGAACAGCTGCTTGATGAAATTTCATCGAAATCCGGATTCCCCGTTCCCACCTACGAGCTGCGGCATCCTTATCCGGTTGCTGATGTAGTCGGTAATCGATCGGAATCTGTCTTTGTCGCATTGGGTGGAAAGTATCCAACAGTTGTTCGCTGGGACCTGAAGCCCCGTCCATTGATCGGCGCGATCCTTTTTCCCACCAAGGCAGACACCATCGGTCCCCTTCGGCTCTCTCCGGATTCCCGCTATCTCCTGGTCTCGCGTGGAGATACAAATCTCCTCTGCAGCGCGGCAACCCTCAAACCAATCGCAAATCTCGGAGGCTTACCTCAAATCCCCGATTCATCAACACTGCAGACTTTCTCGGCGAATTCCTTACTGCTCGCGAATCCTATCTCTGACGGGAAGACGATCACCTGGAATATCCGGGACACAGCTACCGGGGAAATTTTGCGCAGAGAAACATTATCGGCATTTCCAAAACCTGTATCCGCCATCTTCGACCAGACCGTTCTGAAGATCACTCTTGAAAATCGTCAAAGACTCTCGATTCCTCTGCGGGGCGATGTCGAACACGACACGATAGCTTTCCATCACCTTTCTCCTCTCCCGTCTTCTCCATTTTCCATATCAGAAAATACGGTCACCCACCTCATTCGTTTGAAACTACCCGGAAAAGCTCCTGAGCGTTTACTCTCAGCAGCATGCGGATTCCGGATCGACCCATCATCGCAATTACCGGAGGCAATACCCGCGCCGGACCGATTGAACGAATTGCAAGGAATCGAAGGTAAGAACCTACCTGAAAGCTACACAATATATACGGCGGACGATGCGATACGACATCGTTTGGCCGCTGCCTTCCCCCACGATTTCCCGCAAATATCGTCTGCTGTGCTCGCCCATGAAGAGATTGTCAAAAGAACGTTTGCCAGTGGTGATTCGAAAGCCATCCGGGCGGTGATCGAATCCGCGCCCGAAGGGCTACCACTTGCTACCGCGCTGTATCTCGCTCTTGAGAAACAAGACGCGCAACTCATCGATCTGTGCATACATTATGCAAAGCAGCTACCGCCAGCGCTGGAAGTATTGGCAAGACAGCCTTTCAATCCCGGGGCCGTGGACTATCGGAAAATCCCTTTTGAAAATGATCTATATCCTTATGAGTCGCCGGATTTTTCACCAATTTTCAGCAAGTTGATTCAGCAAAAATCAGCGGATCTCGCCTCGATGAAGCTTCCCGAAGGCGCGGCTGAAGAAGAAATCCAGGAATTTGTGGCAGAATTATTGGATCGGGAAAATCTAATCAAGCTCGGCAAGCCAAACTTGGCGGCATCCGCCTTGGCTGCGGCAGAGAAGCTTTCCGCAGATACCGGGCACGCCGGTGCTTCACTACAGCTTGCGGAGATTGCGGGTCGATACGGAGCACTCCGCTCAGCCGTTTTACGGGTGCAGGCGATAGCCCACACCAGCCTTGGTGACTACCCGGCAGCCCACCGGGCATGGATCGATCTCATCAGTCAAGAGCATGAATCTGAACATTTTTCCACAGACTATGCGGAAGCTGCATATACGGCTTTTGAAAATGGCGATCCACGCCAGGCCATCGAAATCCTGAATACCGGCATATTTCGTTTTCCAAATGATCCGCTTTTCGCGATCCGCGCCGGCTGGATCGCTCTCCTGACCGATCACCCGACCGAAGGACTGGACTACCTCGAAAAGGCGGTGAAATTAGGCCTGCCTCCAGCCGAAATCGAGAACACCACCGCCTTACTCGCAATCGCCTATACCCAAGGCGGTGAAATCGAAAAGGCCTACGGCTACTTGGAGCAATTGAAGGCCATCACACCGGAATGGGCCGATCCGGCAACGATTGAAAAATTACCCTGGCCGGAGCCGCTGAAGGCCTCGCTGCGTCAACTCATCTGGCAGCCCTAGGGGGGAACCTAACCCTTGCGGTAACCGGAAAATGATCCGAAAGGTAGGGTTCACCGCTTCTGACAATTTTCGCCTCCAGGACACTCGCTTCTTTCGAAACAAAAATATGATCCACTTTCCACTGGCGGTTCGGATCACTCATCCAGAAGTGCAAGGTCCCGCGCTTTGACTCGTTCGGGTGGAGCGCGGCAAAGGTCTCCCGCAAGTCCGGGAAATCCGATACTTTCTCAATCTCCGAGCTTTTGCCCGAAAGAAACCGAAGTGCCTGATTGTTCTCGACTGCATTGAAATCGCCCATCCAGACGACCGGATCCCGGGAAGAGTTCATCTCCGATAGTTTCCTAGCCATCAGCCGCACACCCTTCTCACGTGAGACCTGGCTCTTGTGGTCCAGATGCATATTGATTGCCCAAAATCGTTGCCCGCTGGAGCGATCCGTCAGCAGGACCCATGTGGCGATCCTCGGGATCCGGTTTCCCCAGCTTTTACTGCCGGGAACTTCCGGAGTATCAGACAGCCAGACCATTCCACTCCTTCCATCATCTTTCTCAAAACGGTCCTTGTTGAAAAAAATTCCAGCATACTCGCCCGAGCGCTTGCCGTCATCACGACCGACACCCGAAAACGCATAATCGGGAAGGGAAATTCTCAGATCGGCCACTTGCCCGTGCAAACCTTCCTGTATACCAAGGATATCAGGTTTCTGTTCGCGGATGCTCCCTACAATTCCCACAACCCGCTCGGACCATGCCCGCCGGCCCACTTCCTCTGCGTTTTCATAGCGGAGGTTGAACGTCATCAGCTTTAGCTCCATACTCCCGTCCTCACTCAACGGCACGGCCTTGGGTATCTCCCGTTGCCTTTTCTCACATCCGCTCAAAAATGGTAAAACCATCGGAAAAATAAGGTATCTGAGCTGATTCGGATTCATTTGGCCGGAATCTCCCACCTCCCTGGCCCTCCGTCAATCCAGGCCTGGAGCGAGGGCTTTTTTAAGGTTGCAAAAGCCTCCGCACTCAATCATGTTGCCGACGTTGACACGACGGTAGGCAGCCTCAGGACATTCTCCTCGGCCGCCAGCACAAGCAATCGTCTCCCTCGTCACCTCCTGCCTTTTGGTTGAATGTTTCATTTGGGAAATTTCTGCTTAAACCGTCTCCTTTCAGGCCTTCCGGAGGATTTCCATATCTTCGGTGCGTCATCCCAACTACTCTAAACAACTACTCACAGCCCTATGGCCGGTAACCACAAGTGGTCCATGGTCGAATATAACAAAGCCATCGTCGATGACTTACAAGGCCGGTTCCTTTGCACACTTTTGCAATCGACCAGGTCTCGCACAACCGACTCCGCTGCCATCTATTGCGCTGACTTTTTGGGAATGGACGGAAAATAATTCCAATCCCACCACAGCCCAAAAATACCAATTTTCCCGATTAATTCCCTAATGAGCAAAAATACCAGCGACGAACTTTTTGAACGAGCTTCTACCGAAGTCGAAGCGAAACCAGCTCGCAAAAGCGCAGCAAAAAAGGCTACCGCTAAAAAAACTACGGTGAAAAAAGTTGCGGCCAAAAAGGCAATTGCCAAAAAAGCCGTTAAGAAAGTGGCAGCAAAAAAAGTCGCTGCAAAGAAAGCGGCTTCCAGGAAGGCAGCCGAGCCCGCTATTTCCGCGGAGCCTAAAGGAGAATCTGCCGCCAAGAGACCAAAAGCTCCCGCCAAGTCAAAAGCGTTGGAGAAAAAGACACAACAGGTGCCTGCACCGACTGCGCAAGCTCCACAACCGGCTTCGATCCCTGCTCCGGCACCACTTCAAGCTCCAAAACCTATTGAACTTTCGCCTCCTCCCGCTCCGGCAGCACCCGCACCGCAGGCCCGTGAAGCCCGGCAGGACGAACTCCGCCAACAGAATCCCCCCCGCATTGGACGAGTTCCCGGCGGCGGCCCGGTCAATCAGCAGGAAAATCGTGCCCAGGGATCGCCCGAGGGCCAGGAGCAACGCGAATCACGCTCAAAGAAGCGTCGTGAAAAGCGCAAGCGGAGACGCGATAACTTTTCTGATAACAACCAGAACCAGGATGCCCGGAATAATCGCCGTGAATCTCCGCGTCCGGAACGCCAGCAGGAAGACCGCTCGCCGACGGTCCTGACCGGTGAGAAAATCGAGGCCGATGGAATTATTGAAATGACGCCGAAAGGTTTCGGTTTCCTCCGGCTCGCAGACAGTAATTTCGAGCAGGCAAAGGAAGATATTTTCATCTCACCGGAGCTTATCCGCCGTCATTCACTGCGTCACGGCCAGTGGCTTCACGGCTTCCACCAAAGTAGCAACCGCGGGCCGCAGCTTGTTGAAATCTCCCAAGTGAATGGAATGCTTCCCGACGAAGCGGCAATCCTACCTCATTTCGATGAACTCAAAGCAGTCAATCCCAACAAACGGATTTCTTTTGAGACCACTCCCGATCGCTACACCACACGGGTTGTCGATATCGTGGCACCTGTGGGGCGGGGTCAACGGGGACTTATTGTCTCTCCACCGCGATCCGGGAAAACCACGCTTCTCCTGCACATGGCGGAAGCGATTCGCGAAAAATACGACGAGCAAATTCATCTGATGATCCTTCTCGTCGATGAGCGCCCGGAAGAAGTAACGGAATTCCGGCGAGCATTACCCGGCGCAGAAATCTACGCTTCATCGAATGACGAACAGGCACGGAATCACTGCCGGATCGCAGAGCTCGCCATTGAGCGTGCCAAGCGCCTGGTGGAAGCCGGAAAAGATGTCTTCCTCCTGATGGACTCCATTACCCGTCTTGCCCGCGCCTACAATGGCAATATGGGAATGGGCAAAGGCAATAAAGGCCGCGGCCGTGCCACTGGCTCCGGCGGTATCACCATTGGAGCACTGGAAGTTCCACGCCGCCTTTTCGCTGCCGCAAGAAATACCCGCGAGGCCGGCTCGCTCACGATACTGGCAACCGCATTGATCCAGACAAATTCCCGTGCCGACGAAGCTATTTTCATGGAATTCAAAGGCACCGGCAATATGGAGCTAGTGCTCGACCGTAAAATTGCCGAAAGCTACATCTACCCGGCGGTCGATATCTTCAAATCGGGCACCCGGAGGGAGGAACTCTTACTTCCGGAGCACACCTTGCATAAGATCCATTTGATCCGGCGCGGTCTCTCCGGACACCGTCCATACGAAGCCATGGAGCGCTTGTTGTATTTCATCAAAAAATTCCCGAACAATCCGCAAATGTTGTTGGAAATCAAAGGCTGAAACACGATATCTGACCGATCAGGAAAACCTTCGCTTTTTCCCGAGATCCGTTCATCGTCCCCCACTCATTTGCAACCGATCATTTCTCACTGATTCCCTAAATGCACACTCTCTTTGTCGAAAAGCGTCCACACTTCGCCTCGGAAGCCCGTCATCTTCTCCACGATCTTCGTGAGTCATTAAATCTTTCTAAAATCGCCTCGTTGCGTCTGTTGAACCGCTACGATATAGAGGGAATCAGCGATTCCGAGTTTGATCTGGCAGCGACCCGGATTCTTTCGGAGCCACAGGTTGACACGACCTCGACAAGTCTTTCGCGCTCTCCCGATGAGAACGCATTTGCATTTTCCTACCTACCCGGACAGTTCGATCAACGCGCGGATTCCGCAGCCCAGTGCATCCAGATACTCACTGGAAAAGAAAAGCCGAAGGTCTTCTCCTCGAGGGTTGTTCTTATCACCGGTGAGCTTTCCGAGAGTGAGCTTGCGGCGATCAAATCCTACATTATCAATCCAGTCGATTCCCACGAGATCCCTGTTGACGCTGCAGTCAGCGCACCAGCTTCACAGGCCCCGGCGGATGTGGAAATTCTCGAAAGCTTTCTAAGTGATCCACCGGCGAAAATTCGTTCGGAACTCTCCCTCGCCATGTCGGAGGACGATGTTGAGTTCACCCAAAAATACTTCAAGGAGGAAGAAAAGCGTGCGCCTTCACTGACAGAGATCCGTATGCTCGACACCTATTGGTCGGATCACTGCCGCCACACAACCTTTCTCACAGCTATCGATAATGTCGCTTTCGAGCCAGGTTCGGAAATCGTCGAAGAGACCTACGAAACTTACCGCAAGGTTCGTCAGTCACTAGGTCGCGATGAGAAACCTGTCACTCTGATGGACATCGCGCTCATCGGCATGCGCGAGCTGAAAGCCTCCGGAGAGCTCGATAATCTGGAGGTTTCAGAAGAAATCAATGCAGCTTCTATCGTGGTTCCAGTAGAAATCACTGAAGATGATTCCAATACATCTACCGAAGAATGGTTGGTTCAGTTCAAGAACGAGACTCACAACCACCCCACGGAGATCGAGCCCTTCGGTGGAGCCGCAACCTGCCTAGGGGGCTGCATCAGAGATCCTCTTTCCGGACGCTCCTACGTGTATCAGGCAATGCGTGTGACAGGCGCTGCCAATCCCCTGACTCCTTTTTCCGAGACACTTCCCGGCAAACTCCCGCAGAAAAAAATCTGCCAGGTCGCGGCCAAAGGTTATTCCTCCTACGGGAACCAGATCGGTCTCGCCACCGGTCAAGTCGCTGAAGTGTATCATCCCGGTTACGTGGCAAAACGTCTTGAAATCGGGGCCGTCGTCGCAGCAGCACCTCGGAAAAATGTCTTCAGAGGCAGCCCTTCCCCCGGCGATGTTATTCTGCTCATCGGCGGACGGACGGGACGGGACGGAGTGGGCGGTGCTACAGGTTCATCAAAGGAACATACCGAAACGGCTCTCGAAAACTCCGCCGAGGTCCAGAAAGGCGATGCCCCGACCGAGCGGAAGATTCAACGGCTCTTCCGCAATACAGAGCTCACCCGGAAGATCAAGATTTGTAACGATTTCGGAGCCGGTGGAGTCTCCGTAGCGATCGGTGAGATCGCGCCCTCACTGGTCATCAATCTGGATGCGGTGCCGAAGAAATATGAGGGTCTTGATGGCACGGAACTCGCCATTTCCGAATCGCAGGAGCGCATGGCTGTCTGTGTGGACCCTTCGGAAATCGACTTCTTCATTCGTGAAGCTGACAAAGAAAACCTGGAGTGCGTGCATGTCGCCGATGTGACAGATTCCGGTCGTTTGATTATGACATGGCGTGGCAAGAAGATCGTCGATCTCTCCCGGGCATTCCTTGATACCAATGGAGTTCAACAAAAAGCCTCCGTTGTAGTCACCGGCTTCAACTTCCATGACTCCGCTCACCACAATGTGACCTCTCTCGAAGAGCACCTTTCGTCACTCAATATTGCCTCTCAAAAAGGTTTGGGCGAGATGTTCGATGGCTCCGTGGGAGCAGGAACGGTGTTGTGGCCGTTTGGTGGAAAAAATCAACTCACCGCACCGGAAGCTATGGTCGCCAAGCTGCCGCTTATGACAGGTGAAACCGATGCCGCTACTTATATGGCATGGGGGTTCGATCCACAGCTTTCCGCAAAATCTCCGTTTCACGGTGCTGCCTACGCAGTGACGGAATCTGTCTGCAAAGCTGTTGCGGCAGGTGCTCGGCTCAGCGACATACGTCTTACCCTCCAAGAGTTTTTCCCGCGTCTGGGTGGCGATCCGAAACGTTGGGGACTCCCCTTCGCCGCGCTTCTCGGAGCTTTCCGTGCCCAGCACGAGCTTCGTCTCGCAGCAATCGGCGGAAAAGACTCGATGTCGGGCTCCTTCAATGAGCTAGATGTCCCTCCGACCTTGGTTTCCTTCGCTCTCGCACCTGGTTCTGCCAGCCTGGCAACATCCCCTGAGTTCAAGCAGGATCATTCTACGGTAAGCATCGTGGAAACACCGATCCTTGAAAACGGTCTTCCGGATTTTGAAGCACTCAAACAAATTGCGGCTTCATTGCATGAGTTGAACAAAGCAGGCAACATACTCGCCCTCCATCACATTGGGCCAGCTGGTTTGGCCGCCACATTGACGAAAATGGCGCTCGGAAATGGCATCGGAATATCTGTCGATACCGATCAGGACTTCTATACTCCACGTTATTTCAGCTTTGTCATCGAGCATCACTCCCCGATCACCGGGCTGCTTCCCACTGCAAAAGAAATTGGCAGAACGCAAGCTGACCGGACGCTCACCCTCGGGTCCGAAAAACACAATCTTTGCAATCTCGAGAGCGCTTGGAGAAAGACTTTGGAGCCGATTTATCCGACCTCCCCGGCAGCAGACGAGAAGGAAGGCACCAAACAGCTTCCTGAGCCGGCCGTCAAATCGCTTTCGGGCAACAACCACAAATCGAAAAGCAGCACCAAGCCCCGCGTCCTGATTCCAACTTTCCCCGGAACCAACAGCGAATATGATTCAGCACGTGCGTTCTCTCGCGTCGGAGCGGAAACAAAGATCGAAGTCTTCCGAAACCTCTCTGCAACCCATATCGAGCAGTCCATTTCAGCTCTTGCCGATGAGATCAAAAAATCTCAAATACTTTTCATTCCGGGTGGCTTTTCCTCAGGCGACGAACCTGATGGCTCCGCTAAATTCATCGCTACAATTCTGCGGAATCCTATAATTTCGGATGCCATTGGTGATCTTCTGGAAAACCGTGATGGTCTGATCCTAGGTATTTGCAATGGGTTCCAGGCGTTGGTCAAAACCGGTCTTGTCACCCACGGGATAGTGCTCGATACGGACTCAGAATCAGCCACTCTCGTTCATAACGATATTTCCCGTCATATTTCACAGTATGTCAGCACCAAGGTGACAAACAATGCTTCCCCATGGTTAGCGAATATGAAAATCGGTGAAATCCATACGATTCCCGTTTCGCACGGTGAAGGTAAGTTTTTTGCTTCAAAGGAAGTTCTCGCCCAGCTTGCTGATAATGGACAGATTGCCACCCAATATTGCGACGCGACAGGCTCTGCAACCATGGAGTATCCGTTCAACCCAAATGGGTCGCTGGCTGCGATCGAAGGGATCACCTCTCCCTGTGGGCGCGTTTTCGGAAAAATGGCACATTCCGAGCGTTTTTCACGGAACGTTGCAAAAAACATCCCCGGTTTCAAAGATCAGCCGATTTTTGAAGCAGGTGTCTCGTATTTTGGATGAACAATATCCCCAGCCGGATCCTTTAAAATAGAAAAAGGATTCGGCCCATCTTCTACATGAAGCGATTTTTTTGTGATTATGGCATAAATAATGCTTCTATTTTACAGCGAAAGCCACTAGCTTCACGTGTGTAACCCACCAAGCCCTTTATGGCCGAAGCTTCACTATACCAATCGCTTTCCCAGTCACAAACGCTTGCGCCCCAGATGCGCAAGAGCTTGGAAATTTTACAAGCCAGCACGTTGGAGCTTTCGCAATTGATGCGGCAGGCGCTAGAGACCAACCCTACCTTGGAGGATATTACGGAGGTCACTTCTCTGGATGAAGATTCACCGGATGGAGATGAAGCGGACTCCCTCGATTATATGAATGAAACCGACGATGATTGGCGTGACCGCTCAATCCTTGAAGGTCGCAACTCTCCTTGGACCCAGGACGATGAGGAACGGCGTCAGCGAATTTACGACAACATTGTTGCCCCGGAAACCCTTCAACAGCACCTTCAGAATCAATTGGATCTTTCTTTGATCGATCCTGAGATTCGCGTAGCCGCCCAAGAACTACTGGGAAATCTCGATGAGCGTGGTTTTCTCGATCGCCTACTGCCCGCTATTGCATCCAGTAGCTCACATTCTTTAGCCTCACTCGAGGAGGCCTTGAAGTTGATCAAATCTTTCGAGCCAGCGGGTGTCGGCGCAACAGGTATTCAGGAGGCGCTTCTCATACAGCTGGACCGGTCGGAAGGAAGCGAGACGGTCGAGTATAAGATCGTGCGGGACCATCTGGAAGACCTTGCAAGGAAGCGTCACCCGCAGATAGCGCGTTCGCTTGGCATTTCCGTAGAACGGGTTGCGGAAGCTGCTGAAAAAATCGGCCGTCTGTCGCCTAACCCGGGCGGCGAATTTGACCCAACCGGCAATCCATATATACTTCCCGACGTAGTCATTGAGAAGACCGATGAGGGGGTCTGGAGCGCCCGTCTTACCGGAGAGCATCTTCCTAGCCTTCGCATCAATGATTTTTATAAAGATATGATCGGGAAGAATGGCGTCGATCAGAAGGCCCGAGCTTTTTTGAGGGACCAAATTCGCGATGGACGCAGCCTCATCCGCTCAATTTCACTTAGGCAGGAGACGATTCTGGCAATCGCCCATAGATTGATTGAGCAGCAGCCGGATTTCCTTGAAAAAGGTCCCCGGTATCTACGTCCTCTTACGATGAACGATGTGGCCGACGAATTGAGCCTACATGCAACCACCGTCTCACGGGCGGTTGCCGGGAAATATATCCTCACACCGCAGGGTCTCATGGAAATGCGTGCCTTCTTCGCCACCGGGTATCAAACCGCGAGCGGCTCGGAAGTTTCAAATGCCGGGGTGCGGGAAGCTATCCAGCAACTTGTAGCCCAGGAAAATCAATCAAAACCCCTTTCTGACGATGCCATCACCAAGGCTTTGGCGGAGCAAGGAATCAAGGTTGCCCGGCGCACTGTTGCCAAATACCGGGAGCAATTGAACATCCTTCCATCACATCTCCGGAAGTCATTTTAAATGAAATCAATCCAATAGATCAGGATAACATTCCCGTGCGATTCCAAGAGTGATATCGAGGATTTTCCGAGAGCTGCACTGGGCAAGCGAAGTCTCTGCAGCGACTTTGCACTGCTCATAATTCAGCGAGCGAATGACCTGCCCCACTGTGGGAAGGATCTTCGGCGAGACGGAAAGCTCCTGCACTCCCAGACCCAGTAGCAAAGGAGTAAGCCGGATATCACCTGCCATCTCCCCGCAGACACCTGTCCAGATACCGTGTGCCGAGCCTGCGTCCACCGTGTTCTTGATCAGACGAATTACTGCGGGATGAGTCGGCTTATAGAGATTTGCCACATGGGGATTCACCCGGTCCACTGCGACGGTGTATTGGATAAGATCATTTGTGCCGATCGAAAAGAAATCCGCATGGGGCGCCAATAAATCGGCACAAACGGCGGCTGACGGCACCTCGATCATTACTCCAACCGGTATAGCCTTATCGTAGGCAATTCCCTCCGCATCGAATTCATCCATGCAAAGCTGCAGCATTTCCCGGGCTTGAAGTAACTCGGATAACCCCGAAACCAATGGAAACATCACCGCCAGCTTACCGAATGCACTGGCGCGCAATATTGCACGCAACTGATCCCGGAACATCGCGGGTCGCGCAAGTGAGACCCGAATTCCGCGCCATCCGAGAAAGGGATTGGGCTCAGGCTCCGTCAGCGATTCGATTGGCAGCTTGTCACCTCCCGCATCCAGGGTGCGAACGATCACCACATCGGGAGAAACCTCTTTTGCAACCTTGGAATAAGCTTCCGCCTGCTGGTTCTCATCTGGCATCTCGCTACCATTGAGCAAAAGAAACTCCGTTCTATAGAGGCCAACCCCTTTCGCTCCACTGCGTTTTACCTGGTGCAGTTCTTCCAAAAATTCGATGTTGGCGGAAAGTGTGAGCACCCGGCCATCTGTCGTCTCGGTAGCCTCATCCCGCTTCGCATCCAGCTCGGATCTAAGGCGTTCTTTTTCAGTAACTAGAGCAGCATATTTATTAAGCGTCTCTATCGTTGGATTCAGAATCAGCTTGCCGGAATACCCGTCAATAACCGCAGGGGTGAGTGCTGTCACCTGAATCACCGAAGCACCGAGTCCCACAACAGAGGGGATTCCGAAAGAGCGTGCAAGAATTGCAGTATGGGAGTTCACGCTTCCCTGCTCGGTAGCAAATCCGAGCAAATGACGCCGGTTCATTGAAGCGGTATCCGAAGGAGAAAGATCATAAGCCAGCAGGATATGTTTCCCTTCCGGAATCATGTGCTCGCTCTCCTCATCCACTTTGAAGTTTCGCAAAACCCGTTGGCACACATCTTCGATATCCGCTGTCCGTTCCCGTAAATACGGATCCGGAATACGGCGCATTGCCTCCAAAAAATTTTGCATCACCGCATAAAACGCAAATTCCGCATTTTGCTGGCGGGTATCGATCGCTTTGGTAACCCGTTCGATTAAAGCATTATCTTCCAGCAGCATCACATGGGCTTCGAATATCTCGCTATCGTTGTTTCCCGAGAGGGACTCCAGCCGTTGCTGGAGCTCGACAAGCTGTTTCTTTGTCGCTTCCACGGCTGCTTGAAACCTGAGCTGCTCATCCTCGATTTCTTCTTCCGGAATTTCGTAGACTTCAGGCGCGGAAAACCCACGCGCATTCACTTGTATCGGACCAACGGCAATTCCCGGAGATGCAGGTATCCCTGTGTAAACGATTTCTGGCTGTGTCGCGGTCTTTACCATGCGCTGATATATATACTGAACATTTTGCAGAAATGATGCAAGGCTTCTGCTGATTCTCTTGCGATAGGCAAGCCCAAGGCTAAATACCACAAAAAAACCGCCTTCCTTGAAGGAAGACGGCTGGAATGTAGGGAAAATCTATTTCCCGGGACATCCTCAAGGAGTCGGAACTTCCGAGATCGTTTCAAGGATACGGGAAGCAATCTGGTATGGATCGCCCTGAGAGTTCGGACGGCGATCTTCAAGATAGCCTTTGTAGCCGGCGTTTTTGAAGCTATGCGGCATACGGATCGACGAGCCACGATCAGCAAGTCCGTAGGTGAACTTATCGATGGATTGTGTTTCGTGAAGACCTGTGAGACGGAGATGGTTGTCTGGACCGTAGACAGCGATGTGTTCCTCAAGGTTTTCGGCAAACTGTGCCATAAGCGACTCAAAGTATTCCTGACCGCCCTTTTCACGCATGTACTCTGTGGAGAAGTTGGCGTGCATTCCGGAGCCATTCCAGTCGCCGCGGATAGGTTTGCAGTGGTATTCCACGTCCACACCATATTTTTCACAAAGACGCTGGAGAAGGAAACGCGCTACCCAAATTTGGTCGGCCGCAATTTTGGAGCCCTTTCCGAAGATCTGGAATTCCCATTGGCCTTTGGCAACCTCCGCGTTGATACCCTCGTGGTTGATGCCCGCATCAAGGCAGATATCGAGGTGCTCGTTTACGATGGTCCGAGCGAGATCGCCGATGTTTTTGTAACCTACACCACAGTAGTATTCACCTTGTGGCCCAGGGAAACCTTCGGACGGGAATCCAAGCGGCTTACCATCCTGGAAAAGGAAGTATTCTTGCTCGAAGCCGAACCACGCGCCCGGATCATCAAGGATGGTTGCACGGGCATTGGATGGATGAGGAGTCACGCCGTCTGGCATCATGACTTCGCACATAACGATCGCACCATTGCGACGAGTGCTATCGGGATAAACTGCGATCGGCTTGAGCATGCAATCGGAGCTGCGGCCCTCTGCTTGTTGAGTGGAGCTACCGTCGAAGCCCCACATCGGCAATTCTTCCAATTTCGGAAAGGAGGAAAATTCCTTGACTTGAGATTTGCAACGGATGTTCGGGACCGGAGTGTAGCCATCCAGCCAGAGGTATTCTAATACGTATTTAGCCATTTTTTCTTTTTTCTTATTCGTGGTTAGCGATTGTTTTTGATCGAGGTGCGGAGGAAATGAATCATCCACCGACAGATTCGACAAGTCTTTTTGAAGCAATTATCATGCCAAAAGAAGTGAATCTCGCAAATTTATCTAATGCGTTTTCGACGCCGGGATTATGAGGTTCTCCATGCATTTGCCAGCGCATTAGTCGATGTGGATGACGACGAGTGTTGTATCGTCGATTCCCGAGTTGTCGATTGCGCGTTTCAAAAGAATTTCACAGGTCTCCGTAGGTTCACGGTTCGCGGCGAGGGCATTTGAGATATGCCGCTCCCACACCCCATCCACTAAACCATCGGAACAGATCAAAAAGCGATCACCCGGCTGATACGGAATCGCGGCAAAATATGGCCGGAGATTCTCATAGCCGCCACCGACGACTTCATACAGAGCTGAACGACGCGGATGCGTGCGGTATTGCACCTCTTGGATATCCCCCCGCTTCCACGAAGCCCACGCCGCGGTGTGATCCTTGCTCAGTTGCTCGGTTTTCCCCGCGCGACTGCGATAGATGCGGGAGTCTCCCACATTGGCCAAATACATGTTATCCGGCGTGAACCATACGAGCGCAAGTGTGGCAGCCATCCCCTTTTGATCGTCCGCCTTGCCCGCCGCTTCGTTGATATGATCATGAACTTCCTTGATCGCATCTTCCAGATGGGCGATGCAATCCGGGTAGAAACCCGAGGCCGCAGCTTTGAAGGTTTCCGGAATAATCGCCGCCATCCGCTCGATAATCAGAGCAGAGGCCATATCTCCGGCATTTCCACCGCCCATTCCGTCCGAAACGGCGAAGACGAGATCGCACTTATGAACCGAGGACTCTCCGGCGTCCGGAAGTTTTTTCGCACCGTTCAAATCCGAGGAAAAAACGATCCAGGAGTCGTCATTGCGAGGTTTCCGCGAGCCACTGACCGTGGTGCCCGCCCATTTTATAAAATCTTGTTGAGACACAAATCAGGGGTTCCCCGAGGAATGAGGATCAGGCAGGATTTCCGCAAGCTCGAAATCAATAATACAAAATCTTCCGAGCTTATCGGAATAGGTGATATTCCTCGGTTCCGCATCTAGGTGACGGACTCCGTAATCCGCCTCCAGGGCAGCGTAAAGCTTGTCTGCCTTTTGTTTCGAAAGCTGCGGGGCCGGGCGCCCACAGTTCGTTGAAACAAAATAGAACTCATCAGGATGTTCCTCGAGGATTTTTGGAACATACGGACACCCCCGCTCCTCAAGCACTTTCAATACCTCCACTTCCCGGGCATAACGCTTTTCCACATCGCTTCCGCGCATACGCTTGTGAACATTCCCATAAAAATCAATCCTCACATGGGAGCGCAGCCCGTCTTTGATCGGTTCAATCGACATATCCGGCAGCTTACACCCATTTCTCCCGATGGAAACCCTTAGATCATCCGATCGATCCCAAAAAACGGCCCCGTGAAAAGACAGGCGCAGATTTTCCCTAATATCCCCGAATCGACTCCCCCTGCCCGGCTCCGGTTCTTCTTGATGTTTCCCGCGCAAGAATCGAACTTTCGTGGCCACATGAGAATTATCGCAGGAAAAGCAGGCAGGATCGCCATCAAAGTGCCTTCGGCAGTTGCACGCCCCACGACTGATTTTGTGCGTCAGGCAATATTCTCCATCCTCGGTGAGCACATATTTGATGCGCGTGTGCTGGATCTGTTTTGTGGCTCCGGAGCTCTCGGACTGGAGGCTCTGAGCCGGGGCGCCGCTTCGTGTTATTTCGTCGATGAACATCGCCAAGCCATCGCCGTAACAGGAGAGAATCTCAAAAAAGCCCGTCTTGATGGCGGATTCCCAGTCAAATCAGAGGTCTTTTCTTTTCTTAAACGGGATCAATCCATCTACGATCTCATTCTAGCCGATCCACCGTATTGGAAAGGTTATGGTGATACCGATCATGTGAAAGCCCTACTCGAATTGCCTTCTCTGGTGGAGCGGCTCGCGCCAACAGGACATTTTATCGCGGAAATTTCATCAAGCCAGCCAACACCAGCATCTCCGGGCTTCAAGCTTCTTGATCGACGCGAGTATGGGAGCAGTGCCATCCTGATCTTCGCACATCCAGACGCATGAAAGAGCGAATTATCCTAATCATTTATCGGGCGCTTCTACCGGCCCTATTCATTCTCGCGTTTCCGGGATGGATCGTGAAAATGATTCGTCGGGGCGGCTTCGGCACAGCTCTCAACGAGCGTTTAGGCATTTATTTCAGTGAGATCGACTACGAGCCCAATGGCGCGGTCCATTTGCATGCAGTAAGTGTTGGCGAGACCATTTTGGCTCTCAAGCTACTCCGCGAATGGTCATCAACCTTCCCCTATGCCCGTTTCGTATTGGCCACCGGCACTTCCACAGGCCACGACACGGCCACACGCGCTTCGATCCCGAATCTACGGGTTACCTACTCACCCCTGGACTTCCCCTGGATGGTGAAAAGTTACCTACGGCGCTTCGAGCCTGCAAAAATCCTTTTGATTGAAGGCGAAATTTGGCCAAATCTTCTGCGGATCTGCGATAAGAAAAAGATCCCCGTCATGCTCGCAAACGCCCGGGTTTCGCCCCGCTCCGCGAAGCGTTTCCAAAAGTTCTCACCCCTGCTTCAACCGTTTTTTTCACGGCTCGACGCGGTCTGTATCCAGGAGAAAGAGCATGAGGCACTCTGGCAGCAACTGGGAGTCCCACCTGAAAACATTCATTTTACGGGCAGCTTGAAATTTGACCCTCAATCCGTTAATCCGCCCACTCCTCGTAGTGACTTCGCGGAGATGCTCGCAGCATTCGGAGAAAATCGTCCCGTCATTCTTGCGGCGAGCACATTCCCGGGTGAAGAGATCTTGATCGCGGAAGCAATCCATGCCGCAGACCCGAATTTTCTGCCGGTAATTGTTCCGCGCCATGCCGAGCGGCGCTCCGAGGTATTCCAGGATCTCAGCCAGGTCGGCTTTTCTGTAACCTTGCGTTCGATGTTTCCTGAAAAAATCGCCACCGGGGATAAGCAAGTTTTTGTCATTGACTCCACTGGTGAACTGGCCACATGGACCGCCCATGCCGACTCCGTGATCATCGGAAAGTCATTTCAATCACACGGTGGACAAAACCCCGCCGAGGCGATCATTGCCTCCAAACCCTTGATACTAGGTCCGCATATGGAAAATTTCCAACCCTTGGTTCGCAATCTACTTGCAGTGGGAGGCGCTTTAACGGCAGTGAATCAAAGCGCGATCACCACCGCTATCCAAACCAGCCTTCTTCCGACCGAATCCAAAAGACTTACTGAAAACGCATCCCGCATCCTATCCCTACACCAAGGTGCCACACAACGTCACCTCAAGGTCTTGCAAACCGGTTCAGAACATGCCTGAATCGCCGAAACCGTGTTTGTCATTTCCCATACAACCTCTTAATTTCCGCACCGTGAGCGACACTCCTCAAAATCCACTCGAAGGTCTCCTTTCAGAGTTCTCCCTTGGTCCAGCCTGGGCCAGAGCCAAATCAGACAAACCCAGCGAAAAGGCCTACGAAGGCCCAGAACGCGAATATCAACCGCGGCGTCGTGAAGGAGGCCGGGACGATCGCCGCCAAGGCGGTGGCGCTAGACAAGGCGGAGGCTTCGGTGGACGGTCTGAGAATCGTGGCGATGGCCGACAAGGTGGAGACCGCCGTAAATTCGATCGAAATCGCGGCGGGCGCCCGGACAATCGGCGGGAGGAAATTGCTCCAGCCGAAGGCGTCACTGTAACGCTCATTCCAGAAAAGCACGCGATCCAGCTCATCTGCAAAGAGGTTCACCAAGTGGCTCGCGTTTACCCGCTTTTTGATATAGCCCAGATCATCTTGGCGGAGCGTGCCCGCAGCCGTGCGGTGTTTGAAATTTCAGAAAAGCATCCGGCCTTTTACAGATGTAAAATTGAAGAGGCTATTTACCTCACGAAAGAGGAGGCCATGCGTCACCTGCTCAGCGCTTCATGGCGGGATCGCTTTATTGAAGAATCCACGATTGAGGTGGATCCTCCGAAAGGAAATTTCACTTCTGTCGCACGTTGCGGAATCTCCGGCGAATGGCTGGGACCTCCAAATCACCACGACTACCAGAAAAACCTCCGTCGTATCCATCGTGAACGCTTTGCCAATATGCCCTTCGAGGTATATGCCACCAAAGTCCGCACCGAACGCTCGGAAGAGGCAGTCAATGAGTGGATTGAATCCATGAGAACCCAAACTCGTTGGCGCATCCTTTCGAATAAAGAGATCGCCGAGAGAACCGCCGCGGCAAAGCTGGCTGATGAAAAAGCGCTGACCGCCGAGAGCGCCAAAACAAAGGTCCAAGGCCCAACAGAGATTGAGGCCATTCCTCAGCAGAAGGTTCCTGAAGCTCAGGAAAAAACAGAACAGAAAGCTGAAATAGAGGAAGTTACAGTTCAAGACTCTGATAGCTCTCCCTCTAACGAATCCAACGAGACTCCGGAGATTTCGGAACCGGCAGGCAACGAAGAGCCGGCAACCTCAATAGAACCCCAGGATCCATCCACGGCCGAGGCGGACTCCGCGGAACCAGCAGCTGAAAAGCCTGCCGAGGAGATCACTTGGATCACCGACCGGGCCGAGATCGAACGGCTGATTTCCCAGAAAATATTAGAAAGAGCGTTCCATCTCACCCGTAAAGCAAAGGTTTCAGCCGCGATTGCCGGGAAACATCTTTCTCCGGGACTTCTCATCCGCCTCAAACAGACCGGAAACCATCATCGCAAGCATCCGGCAATCATTATTCCTGCCGTTTGCCGTATTCTTGAATCCGAGCACATGCCCGTATTCAAACGCAAAGGTAAACTTTATACCGGTCCGGCCCGACCCCATGCGTTGGCACCTGATGCAGTCTTGGCCCCCCGCCCGAGCGAAATGGTAAAATGGATTCGTGAGAATACGCCTGCAAAACTCGAAGGTCTGTGGCAGGCCATCCTACCGGAAGGAGCCAAGGCACCGCCGCAGGAATATGCGGCAGATCTTTTCTGGCTCTTGCAACAAGGTCATATTCTCCTCTATACCGATGACACTCTGGTTGTCCAGGAACAGCCGAAACCTCAAGAGCCGAAGAAAGCGAAGAAAAAGGCAAAGCAGCAACCTGAGAAGAAGGATGCGCCCACGACGTTATCCCAAGAGCCTTCCGGAAAATCTGAAAATGAATCTCCCGCCTCGGTGGAGAATACTTCCCCGGCTGAGCAGCAAGACCAGGTCCCTGAGGACTCCGACGAAAATGCAACGATCGCAGACACGGGAACCGAGCCAACACTAGCAGCTTCAGCTGAAATCGTATCCGAGGTTCTCAAAGACACCGTTGAGACTATTGCGGATGCGGCGACTGCATTGATCGATGCCGCAATCCCGACCGATAAAGCTCCCGCTTCCGAAACGGAAAAGCCTGCTGGTTCAACTGCAGCTCCTGCCGCTGAAAACCCGGAAAACAAAGAAGAAAACGCCGGAGAAAAATAGCTTTTCTCCCGGAATCCTCTTCCTCTTAGCCTAATTCAAAAACCGTTTCCCAAGATCATTTCATCTGATCGTTTTTTAGTTTTTCATTATTTCCAATGTCCGCACAGTATACCTTAGCCGAATCTGCTACTCTTGAAGGCACCTCCCTTCACACCGGAGCGAAAGTCACTCTCACTATAAAGCCAGCACCGGAAAATCACGGCTTCAAATTCCGACGTATCGATCTTTCCGATCAACCATTTATCAATGCGGATGCCGATAAGGTTCAAACCGTAGAGCGTGCCACAACTCTCGCCGAAGGTTCGGTGAAAGTTCACACCGTAGAGCATGTTCTCTCCGCTCTAACAGGAATGGGTGTCGACAATGCGATCATCGAGATGGATGCGAACGAGCCACCCATCGGGGACGGTTCTTCCAGACCTTTTGTAGAGCTCATCAAAAAGGCAGGACTCAAGGCCCAGGACGCTCCACGCAAGGTCTGGGAAATTCGCGAGCCGATCCATCAGGAAATGGGCGACGGAACGATCATCACCATCGTCCCATCAAAAACTTTCCGTGTCTCTGTCACAAATGTAGGTCCGGAAGGCCGTTTCACCCAATATTTCTCCTCAGAGGTCACTCCTGAAATTTATGAAAAGGAAATCGCACCTGCGCGCACTTTTGTTTATTACGAGGATGTAAAACCGCTTTTGGAAAAGGGCCTCATCAAAGGCGGCTCACTTGAGAGCGCGGTTGTGATCCGTGGCAATGAGGTCATGTCCAAGGAGCCTGTTCGCTATACCAACGAATTTGCCCGGCACAAGGCTCTCGACCTCATTGGCGATCTTATGCTCTCCGGCAAGCGGATCCTGGGTCACGTCATCGCGGTAAAGCCAGGCCACGGGCCGAACACAAAAATGGCTTCCACTTTGAAAAAGGAATACGCCCGCATGCGTGCAATGGTTCCGGCACCGATCACAATTCCCGATGGTGAAAGTGTTCTGGATGTCAATGAAGTCATGCGGATCCTTCCACATCGCTACCCATTCCTCATGGTAGATCGAGTGATCGATTTCGGTGAGGACACTTGCACAGCTTTGAAAAATGTGTCTATCAACGAGCCATATTTCCAAGGACACTTCCCGGGCCATCCGATTATGCCAGGAGTATTGCAGCTTGAGGGAATGGCACAGGTTTCCTCTATCCTGATGCTTCGCAAGCCTGAGAACCTTGGAAAAATTGGCTACTTCCTTTCGGCGGATAACGTGAAGTGGCGCAAGCCAGTCATGCCGGGTGACACGCTCATCACTGAAGCAAAGACCACCAAGGTCCGTGGCAATATCGGGCAAACCAGCTGCCGTTGCCTGGTAAACGGTGAGGTTGTTTCAGAAGCTGATCTGAAGTTCGCTCTATTTGATCGATAGAGGGCTTCTCCCACCGCTTTTTCCAAACGTTCCCCGGCATAGCCCGGTGGAACGTTTCTTTTTATCTCCGTTCTGTAAATTGCCGGGCGAGGCGCTATGCGGGACATGCCGTCTTGAGGAAGACTACGATACTTGCTAAAGCTTGTGCGAATTTTTATGAGAACCATTTTCCTACTTATTCTGGCCATCTCAAACATTTGCTTCGGGCAGAAAGCGGTTTCCTTCTACTCGACGACGAATCCGAAATTCGTGGCCGCGATCGCAGATTCCTCATCGGAAGACGAACCGGAGATCGATCATTTCGAGCACCTTTGCCCCGGCTACGGCGGCTTTGAGTTACTTCATCGCAGCGGTGACAGCAGAAGCTGGCTCGATATCCGTTTTAACGGAAAAACAAGTGAGCTCTACAGCGAGACCATGCGGGCCGGGCGTGGAGGTTTTGTCGCAAAACAAAACGATACCGTCGAATGGCGCGGGATCCTGGAGGATGATATTTTCACTCCTTATGCAATTATTTATCGTGTCATCGCCCAAGATCCGGAGGATGAGACAAAGTCACTCTCCACGTTGGTCGTGATTGCCCTGAATCGCGGAGATGCCAAAATACTTGGAGTCCGGTTCGGCAAGGATGAGGACGCTGAAGCGAAAAAACTCGCCGATACCACAGCCCCTTGATTTTCGTTCTCCCTTGGCAGAATGTTCGTGCTAAAGTATCCAGCTGCTATCCCCATGCGAATTCAGCTCGTTCTTTTCGTTGTCTTGTTGCTCTGTAATTGTGGCGCACCACAACCTCCGGTATGTCATGTGCTGCCGTTTGGTTCACGGGCACCGGCCTCAAGCATCCTGGAAAATGCTCGCAAACAATGGGAGATTCTCGGCGATTCATCGAAGAAATCAGAATGGCCGGCTGCAGAAACTGCTTACAATGACGCAGTAAAAATTCTTTTTGACAAGATCCGCTGTGGCCCGGGTGACTGGTCGTCCCGGGCAAGCAACATTGGCACGGCACTATCCGCACCCAGCCCGACCAATGCCAATTTAGCCAAAGTCGACGCACTTTTTCCTGCGACCGCAGTCAAAATCCATTCAAAGGATCGCTGCCATATCGAACCGGGAATCGGCGTGCCTGCGGTCGCCTGGACGGCAACGACTCCAGTCGGCGTGCCTCGTGAAAAATTCTATCCTCCGAACGGGCAGCCGCGAAACATCACTGTCATACTTGATTTCAGCACCCCAGTTCCACAATGGCACTTTCCCAAGCGCTGGGTGAAGAATGACTTTCAAGTCGGAGAAAATTCACAGCACTTGGCAGCGGATTGGACAGCACCTGTGGATTTTTTCTGGTTTATGTGTGACTTGGATGACCTGCGGATCCAGAACGTCATCATCCCGGAGCGCTTTACAGAGGAAACAGGTCTCTATTTTCTCCAGCCCTACGATCCGGAAAAAATTCCCGTGGTAATGGTCCACGGCCTGGTCTCCAGCCCGGATGCGTATCGCGATATTCTCAATGACCTCTCCGCGGAAAGCTGGTTCCGGGAGAAATATCAGGTATGGCTCTACAATTATCCTACCGGGACACCATGGCTCTACAATGCATTGCGATTCCGTCAGATTATGGGGGAAGCGGGCAACTATGCACGCCGCCGCGGTCCTGATGAGAATCTGAAAAAAATGGTGATATTATCCCATTCGATGGGTGGCCTGCTCACCCGCACCGCCGTGAGCGAGCCAGGCACGAAGCTCTACCACGCGCATTTCAAAACACCTTTCAAGGATCTGAAGATAAAGCCCGAGACGCGGCTTCTCATTAAAGAAGGATTGCTCTACGAGCCCCTAACCGACCCTAAACGTGTCGTTTTCATGGCCGTTCCCCATCGCGGCAGTCCGATGGCGAATTTCCGCGGAACCGCATTCCTTTCCAATCTAATCCGGCTACCCAAAACGCTTACAGTTGGCCTCCTCGATGCGACCTTGCAGAGCGCGGCCGATTCGATTCAGGCAGACACCTCTGAGACATCCGCAGTAAAGCCTCCGACGGCAATCAGCACGCTTTCGCCCAAGAGCCTTGGTTTCCAGGGTTTGAATCAGATGCCACTACCAAAAGGAATCACCTTTCATTCCATCATGGGGGATAAGGGGCACGGAGACAAGGAACGCAGCAGCGATGGGGTCGTTCCATATTGGTCTTCCCATGTTGAGCCGGTCGCCTCGGAACTTATTGTGGATTCAAATCATAGTGTGCCAAACAACCAACAGGCCTCGGATGAAGTGAAACGCATACTGCGATTGCACCTGAAGGAAGAAAATATGCTAACGGAGTGATTCCCTGTGACGATTGCCACGAGCTTTTCACAAATCCGCTGTTAAAAAGATTCGCTTATCCAGCAGACTCCAGCTAGTGAAAGGGGCGATGATCACAAACGTGTTGGGCACTCCCTTGAGAGCTTGCTGCATGGATCCGCCAACCGGGTTTTTCCGGGACGGCTTCTGCCGCACGGGGCGCGGAGATGTCGGTATCCACACAGTTTGCGCAAAGATGACCCAAGAATTCCTGGAATTCTCGATGTTGCGCGGAAACGACCTCTCTACACCCAGACCTGAATACGGTTTCAAAGGATTACAGGATGGCGATATGTGGTGTCTCAGCGTGGAGCGCTGGGTGGAAGCTTTCGACGCAGGAATCGCACCATCCATTGAACTTGAAGCCTGTCACCTCTCCGTCCTGGAATATGTGGATCTCGAAGTTCTAAATGCTTATGGCATCTAGCATTCAAGTCACCTAACTCCAGTGCCATCCTTGAAAGGAAAAACCGCCGGGGAGTCCCTTCCCCGGCGGTCAAAACGTTGTCTTACCATCACCCACACCCATGAGATCCGATGGACAACTGCTGTTACACCCTTACATGAAAACTGACATTGTCGGCTTTCAAGGGGAATAGACCTTCAAGGTTTCAATACGTTCAAAGTTTTTTGCTTAAATCCCACTTTTTTCAAAAATCGGAGATACCCGTCTCTTGTCGATATTTAGACTTTCAGAGTATCGAGTTCTCCACCAACCTCCCCCAGATGTCCCACGAACATATCGATGTCCGCTACGTAGCCAAGCTAGCCCGCTTGGACCTCACCGAGGAAGAGGTGGCCACCTTTCAATCACAGCTCGAATCTATTCTCGGGCATGTGGAGTCTCTCTCTGCCGTCGAATTCCCGGAAGATCTCGAAGTCGATTCCAACTCCATTCTCGGTCGGATGCGTGATGATTTCCCTCACGAAAGCCTTCCACCCGAAGCAGTCCTTCAAAATGCTCCCGATCAAGCGCAAGGACAGATCCGTGTGCCAAAAGTGGTGGCAGATGCATGACTTCTCAAATTTCCCTTCTTCATACCCTTTTCTTAAAATGACTCTTACCAGCCTGCGTCAGCAAATTCTTGATGGCGATACAACCCCAGCCAAGCTGCTCGAAGAATTAGCTTCATCAATCTCCGCCAAAGATAGCATCACCCAAGCCTATATTTCCTACAATCTTGAGACAGCACTGCGTGAGGCAGAGTCCGTAGACTTGGAAAAGCCATTGGGGGGATTGCCTATTGCAATCAAGGATAACATAAACACCTTGGGAGAACCGTGCACGTGCAGCTCTAAATTTTTAGAAAAAACTTTCACATCTCCCTATGATGCAGGAGTTATCAAAAAACTCAGGGAAGCGGGAGCGATTCCATTCGGGAGGATGAATATGGACGAGTTCGCAATGGGTTCCGCCACAGAAAACTCCGCACTCCAGCTCACACGAAACCCTCACGATCCAGACAGAATTGCAGGTGGATCCTCAGGTGGATCTGCAGCAGCAGTTGCTGACGGGACAGCTTTTGCCGCCCTTGGATCCGATACAGGAGGCTCCATCAGACAGCCTGCTTCCCATTGTGGTGTCGTAGGATTGAAGCCCACTTACGGGCGGGTGTCCCGTTTCGGTCTTGTTGCCTTTGCATCGTCTCTCGATCAAATAGGCCCTTTGACAAGATCCGTTGATGACGCAGCCCTTATTCTCCAGGCAATTGCCGGTCACGATGAACGCGACTCAACCTCGCTTGACGCCCCGGTTCCCGATTATAGCTCGAAAATCAACGATGGCGTCAGAGGCCTCAAGCTCGGAATTCCTGCGGAATACTTCGGCGATGGCATCCACGAGGGCGTTCGAGAAAATGTGGAAAAATGTATTCAGAAACTTAAGGATCAGGGCGCTGAGATTGTGCCGATAACACTACCCTATACATCTCATGCAGTAGCCACCTACTACGTGATAGCTCCTGCAGAGGCTTCCTCGAATCTCTCCCGATTCGATGGGATCCGTTATGGGAACCGCGATAAGACAGCATCAGACATCATTGATGTTTACCACCGATCGCGAGAGGTCGGATTCGGCCCAGAAGTGAAACGTCGGATCATTCTCGGGACCTATGTGCTCTCGTCCGGGTATTATGATGCCTACTACACACGTGCGCAAAAAGTCCGCCAGTTGATCGCGCGGGATTTCAGACAAGCTTTCCAGCAAGTCGACGCCATTTTATCTCCGGTCGCTCCCACTCCTGCCCGGAAAATTGGCGCATGCTCGGAAGATCCGTTACAGGATTACCTATCCGATATATTCACAATTGCTGCCAATCTTGCCGGTATTCCGGCGATTTCTGTCCCATGCGGAAAAACTTCTTACGATGGATCGGAGGAACTCCCGGTCGGCATACAGATCCTGGCTCCGCATCTCGGCGAGGAGATGCTCTTACGGGTGGCAAAAGCCGCTGAGCAGGCCTAGAAACAGAAGTCACCCGCTTAACTAGATGACACTCGCTTACTGCACCAATATCCATCCTGCAGAGACATGGCTGGAAACACTGCATGCTTTAGACACCCATGTGCTGGATGTGAGAGACCGCCTGCTTACAAGCGGAGAGCATCCGACTGATAAACCGTATCCTATTGGCCTACGGCTTTCGGCAATTGCCGCCACTGAGTTACTCACCGGAAATAACCTTGAGGCTTTCAAAGAGTGGCTCGTAAAAAATAACTGTTACATCTTCACAATTAACGGCTTCCCATATGGATCTTTTCACGGAACCAGGGTAAAGGAACAGGTATTTCTTCCGGATTGGACCAGTGATGAACGTGTTGAATATACAAAGCAACTGTTCCGTATTCTGGCTGAGATCGCGCCGAAGTCCTGCGGAGGATCGGTTTCCACCCTTCCGGGATCCCATAAGTCATTCAATGCGGATGAGGGAAAAATTCGGACCAATTTGATTGAAATAGCCCATTTCATTGAAGAGCTTTCGCTGAAACATCAGGTCGATCTTCATCTTGGATTGGAACCAGAACCCCTGGGACATTTTGAAAATACAGAGGAGACACTCGGTTTTTTCGAAAGGCTGCACCAGCAGGCCGCTGCTCCTCATTTGATCCGAGAACGCATCGGTCTCAACTTTGATTCATGCCACTTCGCCATTGAGTTTGACGGGGCAAGCGTATCCCTGGATGCCATTTCCCAAGCCGGGATCCGCCTCTCCAAGATTCATCTCTCCAACGCGCTACGTCTGGATCCCGGCGATAAGGAAGCAGTCGATGCGATCCGTAAATTTGACGAACCCACTTACTTTCATCAAGTGATCGCAAGGAATTCTGACGGATCGTTGAAACGATTTTCAGACCTACCCATATTCCTTGAACATCTGGAAGATACCTACTTTTCTACGGAAAAATTTAAAGAAGCACGGGTTCATTTCCATATCCCTTTGGACTCTCATCCTGAAGCACCTTTGGGTAGCACATATCAACATGTTGAAGAGACGCTAAATTGGTGCCAGAGGCACCCTACTGCTTGTCAACACTTCGAAATTGAAACCTATACATGGGGGGTGCTTCCAGAGAAGCTCCAGCGCCCGGTTGAACAACAAATTGCCTCCGAATACCATTGGGTGCTGAATAAGTTGAAAAATCAGTTTTAGTATCGCCACTCCAGTATTTCAAAATCACCAACCCCAAATTATGAACGACATCAAAATTACCCTCCATACCACCGCGGGAGATATCGACGCGACCTTTTACGCATCCAAAGCTCCAGTAACTGTTGCAAACTTTCTGAATCTATCAAAACGAGGATACTATGATGGAGTCGCATTTCACCGTGTCATCGAACGCTTCATGCTACAAGGTGGCGACCCAACGGAATCGGGTCGTGGAGGTCCGGGATACAAATTTGCGGATGAGTTCCATCCTGAACTCCGCCATCGCGCTCCAGGCGTCTTTTCCATGGCAAATGCCGGTCCCGGCACCAACGGCTCCCAATTCTTCATCACCACCACCCCCACTCCGTTTTTGGATAACCGCCACTCGGTCTTCGGACAAGTCACTGACGGTATGGACGTTGTGGAGAAAATTACAGGAAAAAACAACACGGGAGAGCGTGGTTGTAAATTCGATGGCGTAGGTGATAAAATTACTTCCGTCACGATTCACGACGACACCACGGCCCTTTTCGAAGATCAAAAGGACAATATCGAGCATTGGAACTCGATCCTCGATAAAGCCTAACGTCCTGACCCGCCACCTCAATGGATCCAACTTCCCCTCGTGTTTTGGTCATCATGGGAGTTTCCGGCTCTGGGAAGACCACCGTTGGACTACTCCTGGCGGCGAGACACGGAGGGAGGTTCTTCGATGCCGACGACTTTCATCCTCCCGAGAATATTGCCAAAATGTCATCGGGGATCGCTTTGGACGATGATGACCGTGGGCCTTGGTTGGATCGTCTTAGAACCGAAGTCATTGAGAAGGCAGCTGTCGGCAGCCTCACCGTGCTGGCTTGCTCTGCTCTGAAAAATGCCTACAGAAAGAGACTGGGACTCGATCAACCCTGCGTATCAGTCGTATTCCTGTCGGGTGATTCCGCGACTTTGCTCGCACGCCTCGAATCCCGGTCCGGCCACTACATGAAATCGAGTTTATTGGACAGTCAGCTAGGCGCTTTGGAAGTTCCTTCCCAGACCGAGGCATTACACATTTCGATTGCGGAACAGCCGGAAACTATTGTGGAAACCATAGAAAAACACTTTCACATTCGCTGAACCAAATTCCATGGTTCGATCTTAGACCTTCTCGAACTTACACTTATTATTCCCCGTGCTTCTCGATGTAAAAAATCTGACGACCCGCTTTCATACACGGAATGGAATCGTTCACGCGGTGGAGGATGTGTCCTTCAGCCTGGAACGTGGGCAGACACTCGGGATCGTCGGTGAATCCGGATCCGGAAAATCGGTGACCTGTTATTCTCTTTTGGGTCTAATTCCTACGCCACCGGGGAGGATCGAGAATGGATCGGCAGTTTTCGATGGTATCGACCTTCTCAAAGCGCCTGAACATTCACTTCGGAAGATAAGGGGGAAGCGGATTTCCATGATCTTTCAGGATCCGATGACTTCTTTGAATCCTTTCATGAAAATCAGGGATCAGCTGGTCGAGCCTCTGAAACTACATGAAAATCTCAGTGGCAAAGAAGCGTTGATCCGTGCGGTTGACTCCTTGGCGGAGGTCGGGATCCCCGATCCGGAGAAACGAATTGATTCGTATCCGCACGAATTTTCCGGTGGGATGCGCCAGCGGGTAATGATCGCCATGGCATTGATCACCAAGCCGGAATTGCTGATCTGCGATGAGCCTACCACCGCTCTTGATGTCACTGTCCAAAAACAAGTTTTGGATCTGATCCGCGAGCGGCAGAGAGACCTTGGCACGTCGATCATATTCATCACTCACGATTTGGCAGTCGTCTCGGAAGTATGTGATGTCATAAATGTCATGTATGCTGGAAGAATTGTGGAAAGTGCTACCCGGAGAGAACTTTTCAATAATCCCACGCATGCCTACACTCGGTCGCTTTTACAATCGATCCCGGCGGCCCAACCAAAAGGAGTGCCATTGATGACAATTTCCGGTTTACCTCCCAACCTCACCCATCCTCCCAGAGGGTGTGCGTTCAAACCGAGAAACCTTCTGGGCAAGCCGGAACTTTGCCTCACCGACCGTTCTCCTGAATTGAAGGAAATCGCTCCAGGCCATTTTGTTCAAGATTGTCCCGGTTGCCTTACAGACTAAAAATGTGATCGTGCCTGGGCGATGATCAAGCGATCCCCACTGACTTGATAAACCACGCGATTCTTCGCATCGATCGATCTGGAGAACCAACCGGCCAACTCATTTTTCAGTGTTTCAGGCTGCGGAATACCCCCATGGGGACTGCGCATGATTTCGCCAATCAACCTAACAATCCGGCGGGCTTTCTCGGGCTTTTCCGATGCCCAATACTGCATATCCTCGTAACCTTGTGCTTTAAATTCCAAGTGCATCTTCCAAATCTTTCAGGGATTCAAATACAATATTTTCCTCGTCCGGCGCAGTAACCGCCCCTCGCAACCGCTTGAAATTAACGGCTGAGCTGAAAAGGAATTCCGTCTCATCTTCCATAACTTTCGCGGAACTCTCCGTTTGCGCGGCCCGTCCGATCGTCCGTTGTAGAATAAGCTCCTTGATGCTCATCCCCTCCGAGGCAGCAAGCATTTTGATCGCCCGATGCTGTTGATTATCGATCTCTATACTGAGGCGGCTCACATGTTCAAAAACAAACAAATTGAACATTTTGTCAATTAGGAAACCCTTATTTTATGGGAATCTTAATCATCTAGGGAAAAATCTATACGAGGCTCCACGATTCGACGCATCAAATTTGCGGGAGGTCCTGACCTTGATCTTGATAGACATTCCGACCGGAGCTTAGACGTAAATGGCTACTATGCTCTGGATTTGGCTTAGCTAAAGTGATCCCAACCACCGGATAATTCCCTTCCCTGGTTTTCGGCAACCAGAGTTCCTATACGGGTTAATTCGATGTCTGGAAAAATGCTCCTCCAACTCTCGGGTAAGCCCAACGAATCTGCCAAAGTAAATAAAAGTTCAAAATCTTCGCCATCGGTCAGTGCCTGCTGGACGGTGCAGCCATTGTTCAATGGGACGGCGTCCTCATCAATCTGGAATCCGCAGCCAGACGCCTTCGCAAGACGCGGCAAATCGCTGGCAATTCCATCGGAGAGATCCATCATCGCGCTGAGTGCGAAGTTCCCTGTCAACCACGCCGCTTGCTCGACTCTCGGCAAAAAAGACAGATGTTTCCCGCTGATCGACCCTCCTAAACGACCGGTCACCCAGATTTCATCGCCCGACCTACCACCAGAGCGGAGAACAAGCTGCTCACGGCTTACGGAGCCTGTCGCGGAGATAGAGATCACGGCGGCGGATCCTTCCGGAACCCGGCAGGTTTCCCCACCTGCAAGAACAGCTCCATAGCGGGACATACAGTTTCCCATTCCACGGTAGAAGTTTTCGATCCAATCGAGTTGAAGGGATTTGGGTAAAGCCACGGTAACCAGAAATCGCTCCGGCTTTCCCCCCATTGCCGCAAAATCCGATATGACTCTGGCGATAGCTTTCCACCCAACCGCCAGCGGATCCGCGCTTCTTTCATAGTGCACTCCCTCGACCAAAGCATCGGTCTTCAACAACAGAAATCCACTTCGTCCGTCATCGATCACCGCACAATCGTCGCCTGGTCCCTCCATGGTTTGATCAGCCACTGGGACAAGTGTGATCAAGCGGCTGATCAGTGAATCCTCGCCTATCTCACCCAACGTCTTCATTTCCCTGGAGCTTGCGGTAATTCAACATATCGGCTCGCAATCTGTACAACCACCGTCGCGGTATTGAACAAAGCATGGACCGCAATAGGCGCCCATAGCGATCCTGTGATCTCATAAATCGCCACAAGCACCAATCCGAAAATGAATAGAGGCAAGAGCGCGGCAAGACTTCCGTGGGCTGCGGAGAAAATGAGTGCGGTGCAAAGTGCGGCAATCCACGGGCCTGTAAATTTTTTCGCCACGGGATAAAGATATCCCCGGAAAACAACCTCTTCGCAGAGAGGCGCGACGATTGATGCGGCAAAAGCCATAAGCCCCAACAAAAACAGATTTTCCTCCTGCTGGAACATCACAACGCTGTCTTGCACGGCCTCCACCCCGAGACGTTCCATCAGCTCCATATACCCGAATTCATACAAACCGGCAAAAAGTGCCCACATTGAGACAACAGTCACAGGTGCAATCGCAAAAACGAGCGGCCATTTTTTCCATTTCAGTCCCAGCCACTCCAGAATGTTTACTCTTCGCAGCACAATGACGGCGGCTATCCCGGCCATGAAAAACTGAAACCCGATGGAGAAAATCAGGCCGCCCATGCTCATCTCAGGGGCATCTGTTTGTCCTTCCATCGCGGCGTTACCGATCGCTAGAAGGTAGAAAACCATACTGATCATTCCGGCGCCTACGATATCGATCGGCCGATAATACCAGATTGAAACTCTTCCCATATACAGCGCTGGTGGCCCGCCATTGACACGCCGCCTCAACGATGTTGCAGCATATGCCAATAAAAAAATAAAAAACGCCAGTCCGTAGCTGGCGTGCACACTTGTTGCGGTAATCGTATCCATGGGGTGACGGGGTAAAACCTGTGCGCTGTTCCGGCTTCACGCCACAGTAAAATTTACGAATATCTTTAATTTCCGGTTCGCATAGCGATCACTTTTTCCTGCAGGGCTCCGCGCTTCAATTTGCCCAGCTCGGTCGTTGGCAGCTCCTCTACGAAAACCAGCTCGGAAAAACGTTCAATCCCCGCTGCTTCGATCTGCCAGCGGTCGTAGAGCTTTTGGAATACAACCTTTTTTCCCTGAAAGACCGCTACCAGAGCGTGCTCCCGCCGCGGGTCCGGAATGGCCACCACAGCAAATTGATTTTCGCCGAGATCTTCTCCCGCCAACGAGATGAATTTCTGCTCCACCGCCTCCAAATCAACAAGTTCACCTAAAATCTTCACTATGGAATCGACGCGTCCCTTCGGAATGATCACATCCCCTGACAATTCTGCCCGGTCGCTGGTCTGCCACCAATCCCCGAGTCTCGGCCGGTAGAGCCACTCATTATTTTCCTGCTCAAAAGAACCTTCCAACAAGGCATTTCCTCTGATCATCAATCTGCCGCTATCAGAAAGTCTGGTCTCCCAAATAGGGAGGATTCTAATCGGTGATTGGACAAAGCTTTCCCTCAACGACGCTATTTCCTGAGTTCCGACCTGGGAACAAGTTTCTGTCATCCCAAAACTAGCCAGCACCGGCCATCCACGGTTTCTAGCCGTCTGCCCCAGGACTGCATCCAGTCTTCCCCCGCCTACGACGATCGCCCGAAGACTGCTCGGCGAGCTCAATCCGGCAGCCATGAGATCGTGAAGCTGGGTAGGCACCACAGACACGTGAGTCACAGCTTCGTCAGCAAGCCACTTCCGGAATTCCTGTGGATTCCATTTTCCGTTAAAAACACTCAATCCGCATTGTGCCGCGTGAGCGCGCGCCACCACGCCAAAACCTCCGACATGGTTCATGGGAAGAGAAAGCCCCCAACGGGACTCACCATCCACGTCCAACCACTGGTTCACCGCATTTGCCGATATCTGGAGGGCGGACTTTGAAAGGACGACCCAGCTACCCCCTCCCGTAGTCCCCGAGGTCCTGAAAAGCACACAGGACTTCAAGCCATGGAGCGCCGGATGTCTTTCACCGGATTTTGCAGCAATTTCACACGAATCACTTTCCCAGAATTCCGTGGATTTTATCAAAGACAGATTCATCCGCTTCCAATTACAATCTCATCCAAGGAAGAGAGGACAGCTCGTCATCAAAGCCTAGTCCCGTGCCCGCAGCTGCTGTAAATCCCGGTTTCCAGTCTCCCATTCGTTCGACAAATTCGTTTTTCTCGAACAGGTGGTGAGTCTGCACGCCGCAGACTCCGACCAGCCCGGGAAAGATTAATTCTGTCCGCGCAGCCTCCCAGGCCGCAAAGCTCTGACCCAGAGGATGATCCATATAACTCGTCATCACGACTCGTTGCTGATTCATTGCAGCGGCTTCACTGAGCAAAAATGGTTCATCTACCGCCGGTTTTACCACCGTCACCTGTGCGGCTTTCCTGTGGGGACCAGATTCCCGATCCACAGCTAGACGGATCCGATGCTTTTTCCATAGCCTATCCCAGCCGCTTTCGGAAAATGCGGTGATATCCTCCAGAAAATCAACCGCCATCCGAGTTTTTGGCGAAAGAGCAGAGAGAAAAGCGTCCGCCTCATCCGGCCCCAGCGTTTCATTGAAATCGAGCCGCCACTTCAGTTGCGGATATTCGCTCACCATACTCTCGATGAAATCACTTTCGTCGCTGAGATTTCGCCCCGCTTTCATTTTGACAATTGAAAATCCCGCCTCCACTGCCAGCGCAATTTCCTTTGGGCTGGCATTCACCAATGTCGCATGGCTTTGCGGGACTTCCATCTCCTCGAAGAGTGACTCTTCGGCACTTCTTGCAGCATCGTCGAACTCTGCACAGCGCATGGCTCTCTTTACGATCGGCCAAAATCTCCGGCCTCTCAAGTCCTCCAAACACTTGGATAAAGGAGGATCGCCCAGCTCCGGCCACGGATGAATACACCCGAAGCCATTACCAGCACGGATCAAAACCCCCTCGAATTCCCGCCTCGCGGATACCGAGTTAAGAAACCCTCTGGATTTCAAGCGGTAGGGAGAGATCCAGACATCCTGTCGTTTGAGGAATTCCATAATATTCTGCCGGACTATGGGTCTATCCCAGGAGTTCGTAAGCGATCATTTCCCACTCCTTCTCGGAGCTCAAGCCACGCTCCGGCATTTCGCGGCCAGCGCGGGAATACCAATATGCCGCATTGCCGAGATCGCCCTCTTCCCGATGCAACCAGGCGTGAATCCACGAGCCGGCTTTGCCCGTAACTTCCTGGCAGAGATCGTGGGCCGCATCCCATTTCCCCGCACGTGCATACCAAAGGCATTCCGCCAAAACAGAAAGGCCCGTAGGTGGAGCACCATCGCTCGCGGCGGATTTTGAAAGTTCATCGGAATTCATGTCGCGGCTAACGAAACGTAAGGATTGATCCACCGCAAAACAAATTTCTCGCTCTTGGCATTCATGTTCCGTTTGAAAGTGGAATCTATCGATTTCCTCTAGCCGAAACGCTCTCATTGCGCTTTCATTCCGGCTATGAAGTCTCCATTCCCCTATCTTTTGGCAGCCATGGTTCTAGTCTCTCCTACACTCAAGGCGGAACTTCCAGCTTTGGATGAAAAGCCTTGGTTTGGCTATTTCATAGGCGTCAGCGAGCGAAAATTCCAATTTGGTATCACCGACAAGGGCGAGGCGATTCTGCAGCCGCTAAATAGCCGCGGCGAGATTCTCAGTCTTTTCAACCCGATCAAATTCGATATCGAAATTTTGGAAGCCACACCGAATGGCAAGGATGTCAGTAAACAAATCATATCCGGCAGCCTGGAATCCGATAGCCCCGCGACTCTGGATCCCTCCAAACCCATCGTTTACCGTGGTAAAGTGACCGGCGACGCCGCATTTCAGGTCGCATTTCTCCCGGAACGTGGCGGATTCTCAGTCACCGGTAAAATTACCGATAACGGCTCACTCAAAAATCCACTTCGGTTCTCCATCGCCCTCCGCTTCGATCCCTACGCAAAGACCAAGCTCGATTCCCCCAAAAAGGAGGAAGAGCATGAAAAGAAAATCAAACGCGACACCCTCAGTTTCACTACCAAAGGCGGTGAGCGGGAAAAGTTCAAGCTGACGGAAAGTGTATCACTGTCCGAAAAATTCCCAGACGGTTGCAGTGAGCTCTCCTTCGAAGCGGAAGGCTACGACGGCACGGAATTCACCGTGGCAGCATCCGGCGAATCCAAAATCGTGCTTGAGAGCAAATCCACGGAAGCACTTTGGCACGGCATCGAGCTCCGCTGGGAAATGAGTGCCGCTGCGGATCCCGCCACCGAAAAGCTCATTTTTACAGCAAAGTAATTTTTTCTTCATCGTTCGAGCCAGCTGTCGGAAGCCCGGGCAACTGACTGCTTGGCGGCCACGGATTCCTTGAAAACCCCTATGGATGTTCGTTGACTGCCTCGATATTTACGCACAAGCTGCCTTCGCAACTATTCGCAACCCCAATCTATATATGACTCTACTTCGACGTTTCCTCAGCATGGCACTCGCCGCATCGCTCATCACCATGGCCGGCGCACAAGAGGCCAAGATTAAAATCGCCACTGTGGATATGCAGGAACTTTTCAAGCAGTATTACCGCACCAACGAGGCACAGAAACAAATCAACCTTGAGCGTGCCCGTATCCAAAAGGACAACAACGAGCGCCTCGGCCGCATCCGCGAGCTGGAAACTAATCTCGGGAACCTTAAAAAGCAAATCGAAGACCCATCAATCAACGATTCCAAGAAACAGACACTTTTCAAAGACTGGCAAATGCAACAACAGGAAGGCATCGCTCTTGACCGCGAGCGTCGCGAATTCCTTCAGCGCAGAAACCAAGCGCTCAACGAGAAGATGGTTCAGCGTATGAAGGGGATCCTTGAAGAAATTCGCAAACTCGTGGAAGAACAGGCAAAAACCGATAACTATGACTACGTATTTGATAAATCCGGTCTTAGCACATCGCAAGTCCCCTTCCTTCTTTACACCAAGGATGCTACCGATATCACCGCGGGTCTTCTGAAAGATCTCAATAAGGACGCGCCTGCAGAGTCCGCACCTGCAGAAGAAGAAGCCCAGGCTCCGGAAGCAGGAGAATAATTCTAACATTCAATACTTTGGCAATCAGCCTAAGTCTTTCGGAACTCGCCCAGCGCATTGATGGCAAAATCATCTGCGGTGAGGCGGGTTCTCTCTTTTCCGGTATGGCCGCCCTGGACATGGCGGGTGCTGACGACATCAGCTTCCTCGGAAACGAAAAATATCTTCCCCAGTTCCTTGCGACAAAGGCAGGCGCTGTTCTTGTGCCCACAGGATATGATTTCAATACCAATGGCCCGGCACTGATCGCTGTAGAGAATCCGTCACTGGCCTTCGGTATTGTTGTAAAACACTTCGCGGCACAGGCAAAATCTTTCCGAGCAGGCGTGCATCCCTCAGTCAGTGTTTCAACCAATGCACTTTTTGATCCTGATAAGGTCTGCCTTCATCCGGGAGTCGTCATCATGGATGGAGTATCCATTGGGGACGGTTCTGAAATTGGGGCGAATACGGTGATCCACGAAAACGTTGTGATTGGCCGAGATTGTAACATCGGCTCAAATGTCACCGTTCGGGAGCGAAGTGTGCTGGGAGACCGTGTTGCCATCCAGCCCGGAGCAGTCATAGGATCGGATGGTTACGGCTATGAATTTTCCGGAGGTCGCCATGTAAAGATCGACCAAGTGGGGATTGTCGAAATCGGAGATGATGTTGAGATCGGAGCGAACACCACGATCGATCGGGCACGTTTTGGGAAAACGATTATCGGCGAAGGAACCAAAATCGACAATCTTGTTCAAATCGGACACAACGTCGTCATTGGCAGGCACTGCTTGATTGTTTCCCAATCCGGCTTGGCAGGCAGTTCCAAAATCGAAGACTACGTGACAGTTGCCGCACAGGTTGGAATTGTCGGACATGTCGTCGTTGGTTCCAAAGCCATCCTCACCGCTCGCACAGGGGTCACCACTGATCTCGAAGGCGGAATCACATATTCTGGAAAACCGGCTTTACCAATCAAGGAAGACACGAAGATTCAAGCTCACGTGCGTCGTCTACCACAGATGCTGAAACGGATAAAATCACTTGAGAAATTACTTTCCCGAGTGGATTAGGTATCATGCTAACTGGGAAATAGCCGCCTATGTTTGATTTCACCTGGTTTTCCGAGCCCGATGCCTGGGCCGCCCTCTTGACGTTGACGCTCTTGGAAATCGTTCTTGGGATCGACAATATCGTGTTCATCTCTATCTTGGTGGATCGTCTTCCCGAGGAGAAACGTCCAAAAGGTCGCACCATCGGCCTGGGATTAGCAATGCTTACCAGGCTTTGTCTTCTCGCTGCAATCAGCTGGATGATGAGCTTGAAAGCTGTTTTATTCTCGATCCCGTTTCATCCATTATTATGGAAAATGTCTCCATATGCGGCAGAACATGACGGACAGCTAGGAATATCGGGGAAGGGCTTAATCCTACTCGTGGGCGGCTTTTTCCTGATTTGGAAAGCCACGAAGGAAATTCACCACAAGCTAGAGGGCGAGGAAGAGCATCAGGCAACAAGTAAAGCGGCAACCTTTGGGGCGATCTTAGCCCAGATCGCGGTCATTGATATCGTCTTCTCTTTGGATTCCGTGATCACGGCTGCTGGAATGGCTGATCATCTTTCCGTTATGATGCTCGCTGTGGTGGTTTCTGTTGGTGTGATGATGTTTGCAGCAGGTCCCATTGGGGAATTTGTTTCAAAACACCCATCGGTAAAAATGTTGGCTCTCTCATTTCTCATTCTCATCGGCACAGCATTGATTGCTGAGGGCCTGCATTTCGAGATACCAAAAGGTTACATCTACTTCGCTATGGCATTTTCACTGGGTGTCGAGTTGCTGAATCTAAAGATCCGCAGCAACAAAATTTCGCCAGTCCATGTGCCCGAGCCTTGAATGATTTACCTTAAAGCTTCCAGATCGGCACATCTGCCTTCAGGCGGTCAATCGAATCCGCGAGGAACCTGAGTCCTTCCGCCCTATGGGAACTTAGCACACGTATGTATAGTGAAGCTTCTCCTACGGGCACGAATCCCAGCCGATGGATGAACTCCACAGTTGTGCATCCATGGATACTCCCAAGTTCTTCCAGATGGCTCCGGAGAACCTTATCTGCCATCTCGGTATAGGCCTCGTATTCCAGTCCCTGAAGCGGTCTACCATTTTCCATTTCCCGAACAAGGCCTTGAAATTCCACAACGGCTCCAATTTCCCGGTTCGGGAGGTTTAAATCCGGAACAATGATCGGATCATTGGTAAAGCTGATAGATATTTTCATAAGGACTAGAAAGCCATTACCCTCCCGAAACTGGCGGGATAATCGCTATTTCGCGGACCTGTTGCATCGGCTGATCCCAATCGTAGAACTCGCAGTCAACTGCGACGCGAAGGCCATCCAGATTGGAATTGGGAGCGATTTTCTCCAGCACCTCCCGCGGTGTTGCTCCAATTTCTATTTCTGTTGTCATCTCAGAAAAGCCAAAGACTTCGCGGGATTGGGCAAAGGCAAGAATGGTGATATTCATAACTGGATCTACGCAACAATCCGCTCCTCCGGGCATTCTTTACCGTCTAAGAACAGATCAATACTATCAGCCGTTGTTGCAGCAATCGCACCCAGCGCTTCTTCGGTCAAGAAAGCCTGATGGGACGTTACCAATACATTGGGAAAGGTTAAAAGTCTTGAAAGCACATCATCCTGAAGGGCTGTTTCCGAGTGATCCTCGAAAAAGACACCCTCCTCTTCTTCATAAACATCCAGGGCAACACCTCCAAGCTGACCACATTTCAGCGCAGCAATCACTGCCGCACTATCAATTAACTTTCCGCGGCTGGTATTGAGGAGGTAAGCTCCTTTTTTCATTTGAGAGATCGTTTGCTCATTCAGCAGGTGGTAGCTCTCCGGAGTCAACGGAAGATGGAGACTCACGATATCCGAAGAACCAAGCAAGGTCTCTAGTTCTGTATATTCGATCTTATGTTTTCCGGACCACTCCTGATCCGGATACAAATCATAAGCCACAACATTACAACCATAGCCGCGGAAAATTTGTGCAGTAATCTTGCCAATTTTTCCTGTCCCGAGAATTCCCACCGTTCTTCCGTGAAGATCAAAACCTACCAACCCACCGAGAGAGAAATTCAATTCTCTCACACGATTGTAGGCCCGATGGATTTTCCGGTTCAGGGTTTGAAGAAGTGCCACCGTATGTTCAGCTACAGAATACGGTGAGTATGCGGGAACACGGACCACGGAGATCCCAAGTTCCTTGGCGGCCCCAAGATCAACATTATTGAATCCCGCACAGCGGAGTGCGATCAGTTTCACTCCCAAACCGCCAAGGGCTTCGAGACAGCTACGATCAATCCTATCATTTACGAAAACACAGACGATCTGTGCTCCATGGACCGAAGTAGCGTTTGCCTTGGAGAGACGGAACTCATGGTATTCGATCTGGAGGTTGTGGGTCTCCGCTGCACGATCGAAATACTTTCTGTCATAGGGCTTCGTATCGTAAAACGCGATTTTACGCTGGCTCACTGACTCGCTGCTCATGGCGGAGGAATAGCACAATTTTGCTTCTCTGTCCTGCGGGATTCCAAAAAATCCGAATATTCCTTATTCCGCAGGTTGAACATTCGGGACCGAAGGTCCTTGTGCCTGCATAAAGTTGGTTTTCGCTCTCAAAATCAATGTGCCGAGCAAGTAATCTGCGATCGGCAGCACAACATTGAAATTCTTATGCATATAACGATGGTGCAGCAGATGGTGCCCGTTCAATCTACGGAACCATGAAGGTTTCTCAACACGGCGGGCCTTCGGTAGATGCATGCACCAATGGATATATTCGTAAAAACAGTAGTAACTGGTGAAGGCGAGAAACCCTCCGAGAGCGAATCCCCACTGGTTGCTCAGAAATGAGATAATCGCAAATGGAACCACCCCGATGACGATGAGGAGCGGACCATTCCACCATGCCATAGGGATGGTCTCCTTGTCCTTTTCATTATGAAGGTGGTAGGTCTGATCGGCTTTGAAAACCTGATGGTGGACGACGGCATGAGCCTGAAACGCATACCGGAAATTCCAAACCGGCCGGTGCATCACGTATTTGTGCAGAGTCCACTCAAAGAAAGAGGCAAAGACGATGCCCAGAACACAGCCGATTAGGCACCAGAAGAAGAAAATAATCATGATAATTTATAGAAGCCCGAACGGGCGGTGGCTGATCTATAGAGGCGAAGCTCGGATAACAAGCCCTCCTTGGAACTCTTTTTACCACCAAAGTCGTTCGAATCCTCCAAGGATAAAAAATCCCATGGGATAATTTCCATCCCATGGGACTATTGTAAAAACTGGGCAATTATCTCAGCTCAGCGGGATGCCTGAGCGGCATCCTCATTGTTGCTGGAATTGGTCTTCAACGAGCCTTCGGACTGGGTTTCCGCCCATGAGTTGAAATCGCTCTCTGGAACCACTTCCATGGTTCCAATCATATTTCCATGGCCTTCGCCGCAAAGCTGTCCACAAACGACGTAGGTTTCCATGGTTTTGACAGGCGTGAACCACATCGGAATTTCTTTTCCTGGAATCGCATCCTGCTGCACGCGCATTGGAACGATTGCGAAGTTATGAATCACATCCTTTGTGCCAATATTCAAAACGGCCGGGCGATCAACCGGAAGCTTGAGAACCGGGGCAATAAAATCGTCTAGCGCGTTTGGATCCGTGTAATCAATGCCAAGGTCGTTGGAGCCTGAGATCAAAGCTGCATCAGTGCGTCCGAACTTCCCATCAAGTCCCGGATAATGATAAGTCCATCCGAACTGCCAGCCGACAACGCGCACCCGGACAGGATTCATTTCTTGAACCTTTTCCCATCCATCAACGCGTTCCGCCCAAAGCGGAAATGCAAATCCGAGAAGGAGGACAGCCTCGATAATGATAACTGCAACCTCCATGTGGCTGGAGAGGTGGCTTCGAACGCCGTCGTAGGATGCCTTTGGATTCTTTTTATGCCAGAATTTGAATAGGCAGATGAAGAAGAAGATCGTCCAACCGATGAACAATGCCAACATGAACCAATGGACAACGTCCAAAAGGTGATCGACTTGGCCGCCGTGAGCGGAATAGTTGTCAGGAAGTCCGAGAAATTTAGTGGGGCTCATTGTATGAAATAGAAACAGGGAAACAGAATAAAAAGGAGGATCGGTGCAAACTACTGATGAACAAAATCATCGCGCAATTCGGGGTCGAGATTCTCATTCTCGCGTCGTGCGATGCGGAGCATGAAGAAACCCACGCCTCCAAGAACAGCGAGAATAACGACCAGCAGCGCGAAAATCGAATAACCCGCGGCATCTCCCCCGCCCTCTACCATGGAGACACGGCATGTGGAGCAGGCCAAGGAATTAAAAAACTGGATCATAATCAGAGGTGCAGCTTTGCAGCTTTTTTGAGGAAATATACTCCGTAAACGGGCATGAACAGAAGACCGGCAGCTCCGATGAATCCCATGCTATTTGTCAATGCGGAGCGCTCCGGAGCAAGAGCAAGGGCCCACGTTAGAAGGAATGCAAACAAGAGAGTGCAGACTGTGACGAAAACAATATGGAATCCACGGAGTGACATAATATAATTGGATATTAGTTGTAGAAATACGCGTCAAAGATCGGGCTGCTTTTCGCGAGAGCGATCAAGGCGAACATTGCTCCACACAGTAACAATGCATTGAAGAAAATCCAATAGATCGATTTTTTTTCGTGGTTCAAGTGCATGAAGATGAGCGCCACCAAAGTCGCCTTGGTGGTAGCGATACACAGGCCAACAACTGCATCCCATTTGTCGAAGCCGTGCTCACCCACATCGAGCCAGTAGAGCCACTCCGGCGGGTCTGCCACGAGGACAGTTAGCACAGTCCCGATCAGTAGTGCACCGAAAACCTTCATGTAGGTTTGCTTGGATTTCTGAATTGCTTCAATCGAATCAGCCATTTGGATAGTCGCGTTAAGTTGGAAATTGATTAATTAATAGGATTACATCAGGTAGAGGATCGGGAACACGAAGATCCAAACCAGGTCCACGAAGTGCCAGAACAGCCCGCCGACTTCAACCCGGTTGGCAAGCCATTCGGGATTCTCCAGATACATTTTGCGGCCGAAGAAAAGATAATAGGCAAGAACCAAGGCTCCTCCAATAACGTGAAGGCCGTGCAATCCTGTTATGGTGAAGTAAATCGCGTAATATGTGTTCCAAGCAGGAGAGAACTTTGCAGCAAAGCGGATCTCTTCACGAGGAACGGAAAGATGATGGAAGGTCTCTTCACCACGTGCCTCATAATTAGGTCCGAGGAATTTCTCCTTCGCCAACTCCATGCCCGAGAGCTTGATGTTATGTTGTTGCTCTCCTTTTTCCGCAAATTTGTCCCAACCTATACGATAAAGTTCCTTGTGAGTAGGTTCACGCTTTGGATTCCCATTTTCATCATAGCCGTATCGGTCAATGAGCTTCTTCTTCAGCTTCGCAACATCCTCCTGATGCCATTCCCAGGCTTCACGGACGAAGGCGTTGTTTTTCATCAACCAAGAATTGTTGATCGCGGATTCCGGTGAAATTCCTTTTTCCTCGGCCTTCATGACAAGATGCTGGAAATCGATCGCATCGACATTGTGGAAAACCATGGGACTGGCTTCGAGTTCGCCGTCAACTACCGTGTCATCGCGAAGACGCGATTGATTTCCACCTTCCTGAATGTCGCGGGGTTTGAAGAGGAGCACGACTGGTTTACTGAAAACAAACTGAGCATTTGAGATTTCAGAGAGCAGCTTGGGGCTGAGAGCATCCATATCGATATTAACATCCGTAGCCAGTTCCCAGCTCTTCTTATCCGGGTTTGTCTGCTTGGCATCCTTCCACTCTTTGCGGAGTGCCGCGGTGCGTAGGATCGAATTGTGCTTACGTGCTTTGAGATGGGCTTTCTTGATTTTATCCAGTAGCTCGACGGAAAGTTCCGTGCCTTTTGGTGCTACTACGGTCTCCCCCTGGCCTTCTTCAACGACAGCCTTAATGTCTTCAGCCAAAGCGATTGTGGCTCCGGCATGCTGGGTTTCCGCCAGGATCTCTTCTACCCACGGAGCGTAAAAACGAACTACATTGAAAGTGAGCTTCTCCGTTCTCACACGGATCATATTCTCTTCGATTTTGTTTCCGTTGTGATCTTTTACATACTCATCACCTTCCTTTTCATAACCCAAATGACCTTCCACGACAGAGTAATCATTTAACCGGACCGCTTGGTGATGGAATTTCACATGATATTCCACACCTTTCAGCACCATGAACAGGACAGAGCAAATGATGGTGATGCTCATAAAGATCTGGAACTTCTTCCATTCCCGCATTTTTAGCGCCGCCCAAGCGAAGACCACGGTGACAGAGGAACCGATCAGAACGAACGTGTTGATCAAGCCCGGCAGCACGGGCAAAGTGCGTTCCGGCCAGGGATAATCAGCTCCTAGGCGCAGAAAGATATAGGCTGAGAAGAAACCACCGAACAGCATTACCTCGGATGCGAGGAATAACCAGATGGCGATTTTTGAGTTGAAAAGACCCGTATCTTTGCGGGCGTCTACGATATATGGGATTTCCATTTCTTGAGAATTTACGAGTGATCTTTGTTCAGTTTTGCCCAAAGGGTTTTAGGTCCGCTAAGTGGCAGTGACTGAATTTCAGTGAGTGTTTTCCTTGGTGCTAGCGATGGACGGTTCGCCCGAAGCTTCGTCAGTTGTCTTTTTCGGAGCAATCCACTGCGGGTAGTAGTCTTCCTTGCAATCCGGACGGGAATATTCGTAAGGCCCGCGATAAACAGCGACATCAAAGATGAAGTTGCCATGTCCCGGAGGTGTCGGCGTAGCCCACTCAAGGGTTGTCGCGTCCCATGGGTTGTCACTTGTAACCTTGCGGCCAGCTTTCAGGGATAAGAACACATTGATGATGAATGGGATTTGAGCGATCGCCAGGGCCCATGCTCCCATGGACATCACGATATTGAGATCGATGTGCTCACGAACCGCATTTCCGAAAACGTTCACACTGTCTGACGCTTTGGCAAGGTATGCGTCTCCGCCGTTATACCAGCGCCGGTGGAAACCTGCCATTCCTTGGACCAACATTGGGAAGAAGATCAGGTTCATGCAAACCAGGCTCGGCCAAAAGTGAAGATGGCTTAACGCGGTATTCATGTGTCTGCCGGTCATCTTCGGATACCAGTGATATACACCAGCGAAAAGGCCAAAGAGGATACCTGGAGCAACCACATAGTGGAAGTGACCAATTACGTAGTAGGTATCGTGGAGATGGAGGCCCACAAGGTTGAATGCTAGTGGTAAGCCGGTGAGACCACCAATACCGAACATCGGAATGAAAGCGCACGCCCACATCATCGGTGGGGTGAAGCGAATGGAGCCACCCCAGAGCGAGATCAGAAGAGCTGTAATGATAATCACAGATGGCACGGAGATCAGAACCGTTGTCGTCTGGAAGAAAGTGGAAACCGCAGCTCCCATGCCCGTCATGTACATGTGGTGGGCCCAAACAATGAAGGAAAGGAATCCCAACAGAAGGACGGAATAGACCATCGACTTATATCCCCAAAGTGGTTTGCGGGTGTTTGCAGGGATGATCTCCGCGACACAGGCGATGGAAGGAAGCAGCAGAACATAAACTTCCGGATGCCCGAGGAACCAGAAAAGATGCTGGAACAGTAGTGGAGAGCCGCCACCGGAAAGATCCGCAAGGCCTTCACTCTTCGTGAACAAGCCGGAAGGCATGAAGAACGAGGAATGCCCAACCCTGTCCATCAACTGCATGATTCCGGCCGCTTCAAGCGGAGGGAAAGCAAGAAGCAAGAGGAAACCAGTAACCAGCATTGCCCAAACAAAGAATGGAAGGCGCATCCATGTCATTCCACGAGCGCGTAGATTGATGATGGTGGTAATGAAGTTCACCGATCCCAGCAGAGAGGAGGTGATCAGAAGCACCAGCCCCACAAGCCATTGGGTTTGTCCCGCAAGCCATTGGTTGACGATCTGTCCGTCCGCAAAACCAGCGAGCGGTGAATAGTTTGTCCAGCCGGACTTGGCAGCTCCGGACTCCAGGAAAAACGAACCGCACATTACCAAACCACCAACAAGGTAAATCCAGTAGCTCATCATATTGAGCTTTGGAAATGCCATATCCACTGCTCCGATCTGGAGAGGTGTGACATAGTTTCCGAAAGCGCCAAAGCCGAGTGGCACAATTCCAAGGAAAACCATGATCGTTCCGTGCATCGCGCCGAACATATTGTATGTTTCGCCGGTGACTTTTCCGTCCTGCAACCAGCGTGCCTTCCAGCTGTCGTTGAACAACCAGCTCATCCATTGCGGGAGCGACTCATGGGGATAGGCGATGCTCCAGCGCATCACCATCATCAGGTAAAAGCCGAAGGCAAGGAACAACAAAGCTGTGATGCCATATTGGATACCGATGGTCTTATGATCGGTGGAGAAGACGTATTTCTGGAGAAAATTCTGCGAGTGATGATGATCGCCGTGATCATCATGCGAGTGGTCGTTTCCAGAGTGAGATGCAGCTTGGGCGCTCATAGGTTGTTCAGGCGGAGATATGTTCGGTTAGGTGAGAAGATTTTTGCGCATGCAAGTCGCATTCGCAAAGAAGTAATTATTCGACTGGCTGGAGGTTCACCGGATTTACCGGAGTCGTCGGATCGAGAGGCTCGCCGGGAAGCATCGCCATGTGTTTCGCCGCAATTTCGTCTGCGGTTACAGGTGTATTCGGATTTTCCCTTGCAGCGGAAATTTCCAGGGCCTTTTGCGCCATTTCCACGGTCACAACATCTCCACTGGAGTTTCCGAAACTGTTGCGGACATAGGTCATAACACCCGCGAGGTCATCCGCAGACATACCCGTGCCTTGTGCAGGCATGATGCCAGCACCATAGGTTTTCCCGGTGCTGATAGGGCCTTGGATACCATTCAAAATGATCATCGCAAATTTTTCCGTGTCGCCCAAAACGTATTCGGATCCGGCAAGAGAAGGGTAATTTGCACCATCTCCCTTACCATCGGCTCCGTGACAGCCATTACATTTGGAATAAATTTTGGCACCGCGTGCAGAGAAAGCTGCAAGTGCAGGCTTGGGAAGTGGTTCTTCATCGCCGCCCCCGGGAGCCTTTTCGCGAACGTAACCTTCGCGGAAAGTATCGCCGTATTTAAAAGGAACTCCGGCGTTGTCCAATACACCACCGGCGATAAGTAGCACGATCCCGCAAGCTACAATAATCCCGAGGGATGCAGGCTCGTGGCCGTTATCTGCGATACGTTTTTCGCGGGCGCTCGCTGCTGACTCACGGACTACACGGCCGTGCGCCTGCGTAACGTTGATCGACTCGTCGAGATCAGGTTTTGGGTTCGATTGCGGATTGTTCGAAGACATGGTGGAAAAATTGCTAGGAAAAACTGGAAAAGGCGTTGTGAAAAATCAAGGAGCTGGTGCTTCTTCAGCTGGTGCATCAGCTGGCTTCGCCGGAACCGCAGGTGCCGCTTGCTCGGCAGGAGCTGGTGTAATGGGAGCAAAGTTGAGAGAATCTGGAACAGCCTGGTCCTTTTTCAATGACAACAGATAGGACACCAGGGCACGGGCTTCAGGTTTCGGGCTGATTTCGCCACCGTTTTTGCCAGCGAAAGGCAAAGCTTCGTCAGATGGATTTCCTGTCAACTGAGTCTCGTTGAAAAGGAAGCGGAAAGACGGACAGGTTGAAAGACGGCGCTCAGGTTTCCAACGTGGATTATACAGATGTCTATAGAGCCATTCTTCCGGGGATATATTCTTGGAGTAGAGAGCCTCAACCCGACGACCGAGATTCGAAAGATCCGGCCCCATGCGCATGATCCCGATTTGCGCGAAATCCTCACCGGCATAGTCATAAGCATTGGTCTCACGACGAGTATCGCCACGATCTTCATCCGCGGCCAGACCCGCCCAATCGGGGCGAAATAGATCATTTCCGGCGTATGTCGGCCGTATCAACTGGCTGTGGCAAAGATAACAACCATTCTCAGCATAGACCTCGGCACCGTCGGTGATTCTGCCAGCACGCTTGGGAATGAAAACAGCATCTGTGCCGATGGCGTCCTCACCCATCGAGAGCGGCTCAATTGAGCGCATCTTGAAATATGGGACGACAATTATAGCCAACCATGCGACTCCGAAACTTGCGAAGAGGCTGAGGAAGAAAGTGCGGAAGCTCATTTTAAGGAAAAAGTAAAAGAAGTAGATTAGTGGGCGGATACAGTCCCGGAATTGTCGATGTCACCTTCGGCACCGTGTGGGCTGTGCCCGTGGCTGGCCACAAGCAACGTCGGGTGTGTGCTACGGCGACCAAGACGAAGCCACATCACGGTAAGGTGAAGGAAAAAGAACAAATTTGAGAAGAGGATGAAGCACCAGGCGATCGTGATGGCCCAAGCGTATGGATAGGCTCGCAATGCTGCGGAGGTCCATGGCTGGTCAAACGCTTCCTGCCCGATTCCTTGCTGGATGCCGCCGAAAATTGCGACGATTGCAACGGTTACAATTCCATAAATTGAGAAAAAAAAGTGCATCTTGATGAGGCGGCGTGAGAGCCACTCGCGCTGCGTGATACGCGGCACGATGAAATAGATCCCTCCAAACATCACGAGACTGAAAAACGCATACAGTGCGAGAACTTCGAAACCATATCCGGACATCGAAAACTGGCTAAGTTTCAGAGTTGATCCCGGGAGATTGAGGAAAACCGCTGCGAAGGCCATCACGATCAAGCCAACGATACCAGCCATTGTGAACCGTAGCGTTGGACTATTGCTGACTGCTTCACTATCAGCAAAGGCGGTGCGTAGAAGATTCATTGCTGCCGTAAATGCCGGAATAAAGAAAAGCACTGTGGCTCCTGCACCAAGGTATGGGATGAAATATGGGATCGGCGCACCGGTAAGCTTCTGCATCCCAGCCCAAGGCATAATAACCGCAAGCGACCAGAAACCGGTTTTGGCCAGAGAGTAACTACGGATCGGACGTCCGGATACCTTCGGAGTCAGATAAAATGCTACTCCCAGCGCGATCGGCGTGAAGAATAGAAAGATCAGGCTCGATTTATACCATGCGTTGATCCCAGCCGCCATCACCGGATTGCCTGGAACGATGTGCAGCAAAACATTGGCAGTGATATAGACCCATGGAAACCAGATCATTGCCGCCATGAGATACCATTGGGAGATATATACGTGTCCGGCAGGACGAACCTGGAACTGGATGAACGACCAGATCACAATCGCAAAATAGCTGAGCAAAAGCACAGGCCAAGCAAAGCTTGGAAACTCCATCCACGGCATACCCGTGCCATGTCCGGCAAGTATTCCGATAATGCCTGCGGACACCCCGAGATTCCAGATATGTCCTGCTGTCAGGATGATTCCGGCAACGCGGCATTCCTGGCGGGAGAGACGAGCCATCAACCAAATGACCAATCCAAAGGCAGCCTGAAAGCCCCATCCATAAATCAATGCATTCAAATGAGCAGCCTGGGTGCGACCGTAGGTGAGCCACGAGCAACTATCCAGAAACTCGGGAGAGTGCATTTTCGCGGATGAAACAATACCGAGAATTATCGATACCGCAAGCCAGGCGGCACCGCTGGTAAGGAAAAACATCACCGGGTGGCGCAGCGAGCGGTCAATCCCGGCGCGAAGCTGGGCATCCTGTTCGTTGCTGGTAATTTTATCTGTAGACATCTGGAGTGGGGAAAAACGTTTTAGCTGTGGTGCTTACGGTTGTGTGAGTTCTTCAGCCGTAACTTGTGGTTTGCCGACTTCACCGCGAAGCGAAGCGACTTGCTCAGGCTTCACTGCCGAGCCTTTGTTTCCGAAACTATTACGGATATAGGTGAGAACGCCTGCAATTTGCTCATCGGTTTGATAAGCCATTGGGGTCATCCCCGCTGGGAACTCATATTGTTGCCCTTTTACAGTGATGGGGCCTTTAAGTCCCCGCAGTTGGATCAGGATCAAATTTGAAACAGGGCCTGTAACCCATTCTGAACCAGCCAATGGTGGTGCGGCGGCAGTCCCCTCCCCATTCTGGCCGTGACAAGCTCCGCATACGAGGAACTGTGCCTTTCCTATCTCCATCTGCGCAGGATCAATTGGTGCATCCTCATCTTCGGCGGGAGCATCAATGTTAGATAAATCAGGACCCGGAGCTTCTTCAAGCTTCCTTGCGGTTTCGGAGCCGGGAACAATCTGCTCCGGCTTCTCAACGGCGGCCGGCTTGGAAGCGATCAAGGCTTTTGCAGCTGTCGGGATTACTGCTTCAATCTGCTCAGGTGAAATTACCGCTGCCTGGGCTTCATCTACTTCTGTCTTGATCTCATATCGGATCTTGCCAGCGGCATCCTCGGGCTCCTGGCCTTTTCTGAAGATTCCGAATGCGGCTCCGAAGCCAAAAATCAAGGCAAGAAGGAGAGCGAAGAAAGTAAAAATCCCGAGGCCATCAAAGAAAGCTTTGATGCGGATCAGAGGGTTGTCGCGAGTGGGGTCCATGCGTTTGGGGAACAGAGTGGAAAATTAGTTACTATGATTTGCGGATTCCAGAATACGGGGATCGCGGTTTGGATAGAGCGAATGTTGGCAGATGGCGCGGATCAGGAAGAATACAAAAGCAGCACCAATGGTGATGAAAGCAAGGATGTCCCCCCAGAAGGCACCGGGAATGGAGGTTGAAATCTCGCCAAACACCTCGGGTTTTATATTTCCCAAGGAAACGCCCCGCTCCGGGATGGTGATTAGGTAGTGGTCCAGCACGTGCATGCAGAGAGTGTAAACCGATACGATTGCAAGATACTTCGGCTTTTTCTTCAGCCACGCCTGTAGGAGCACAACAAAGGGAACGACAAAGTGGGCGAATACCAGGATGATCATCCCCGTGTTCCAGTTACCGGTGTTTCGGATCAGGAAATAGGAGGTTTCCTCCGTAATGTTCGCATACCAAATGAGGAAAAACTGGGAGAAGGCGACGTAAGCCCAGAAGACAGTGAAGGCGAAAAGCAACTTACCCATGATATGGAAATGCTCCGGACCTGTGACATGCTTCAAATGTCCCTGGCTCTTGAGATACGTGCAGACGATAATGATCACTGCCATGGAGTTCAAGGTGGACCCAGCGAAGAGGTAAACACCCCACATTGTGGAGAACCACTTGTAATCGAGGCCCATGAGGAAGTCGAAACCGGTGAAGGTGATCGTCAGAGCGAAGATGATCAGCGTATAGGTCGAATGTTTCCGGGCAAGGAATAGCCGTTTAACACCGGGATTGGGATCTGTATCTTGATCCGTAGAGAGTTTACGGAGGAAATAGATAACTGCGGACAGGCCAACTCCGTAGAATATGAAACGACCATACCAGAACGGCATATTCATATACCAATGTTTGTTATACAATAAGTGATCGGTATGGTGAAGATACTCTTTCATATCAGCTTCGCCAGCTCCGCGATGGATGTTCATCCATTCGTAAAGATACTGGTTCACCTGAGGCAGTAGCAACGGCAAGCCGAAGAGGAAAACCCATGGATATGTAGCACCAAGATTCTCAAAAGTGCGCCGGACCGATGTCCCCCACCCTGAGTTGGAGACATTGTGGAGCAGAGTCCAGAATACCCCGCCGATTGATAGCGTAAGAAAGAAATAGTAGGCGAAAACCCATGAGTAGGCGAAGCTACCGCGGATCTTCTCAGGTGCGAGGAAGAGCAGATACAAACTGATCAATGTGCCGATGGCGGCAACCGCGAGGCAGATTGTTTTTACCTTGGCGACCTTCGATTTATCGAGGTGGTCACCGTTAATTGCTAGGTCAGCGGATGTTACGTGATGGGACATCTGAGGAAATTATTGGGCTGCTGTTGCTGCTACTTTTGCGGCTTGGAGAGTGCGGACATAGGCGATGATTGCCCACCGGTCACGAACGGAAACATTCGGACCGTAAGCACCCATTTGGCCTTTGCCTTTGGTGATGACTTCGAACATCCGGCCATCCGGGTAGGAGGCGGCGTTGAAAGGATCGAGATGGAGATTCGCGATGCCGGGAACACCATATCGACTGGTGATACCCTGGCCGTCACCGGCCTTGCCGTGACAGACCGCACAATAAATGCCGAAGCGTTCCTCGCCGCGACGAATGAATGCTTCTGCAGAAGCTTCATCCAGAGACAGTTCCTCCGGCATTCCCGTGCCATAATAATCACCTACATGGCCGCTATAATAATAGCCATCCTGGCCTCCGAACTCATATTCAGGGATCCCGCCGATTTCCGTTTCGCCGGTTTCATTGAAGCCAAGGGGTTGTGAGCCTGTGACCGGGTGACGTCCGCCTTGTCTATCGGAAAAGAAATTACTCGGCTCTTGAGCCTGAAGCTTATCCTGTTGATCCATATCAGGGAAAATCTGAATAGGCGGCTTGGAGAAATGCTGACCGCGGAATCCTCCGATCCCGACGACGAGAACGGCGATAAACGCGTATGCTATGAAAAAGTAGCGCATGGCTGTTAGGAAATTAGATAAGGATAAGGGTGATTATTTCTCTTCTTCTTCGACGAGTTCGATGTTTTCGCCGCCAATTTCCGCAAGGAGTTCGCGGGTTCCCTTAGGGCTGAATTTTGCGTCACGGGCTTCGATTGCGATAAAGAAGCCGTCATCTGTTGCCCGATGGAATTGCTTGCTGCCGAAAAGCGGATGATTCAAGCGCGGGAGCTGCATCAGGCCAAGCAGACCGAAAAGAACGGTAAAGCCGGAGAAGAGAATCGTGAGCTCGAACATCACCGGGAAGAAGGCCGGGATGGTGAAAATATTGGTGGGCTTGGCCTGCACGACGGTCGGGTAGATCACGACCTGGGTAACATATGCCAAGGTGAATGCGGTAGCGGTTCCGGTAATGCCTCCGCAGAAAACGAACCACGGTAGAACCGAACGTTTCATCCCCATAGCAGCATCGAGACCGTGGACAGGATATGGTGTGTAGCAATCCCATTTGCGGAAGCCGGCGTCTCGCACCTTCTCAGCTGCCTTATAAAGCGCTGAGGCGCTTTTGAACTCGGCAAGATAGCCATAAACACGTTTGCGGGTGGTGCTCACTGGATAATTATGAATTAAGAGTTATAAAATGGGTTAGTTCTTGGTCTCGGCCAATTCCTGCTGATAAGCGCTGATCTCTGTAGCACCCTTATCCGGATGGGATTCAATGTCATCAAAGTGCGGATCGCTCTCCAGCTTGGTCCATTTGACCTCGGCAATGTTGATGCAGGGAAGAAAACGAAGGAAGAGAAGGAAGAGAGTTAGGAACATCCCGATGGTGCCCACGAAAAGCATCTGATCCTGCGGAGACGGTGAGAATGTCTTCCAATCTCCAGGCAGCCACATCCGGGCAAGCGTGGTGACAATGATCACAAAACGTTCAAACCACATCCCGATGTTGACAAACATTGCCACGATCATCACGACCCACAGATTCTCGCGCATGGACTTGAACCAGAAGATCTGTGGTGAGAGCACGTTGCAGCTCATCATTGCCGCATATGCCCACCAGTAGGGACCTGCGATCCGGAATTTGAACGCAGCCATTTCATACACCGCGCCGGAGTAGAAAGCGACGAAAAGCTCCATCAGATAGGCATACCCCACAATGGTTCCGGTAAGCAAAATGATCTTCGCCATATTATCAATGTGCTTCATCGTGATCAGATCCTGCAGACCATAGATAAAGCGCGCCGGAATCATGATGGTGAGAACCATCGCGAAGCCGCCGAAGATAGCTCCCGCCACGAAATATGGAGGGAAGATGGTTGTGTGCCAGCCCGGGACTACCGATGTCGCGAAGTCAAAGGAAACGACGGAGTGAACGGAGAGAACGAGCGGAGTCGCGAGACCCGCGAGCAAAAGGTAAGCCATTTCGTAATGACTCCATTGGCGGTTGCCACCTCTCCAGCCCATGGCAAAGATCCCGTAGAGCATCTTACGAATGCCCGGCTTGCAACGGTCACGGATAGTTGCGAGATCGGGAACCATCCCGAGATACCAGAAGATCAGAGATACCGTAAAGTAGGTTGAGACCGCGAAAACGTCCCAAAGGAGCGGAGATTTGAAGTTTTGCCATATTCCATTGGCGTTCGGGATCGGTGCCAGGAACCAGGCGAACCATACTCTGCCGACGTGGAACGCCGGGAAAATACCGGCACACATCACCGCGAAGATGGTCATTGCTTCCGCTGCCCGGTTGATGGATGTCCGCCAGTTTTGTCTGGTCAGGAAGAGAATCGCCGAGATCAGGGTTCCAGCGTGGCCGATACCAATCCAGAAAACGAAGTTCACAATCGGCCAACCCCACATCACGCGGTTCGTATTTCCCCATACGCCAACACCGGTTGAGACAAGGTGAAAAAGTCCCCCACCCACACCAATCATGGCGATGATCGCGGAAGGAATGAAAAGCAACCACCAAAGAAACGGTTGTTTATTTTCGATGATGCCACAGATCCTGTCTGTAATCCAATGGTAGGATCTCTCGTTGAGGATGAGCTTCTCACGCTTCAGGACCGGAATCTTTACTCCGGCTTCAGTGTGTGGGGCGGTTTCTGTATTGGATGCCATGGGAATGGGTAAATCTGGAGAAATCAGAGAGAAAATTAGGCGTTGATCGTTGCCTGACCGACAAATTTGGCGTCCGGCATTTTCGGATTCGGGTTTTTCACGCGGGCAAGATAACTGGTGCGTGGGCGTGTGCCGATGTAGTTGAGCAAATCGTAGTTCCGCTCAAGCTCTTTCGCACGTCCCATCTCGGATGCTTTGCCATCGAGTTTATTTCCGAAGGAAATCGCTTCCGCAGGGCAAGCATCCTGGCAGGCAGTTTTCACCGAATCCACAGGAATACGGAGTGCTTCACTGCCGACTTTGACATCCGGAGAAAGCTGACCGCCTGATGCAAGAACGTCCTGCTTCTGACCTTGCTTCTGGCGGATCACCGCATCTTTCAGACGTTGCACACAATAGGTGCATTTTTCCATTACTCCGCGCATACGCACCGTCACGTTAGGGTTTTTCTGAAGCGATTTCGGTTCGTGGTCTTGACGTTCGCCAGCAGGACCTCGGTTGAGATTATTTTTGATCAGCGGATTGCGCTTATTGTAGTCAAAGAAGTTGAAACGACGTGCCTTATAGGGGCAGTTATTCGCACAATAGCGGGTTCCGATGCAACGGTTGTAAGCCATCGCGTTGAGACCATCTTCGGTATGAACTGTTGCGTTCACTGGGCAAACGGTTTCACATGGTGCCGATTCGCACTGCATACACGCCACCGGTTGTGGGACGAGCGCTACGTTATCCGCATCAAAATCGTTGTCCTCTTGGGCTGCGAAGTAACGGTCCATCCGGATCCAGTGCATTTCGCGTCCTTTGGCGACCTGAGCCTTACCGACGATCGGAATATTATTCTCAGACTGACATGCGACCAAACAGGCGTTGCAACCCATGCATGATGAGAGATCGATCGACATGGCCCACTGGTGAAGTGGATCACTCAGGAGCGATTGGGCATTGCCGTCCTTATCCGGGTGCCATGTGGATGAACTTTCAGGTATATAGAGTGAAATGTTCTTCGGTGCATGGGAATCGATGCCCTGCTTTTTAACTCCGGCAAGTTGCTTCTTGAAATCGCCCTTCTTGCTTACCTCGGCAGTTGAAATTTCACGAGCAAGCGCACGACCATACATCGCATGATGCTCTTGGGTTAATGCTACCGAATAACGTTTACCGCTGAGGGTAACCTTCGCGCCAGAGGCATAGTAGCTGCTGTCCGAGGTGCGGAGAGGATATGCGTCGAAACCACGATTCATTCCAACGAGACCCACAAATTTCGAGGCTTTCGTTGTGCGGCCGAGCTCGTCGTCGCCATCAAAACCTTGGCCGTATCCCAATGGAATGATCAGGGTATTCTCCGCCTGGCCAAAGGAAACCAGGACAGGAAAATCGACCGATTTCCCATTAAGAGTCACTGTAATCATCGGTGACTTACGGTTCTCACCCTCACCATCTGCCGGAGAGCCTGCGAGTGGAATTTCCGTCGGAATGATATGATCGTAAATACCGAGTTCTTTCGCTGTTTTTGGCGCGATCAGCACTGCGTTGTCCCAGGTGAGCTTGGAAATCGGGTCCGGCGCTTCCTGGAGCCAGCCATTATCGATCCAACGACCATCGTAAACCGATGCATCTGTGGCGAAGATCACGTCGAGCTTGTCTGTGCCAGGCGCGGAAGCTTTTGCATTCGAAATATCCGCAGGCGCGTTCGCTGCAAGAGCTGGTGTGGCGGATTCATACACGGTCCCATCGGCGAAACCGTTTTTAAGAACCTTTTTCCATTCCGCTTCGGAGCCGCCGAAAGTTTCCTTAACTGCGAGGAATGCCGGTGCGGCAGCCCCCTCTTCTCCTTCACCGGTGGTGATTTTTCCGTCCTCAGCGAGGAATGCCAGGAGTAGTTCGATTTCCGAAACGCAATCCGGGTAGAGAGGAAGGATCATCGGCTGGACGACCGTGTAAACTCCATTCGCAGTCCGGGCATCGCTCCAAGACTCGAGATAATGTGCTGCCGGGACATGCCATGTGCAGGCATAGGCGGTTTCATTGGTTCTATCGCTGAAATGGATACTCGTTTTGGCCTTGGAAAGTGCCTCCGGGAATTTCAGATCAGACGGTGCATCGTAGATCGGATTTGCAGGAGTCATCAGCACCACTGTCTCGATCGCCGCAGAGTTAAGATCCGCGGTAAGAGCTGTGACATCTCCAAAGCCTGTGTTTCCGGTCTGGTAGGCTTTCACACCTGTTCCGATGTTCCCCAGCGCCAAATTGATGGCCAGAGCCAAATGCTTGACAGCAGCCGATTGGCGCGAGCCTGCAAGGACCGCTGTCTTCGCACCGCTGGCTTTGAGATCAGCTGCAAGCTCCTTGATCCAGGAAAGCTGTTTTGAATCCGTGATAGGGGCAAGATCTCCTGCGGAAGCACCAAGCTCGCGAGCGATTTGTGCTGCAACGCTTGCGATCTGGCTGGGAGCCACACGCAGGCGATGGTCAGCCATTCCGCCTGTCAGCGAAAATGCTGATTCCACACTGTAAAGACGGTTCATGCCCGCTGCATCCGCTTGCTTGTTATAGCCAGCGCCCTCGGGCTTGCGGCGGTTGAAGAAACCGATATTGGAGCCTTGTGTATCCGTTCCCGCGAAATCGCAATCAAGCGAGAGGATACGGTCCGCCTGCGCGAAATCGGGAACCAATTTCACCCCTGCGCCAAGAACTGCATCGTCGTTCCCGGAAAGAGCTTCGTATTGATAAAATTTTGAATTGCCGAACTTGGCCTTGAGCTCCTCCACGAGGCGGAGGCGCGTCGGGCTTTCATCATGACCGAAGACAAAACCAATCTTTGCATCTGCCTGCTGGACGATGTCGGTAAAGACGCTCTGGAAATTGTTCAGCTTGTCGGCTTTGCCATGTTTCAGGAACTTCCGGGACCGCGAAGTAGCATAAAGATCCAGGACGGAAGCCTGGGCAAATGCGTCGGTTCCTTCGTAGTCGGGGTGAAGTCTGTTCGGCCCGACTTTGGTCGGACGACCTTCAAAGGTGGTTACCACCAATGGCACCGCACCCGCAGCGCGTGGCATCGAGGAAGCATAATAGGTAGCCTTCCCAGGAATCACCCACTCCGGAGCGTGGGCGTATGGAACAATGTATGCCTCCGGACGGCGGCAAGCAACCATCCCGAAGCCGGCAAGCGCTGTCGAAGATCCCATTAATTTAAGGAAAGTCCGGCGTGACGTATCCAGCTCGTCTTGATTTTCCATTTCAGCGACACCTTGTGGAAATTCGCGGTCCATCCAGGTGCGGAATTCTTTGGTATCCTGAAGCTGTCCGGCACTGCGCCATGAGACGGTTTTTTCGTCTTGCGGGACTTCGGGGTGTTGCAAAATGCGTTTGCTCATATCAGGGCTGCGGAGAAAATTTCAGAAATAAATTGAAGGAAAGAAGGGAGATACCAGAGATCAGTGGTGGCAAGTTGCGCAAGAGGTCTTCGGCTGGATCGAGAATTGCTCCTTGAGCTTGCGTCCGAGATCGAGAGTTGTTTTCACAGACTCATCCTGGGTGTATTTGGCAACATCCGCATCGCTGTAGTTGAGATTATACACCTCTTCCAGAGGGCGGAGGTGATGCTCTGGCGCACGGTGGCAGTCAATACAGAATGCCATCGAAAGCGACTCATGCTGATAAACCACTTCCATGTGATTCACATCTCCGTGGCAGCTCTGGCAGGAAATACCGCGGTTCACGTGAGCAGAGTGATTGAAGTAGACATAATCTGGTGCCTTGTGGACACGCACCCATTCGATCGGCTTACCATCATAACCAGGGAAACTGACATCCATAGAGCGATGCAATGGAGCAAGCTTAGGGCTATCCTTTTGAACATGCTGGTGACAGTTCCAACAGGTATTTCCAGTCGGCACGTTGGAGTGGCCGGACACATCCACGAACGAATGACAGTAACGGCAATCGAGACCAAGCTGATCTACGTGAATCTTATGCGAGAACGGGATCGGTTGAGTTGGCTGGTAACCAACAACTTGTGCCTTCGGAGTTGCATAATAGGCAAACGCCAAAGCTACCCCAGCGCCAACGGTGCCAAGGCAAAATGCAATTTTGAGAGGTAGGAGGTTTGACCAACGTGGAAAAATATTCGCCATGAGAGCTAGGTGAGTGAGGCGGTGAGCCGGACGAAGATTGGGAGATTGTGAAAAATTTCACAAGCGTTTTTCGTGAACTATTTTCGTTTTTTGTGACGATTTTGTTTTTGAGCGGTATTTCCTTTATTTACAGGCACTTATTCCGGTTCTTCGGCGGGTGCGCCAGTCTCGAAACGCATCAGATCCTCGATGAAGGTGAGCGGGATCCCGCCGGTTTCCCCGTTACGGTTTTTGGCAAGCACTAATTCCGCCTTTCCTTCCAGGGCGGCGCGTTCCTCTTCGTTCTCCGCATAGTATTTATTACGGTAAAGAAGCCCGACGAGGTCGGCATCCTGCTCGATGGAGCCGGATTCCCGTAGATCTGACATCCTTGGTATCCCCAGACTCTTGCCTGTCCGGCCTTCCGGACCACGGTTGAGCTGCGCTAGGATAAGAATCGGGATCGATAATTCCTTGGCCAAGCTCTTGATGCCGCCGGAAATTTCCGCAATTTCCCGCTCACGGGAGTTTTCCGCTTGTTTGGTGCGGGATTTCATCAACTGGAGATAATCAATCGCGATAAATTCGATGCCTTCGTCGCGTTTTTTACGCCGGGCCTTTGCCCGTAGCTCATTGATCGAGATTCCTGCAGTATCGTCGATAAAAAGCTTGGAATTGATGATCTGGACCGAGGCGTTCCGGACGCGTTCGAGTTCCTGCCTCTTCGGCGTGTAACCTCGTGAAAGCTGGGACGCGGCGAACTTTGCCCGAGCGAAAAGCAAACGCTGAACCAACTGCGCGGAGCTCATCTCGCAGGAAAAAACCATACACGGCTTTTCCTGATCCAGGCAGATATGCTCCACGATATTCATCATGAACGACGTCTTACCCATCGAAGGACGGGCCGCGACGACAAACATTTCCCCTGCTTTCAGTCCTCCCGACTTTTTATCGAGCTCTTCGAAGCCAGTGCTGAGCCCCGCTGATACCTTTTCTTTGGAGAGCAACTGTTGGAAATTCCTCATAACTTCCTCGACGGTTTGCTTTAGCGTCTGGGTCTGGTTCGTTTCAGAGCTCTCGCGAATTGCCAAAATATTGGCCTCGACGGAGTCCAGCAATGCCGGAACTTCATCCGGTGCCTCATAAGCCTGGGCGACCGCCTCGTTGGAGCTGCGGATGATCGCGCGCAGGACGAACTTGTCTTTTACGTGTTGGAGGTGGTGATGGAAGTGCCCTGGGCTGGGCGCATAGGTGTAGAGCTCGGTCAGATACCCGGGTCCACCCACCCGCTCCAGAAGCCCTCTGTCAAGCAAGCGCTGGACAAGGGATACAAGCTCCACCTCGTGGCCGGCCTCGAACATTTCGATGAGAAAGCCGAACAAAGTCGAGTGGCTCGGCAAATAGAAGTGAGCCGCGGTGAGTTTTTGCTCAATTGCCGCGCCGATATATTCCTGCGGATCCTGCAGCATCGTCGAAAGCAATGACTTTTCCGGTCCTACCGCATGCGGGAGCGCGCGGGTCACATCATCGACCACGGAAGCGCCATCTTGTAGACTTGGACCGGAGTTGTTGTTGTTTTTCGGGAAAGGTTTGAGTGATTCAGCCATGTGCAAAACCCTGTTTGTCAGAAGCGGAGACAGATCGCAATCCATACCCTGCGTTTCGGACGATTTGATTGTCACAACTGTGAACAAGAGGCACTTTCGAGTCCATGCGAGCACTACTACAACGGGTTTCATCAGCCAGCGTAACGATTGACGGAAGAACAGTCTCGGAAATCGCCTGTGGACTTCTGGTTCTCATCGGAATTGAAAGCGGCGATGATTGCTCCGATATCGAATGGCTTTGCAATAAGATTGCCCGGATGAGAATCTTCGAAGACGAACAAGGTAAGATGAATGCTTCCATTGCTGATGTTTCCGGGGAAATTCTGGTTGTCAGCCAGTTCACGCTGCATGCTTCCACCAGGAAAGGAAACCGCCCATCCTTCCTCAAGGCCGCACCCCCGCAGATCTCCGAGCCGCTTTATGAGAGCTTTTGCGAAAAACTCTCGGCAGAGATTGGCAAACCGGTCGGTCGTGGTGTTTTCGGAGCGGACATGAAAGTCGCCCTGATCAACGACGGTCCTGTAACCATCTGGATCGATAGCCGGAACCGAGAATAGCCCTCTGCCACCGGAGGTGTCTAATATTCCGTCACCGCGCTACGCGCTTCATCTCCCACTTCCGGCTCTGGAATTTTCGCAGCTATATCGGAGATTTTCTCGCACGCAGCCTCCCATCTGGCATCGGACCAAGCCACCGGAGCGTCCATTTTTTTGCGGAATTTCCCAAGCCGCTCCTTCGAATCATCCCTCAGCCATGAGGAAATCTCGCCGATTGACTTCGCGGCGATTTCGGCTGAATCCGTCTGGTGACAGATCATTGCCAGATCATTTCCCGCGGCAATCGCGAGCTTGGCATCTTCGCCACGCCCGTAGCGCTTCATAATCGCACCCATATCCAAATCGTCCGTCATCACAAGATGCCGATCGAACCCCAGCTGTCCACGCAGCCAGCCAGTCACGATTTTTTTGGAAAGCGATGCCGGAAACTCCTTATCGATGGAGGGAAACATCACATGGGCGAGCATGATGGAATCCAGCTCCGGCATGAGTGCGGTGTATGGGATAACGTCTTCTTTCATCATTTCCTCAATGGTCGCATCGGATGAAGGCAAGTCCTCATGAGGATCGCATTGCGCCCGACCGCAGGCTGGAAAATGCTTTCCACAGCTGAGCATTCCACGTTTCCGCGTCCAGCGGTTCCACATACCCGCACGATTGATCACATCCTGTGGATCACGTCCCCAGCAGCGCTGTCTCAAGGCGTTTTGCAGGCCGGGAAAATGATCCAGATCCAACACGGGGGCGAAGTTTAAATTCACACCCAGCAATCTAAGTAACTCGGCGGTCGCTTCTCCTGCCCTCGCAATTTGCTCGACTTCAGGCTTCGCGGCAAAAGCGGAGGCAGATGGCAGGACCGGAGCGATATCCTTTGTCCGGGTGACACGCCCGCCTTCCTGATCGATGGAGATTATAGGCTCCAATTCGCTTAAACTGCGGAGATCATCCGTGAGCTTTCTCACCTGCCTGGCGCTCACAATATTTCTGGTAAAAAGAATATAACCGGCAGGCTGCAGTTTCTTGAAAAGCGCCGCCTCATCGACTGTTAGCTCCGCACCCTTTACTCCCAGCAATAGCAATTCACCGTCCATGTCTATCAGTAAGGAAAATCAAATTATCCGGTTTGGCAATAGAGGCTTTGCAGGATCCATTGAGCACAACGGAATATTTGGAATATCCGGTGAAGGTGTGCCATGTTGGAAAATGCCAAAAACATTGGACAAGGAAACTCGTGCGGAAATCGACCGGTCACTCAACGACTCTTACCCACCGATCGAAGACTACGGAATTATCGGCGATTTGCGGACCACGGCACTGGTTGGCCGCAATGGCTCAATTGATTTCATGTGCTTTCCTGAGTTCGATTCTCCATCCATTTTCTGTGCCAATACCGATCGGGTGAAAGGCGGGCGCTTCCAAATCCGGCCATTGCTGGAGGAAATGAACGAAAAGCAGCTCTATCTGCCGGATACAAATGTTCTGATCACTCGATTTCTCTCCACCGAGGGAGTCGGTGAGATCTCGAACTACATGGTGCTATCCGCCGATGAAGGCCCCTGTGAGCAGGCACTGGTAAGAAGGGCGAAGTGTGTCATCGGCGAGGTCTCCTTCCGGTTACTTTTCGCCCCTCGTTTCGATTATGCCCGCGCGCGCCACAAGGTCACCGCGGAGTGTGAAAACTGCCTGCTTTTCGAGTCCGAGGGATCGGATGGCCTGAAGCTCAGGCTCCATTCATCCGTGCCGCTTGAGATTCTTGAAAACGATGGCTACGCGGAATTCACCCTCAAGGCCGGCGAGCACGCGACCTTTACCATGGAAGAGGCAGGTGCCGAGCGCGATAGCCGCTGTGGAAACGAGGAATATTCATCGGATTCGTTTAAAAAAACCTGCGATTACTGGAGGGCATGGATCGCGCGTTGCACCTATGACGGGCGCTGGCGGGAGGCGGTTCACCGCTCCGCACTCGCTCTCAAGCTACTCACTTCCAAGAAGCATGGATCTGTCATCGCGGCACCCTGTTTCGGCTTCCCCAACGAAGTCGGCGGCGTCCGGAACTGGGATTATCGATACACCTGGCTGCGGGACGCATCCTTCAGCACCTACGCACTGATGAGAATCGGCTACACGGAGGAGGCACAGGCTTTCACGAACTGGCTGGAGAACCGCATCAAGGAACTCGGCGACGATGAGGTGTTACAAATCATGTATCGCATTGATGGCACCAAGCTGGATGGCGAATTCCATCTCGACCAGCTGGAGGGATACATGCACTCGAAGCCGATCAGGATCGGCTCGACCAATCATGACCAGATCCAGCTCGATATCTTCGGCGAAGTCATGGATTCCGTCTATCTATGTGACAAATACGGCTCGCCGATTTCCAGGGACCTGTGGATGAATCTGCAGCGACTCATTGCCTACGTCTGCGATCATTGGCGGGATAAAGACGCGGGCATTTGGGAAATCCGGGGAGGCCACCGTGAATTTCTCTACTCCCGGGTCATGTGTTGGGTAGCACTGGATCGCGCGATCCGGCTCGCGTCAAAACGCGGACTTCCCGCCCCAACGGCTCTCTGGCAGGAAAATCGAAATGCCATCTACCATGCTGTTTTCGAGAATTTCTGGGATGAGGAGCAAGGGGCCTTTGTCCAGTCCAAGGGCTCGACGGCTCTCGATGCATCCGCGTTGATCATGCCGCTCGTCCGGTTCATCAGCCCGACGGATCCGCGCTGGCTTTCGTGCCTGAAGGCGATCGAGAACGATCTCGTGGAAGATTCGCTGGTGCACCGCTATCACGTCGGCGAGGCGTTTTCCGATGAACTGGAAGGCAAGGAAGGCAGTTTTTCCATCTGTTCATTCTGGTATATCGAGTGCATTTCACGCTCCGGCGACGTCCAGAAAGCACGGCTGATGTTCGAGAAAATGCTCGGCTACTCCAATCATCTTGGCTTGTTCTCGGAACAATTGGGAAAAAAGGGAGAATTCCTCGGAAATATTCCCCAGGCTTTCACCCACCTCGCCATGATCAGTGCGGCCTTCGACCTGGATCGGAGACTATCGATGCATCCATCACGCAGAGTCCGCGGCGGCCTGGGATAAACCGCTGTCTCGGCAATGAATCGCGAGATGGTGCAATTAGAGTTTAACATTTTCCCGTTGCCGCATAACTTCCGCCCATGCGCCTGACCGATACCTTCGCAGCTCTCAGAGAACAGAACAAGAAAGCCTTCATTGCCTACATTGCCGCCGGAGATCCCAATTTTGATAAATCCCTGGAAATCATGCACACTCTTGCGGACATCGGCGCGGATGTCCTGGAGCTTGGGCTACCGTTTTCCGATCCGCTCGCGGATGGTATCGTCAACCAGATGGCAGCAGATCGCGCGCTAAAGGCCGGAATGAGCACAGCCCGGACATTGGATCTCATCCGGGCTTTCCGGGAGAAAAACCAATCCACTCCGCTTGTCCTTTTCACCTATCTGAACCCCATTTTCACCTATGGATTCGGAAAATTCCAGAAAGAGGCGGTCGATGCCGGAGCAGACGGAGTTCTACTCCTGGATTTGCCCCCTGATGAGGCAGCTCTCTCCGAAGAATTGGCGCAAAACCACGGCCTATCCCACATCAGGCTTATCGCTCCATCCACGCCGCCGGAGCGGGTAAAACTACTCGCCGCACAATCGGAAGGATTCATTTATGCGCTTTCCCGCACCGGAGTTACGGGCGGGCACTCCGCACCAGCCGAAACGATTCCCGCCCAGGTCGCGGCAATCAAGCAACATACCGAAACCCCGGTGTGTGTTGGCTTCGGTATCTCGAACCCCGAACAGGCCGCTCTCGTGGCTAAATCTTCGGACGGGATCATCGTCGGCTCCGCCATCGTCAAACAAGTGGAGCTGAACCTCGAAAATCCTGCCCAGGCTGTCCGCGAGTTCACGCTTCCCCTGATTCAGGCGATCCGCTGATCCACCCTGGTTCCAAAATCAAGTTTGATTTCCTTCTCCATATCGGAGAGAGCGCTTCGTCGTAAGCTGCCATCTCCGATTTTGGAGTTTTTTTGTTTAGTCCATCGGCGAAGGAATTTTTACAAAGAAGTTACTCCCGTTTTTACGGGTTTATGTTTAATAAAATAACCCGAGACCTATTGCGAGGCATCGGGTCCCCAATCCACTCCCCCATGAATATCCGCATCTTCTTTTCCTCTCCCGGCGATGTAAAAATGGAACGCGAAACGGCGAAACGAATCGTCGATCGCCTGCAGACGGAGATTGGAGATACCGCGTCCATCCAACCCTACTTCTGGGAACACGAGGTGATGGTGGCGACGAAGGATTATCAGGAAAATATCCCGCAAATGGACGATTTTGATATCGTTGTTTGCATTCTCTGGTCGCGTCTCGGGACTCCTCTCGATCCCTCACGCCACCCGAAACCCGGCGGCGGCGGATTCAAAAGTGGCACGGAATACGAATTTTTCACCGCCATGCAGGCACACGAGCTGAAGGGCACACCAGACATTTTCGTTTTCCGGAACACCACCGAGCCACGCAGACCTTCCCGCCCGAAGGAAGTGCGGGAAATGGTCGACCGGGAAATCGACCGCCTCGATAATTTCTTCGATACCTACTTCCAGGACGATACTTTCTTCACCCGCGCGATTAATATTTATTCCACGCTAGGAGAGTTCGAAGAAAAACTTACGATCGCCCTCCGGTCATATATCACCGGCCGCATTCCACTAGTTTCTCCCGGACCCGACTCTGCGAAAAAAAACAAGCCTACCTACAACCGCCAGCCATACCTCGGTCTTGCCTCATTCGATTACAAAGACGCGCCGGTATTCTTCGGGCGCACAGCACAGATCGGCGAAATCATCACGAGCTTTCAATCGCAGGAGCTAGATGCCCAAACCAATACTGAACATCCGCCCAAACACTTTGTCCTCATTCTAGGGTCCAGCGGCAGCGGAAAATCTTCTCTCGCACGTGCCGGTATTCTGCCGATGCTGACGAATCCTGGCGTCATCGAGGGTGCCAATGAATGGCGCACGGCCATCTTCAAACCGGCTGATGTCGCCTCAGACCCTATCCTCGCCCTGGTTCAAAGTCTCGATACCCCATTGGGCCTCCCTGAGCTTTTTGCCGATGGCACCACACCCCGGGAAATTGCCGATCTAATCCGCACCCAGCCTGCCGGCGGCGGTCTCCTGCTACGCCAGGCCCTCACGCAGGCCGGTGCACTTGCGCTTACCAAACGCAAGCGGGAACTAGAGGAAATGCGAAAGCTTTTCCTCTCCGAGCACCGAGAGGAGGATGCCAGATTATTGCGCGACAAGATCGACACTCTATCCCCGCCTGCGGTTCGTATCGCGCTACTAGCCGATCAGTTGGAAGAGCTTTTCACCTCGGATCTTTCCCCGGATACGCTCTCTTCCTTCATGGAAATTCTGATCGCCCTGGCAAACTCCGGCCGCGTCTTTCTTCTCGCCACATTACGCTCGGATTTCTATCCCCGCTGCCTCGAGTTTCCCGCCCTTGTGGATTTGATGCAAGGCTCCGGCACCTACGCGCTGCCGGCTCCGTCGGCTTCGGATATCGGGCAGATGATCCGGCAACCGGCAGCCATCGCTGGCTTGGCATTTGAGGAAAACATCTCCAGCGGTGAAAATCTTGATGAGCTGCTCCGGGATGCCGCACTGAAGGATCCCACCGCGCTGCCGCTCCTCTCCTACACGTTGGAACAGCTCTATGAACAGCGCACCCCGGAAGGCCTCCTAACACTGAAAGCCTATCATCAACTCGGCGGGCTGGAAGGAGCGATCGGCTCCCGGGCCGAATCGATTTTTTCATCGCTTCCCACCGATGCGCAGGGCCAGTTCGATTCTCTCTGCAAGCAGCTGGTCACGCTTCAGGAGGGCGGAGAGCCTACCCGCCGACGAGCCTATTACCCGACACTCACGCGCACGCCGGAAGCGAAAACACTCGTCGATGCGCTGGTAAATGCGCGGCTCCTCACCGCAGATCAATCACCCTCCGGCGAGCGTATCGTTTCCGTGGCACACGAGGCACTGCTCCGCCATTGGCCACGTCTTGTGGCGTGGGTGGATGATAACAGGATATTCCTCAACACCCGCACGCGCGTCGCCTCACGGCTGGCCGACTGGATGGAGAAGGATAAATCTGATGATTATCTCATCCCCCGCGGGCCGAATCTTTCCGCAGCGGAGTCCATACTCGCCGGACATCTCGCCTCTCTCGATCCGCTCGAAATCGAGTTTATCGGAAAATCCGCGGACCGGATCCGCAAAGAAGATCAACGCCACCTCCGCAACGCGCGCTTGATCACCGCCGGTGCGATTGTTCTTTGCCTCATCGCCATCGCCGGCGGGATTTTGGCAATCGGCGCCAAACGAAATGCGCAGAAAGAACGCAATGCGGCGATCGCCCAGGAAAAGCTCGCCAAGGAGGCGGAGGCAAAGGCGGTTTCCAGCGAGGCACGCTCTGCTTACATCAATGGCATCGAGCGATTGGAGGCAGGTAAAAGCCGCGAAGGTTTGACGGCTCTGGGCCAGGCGCTCACCATCAAGCCAAAACATACAGGCGCTCTAGCACGCCTCTATTCCGAGCAACTCTACAGCCTGCCAAAGCCGATTCCGGTTCGTTCTTTCCACGCAAATACAAGCTTCCGCCAGAGAATTACCGGCGGACAGATTGGGCCGAAGCAATATGTCGCTTTCATCACCGACAAGGGAAAGCCTCAGCTTTTCGATTTGAATGAGCTGAAGGAAGTGCCCGGGCCTTGGAATGAGGAGCCGGATTCCCTGGCTCCGGTTTCCGCTGTTGATTCTGCTTTTGCCCTGAACATCCGCGAGGATCTCAGCCTGCGTGTCTGGAATACGAAAACAAAGGAGCAGAGCGCGGTGCTAAACGCGACTCCGGGCTTCGCGCAGCTTCTGGTCAGCCTGGATGGCAAGTATTTCGCAGAGGCTCTGAATTCGGGTGATGTGTCTCTCTACGAGACCCGTAGTGGAGAAAAGAAATATCACTGGGAGCAGAAGGGCAGCCCCGCCTGGCTGGCGGACAGTCGCAATTCCTACGTTATCTGTGCCTCACTGGAAGAGCTGGTGATCTTCGATCGAAAGCAAAAAAAGGTCAGCGCGCGCCTCACAGACCCTGATTTTCAATTCCTTTCAGCCCGTCCTGCCCTACCCGCGGATCTGGGCAGCGCACAGCACATCGCCATCGTTCACCTTCGCAAGCGGGACACGTTTCCAGTCGTCGATCAGCTTCGGTTTCTCGACATCGCCAAAGGAGAATTCATCGAGAATTCCAGAACCCTGGAATATAACGCATTTATCTGGGATTTCATGCCCAGCCCGGATGGCACTTCCGTGGCTGTAGCGATCCAGGGCAGCGAGCCAAGACTCCAACATATTTCTGATCCGTCCAAAGACCGCACATTCGAATGCGGAGGCTATGCGACGAAAATCGCGATCTCCCCGGATGAGCGTCTGATCGTATCCGCGCAGTCTGACGGCACCGTCTATATCCATGACGCTGCCTCGGCAAAACAAGTCTTCGATGTGATCCGACACCCTGCGCGTCTGGAAGATTTATTGCTCTCCTGGGATGGGCGTTATCTGCTGACCAGCACTTCCCAGATCGCCATGATCTGGGATCTCGCGGTCGGTCCCGCGCTTACCCTCCCCCTCGGCACACCGGAGTATGTGCAGCAAACAGAGCTCACAGAAAAAGAGCTGATCCTAAAATCCCCGGATCATATCTATACCTACGATCCCGTCTCTCTCACTGAGTCCGAAATTCCGAACCCACGGCCGAAGGATTCCACGGGCTGGCTGGTCGATCAAAAAATCAAAACCGCCGCCGCATATTTCGACAAAGGCGTTGTGGGCTTTTACGATCTATCTAGTAATCCACCCTCGCAAAAGCCCGTCTGGGTTTCTCCAAATGAAACGGTGGATCACTGGGCCATCTCCCCGGATGGAACTTTGTTTGCCTCATTTTCAAACGGCGAGTTATTCATTGTAAGCACTTCCGATGCATCGATACTTTCCAAAAGCAAAACCGGGAAAATCGCTCCGAGCCTCATCGAGTTCACACCGGATAACGGAACTCTGATCGCCCTGGCACCCGCTACCGGAAATCAGAATAACCAAGTTCAACTTCGCGCCTGGAATGTGGCGTCCGGCGAATCCATCGCCCTGGAACATCCGGTCCTGTATTCATCATCATTCTGGATTTCCCCGGATTCCCAATGGCTCGCCGTCTCGGCGAATGGTTCTGCCGCAGCGTCCGAGTATTTCATGTATCTATGGGATTTCTCGGATCTGACAAAGGCTCCGGAAAGCATCATGCACACGGACTTTATCACCGCCGCCGCATTCAATTCCGATTCGTCATTGCTGGGCGTCAGCGGTGCCGATCGGAAGCTTAGGGTGTGGTCGATCCCGGATTGCAAACCGATGTCGGATGCAATCGTCGATAGCTTTGGCCAGATCGATGTCTTCACCTTCAGCCCTGATTCCAAAGCGATCGCTACAATCTCTTCCAACCAGGGAAAATCGACGATCCGAAGTTGGGATTGGCGGGAGGCGTTACCGGTTTCGCGCTCGTTCGAGTTACCCACCCTTGCCCACACCATCCGCTTCACTCCGGACGGAAACCGTGTCCTTATCATCGCTCCGGAGCATCAGGCCGGCACTTCCACCCGGCAGCTCATCTACACCCGGGAGATCCATCCTCCCGCTGATATGACAGAGCAGATTCTGCCTCTCACGGAGGCATCCACCGCACTTAAAATCCGCGACACTCTTGTCCCGATTCCCTGCAATCCCTCTGATTCATGGGATGAGGTGCGCAAGGCGTTTCCGGACTCCTGGTTCCTGAAATCACCAGCCCTACGGAAGATCTCTCCGGCCATTGATGTCGATAGCATGCGCTGGATCGAGGACTCGGGTATCACAATGGACGAGTTACTCGCCGCCCTCCCATCGGTGGGCCTTGCCCACGCATCCATTGCCCACTGGCAACAGGCGAACCTGGAAAAGACCCGCAAGCACTTGAACAGTTTACCTGCCGGCTCAACCGAGTATCAGGAGGCATTCGTCAAATTAAAGGAAACACAGGCCAGGATCGACCGGCTAGTCACCTTCGGCGAGCGTAACGCACAAACGGATCCTTCCGTTTGCTACCATCTTGCCCACCAGGCTCGGGCGGCGGGCAACGAAGTCCGCTGCCGGATTTTTGCAAAAAAAGCGTTGGAGATCGATCCGCACCACGAAAACGCACTGCATCTCCTAGCCGTCAGCTACGAGGGCGAGAAGCGCTTCGATAAAGCCATCCCGTTGCTCGTTACACTCGTCGAGGATCATCCCGGGAAGGTGATCTATCATTATCGCCTGGGGCTCAATTACTGGTCCAGTGGTGACAAGGTTTCCGCGGAAAAGGAATTCTTCAAAGTCACCGATGATGGCACTGTCTCTGCAAACAATCTAGGGACGATGAATTTTCTGCTCGGGCGGAATCAGGAGGCTCTCAGCCAGTTCAAAAAGGCTGCCGAGGAGCAGAAGAGAACGGCAGAGGACAAGCAATATGAGCTCGATAGCCTGGTCTACCTGATTGTCGGCCACTACGCGGCCAACGAGAAAGAAAAAGCAGTGGATTGGTATAAGGAGCTCATCGAAAAAGAGCCTAAGGCTGGCGATCTCGCCGTCGTCCAGTCGCTCACTATTACCAGAGAACTTGTGGATACTCTGGTTTCCGCCCTCAAGCTTACCTTGGAAAGGCATCCTGAGCTCGCTCCGTCGGCGAACGATCAGCCTTGAATTCCTTTCTCCGCAGTTACATGTTCCGCGCGGCTCGGGCTTTCTACCTGTTCCGCTCCCGAAACTTTATACAACATTTTCCATTATGCTTCTTCACTTTTATAAAATGAACGGTGCCGGCAATGACTTCATCATCATCGATAACCGCGATCTTTCAATCAATCTCGATGAGGACACGATCGCGGCTCTTTGCGACCGCCACCGCGGGATCGGAGCGGATGGGCTGCTGGCCGTGGAACCTGCCGAACACGGCGCTGATTATAAATTCCGCTACTACAATGCCGATGGCGGAGAGGCGGAAATGTGCGGAAACGGTGCCCGCTGTTTCGGCTTTTTCACTGCCCACCTTTCTGATTCCGAGGAGCTTCCGGAAAGCGTCTCCTTTGAGACCATCGCCGGGACACTTTCAGCGGACATCGTTGGCGACGATATCCGTATTGCGATGTCCGAGCCGAAGGACCTTGAATTGAAGGCTCCAATCGAGCTGGAAGGCCACGCGGCGGACTTCTATTTCCTCAATACCGGCGTTCCCCACGTCGTCAGCTTTGTCGAAGATGTCCAGGCTGTGGACGTCGTCACCTACGGTCGCACAGTCCGCGAGCATCCGCACTTCGCGCCCAATGGCACCAACGCGAATTTTGCCCAGATCCTCGCCCCGGATCATATCGCCATCCGCACCTACGAGCGCGGTGTGGAGGATGAGACGCTTGCATGCGGCACGGGTATGGTCGCCTCGGCATTGATCCATCACCTGCTCACCGGCGCGGAATCCCCGATCAAGGTGGATGTCGAAGGCGGTGACACGCTTTCGGTAGGTTTTGAAAAGACCAGCGATACCACATTTACCAACGTCACCCTCACGGGTCCTGCGGACTTCGTCTTCGAAGGCGAGATCGAAATCTGACCGCGATCCGGCAAGCCATTCAGGGGAAATCGCATCTTTCGGCGGTTTCCCCCTTTTTTTGGTCACTGAGCTAAAACTTGCGGTTCCTCAAAGCGGCTTTAGCCTTTGGGTATGAACTCCGTGGGCAAATTGATTCTTCTGTTTTCGCTGGCAGCTACAATTTCCAGTTGCGGCGATCCACAAACTCCCGAGCACGCTAGGCTCAAAAAAGAACTCACCCCCATGCAATACAAGGTGACCCAGGAGGATGGCACGGAGCCTCCTTTTAAAAACGAGTATTGGGACAATAAGGAACCCGGCATCTACGTTTCCATTGTGAGCGGAGAGCCGCTTTTCAGCTCTAGGGACAAGTTCAAATCCGGAACCGGCTGGCCGAGTTTCACCAAGCCGCTTTTCGAAGGCGCGGTGAAGGAAAAAACGGACACGACCTATGGAATGACACGCACGGAAGTCCGTTCTGTGAAGGCGGATACTCACCTGGGCCACGTCTTCGAAGATGGGCCGGAACCTACCGGTCTGCGCTATTGTATGAATTCCGCGGCGCTACGCTTCATCCCGGTTGATGAGCTCCGGGAAAATGGCCTAAAGAAATATCTCGCCGATTTCAAAGAAGATTAATCTTCCGCTACGCTATGATAATCTTTGACGAAGCAGCTCAGATTTGAAATGAAAGGTCGTCTTCTCCCGTAGGTGATAGGACGCTTCCATTTCATTCCCAAATCCGTCTGAGAAAATACCTTCAATACCTGTTTCTTTTCTTTGGCTGCCTGCATCTTATAGGCGGTCCTTACAGCGTATTGCAGACTTATGCGTGGGTGAACATGATCATCGACTACTCACAGGAGAGCACGCTTTCACAAGCAGTCAGCGATACATTCTCAGGGGAAAAGCCCTGTGAACTCTGCAACAAGATCGCCGCTGTGAAATCCGATGAGCGCTCGACGGAAAACGATCCCATCCAGTTGTCTCCATCGTCTTTAAAGCTTTTCCAGGATCTCTTTCCTCCCGCACATGCGGAGCTGAAGGATCCATTCTCCAGCCAGCTGCCCAACCCTGTTTTTTGGGCGGCTAATATTCCATTGTCCCAGCCGCTTGCCGGGCCTCCAGTCCCTCCTCCAAGGGCGCTTAGTTGATTGATCAGATCTCCAGCTACTCCTTTTGACGTAGCTGATCCCAGGCTTTTACTGCAGCTCCCGGCGGGGAGAAGCGCTCAATGTGGCGTATTCTCATCTTCAGCCGGCTCCGGTATCAGCGAAATCCACGGACCTCTGGAAAACAATCGTTTTCCACTGTCCCGCGGCACGCGCTTCATGCCCTTGGCACCGCGATCCGCCCACCAATCGAACATCAACTTTTTCAATGATATGAAACCTTTTACAACACTTTTTCTAACATCATCCATCGCACTCTCAGCACCAGATACACTCGATACCACGGTCATCAAATCCGCTGATAACGAGACACTCACCCAAAAGACCCTGGAACAGGACAGGCTGGAACTTTCAAAGATCCCCGGCGGCACCGAAAGCGTCGATTCCGAGCGCTACCTCACCGGGCGTTCCTCCACCCTGGCTGATACCTTCGCACTCTCCCCGGGTGTCATCGCCCAATCCCGCTTCGGATCGGATGAAGCCCGGATCTCGATTCGTGGCTCCGGCCTCCAGCGCACCTTCCACGGCCGCGGTATCCGGTTTATGCAAGATGGCATCCCGCTGAATCTTGCCGATGGAGGCTTCGATATGCAATCGGTAGACCCCCTCGCCGCCTCCCACATCAATATCTGGCGCGGTGGAAACGCAATCTCACGTGGCTCTGCGACACTGGGCGGGGCGATCGATTATCTCTCGCATACGGGCAGGTCCGCCCCCGGCTACTCCGCTCGGCTGGAAGCGGGTTCCTACGAGTATCTGAGGGCACGCTTCGCCGGTGGCATCACGGAGGGCTCGAAAGATCTCTATTTCTCCCTCTCCCACGCCTCCCAGAACGGCTTCCGTGATCATGCGGAGCAATCCGCACAACGGCTTTTCACAAACTTCGGAGTCCAGCTGCGGGATGATCTGGAAACCCGGTTCTACCTCACCGCCATCCATACGGATTCCGACCTACCGGGGAATCTTACAAAAGCCCAGCTGGAGACAAATCCCCGCCAGGCCGATACATCGTTCTTCGGATCCGTTCCTTACGATAACCAACGTAATTTCGAGCTCTTCCGCTTTGCCAACAAGACCACTCTCCGCTCTGGCAATAATACCTGGGACTTCTCGGCGGCATGGACTTACAAAGACCTGGATCACCCGATCACTCCCTTTGTCGGCGTCATTGATCAGCTTTCAAACGATCTCTACCTTGGCGCGACGTTCACCAATACGGATGACTTTCTCGGCAGGGAAAACGTCTTCCGCTCCGGCCTTTCATTCACCTACGGAGAAACTCGTAGCGCACTCTTCGCCAACAACTCCGGCAGCCGCGGAGCACTCAAGACCAACGAAGACCAGACCGCTTCCAATCTGGAATTTTTCATCGAAAACCAACATCACCTCAACGGTGATCTGAGCCTCACCACAGGACTATCCGCAGCCTACTCCATCCGCGAGAATGAACGCTTTTTCAACGCGACTCCACCCGCTCTCGGCTCGCTGACCAATTACGATGACTCCTACTCGAATGTGGCGCCGAACCTCGGCCTCGTTTATGAAAAAAATGACATCCAATACTTCACGGGAATTTCCGGAAGCTACGAGCCACCTTCATTCTCCGAGGCTGTCACCAACAACATCGCCCGCGATGCGCAAACTGCGGCAACCATAGAGGCAGGCACCCGCGGCACACGCTCGTTCGCACGCTGGGACGCCACCGTATATTATTCGAAGGTCAAGGACGAGCTCCTCACCCTCACAGACCCCTCCACAATGGTCAGCACCACGACCAATGCGGACGATACCATTCACTACGGTATCGAGCTCGGCACGGAGATCGATCTACTAGGATCATCATGGCTGGATGAAAATCCGGATCAGCGCCTCGTTTTCCGCAGTGCCTACACCTACGGTTCCTTCCGTTTCGATGATGATGCGTTCTACGGTGACAACCGTATCGCAGGCCTTCCACCACACCTTCTCCGTAGCGAGTTGCTTTGGGAAAATGCCCAAGGCTATTACGCGGGACCAACCTTTGAATGGTCTCCGGTGAAGTCCTTCATCGATCACCGCAATACCTTTGCCGCAGATCCATACGCTCTGCTCGGTTTCAAAGTAGGTCGGCGCGTGGCAAATGGAATCTCATGGTTTATCGAGGCGAAAAACCTCACCGATGAGGTTTACTCCGCGACCCACGGCGTGATGGATGATGCCGGTGGCATGGACCAGCGCCAGTTCCTCCCCGGTGACGGCCGCTCTGTCTTCGCCGGCATCGAATGGAAGTTCTAAACACTCTCCCCCCCCAAAAAAAACTGTGGCGGTGGCCTTGAGTTGCCGCCACAGTCATCGCTTTTTCACCACAGTCCTCGGCTCACGGCCAGGCCACGATCCTCTCTTTACTTGAAACCCACGGCCGACCGAACCGGTCAGCCCAACCAGACACCACTTTTCCAAAATGAAAAAAATCGTCCGTAAACTCCACCGATATCTCGGTCTAATCTTTTCCATTTCCATCCTCATGTCATCGGGCAGCGGCGTGATCCACGTGCTCATGTCACGCACCCAGTCGGCACCACCTGCGGCAAAACCATCCGGTGCACTTCTCGATACCTCAGCTATCACTGTGACACCAGCAGACGCATTCCCGGATGCACCGCCGGCGGCGATCAATATCCGCAACATTGCAGGAAAGCCCCACTACCAGGCGTTCATCCCCGGCCAGCGGGAGTTCACCTATATCGATGCGACAAATGGCCGGAAAAATCCTGACGCGGATGCGACTTATGCCCGTGAAATCGCAAGCACTTTCCTCGGCACCGATGAGATTGAGCAAACCGATTTCCTCACCAGCTTCAACAGCGAATACATCGGCATCTTCCGCATCCTACCGGTCTACCGCTTCGATCTCGCGGATGGAAAAGGCACGCGTGTTTATGTCTCTACTGTCACCGGCTCGGTCACCCGTCACACCGATGATGAAAAGCAGTTCGAAGCCTCCGTGTTCACGAATTTCCACAAGCTCGGCTTCATCCCCAACAAAGATGCCCGCGACTGGCTGCTCACCATCCTTACCGGCGCAGCCTTCCTCATCTCCATCCTCGGCATCGTTCTCTTCTTCCTCACCCGCCCGAGAAAGAACAAAAAACCGGCAACCGGAACGACAAGACCATAGCCGGATCTGGGCCAGCGTGTCAGAGGTTTTCCAGCTGCCATGCCTCGAACATTACCAGCTGCTGCTCGTAGGGAAAATTTTTGCGCCCTTCGTCCTCCGCCAGCCATTTCTAAAAGCCCTCGGGTCCCTACGTTTTCGAGGGCTTCTAATTTTCCCGCGTGCAGCCTCCGCCTCCACGGGAAATCAGACCTACAAAAAAGGCCCCATATTTCAGAAGATACAGTCCTAGGACGGTGTAGACGGTTAGCGAAAACATCAATGCCCTGGAAGCATTTGCAGCCATCTCCGATGGAATGCTCACTCCCGCCCATTGGGAGGAAAAATGAACCGCGAGCAGCTTCCCTCCGGTCTCCACCGCAAGCCATAGAAAAATCACCCCCACCACCCTCGTAACCATCCACGCAAGCTCCTCCTTGGTAATACCATTTTTCATGATTGAAGAATCTTAATTATTCCAAGAATCGTCAAGATCCATATATAAAACTTCCCCTCGACCCAACAATTGATTCATATAAGTCCCCGATTGCAGGTTGACGATTCCTGATGACGTAAATGTTGTTCGGTGTTTTTAGTTTTCGCATCTAGCGAGACAAGATCTCTTGAACTTTTCACCGCTGTTTCAGAGACAAGGTTCGTTTCGCCCATGCAACTTCATGCCGGATAGGAATATGAGGTCAGGATAGTTTGCGCGTAGTTCTGCACATTATTAATGTAAGAGACGGGATACTCAGCCACTGCCCCGACAAGCCTTTTTTGGAAAACTCTGGCACGCGGCATGCATTACAGAGTTCAACCCCATAAAAATGTTTAATGCGTATGATCCCGGTAAGTTTTACGACGAGATGTTTCGTCCGGATGGCTCTGTAAGACCGTCCTGCGCTCCACTGCTAGAGAAGTTCGGCAAGGTGGAGGAAAAGGATTTCCTGGCCCGCAAGGCGAGCTCCGAGCTTTACTTCCTGCGGCAAGGAATCACCTTTAATGTTTATCATGACAATCAAGGCACGGAGCGCATTTTCCCCTTCGATCCCATTCCCCGGGTGATGCCCGCTAGCGAGTGGGAGCATCTGGAGGCCGGGCTCACGCAGCGCATCGTCGCCCTGAATTTATTCCTTCACGATATTTATCACGACCAGCAAATTCTCAAGGACGAGGTCATCCCGCGCTTCTATGTGGAAAATGCCCGCCATTACCGGCCGGAGTTCCGCGGTGTGGATGTCGCGGAAAATATATACATTCACATTTGTGGAAGCGATCTTATCCGTGGCAGTGATGGAGTTTACTATGTTCTGGAAGATAATGGCCGCTGCCCGTCCGGAGCCTCGTATTTGTTGGAAAACCGGAATGCGCTGAAACGGGCCTTTCCGGGCATTTTCGATTCACTGGGGGTCCGTCCGGTCGATAGTTATCCGCGGGATCTGCGGAATATGCTTCATCACATTTCCCCACGCCGCGAGGGAGATCCCGTATGTGTCTTGCTCACGCCCGGCTGCCACAACAGTGCATATTTCGAGCACTGCTACCTGGCCCGTGAGATGGGTATCGATATCGTCGAAGGCAAGGATCTCGTGGTGATGGACAAATTCGTCTATACGCGGACAACACGTGGCCTAGTCCGCGTGGATGTGATCTACCGCCGCATCGATGATGATTTTATCGATCCCACAGTTTTCCGGAAAGACTCGGTGCTCGGCGTGCCAGGACTGATGAATGCCTATCGCCATGGCAATGTCTCGTTGGCCAATGCAGTCGGCACAGGTGTCGCAGACGACAAGGTAATCTACCACTTCGTCCCGAAAATGATCGAATACTATCTGGGCCAGAAACCGATCTTGCCGAACGTGCCTACCTTCCTCGCCTCCGAGGAAAAGGATATGAAATACATCCTCGCTAACCTGCCTGAGCTGGTCGTGAAGGCCGCCAATGAGTCAGGCGGCTACGGGATGCTTATGGGGCCCACGGCGACCAAGGATGAAATCGCCGCATTCCGCGAGCAAATCATCGCGGATCCACGGAACTACATCGCACAGCCAGTGGTTTCCCTATCGCGCTCCCCTACATGGTGTGACGGCGCAATGGAAGGCAGGCACATCGATCTACGGCCATATATTATTTATGGAAATGAGGTGAAAATCGTCCCCGGCGGTTTGACCCGCGTAGCCCTCACCAAGGACTCCCTCATTGTAAACTCCTCACAAGGCGGCGGCAGCAAGGACACCTGGGTGCTCCGTCATTGATTATAGAAAAATCCCTATGCTTTCACGAGTCGCAAACACACTTTACTGGATGGTTCGCTTTGTCGAACGGGCTGACAATCTCGCCCGCTTGATCGATGTGAACCAGCAGCTCCTGCTGGATTTCGAAAGCCTCGACAGCGCCCGTCTGCGGGGCTTCTGGCAGCCTATCATTCTCAGCACGGGGGATGAGGAAGCCTTCAACAAGCTCTATAGTGAAAACGGAAGCCGCGAGGTGATTCGCTTCCTCACCGATGATCCGCGCAACCCGAACAGCATCGTCTCCTGCATCGCGCTGGCCCGCGAGAATGCACGGACTGTGCGCGATCAGCTTTCCGATGAGCTGTGGGAGGAGTTGAACTCGCTCTACCTTTTCACCCGCTCCGCGGAGGCTTCCCGTTTGATCGATTCCGATCCATCGCGCTTTTACGATCAGATCCGGCGCTGCGCGGTGACCTTTCTTGGCATTGCGGAATCCACTACCTCGCGTAATGAGGCGTGGGAGTTCATGGACTTGGGCCGGCATCTGGAACGTGCGGACAAAACTACCCGTTTTCTCGATGTCTCCAGCTATCTACCATCCGAGGAGGAATCTCCGGAAACGGTATCCGCAGTAGTTCTGCACTGGACGGCCATTCTCCGCTCCTGCGGAGCCATGGGTGCATATAGAGCGGAAAAAAAGCGTGAAATCAACGCCAGCGGGGTGACAGATTTTCTGATGTTTTCCAAGGAGTTCCCCCGCTCCGTGCGTTATTGTATTGAGAAGGTGGATATTAGCCTTCACCGCGTTTCCGGCACTCCGCGCGGGACATTTTCCAACCAGGCGGAACGCGAATCCGGTCGCTTGCTTTCGGAGCTGAACTTCGGCTGCACTGACGGTATTTTCGAGTCTGGCCTCCATCAATACCTCGATAACATTCAGATCCACCTCAACCACATCGGCGATGAAATTTTCGAAACATACGTTCTCATGCCAGAGCGTATGCAGACCAGCCCGGTGCCAAAAGCTCCTACGCTGCTCGACGTCGCCACATGGCAAATGGAGCAACAGCAACAACAGTGAGTAATAACCAAAAATGGTTCGCCAGCACACTAGGCACCAAAATTTCCGTCCGCCATCGCACGACGTTTCACTACGCATCGCCGGTGACACATAGTGTGAACACTCTACATCTGGAGCCGCGGACGTTTCCCTGCCAGAAAACAATGCTGGCGCTGATCCGTGTCCTCCCGGCGACCCGGATGCGGTGCTTCACCGATCTTTTTCAAAACATCACCCACCACTTCGAGCTGCCCCAGGCGCATTCCAAGCTAGAGATAGAAAGCCGGATCAAGGTTCATAATCTCCCCCTTGAGGTGCCCGAGATAAGCCGGGAAATGACAGTCGCAGATTATCAGGATACCGCCGTGCGGGAGACTGTCTGGGCCTATCTGCAGGAAAGTCATTGGGTCTCGAATTACTCGGAAGTCTGGCGCCAAGCAGTCGATCTCACCACCGGTGTCACCTCCGTCTTCGAGCAGGCGGGCATCATCATGGAGTGGATCCACAGCGAGTTCACCTACGCCACGGGAGTAACCAGCGCCAGCACGCATCTTGAAGAAGCCTTCAGGCTGCGCTGTGGAGTTTGCCAGGATTTCACACATGTCATGCTGGGGCTGTGTCGGGCAGTCGGCATTCCGGCCCGTTATGCATCCGGCTATCTCTACAATGGACCGCGCGATAGTCTCGTCGGTGCCCAGGCATCCCACGCCTGGGCGGAAGTCTATCTCCCCGGTGCGGGCTGGATAGGCTTCGACCCGACGAACAACAATCTCGCCGATGAACGCTATGTTAAAATCGCCGTGGGCCGCGATTACGAGGACGTTGCTCCAGTCCGTGGCAGCTACAGCGGCACCGGCCAATGCCGCATGGAAGTCAGTGTGGAAGTTTCCAAAGCCGATTGAGCATCAGCCAGCGGTCTCGCCGCCTTAGGCCCCGCCGGGCTCACTTTCTCATGATGCGAGTTCGACGGTCTGCACGTCTTCATGGGAGGTATCGGTCACAGCCACGATACCCGAATTGCCCGGCACACCTGGTCTCTCACCATAGATTTTTTTCCAGCAGAGCCTCGCATCATGAGGTTTGTCGTTCTACGCCACGTCACTTGAGTAGAGAAACTTCTGGAAGCCGGAAAACACCTTCGAGATCTCGATAGGCTGCATGCCCAGTTCCTTCACCGCATCCGGGATGGAGTCGTGATACTTCAGTTTTAGTAGCGGTTTCAGCTTCGAGGTATCCAGCTCTTCCACACCTACGTTCACGTAATGGGAGAGCACGAACTCAAGGAAGGCTTGCTGCTTATTATTGAAAAGCGCACTGATCTCCACCCGCGCCTTGCCCGCGCGCTCTTCCCGCGTCAGCGGCGGCATGGAGTAGGCCACGTGGGTGAGCACATCGTAGAGATCGCTCTTCTCCGCAAGATCGTGAAAAAGATACTCCCATTCTTCGGCACCTTGCCCTTCTTGCGAATCTGATCCGGCGCGATTCTCATCAGCGCATCCTCAGGACATGCCGAGAACGAATTGAATGCTTGATTCGCCAGAATGTTCCTGTCCGCTAGAAAAAGAATGCGCGGTCTCCGCGCGGGCTCTCCGCTCAGGTTTCAGCGGCTTTGGAAAAGCTTCCATGCCAGTTGGAAGGCGATGAACGTCTTCCCTGTCTCGGTCGCAAGCGTCAGCAGGATGCGCTCCTGCCCGCCCGCCATCGCTTCCAGCACCTTTTCGATCGCGATGTCTTGATAGTATCGTCCGTGGAAAAATCCTCCTCACGCCACTTCATTGGTATACACACTTTCCCCGCTCTCCGGATACTTCTCCAGCACATGCTGGAACAGCGCCCCGCACTTCGTCTCGAACAGCTCCGAGGTATATTTCTCCGGCAAACCGCTATCCAGCATCTTCTCAATCTCCACCCGCACCGCCGCGCGGGTCGTGCGTTTCGTCCGCCATTCCAGCACCAGCTTCTCAGTCTTCAGCTTCGCCAGCAGATCCCGGCACACCTTCTTGATCGACTCAATCTCCTGCGGCGAAAGATCCGGCCCAGGCCTCGTGAGGATATCGAACACCGCCAGCTCTTCCTCGCTGACGTTCTCACGCAGGTGCCTCTGCTCCTCCTCGCTCAGATCTTTTGTAAATTCCGTTAGTTGCTCGAAGAACCACGCTATGCTCCGCGCTCCGGAGTTCATCTCTTCGATCATCTTCTGGAAACGATCGAGGAAATCGTAACGGCTCGCATTCAGGCGGATCAGGTTGTCCAGCTTCCGCTCGATCAGCGCCCTCAGTTGCTGCGCCTCGATGTTCTTCGTCTTGCTCTTCTCGAACTTCCTCGCCAGCGCTGCGAAATCGATCTTACTCAGGTCGATTGTCTTCGCAGGCGCGCCCGGCTCTTCCTTCGCCGTCGTCACGATAGCCCCGTCCAGCAAACCCGAGATCTTTTCCATCACCTCCGTGATGTTCACTGGATCTTTCTGTGCACGTATCGTCTTCGCAAGCTCCGCGATCAGTTGCGCCTTCGGTGCCAGCTTCGGAATCACCGGATCCGGCATCACCGCTTTGTAGAGCCTCGCCACATCGTTCGAGTGCGCCAGGAACTCATCCCTCACCTCGTCGGTGCGTATCAGTTGGTTTACCGCCGGGATGAAAAGCTTGTCCGTCGCGCTTGGAATCGCCGCCAGATCCACATTCTGTTTCCGGCAATACTCCGTCACCTGCTCCAGCGCGATTTTGAGCGCCTCCACCAGCTCTGTCTTGTCCTTCACCGGCAGCTCCCCGCCGCTGCCGCCCGCTCCGTAGATCGCCAGCGCCTTCTCCAGTTCCTGGAAAACATTCGCGTAGTCCACGATCAGGCCGTTCACCTTGTCGCCATAGACGCGGTTCGCGCGGGCGATGGTTTGCATCAGCGTGTGGCCGCGCATCGGCTTGTCGAGATAGAGGGTCGAGCAGCTCGGCGCATCGAAGCCCGTGAGCCACATCGCGCAGACGAAGACCAGGCGGAACCTGTCCTCCGGATTCTTGAACTTCTCCTCCAGATCCTCTTTCACCATCCGCTCCCGGTGCGGCAGGATATCGAATCCCTTCGCCGCCATCTCCGTGATCTCGTTCTGCCCCGGTGAGACGACCACCGCCATATCCGTCTCCACCAGATTCTTGAGCCGCGCGTTCAGCTCCGCGTATTCCGGCATCAGAGGGCTCACCTTCGCCAACCGTTCGCTCACCCGTGCCTTCTCCGCGTTCCACTCCGCGTTGACCTTTTCATACATGCGCAGGGTCGTCAGCTTGTCGATGGACACCACCATCGCCTTGCCCTGGTAGCCACGGTTCAGGAAATGGTGCACGATGTCTTTCACCACCTCGTCCAGCCTGTCGTCGCGGGTGATGAGATGGTATTTCTGTCCCAGCACCTTCTTGAGCTTCTCCTCCTGGTCTTCGTCCAGCCCCGCGTCCTCGATGGTCTGGTAGATCTCCTCGTTCAGCTCCGGATTCGTGATCTCCAGCTCCTTCGTCCGGTTCTCGTAGAAGAGCGGCACCGTCGCCCCGTCCTCCACGGACTGCTTGAAATCATAGACGCTCACGTATTCGCCGAAGACCTCCCGCGTCCTCTCCTCCCCGGCGATGAGCGGGGTTCCCGTGAATGCCACGAACTTCGCATTCGGCAGCGCCGTGCGCATGTTCATCGCCAGCGTGTCGTATTGGCTGCGGTGCGCCTCATCCGTCAGCACGATGATGTCGTCCCGCTCCGAGAGCACCGGATGCAGCGTCCCCGGCTCCGTGCGGAACTTGTGGATCAGCGTGAACACATACCGGTGATCCGCCGTCAGCAGCTCCCGCAGATGGCTCGCGCTCGTCGCCTTCGAGTTCTTGCCGTTCGCCGCCCCGCAGTTCGCAAACGTATCGGAGATCTGCCGATCCAGCTCCATCCTGTCCGTGATCACCACGAAGGTCCAGTTCCCCTTGATCTTGCGGAACACCTTCTCCGCGAAGAACACCATGGAGTAACTCTTCCCCGATCCCTGCGTGTGCCAGAACACCCCTATTCGATTCTTCGAAATCGAACCCTCACCCCCAGCCCCTCTCCCAGAGGTAGAGGGGAGATCTTTTAAAATCTCGGTCAGCACCTCTTCGGTCTTATGGAGAACGGAAGAGTTCTTGAAACGCAGAACTTTCAGCTTTTGGGAGCGCAGATAGGCATCCCGCTTCTTGTCGTGTGCCTTTGCTTCATCGGACTGGTGAACCTCACCATCACATTCCACGACAAGCCCCGCCTCGTGGCAGTAGAAATCACAGATGTAATCCCCGAATTGATGCTGACGCCGAAACTTCGCACCACCACACCGTCGATCCCTCAAAATTTCCCATAACAACTCCTCCGCCGGAGTCTGCCTCTCCCGCAACTCACGTGCTCGCGCCACCATCCCCGCAACCTCAAACCCACCCCGATAATGCACCCGCTCTTCCTCCCTCCCCACCTGGGATAAAGACAACCGCGAATCTTCCTCCCTCTCCCCCTGGGAGAGGGCCGGGGTGAGGGTGCGCAGCAATGCCTCCACCGCCCGATTCACCCCATGAAACTGGTGATTGCGCGCGACCACCTTCCCCGTGCTGCCTTTGCTGTCCACGAACCTAGTGAAGTTCTCCACCAGATCCAGCAAGCGCCCCTTGTCACAAGTCCCGCGCAGCAGGGTGTTCAGGGAAATATCCGGTGCCTCCTCCTCGCTCACTGCCTTTTTCCAATCCCCGTAGTGCTCCCACTTCGCCGTCAGGCTGCCGATCTTGCTTTGCACCCCGTTGGATACGATGATCAATCCATTGTAGTGGAAAAGCTGCGGGATCGTCCCCTTGTAGTCTGCGATATTCTTGTCGTAACCCTGCCGCACATTCTCGCCCGGAGCCTTGAGCTCCATCAGCACCAGCGGCAGCCCGTTCACGAAACCGATCAGATCCGGCCGTTTCAGATACAGCGCCCCCGCCACCCAGAACTGCGAGGCCAGCAGGAAATCATTGTTCTCCGCCACCTCCCAATCGATCACCGCCACCACCTCCACCCGCTGCCCCCCGTTCTCCCTGTCGGGGAATTTCACCGTCACCCCGCCTTTCAGCAGGCTGGCTATCTCCCGGTTCGCCTCCACCAGGCTCAGCGCCGTCCTGTCCCGCGAAAACTCCTCCACCGCCCCATCGATCGCCTCCTCCGGCAGATCCGGATTCAGCGAAAGAAGCGCCGCCCTCAGCCGTCCCGTCAGAACCACCTCCCGCTTCCCCTCCCGCCCAAGGTCACTCACCCCACCTTGCCACTCACCGAAACAATTCATCACATCCCACCCCAGCTCATGCTGCATGAGCTGGATCGCAGGCTGCTCGACTAGGTGATCTTCGGTGTAGGCCATATATGTATTATGAATCCAGGAGTGCTCTGGCAATCGTCACACAGTCCTCACGCAGACGAGCGCCCTCCTTCTTGCTCGCAAGACTTCCAAAATAAAAGCCCTGTGCCAATACCGGCCCTTTCGATTCCGTATTCGTGAAATCCTCTTCGAGTGCCCGGATCGCAGATTCAACACCCGCGTTCCCTGCCCGTTTCTCTTCCCCAAAGGATGCGACCGCCACCTCCGGCCCCTCTTCGCACGAATGCACCAAGGAAAGAATATCATAGGCATCCTTCGCCTTCTTTGCCGAAGTCCTGTTCGCAAAAGCATTCAGCTTCAGCACGATCAATGGCCCGTAATTACAGAATCGGATCGGAAACGTCCGCTGCTCACCGAACTGATCATTACCCGTGATATCGCGCACGATCGGATTCAAGAGTGCCCGCCCTATCCCGGGACATACCGAGGTCTTCAAGTCACTCACATTCCGACTGCCGGATCGATGGGGCGGATGCTCGGTAAGGAAATCCACGAACAGCTTCCCATGCTCCGTCTCTTGGTAGATGCGCCCCTCCTCGTTCTCCACAAAGCCCGCCATGGACAAAGCGAACCCAGCCGGAGCCGCCATCCCGGCATCTGCCGCGAGTGTGATCCCGAAGTCCACGTCCAGCGTGGATGTCGCCCGATAGCGCGGGTGGAGCTTGTTTCTCGTATGACAGTGGATCGCCAACCCTCCCACCACCACCAGATCCTGATGGAAATTCTCCAGGGCAGCCCATGCTTTCACCAGCGCGGCCTCTGCCGAGAGCAATCCCTCAGCAGAATATTCATCCAGATTCTCCGGTGCCTCGCTCATGTCCACCCTCCTGAAAAATCATCCAGCTTCCGCAAGACTTCCGCCTGCTCGGCTCCGTTTGGCTCCGCCTGATGCAGATCCAGATAAAGCTGCACGTCCGAGACAAGCACCGCCCGCCGCCCCTCTTTCACGCGCTGGCTGTCGATGGTCAGGGCATGGTGATCCTCATGCACCAGCAGCCGCAGATTGCCGGCACCGCGTTGCACCGGGCGGGCTTTCAGCTCGTATCCGATCTCATCATCATCGGGAAAGCGCTTCACGTAGGCGGAAACAACCGTCGGCACATTGTGGGGAGCACGCAGCCACGCCGCATAATTCAGGGTGAAAAGCGGCTCTTCCGAATGGGCCGCACCATATCGGATCAGCCGATCCGCAAGCTCCTCCCCCGATACCAGCGTGGAATACTCCCGCACCGAAGTCCGTTTGGAAAAATCATCCTTCCGCAGCCAATCCGTGAGGAGCTTCCCCGCTTCCGTGATCCGTATCCCCTCCGGCCCGTCCTGCGCTAGCTCCTGATCCAGCAAAACCTTCCGAACCTTGCTCACCAGCCCCAGGCTCACTCCTGCGATCTCCGCCAACTGCTCCACCTTCCACGGACGCAGCGGCCCTTTAAGCAACACCCTCAGTAGCCGCGAAGCTTTGGGCGTGAAGATCGATTTCAGAACCCTCGCCTCCTGATATACCCGCGCCTCCTTCTCCACATGAAACCACAGCCCGCCGAACTCCAGATTGCAATTTCCCGCCAGATCCAGCCAACCGACTTCATTCTCCTCGCAGATCCTTGCCACCGATTCGGAAATATGGGGGGCAACCAGCAACGGATAGATCGGGACTCCGTTTTCATCCTGCGCCGGATTCCGTCTCAGGCTCCAGATCGCCTGCCGCGCCTCATGTGGATAAACCGCAGATTTGATGATCGCACGTATTTGCCACACCTTACCCCGAGCCGCCGGAGATCCCTTCTCCACACGCAAATTGAAGCCCAAATGGTAATTTGGATCAGATGGCTGCCCGCTTTCCCGACCAACCCATTGGTGCGGCAAGACCTCACCCGCCCTTCCAAGGGTTCTCTGCATCGTTTCCAGCACCTCTTTCCGAAGCGCCGAAGGGTTTGGCAGTGATCTCACCATACGCCGGATACTACCCAAGCCATCCCTACCCAGCAAGATCCTTTTTCACTAAAAACACCGATTTCACCAATTGGTGAAACTAGCCTAAATTGTGAAATTACGTGTCCTGCTGAAACTCCCCACCACTATTGGTCTCCGCATCCCTCACCCACCCCGCCATCTTGGGAACCCACGGGGAAAACGCCTTTTCGAGCTTCTGGATATGCTCCGCCAGCCAGGCGATCATCTCCGGCCAGTTCTCTTTGTCCCTGCCATCGAATCCCTTCGCGTAACTGATGCGGCTCGCCTTGATGTCATTCAGCCGCTTCCAGTCGAACTTCCCGCCGAAGACGGCTTCGATCTCATCCTTGTGCCTGGACAACTGGTCGTAGATCGCCTTGTTCTCCGCTTGGTTTTCGCGCACGATATTCAGCTCCACGCGCACCTCCTTTACCCCGAAGATCAGCGTATAGCGCACGTCCCTGTATCCTGATGAGGTATTGAGGAAGCTATCCTTGCCAGGGTTCACATTGCGGAACACCGAAACCCCTCTCTTCTCGAATGCCGCCAAGGTATCCGCCCAGAAGTCCAGCCTACGGGATTGCCGATGAACCTGCGACTGTACGGTGCTCTGCTCTTCCTTCACCTTCTCCGCCACGCCGATCATGAAGTCCTCCGCCTCCGGGGTCGGGATGATCTGCTCCATGTTCAGGAAAATCTGGCCGCCGTTGTCGAATGCGGTCGCGCGGATGCACTGGAGGCGGATCCCGTGCTGCAGCAGCCAAAGCACGGTGGAGGTCACCTCTTTGCGGAAGTTCGCCGCCACCATGATCACCCGCTGGTGTATGCCGGGATTCAGGATCAGGCTCTCGAAATCTTCTTCCTTGTCCAGGAACTCCCCGATCTTCTCCCGTGCATCCCCGCCGCCATTCTTCAGCAGAAAATTCTGGTAGATCTCCACGATCTGGGATTTCGAGAGCGAGGAGCAGTAGGACGCGTATTTGAGCGATTGCCAGACAACATTCCGTCCGGAGTCGTCCAGCTTGTTCTCGATGAGCACCAGCCCGCCCTGCTTGTCCAGCGCCAGCAGATCCAGCCGCTCCTTCGTCTCATCAAAGCCATCAAACTCCTTGGCGATGATCAGCAACTCCTCGCCGAGGCATTCCGGGCACTTCGCGATCCACTCCTGCAAGTGCGCCCGCTCGCTGAATCCCAACGCACCAAAGCCTTTCGCGGAAAGCGCGGTGATGGAATTGCTCGTCTTGTCGATCTGATACATGGGCTAGTTGGAAGGTGAAAGGAGCTTGGGAAGGAGCAGGTCGCGGGTGCGGCGGAGGGTTTGGTTGCGGCGTTGGAGATTGAGAAGCTGGTCAGCGATTGGTGAAACCACCTGTTGGTAACGCTGCACCAGTTCTGCTTGTGGTTGGAGAAAATCAAGTCCCTTGAAAACGCCTCTGCTGATTTCTTTGAAAGTGGCTCCGGAGGCATGAAGAATGAAGGTCTCAACATTCGCCTTGAGCCATTGATAAAGAAAATAAATCGGAACCTCAGAATTCGGCAGGCACGTAATGAAACCCTGATTAGTGCATGATGGAACCGTATTGATGGCAATGGCACCGATCGTCGCACGACTGGTCAGCATCACCGAATAAGCGGGAAACATTTTAGCCGCACTTTTTCTAAGCCCCAGCTCATTTATACGAGCAGCAGATTTCTCGATAAACATAGTGCCTTCCGCCGTAAGATCGCGCGGGGAATACCACTGGATATCGCCATCTACCCAGTATTCTTCGTTGGTTGTAGATGGCGTACCCCCACCTTGAATCTCGAATGCATTGCCTACTTTTCTCCATACCCACCCTTCCGGAATCCGGCCGAGTTCGGAGTCTTTGAACTTTACGGATTCGTGGCCGGGGAAGCGGAAGTGGACGAACCACTCGCGGTAGAGGGATTGCGCCATCTGCTCCAGGATCTTGATGCGGCGCAGGTTGTTCTCCATCAGGTCGTCGTAGGCCGAGAGGATGCCCGCGATCTTGCGTTGGGTGGGGAGATCGGGAAGGTTGACTTTGTAATCGCGAAGAAGACCAAGATTGATATGTGGCACTCCCGAAGAGAAAGCCATATTGTGCATATCCTGCACTGTCTCCTCGGATGTGAAGTAGTAGTAGAGAAACAAAGGGTCAGCTTTGGACTCGTCTACCGTAAGCTTCATCTGACTCTGTGAGATAACGAAACGTTTGATTGGAGAATCAGCAGGAATCAGCCCTACTTGTCCGAGCGTGCCACGTTGAGTGAAGACGAGATCTCCTGGGTGCGCATTGTTTGCTCGGAGTTCGTCTGCTTTTTTCTCCGTAACATAGACAAACTCTTCGAACGAAAATTTCGTTGGTCCTGACAAATTTTTGCCACGAATTACTGGAACTCCATGATCGGCGTAGTGCTTCGAGCTCAATTTTGATCCGAATGGCCCACCGTTGAGAGCCCAGCGTTTTTCGGCCTGAAGATCCGATACCTTCACGCTTTGCAGTTCGGTTCTCATGCTTCCAAAATTTCCATGACGTTTTCCGCAATCCTCTCCTCAAGCTCCCGCGCCTCGGCATTCAGGACTTCAAGCTCTTCGTTGAGCGCTTCGAGCTGTTCCTTGAAATCCTCGTCGCTGAGATCCCCGCCCTTGGCGACGCCGACGTAGCGGCCGGGATTGAGCGACCATCCCTGGGCTTCGATTTCGGCGAGGGTCGCCGCTTTGCACAGCCCCGGAACATCGGTGTAGCCAGCTGCATCACCGAAGACTTCCTCCCATTTCTCGCCGGAGCCGTGGGCGAACTCCAGATCCTCGCCGCGATAGTAGCGGACGAGGTTCGCGAGGAACTCGAGCTGGGCGGGCGTGAAATCCCGGTGGGCGCGGTCCAGTTGGCGGTAGATGTGCCGCGCGTCGATGAAGAGGACCGTGTCGCGGTAGCGGGCACCGACGTGATTTTTGTAGTCGTATTCCGCCAAACCCTCACCGCCGCCTCTCTCAGAGGGAGAGAAACTTTTGGACTTTTTCTTACTCCCCTCGCCCCCTGGGAGAGGGGCTGGGGGTGAGGGCGGTAACGCTGCCTTGCCCTTGTCAAAAAACCACAGCGTGCACGGCAGCGTTACCGTGAAGAAGAAGTTCGGCCCGATGGCGACCATGACATCCACATCCCCGGCGCGGATGATCTTTTCCCGTATCTCCTGTTCGGAGGCGCGGGCATCTGCGGCGGAGTTTGCCATGACGAATCCGGCGCGCCCGGTGCGGTTCAGCGCGGAGTGGAAGTGCTGGATCCAGAGGTAGTTCCCATTGTCCGTGCGCGGGATGCCGAAGGGGTAGCGCGGATCGCCGGAGAGCCTTTCCTTATCGATCTTGCTGACATTGAACGGTGGGTTCGCCATGACGAAATCGAAGCGACCGACGGAGTCCTGGAGATCCTCGTAGTAGGTATTCCCCTGCTTGATGTCCCCGTTCAGCCCGTGGACGGCGAGGTTCAGCCGCGCGAGCCGCGAGGTATCCGTGACCCGTTGATTCGGCAGCTTCCGCCGCTGCCTCACCCTGCGGGCGCGCTGCGCACGTCTCAAATGGGCGCCCCACGCCCATTGGTCCTGGCCGTGGACGGAAATCTCAGTCGTAGGATCACCCGTATATTTCTCCCCTCTATCTCTGGGAGAGGGGCCGGGGGTGAGGGTTCTGTTCGCTCGATGAGCTTCTACGAATCGAGCGGACTGAATGAACATGCCGCCGGAGCCGCAGGCGGGATCGAGGATGCGCCCGTGGTAAGGTTCCAGGATCTCGACGATGAGCTTGACGATGGAGGTGGGCGTGTAGAACTCCCCGCCCTTCTGCCCCTCCGTCATGGCAAATTTCCCGAGGAAGTATTCGTAGATGAGGCCGAAGGTATCCCCGCCCTTGTCCATGGGGACGGAGGCCATGACTTTCAGCAGCTCCGCGAGCGTGAGGCTGTCGAGGATGTGGTAGGTCTTGGGCAGCACATCGGCCAGATCCGGGTTCTCCTTCTCGATGGCGCGCATGGCGTCATTGATGGCTTGGCCGGTGTTCGCTCCCTCCGGCAGGCTCAGGAGATCCGCGAAGCGGGCGTTTTCCGGCAGGTAGATGACCCCGGCGGCATGGTAATCGGTGGCGCTGATCTTGCGGCGGGAAGACGGACGGCTCGGCGAGCCATCCCTACCCAGCTCCTTTTCAACATCAGCAAATCGCACATCCGCATAGCGCAGGAAGATGAGCCCGAGCACGGTGGGCGAGTATTCGGAAGGTTTCAGATCCGCCCCTGCCCAGAGCATGTTCGCGGCATCCCAGAGTTTCTTCTCAAGGGCGGCGTGGGAGTCGTCGGCGGTGGCGGGTTCTGTCCAATGCATGTGTTGGGCTGGAGATTAACTGGAAGTTTACCCGGGAAAAGCCGAAAACGCACATTATCAAACCTATTATTGATATAAACCACCAAACTTTCTGATTATGAACCAACTGCAACTTTCCTCGATTGCAACGCCTATCTCAGATACCAGCCTGGAACGATTCTTTTATATCAATCTTTGCTTTGTAACACCCCATAACATCGTTCTTCTCCTGCAAATCGGGAGTATCGCGGATCTGGAACAAAGAAAATACGTTGTTGTCAGGTCTTTTTTACAGCACGGTGGGAATTTATGAGGCCAGAAGTGGAACAAATGCCCGTTTCCTCAAAAATCATCTCGAATGCGTTGTTCCGGAGTTTGGTGGAGGGGCCGTTGTTGATCGGAGATTTGCCGGAGGCGGGGATGTTTCCGTATGGGGATTTTGTGTTCCCGGAGGAAGTTCCGGAGCTGAACTTGCAGCAGAAGCTGGGACATCTGTATGAGGATGCACTGGCAGAGATGATTACGGTATGTCCCGCATATGAGCTCCTGGAGCGGAGCCTGCAGATCCGCAGGACGGCTGGCGCGACGCTGGGAGAGATGGATTTTCTGCTACGAGGCCCACAGTCGCGGGATGGCGGTGCGCTGGTGCATCTGGAACTGGCGATCAAGTTTTATCTGGCGGTGGAAACGGTGGATGGCATCGAGTTACCGGGGCCGGATGCCCGTGACAATTACTATAAAAAACTGGAACGGATGCGCACACATCAGTTGATCCTGGCAGGAAAATATCGGGAGCTTTTGCCGGAGATTTATCGGGAAGAGCCGATTGCCACCCGGCAGCTGGTTTACGGATGCTTGTTCGATCACGTGCATGCAAAGCAGCGCGCGGAACCGGATTTCATTCATCCCCGGGCAAGGCGCGGGCTGTGGCTGAGATACAATGAGTGCAGGGATTTTTTCCCGGAGGGGACGCTTTTCGAGGTGATCCCAAAGCAGCTCTGGCCGGTGCCCGGAAAGCTTTTGGCAGGCATTCCACTGGAAAGGTGGGACCGGCGGGCAGCTCTCGAGCGTTGCGTGATGCTGCGCGTGAACAAGGGTGAGATGCCGTATTTTATCGCTCCAGAGGGTTATCCGGAAGTTGGGGGGCGTGGGTAATACAGCGCAGCCAACGTGGGCTTAGCCGAGAGCTTTTTCGATGCGTTTCTCGGAGACTTTCGCCTTCACTTCCACATCTGGCGCGAAGAGGCTCACGCGCCATTCCTCCAGCAGCCAGCCAGGTTCCCAGAGTGCGGCATCGTCCGGATTCCCCTGCCAGCGATCATACCAGCCGACCCAGTGAACGCGTAACTGATCCATCTTTTCCAGATCCTTCACCAATGGCAGCGAGTTGAGCCGCTTCAAGCGGGAGCGGATGGCACGGAAGCGCCGAGGGTAATCCAGGAAATGGCCGTAGCCAGCCCGCCATGCGAAGCGGCCGCGCAGCAGCCAGCTGAGCTGCTCATCGAGATCCTGTGCGATTTCCCCGAAGTTTCTGTCCTTGATATTCGCATCGATCCACCCGCGGATTTCGCGGGCTTCCTCCACGATTTCGTCCAGCGCGTTGCCGATCTTCGTGGCGGCTTCATACCACTTTCCCTTCACCTTCTCATTGAGTTTTTGAAACTCCGCCGGGCTACGTGGAAAGTCGCCTCCCGCGACACCCTCGGCAGCCAATAGGATGAGATCTTCCAGAGAAGTCCCGCCAACACCGAGGCGTCCCATTTCCACCTTCGCCAAGAGTCCCAAGGGAAACTTTTTATTTAAATATTCCACCTCCCGCTGAGCAGCAATACATAATAATCTGGCACCGCCCTGGCGGTGGGATTCCTTAGCTTCATGATAGTCCGTGAAAGCCCGCACCCCTACCGTGCCACCTTCATCGACCAAAGCCGGGAAGGCCGGGCCACCGGCGGTCATCACTTCCTCCGGCAGAGCCTCACCGTCCCAGGAGCTCATCCCGCGCCGCTCCACATCGGCCGTGGCCGCGGCCTCGAAGCGGGCCCGCATCCTATCGGCAAGCTGCAGCTTCAGCTCCGCGACATCCGTGCCCATCGCAAGCTCCGCACCTTCATCATCGCAGACCCAGATTTTCGTGATCAGTTCCTCCGGGAGACGCTCGTGATTGAACTCGCCGAGAGGGATCACCGCGCCATTCCGCTCCCTGATGTGCGCGGCGAGTGTGGGCTCCAGGGCTTGCTCCTTGGGCGCGCCCATCCACAGATCCGCAAAGCTGCGGGCCAGCTCACCGATCGGCTGGCAGAGGCGGCGATAATCCTTTGGCAGAGCGCGGACCAATAGCTCCACACGCTCCTCGAGGTTCCCATCCACTCCCCAGCCCGGCAGCCATTCCGGCATGCCCGGTAGCTGGTCGACATGCACGCCGAGCGTCACACCATCGTCTCGCTCTCCGGGCGCACAGTGGTAGTAGACCGTGTAATCCTCTCCCGCGTGATGCAATACATCCGGGAAAAACTCCAAATTGTGCAGATCCTCCCAGACGACATCCGCCATACCCATGAAGAGCGTTTCCTCGTGGTTTTTTAGCCATTTGAGAAAGCCCGCGGCAGTGGAGATCTCCACCGGGATCCGCTGGCTGAAAAAGCGCACCACCGCATCATCACTCCACAGCATTCCCGGGCGGCGGAGTTTGTCTTCCAGCCCTGTGATTTCCTCGCGGAGTGCCTCCATGTGCTCCAGAAACTTCGGCTTTCTGCGCAGCCCGTTGGCGAGTAGCCCCTCGCGGAGAAAGACCTCATTGGCCGCCTTTTTATCGACCCTGCCATAATGCACGCGCCGCCCCTCGACGATGTGCAAGCCACCACAAACGACGGTTTCCTTGCCATAGACCGCACCTTGTTTTTCGTCCCAATGCGCCTCGCCATACCGGCAGCGACAGAGATGCGGAGCCACAACTTCCAGCCATCCGGGCTCGATCACGGCAGCCCGCCGCGCCCATAGACGGGAGGTCTCAACCAGCTCCAGCCCCATCACCCATTCGGCGCGCTTCTTCTGCCCGAAAAGCCCCGAGCCTGGAAAAACGGCAAAAAAGCCACCCGCAGCGCTGCGATAGGCTTTGTTTTCCTTATCCCAAAGCCCGAACTGGCGCGGTGCTCCCGCAAGCAGCGAGCGATGAATGGCCGCGTAGTCAAAGCTCTCGTTTTTCGCAAAGGCCGTTAGCTTGAATCTGCTGCCCAGGAGGTCGCCAAGCTCTTCGATAACATTTCCCCACTCCGTCACCCGTTTCGCATTGAGGAAATTTTTCCCGCAGAATTTTCTCAGCTGGTTCCAGCGCCACCGCCTGCCGTCATAGAATTCCGCAACGTCTTTCCAGAGATTCAGCATGGCAATGAAATCGCTTTCAGGATCCTGCCACTTCGCGTGCGCGGCATCCGCCTCACGCTTTTTCTCCGCAGGGCGCTCACGTGGATCACTCGTTTCCAGACCGGCGACGATGATCAGCACTTCCTGAAGGCATTTCTCGTAATCCGCCTCGATCAACATGCGGCCCATCCGTGGATCGACCGGCAGGCGCCCGAGCTCCTGGCCGATTTCCGTAAGATTTTTCTCCTTATCCAGTGCGCCGACTTCACGCAGCGTCCTGTAGCCTTCGGCGACAGCTTTGGGATTTGGCGGATCGAGAAAAGGAAACTCGGAAATTTCGGGAAGCCCCAGAGCCTTCATGCGCAGAATCACGCCCGCAAGAGAGCTGCGGCGGATCTCCGGCTCGGTGAATTCCGGTCTATCCAGTAGATCCTCCTCCTCGTAAAGACGCAGGCAAATGCCCTCCCGGACACGGCCGCAACGGCCTTTCCGCTGGCGCGCGCTGGCTTGACTGACGGGCTCCACCTGCAATCTCTGCACGCCGCGTCCGGGGCTCCAGCGGCTGACCCGTGCCACTCCGGTATCGACCACGCAGGCGATCCTCGGAATCGTCAGCGAGGTCTCCGCGACATTGGTTGCAAGAACCAGGCGCCGTTTTTTCCCGGGCTGGAAAACGCGCTGCTGATCGCCCATTCCGAGCCTTGCGAAGAGCGGCAGGACCTCCGTATTCCGATAATTCCTGCCCTCCAGCATATCGGCTGCCTCGCGGATTTCACGTTCCCCTGGAAGGAAGACGAGCACGTCACCTAGGGGATCGATCTCCGAGAGCTGATCCACGCCACGGGCGATGTGGGAAGCCATTTCCTCATCATCCTTGCCTGGCAGGAAGAGCTCCGTCACCGGAAACATCCGCCCGGGAGCCTCGATCACCGGAACCTGCGAGGCTGGTGAGCCATCGGGATTTTCGCCGCTGAAAAATGTCGCGAAACTTCCCGCATCCAGGGTTGCCGAGGAAATGATCAGCTTGAGATCCTTTCGCTTTTCCAGCAGACGCTTGAGGTAGCCGAGCAGGAAATCGATATTCAGCGAGCGCTCATGAGCCTCATCCAGGATCAATGCGGAATAGCGCCCCAGGCCCCGGTCTCCCTGGGTTTCCGCAAGCAGAATCCCATCCGTCATAAACTTGATGCGTGTCTCACGGCTGGTGCGATCGTCGAAGCGGACTTGATACCCCACGTAATCGCCCAGCTCCGTTTTCAACTCCTCGGCGACACGCTTCGCCACACTCACGGCGGCGATACGGCGCGGCTGGGTGCAGCCGATGAGCTTGCATTTTTTCGAAGCGGTTTTATTGGCGGCCGCATCGAGCCCGAGCGCTTCATCCACCATTTTAGGAAGCTGGGTGGTTTTTCCGGAACCAGTATCACTGACGACAACCACTACCTGATTATCGCGGATCGCGTTCACGATTTCCTCGCGGCGCTCCACGACCGGCAGCTCCGCCGGATAATTCCAATTCCCCGAAAAACTCATCTGCGGGATTCTTCCCGTCTCCGGAGGAAACGCGCAAGCCTACAAGGGCAAATATCTGTCACCATGCCCACGAAGTGCGCGAAAAATAGGCGACAGGGCCGGGAATCAGCCCAGCGGCAGGTGAATGGCATTTATCAGAATGACGGCGTAAATCGCCTTGCAAGCAATGTGAAGCCCTTGGTCCACATTGAAACTGATCCATTTTTCACATCGGACGAAATCGATGATCCAATGGATCACCAACTCCACCACCGCCAAGGTCGCCGAGCCGGTAATCAGCCATACAATCCCGGCCTGGACAAGCGAATGGGCGGTAAGAGCGTGGATCCAGAAACCCTTGGGTCCCCCTTCCCCGCCGAAGAGTTTTGTGACATCCAGGTGGCGGTTTTTCCCGATCGCGAGAAAATCGCCCTGCAATGGATAGTCACCGAGCGCGTGGCCCATGATCATTGCCAAAGTGAGAAGGAAACCTCCCTCAAAGCCTCCGCGTGAGACCAGCTGCGCTGCAAAATCCGATAACATCTAAAAATCGTTTGTCTCTGCGGTTTACCAGAATTTACCGAGGATTTCCATGCTTTCGCTATCCGCAAGCTTCTCGTTCATATTCCGGATGCGACGGCACATCACACTCACGATCCCGGTGAGAAGGCTTGCACCGGCCTCCGGATATGCTTTCACGAACTGATCGATATCCTCGCGGTTTGCCTTCCAGATCTGGGTAAACTCCTGGGCGGTGACTGTCGCGCTGGCTTTCCCGGGATCAAACACATTGACTTCGCCAAGGGTTTCCCCCGATTCCACCCGGGATACAAGCTTGTTCCGGCCATCGACAAGGATCGTGACATGCAGCAATCCGGAGATAACGAAGTAGAGGTATTCCTGCTCTTCGCCTGCCTCTATGATGATCTGACCCGGCTGGGCGGGAAGAAACTCACCGTAATTCCCGAGCAGGGCACGATCGGCATCCTCCATTTCCGCAACGATACCTACATTGGGCAATTCAGGCCGCTTGAATTTATCAGTCATAACCTAAAAACTGAACAATCCATCCACCGAGGAAAAGCCAAAAAACCTTTAAAAATGTGGCTTCCGTTGATTCCGTATTTTCTGGAAAAAAGGAGTGCCGCCTCCCTGTAAGCCGGATTCTGTCCACCCCGGAATTACCCGGAGCTGGACGGTCATTTCTCTCAACCCGGCTTGCGCCGGGCGCTCCGCTCGCGCGGAGTGCGACTAATACCCGGGAATGAACGGACGGGCAGCCCTTTCCCTGTTATGTCTTGCACCACCTGGGGTTTTCAATGCCGCTCCGGTTACCCTCGGCGCGGTGGGCTCTTACCCCACCATTTCAACCTTACCTGTGCTCTCGCGAGCCATCGGCGGTATTTTTTCTGCTGCACTATCCATCCGGAGACCTTGCGATCCCCGTTCCTTGCTTTCACAAGGCAGGTTGCCCTTTGGTGTCCGGACTTTCCTCAACAAGTGGCCGTGAGGCCCTTGTTGCGACCGCCCGGGAGACGGCACAGCAGTAAGATCGTAAAATCCGCATGGCAGGAAGACAAAACCGCCCTTGGCTGCGGATTTCCGGTGTTTTCCCGACAGAACCGGCAATTGCCGACTAACTACCCGATCAGGAAGACATCGATAAAGAACCAGGCGATCATCAGAACGCCCACGGCGATTTTGAATCCCATACCCGCTAAAGTGCCTACCACACTTCCCACCCCGGAAACCACCGCCGGACGGCTTTTCTGCTTTGCAAAGGCCATTTCGAAACCAAACGCACCGACCAGCGGGCCGATCAAAAGGCCGAATGGCATGAAAAACAATCCGACGATGCTGCCGATCAGCGCCCCGATGGCACCCCACTTGGTCCCTCCAAACCATTTCGAGCCTAGCGACCCGCTCATGATTTCAAAAATCTGGGAGACAGCCATCAGGCCGATAAGGATCGCCCATCCCCACCATAGAATTCCAGCTTCCGCGCCCGCCATCAGGCGGTAGCCGATGGCTCCTGCGAGGATTATCAGGTGACCCGGAAGTATCGGCAACACACATCCAACAAGACCAAGCAGCAGCAGGGATCCTGTAACAATCCATATCCCGCTGTCCTGAATAAAATCCATCATAGCGGCAATCTAGCCCGTCACATGAAACATCAAACCGAAAAACGCCGCTTCTCATGATGAATACTTGAATACCCCGCCACCCTTTCTAGTCTCTCGTGCATGCGTAAGTTCATTGTTCTTTTTCTGGCCATGGCGACCGGTCTTTTTGCCCAGGAAACCCACATGGTCGTGGAGGCTTATTCCGGAAAAGTTCTCTCCGCTTCCGGAGCAAGCACGAAACGCCCGGTGGCCTCTCTCACAAAGATGGCCACGGCAATCGTTGCAGTGGATTGGGCGACAGCCACGAATACCGATATTTCAAAGCAGATGGTCCAGGTGCCTGCGATTGCCGCACAGCTGGGTGCGAGTTCCGTAGGCCTGAGACCGGGCGATACCATGACCATCCGAGACGCGCTTTATGCGGCCATGCTTAGCTCCGACAATGTCGCGGCGCTGACGATCGCCCACCACGTCGGCACCCATATCCTTTCTGTCCGCGGCCGCGGCGGGGATCCGGTAATGGCGTTCGTCGCAGAGATGAATAAGCTCTCGAAAGCCATTTATGCGAAGAACACACTTTTCGTGAACGTTCACGGGCTCGAAAACGGCCCGAAACCGGGCTACTCCACCGCTGCGGATATGGCACGCTTCGCCATCCAGGCAATGCGCCGGAATGCGATCAATTTCATCGTCAGGCAGGAAAGCCGCCAGATCAATGTCAGCGGACGCAGCTACACATTGAAAAACTCCAACGAAATGATCGGAGAAGAAGGCATACTCGGTGTCAAGACCGGCACCACCAATGCGGCGGGTGCATGCCTGGCCATCTGTATGGACCGGGATCCGGTGGTGCGCACCAAACCGGACGGCTCCAAGGGAGTCACTCCCAGACGCCTCATCGTCGTCGTCCTCAATAGTCCGGACCGATACGGAAACTCCCGCAGATACCTTCGTTCCGGCTGGGCATTCTACGATTCCTGGCTAGCGGCCGGTGCTCCGGTAAAAGACCCGAAGCGTGAGATTCTCACCATTCCTCCCGTGAAATAAACCGAAGCCGGGCCACCGGTTCATCCACCTATCCTAACCAAACACTCTATTAGCATGCGAATCGGAATACTCAACAGCGGCGGGGATTGCCCCGGCCTAAACGCGGTCATCCACGGGGTGGTCGGAGCGGCACATCAACTTGGCTGGGAGGTCATCGGGTTCAAAGACGGTTTCGAAGGATTGTTGCCTCCGGGTGACTTCCGGGTCTTGAAACCAGAGGATACCATCGGGATTCTCAAGCTTGGGGGAACGATCCTCGGAAGCACGAACAAAGGCCATTTCGCGGCAAAAATTGGTGCCGGAGATGTGGCGGAAGTCCCCAGGGAAATCGTGGATAAAGCGAAACGCACCATTGACCAGATGGAGATCAGCGCACTGGTCATCGTGGGCGGAGATGGCTCGCTTACCACCGGACTGCAGCTTTTCAAAGCCGGCTGGCCAATCATCGGAGTGCCGAAAACCATTGATAACGATTTGTCAGCCACGGCAATGACCTTCGGCTTCGACAGTGCTGTCACGACTGTGGTGGACGGCCTTGATAGACTCAATACCACTGCCGAATCCCACAAACGCGTGATGGTTCTGGAAGTTATGGGACGCCATGCGGGGTGGATCGCACTATGGGGAGGAATGGCGGGCGGGGCGAATGTGATCCTGCTTCCTGAAATCCCTTTCACCTTGGAAAAGGTAGCGGCGTTCATCAAACAACGGGACGCACAGGGCCACCACTCGACCCTGGTGGTCGTCGCCGAGGGTGCACACATGCCGGATGGCGAGCAAGTGGCTCTGGATTCGAATTGCAGTGGGGAGATCCGCCTCGGTGGCATCGGCGAACAAGTCGCTTCAAAACTCCAGGCGCTGACGGGCAAGGAAACCCGCTCCACAACCCTCGGCCACCTCCAACGTGGCGGAGCACCAACCTCGTTCGACCGCATTCTAGGCATGCGCTTCGGTGTGATGGCTGTGAAACTCGCCGAGGAAGGATCTTTCGGGCGCATGGTCTCCTACGAGGCTTACCATGTTGACTCCGTGCCTATCGAAGAAGCTGTCAACAAGCTGCGTCTTGTCGAGCCGGACGGCGAGGTGGTCCAAGCGGCAAAGGCGGTCGGGATTTGCCTGGGAGACTGATTCCGCGGAATTTTCGCACTTTGTAATTCAAAACCGCGGTGAAATATCCGCGCAGCCGCCCGCGTAAATTCCCCTCACCCAACGTCCGGGGATTTTCCCTCTTTATAATTTCCTAAAAAAATCTACCTCCCTATCCTAAAAATTCATGAAACCCCTGTTATCGACACTTTTCCTTCTCACAACTGCCGTCAGCCAAGCGGTGGAGAAACCTAATATCATCGTTATCATGGCGGACGATCTCGGCTACGGCGATGTCTCCTGCTATGGCGCCACGGCCATAAAAACTCCGAACATTGATAAACTAGCCTCCGAAGGACAGCGCTTTACCAGTGGTTATTGCTCTGCCTCCACATGCACGCCGACACGCTATTCGATGCTTACAGGGACTTACGCCTTCCGCACGCCGGGAACGGGTATCGCTCCCCCGAATGGCCCGGCCATCATCCGCCCCGGGACGACAACGCTCCCCTCGCTGATGCAGGATGCCGGTTACAAGACCGCCGTTATTGGCAAGTGGCACCTGGGACTCGGTGACGAAAAGCCGGACTGGAACGGAGACCTCAAGCCGGGCCCGCTGGAAATTGGTTTCGATCATTGCTTCCTTCTTCCCACCACAAACGACCGTGTCCCGCAGGTCTACGTGGAGGATCACAGAATCCCGAATCTTGACCCTGCCGATCCGCTCTATGTTTCCAACAAACCGCTTTCACCAAATGATCCGAACGGGATCGACAACCGTTCCGAGCTGAAGATGGATTGGACCCACGGTCACAACAACACCATCCATAACGGGATTTCGCGCATTGGATTCTACTCCGGAGGAAACGCGGCCCGCTTCCGCGACGAGGATCTCGCGGACAAGTGGATCGAGCGCTCCAATCTCTTCATCGAGGAAAACAAGGACAAACCCTTCTTCCTCTTCTTCGCCTCGCACGATGTCCATGTGCCCCGGATGCCCCACGAAAGGTTTCACGGAAAAAGTGGCCTGGGCTTCCGCGGGGATTCCATTCTCCAGCTCGACTGGTGTGTGGGAGAGCTGATGAAAACTTTGGAAAGGCTCGATCTCGATGAGAACACCCTTGTGGTTTTCTGCTCGGACAACGGACCGGTCCTGGATGACGGATATGCGGACGGTGCCATCTCGCAGCTAGGAGACCATCATCCTGCGGGCCCATTCACCGGGGGCAAATACACCGTATTCGAAGGCGGGACACGCACACCGTTTATCACACGCTGGAAGGGAAAAATCCCGGCTGGCACTTCAGAGAATATCGTTTGCACGATCGATTTCGCAGCATCCTTCGCAGCAATGACGGGTTCATCAATCCCGGATGATCAGTGCCGCGATAGCTTCAATGTTCTTCCTGCGCTGCTAGGCGAAGAGAATGCACAAGGCCGCGAACATCTTCTCCAACAGGAAAACGGCAATAAAGGACTCAAGGGCGAATTCGGCCTGCGTTCCGGCGATTGGAAACTTGTGCGCTCTTTCCATAAAGAGCCGACAAGCGAGCTGAAACACGACCGGCCTGCTCCGGGTCTTGATAAGGTTCATACCATCTACAAGCTCTCGGAAGATCCGGCAGAAGAGAACGATCTGAGCGAGGAGAATCCGGCGAAGCTCAAGGAGCTGGTCAGCAAGCTCGACGAAATTCTAGCGGCGGAGCGCACCCGTCCATAAAAGACCGGGCATTCCACATCACTTCAAAGGAGCGTTTTATGCAAAGCGCTCCTTTTTTTGTAGACGGAAAATTGGTGTATTTTCAGAGGAAATCCATGCCTCAACCAGGATTCTGATTTAAATTTAGAGTTTCCTTGCCGTCACCCCTCGCGCTCCCATAGGTTCGCGCAACCTATTCCATTGCGTGTCCAAAACAGTTTCTTCAGATCATATTATCGGCATCCTTCCAGCTCGTTGGGGCTCTACAAGGTTTCCGGGAAAGCCGCTTCATTTGATCGCCGGGAAACCTCTGATACAACATGTTTGGGAGCGCTGCCTATCGGCTGATATGCTTTCGGAGGTGGTTGTCGCCACAGATGACGAGCGTATTTTCCACGCTGTGGAAGCATTTGGTGGAAAGGCTGTGATGACCTCTCCTGAGCACCCGACGGGCACCGACCGCCTAGCGGAAGCGGCAAAACATCTGCCCCACGCCACCCATATTCTCAATATCCAGGGTGATGAGCCGTTGATTGATCCCACACTTATCAATGAGCTGGCCCGGGCACTTCTGGATGACCCCTCGCTGCACATGGTCACCGCTGCAAATCCGCTGGATCCCGGTGACACAGCCGTAGCTGATCCAAATGTGGTAAAGGTCGTCCTCAAAAAAAACGGACACGCCCTATATTTCTCCCGTTCTCCGCTTCCATTTTTCAGAAATCCCGTAGAAGGGCTTCCGGTCCTCCGCCACAAGGGGATTTACGGATATCGCAGGGATTTTCTGGAGACTTTCGTTACCTGGGAGCCATCCCCATTGGAAAAAGCCGAATCTCTTGAGCAGCTCAGAGCCCTGGAAAACGGAGCCAGTATCCGGGTGCTCCACACGGAGGACACCTCCCCCGGTGTCGATACCCCGGAACAGGCCCGGGAGATCGAGCGCATTCTTTCGTCATCTTCCAACCAAGTTTAATCGTTAAAAATTATCGCTACTATGAAATACATTTTCGTCACGGGCGGCGTTGTTTCCTCATTGGGAAAAGGGCTCGCCGCCGCTTCAATCGGAACACTTCTTGAGGCACGCGGTCTCAAGACTCTGATGCAGAAATTCGATCCGTATCTCAATGTCGATCCGGGAACGATGTCGCCTTACCAGCACGGTGAGGTATACGTCCTGGACGATGGCGCGGAAACCGATCTCGACTTAGGCCACTACGAGCGCTTCACATCCGGCGTGTTATCCCAGATGAACAACCTGACTTCGGGTCAGGTCTTTGATGCGGTGATCAAAAAAGAGCGGCGGGGAGAATATCTCGGGAAAACCGTGCAGTTTATCCCCCACGTGACAGACGAGATCAAGGAGCGCATGCACAAGGTGACCAAAGACAATCCTCAAGTGGATGTCCTCATCACCGAGATCGGTGGAACCGTGGGCGATATGGAAGGGTTGCTTTTCATCGAGGCGCTGCGTCAGTTCGCCCTGGAAGTCGGCAAGGAAAATGTCTGCTTCATCCATGTCACACTCCTTCCTTACATCAAAGCCGCAGGCGAGGCAAAAACCAAGCCAACCCAACAATCCGTGGCAAAACTGCGTGAACTTGGAATCCAGCCAGACATCGTTATCTGCCGCACGGAAACGGATCTCGATGAGGATAACCGGCGGAAAATCGCGATGTTCTGCAACGTGGAGAAGAAGAACGTGGTCGCTTTCCGGGATGTTGCGCATACCATCTATGAATGCCCGCTGGATCTACGGCGCGATAAGATCGATCGTCTGGTGGTTGATAAGATTGGTCTCGGCCACACCCCTTCTCCGGACTTGGAAGAATGGGAATATTTCGTCCAACGCGTGATCCATCCCAGACACAAGGTTACCATCGCGGTAGCTGGAAAATACATCGAGCTCCAGGATGCCTATAAGTCGATTTATGAGTCACTGATTCATGCGGGAGCCCACCACGATACCAAAGTTCAAATCGTCCGCGTTGAAGCGGAAGCGATCGAAGACCATGGAGCGAAAGCCGTCATTGGAGATGTCGATGGGATTCTGGTTCCAGGCGGATTCGGTGACCGCGGCGTGGAAGGCAAAATTCTCGCTGCACAATACGCACGCGAAAACAATATCCCGTATTTCGGAATCTGTCTCGGCATGCAGATCGCTACCATTGAATACGCGCGGAATAAATGCGGGCTTGAAGGAGCAAATTCCACCGAGTTTGACAAAGAGTGCGAGCATCCTGTGATCTGTCTGCAGGAAGAGCAGAAAGGCGTCCAGGATCTTGGCGCGACCATGCGTCTGGGATCCTCCGAGTCCATTCTATTTGCCGGCACAAGAGCTGCCGACCTCTATGGAAACGTGGATCGTATCAACGAGCGGCATCGTCACAGATATGAGGTGAATTCCGACTATCAGGACAGGCTCCAGGAAGGCGGGCTCGTCATTTCCTCGGTTTCGGCAAGTGAGGGACTTGTGGAGATCGTGGAACTTCCTGAACACCCATTTTACGTTGGTGCCCAATTCCATCCGGAGTTTCTCTCAAAGCCAAATCATCCGCATCCATTGTTTTCCGGATTTGTGGCAGCCGCCCGGCAGAGAGCGGAAGCCAACGAATGCTAATGCTCTGAAATGCAGCATACGATTTCAGTCTACAAAACGCACGGTTCGCCGTGCGTTTTTTTGTTTTTTTCTTAAAAAGTAGGTCTATGGGAACCCGTTCAATGCTTATGGAATAAAGGATTTCCGGAAAAATACTGGATTGGCAAAAGGACTGCGAATGAAACGGGAGAACTTGAAACCATGATGAAAAAAACTTACTCCTCCCTACTCCTTGCCGGCGGCCTGATCGCAGGTCTTACTCTCAGCTCCTGTGTCGCCCCTTATGATACTTATGGTAGCAGCCATGTCACCTATACCAATGGGCATCGGATCAACTCGCTGCCCCACGGATACCGCACGGAAATTGTTTCGGGTCGCACTTATTACTACCACAACGGTCACTATTACCGCCCGCAATCCGGAGGCTACGTTGTTGTCGATGCCCCGAGCCGAAGCCGTTACTATGATGACTACCGGAATTACCGGAACCGGGATCGACACGACGATCGCAGGGACGACAGGCGCTACGACCGCAGAGACGATCACAGAGATCGAGACCATCGAACCGGCACTCGGGTGATCACCACCCTGCCCAACGGCTACCGGGTAACCAATCATGGTGGAACACAGTATTACCATCACAACGATCAATATTACCGCCGCGAGGGCAATGGTTATATCTCAGTCAACCGTCCGTTCTAAAATCTCATGCAACTCCCAACACTCTTCTACAACCTGGCTGAAAGCTGCGGAGACAAACGCCACTGGGGCTTCGTTCCACTTGGACTGAGCTTATCGATGGGCTTCGTCATTCCGATAGGTTTGCTGCTTTTCGGGATCATCTAACTTTTCAAACCGAAATCGAGATGTCTTACTCGCCCAAAGACATCTCGATTTCCATTGATAGGCCGTTCTCCTCACAAAAGGTATAGTGATCGGCCAATATACAGGCCTGTTGTTCGATGTTGTAGCTGGAGAATTTCTCATCTGCCGTCCGGGTATAATTGTATCCTCCCAGCGGCCCGTGTTTGAAAAACAACAGAACTTTTTCCAGAACCAAGTTAATGCCGTGTTGAAACTGGTAGACATGGGTCAGTTCATGAATTAGGTGGGCACGGATCCGTAGGTTGGACTTCGAAAAGTCATCAATATCTTCGCTTCTCGCCAGACGTCCTTCGGGATGGAACCAAATATTGCCATCTGGAGCCATGGTCACCTCAGGAGATTGAAAAAACACCGCTTTTTCACGCAGGATGCGAATTTGCCGCCAATCAATTTTATCGGAAAAGATTTCCTGCCCTATGTGAATTTCTCCGGCTGTTAGCGGGCGCGATTTCCAATGTTTCATAGCACAAAAAACCCGGACAAACAGAGTATTCAATGCCAGTCCGGGGAAGTGATGAGCTTTTACGCTACTATTATTTGTGGGCCAATAGGAACTTCTGTTGCTCGGCAGCTTCCGGATTAGTGATTGCCGTGGGGATATTCTCGTGGGTATCAGCAAGCAATTCGTCCCGAAACTTTGCGATAATAGCTTCCACCGGCCATGAAGAAGCTTCTCCGAAAGCACAAATCGTGCGGCCGTCGATTTGATAGGCAACACTCTCAAGCGTCTCGATATCCTCAGGGGTGGCTTTACCTGCCACCAAGCGATCGGAAATCTTCCGCATCCACGTGGAACCCTCCCGACAAGGAGTGCATTGGCCACATGATTCATGGGCATAGAAGGCATTCAGATTGTTCAACACCCAGGACATTTTCCGGGTATCATCAAGGACAATCACACCGCCGGAACCCGCCATTGAGCCGCAGGCGGCAAGAGAATCAAAGTCCATCGGAATATCCCAGAAATTCAATTCCCGTTCAGAGCCATCCGGGTTGCGAAGTTTGAAGACCTCATTTGCCTTGAGAATTTTGGATGAGGAGCCTCCCGGGATCACAGCCTTGATTTCGCGCCCGTCCTTCGGACCTCCACACATATCATATAGCAGTTCCCGCATTGTGACCTTGCCCACTTCAACCTCGAAGTAGCCGGGTTTCTTTACATCTCCGGATACACAGAGAATACGGGTTCCGGTATTGCGTGCCACGCCAAGCTTCGCATACTCATCGCCACCCATGCGGACGATGTGTTTTACATGACAGAGTGACTCGACATTGTTCACGATCGTCGGACACATATAGAGCCCGAGTGCCGCTGGAAAGTATGGAGGCTTGATGCGTGGATAGGGCCGCTTTCCTTCCAACGATTCGATCAGGCCGGTTTCCTCACCGCAGATGTAGGCACCGGCACCGCGATGGACGAAAATTTCTAGGTCGAACCCGGAACCAAAAATATTTTTACCGATGAAGCCTTTGGCACGGGCCTCTTCGATCGCGTTTTCCACAATCAATGCAGCCTGTGGAAACTCCTCGCGGAGATAGATATATGCTGTATGCGCACCAACGGCAAAACAGGAAATGATCATCCCCTCGATCAGCTGGTGGGGATCCTGGTGGACGATATACCGGTCCTTGAAGGTGCCCGGCTCGGACTCGTCTCCATTGCAGATCAGGTAGATCGGCTTTGTATTGTTCGGCGGGATGAACGTCCACTTCATCCCAGTCGGGAAACCAGCGCCACCACGGCCCCGCAGACCGGATTTCTTGACTTCTTCCGTGATGTCCTTCGGAGCCATTGTGAAGGCTTTTTTGAGATCATCATAGCCACCATCGGACATGTAGGTGTCGATGGAAGGGTCCCAACCTTCACGGTCGATATTCTTGAAAATGAGCCGGTATTCGCGCTCGTGAGGTTGTTTGGTATAGGAGATCATGTGTGCGACGCGGGGAATATGGAGAAATCAAAGGCGATGGCCAATCGGATTTTCTATCTTTGTGAATTTTTTCACAAGGGGCAATCCCAGTCTACATCAGTAGGAAGTTTTTGACCGGATTGCACTGGCGACATCTTTGTCGAGGTAAGGAATATCTTTCTCACCGGCAGCCAATGCCGCGCGGATGGCTGTGGCGGAGGCGGGATGCTCCCCTGTCACAGTATGCAACCGGTATCCGGGCCGGGGATCGATCGCAACGCCGTCCCGTGCCAGGACGATGAAACTTGCTAATTTTGCGATCGTTTCGGAGTTTTTCCACCTTGGCAGGGCTGTCCATTGGTCCCCGCCCATAATCCAATACCAGTCGTTGGCCGGATATTTTTCTGAAAGCCTCCGGAGCGTAAGATATGAATAGGATGGGCCTTCAGCGGTTAACTCGATATCGCTTACCTTTGCCCAAGGCAGCCCCGCAATCGCAATGCGCAGCCAATGCGCCCGCAGGGCTCCATCACTGGGTGGAGTTTCCATCTTATGCGGGGAGACGCCACACGGTAGAAACCAAACCTCGTCCAGTTCCACAGCCTCCTTTGCGAGGGTAGCCAGATGGATGTGACCCTCGTGCACCGGATCGAACGAACCTCCGAAGACACCAATTTTGCGCCGTTCATATTGCCCGAAACGGGCTGCGTAACAGACGTTGTCCATGTCGCCAGCCTAGGCTTGGTTTTTTGGAATGGTCATTAAAAATTTCGTTTCACGCCCTGGAGTGGACGTCACGGTGATTGTCCCCTCATGAGCCTCGATCGCGCGCTTCACGATGGAAAGCCCCAGGCCAGTGCCCTTGATTTCCATCTGGGAATGATGTTTTTCCACGCGATAGAATCTACGGAAAATATGCGGCAGATCCGCGCTAGGAATGCCCACCCCATTGTCGCTGACCCAAATCCGGAAGCAGCTCCCGGTTTCCTCGGAGCCGATCTCAATTTTCAGATCCTTGTAAGGATTTTGTTTCAACGCATTTTCAACAAGATTGAACAAAACCTGTGTCCAATAGAATCGATCGCCGTAAAGAGTGATTGCATCATCATTGAGGAGGACGCTAACCGATGCTTTTTGGTTCTGAATCACAGATTCCAAACGCTCCAGCACATCTTTGATACATGATCGGAGCTTGAATGGCTCAATTTTGATGGCCGAGGCTTCACCGGATTCCAGCCGGGAAATTACCAACATATCTTCGACGATCCGTGAAATCCTCTCCGTATGTTTTTTCATGACCGAAAGGAAACGGCGAGCCATTTCCGGCTCATCGATCATCCCGTCATCGAGTAGATTTTCCAGATATCCATTGATGATGGCCAAAGGTGTGCGCAGCTCGTGGGAAGCGTTTGCCACAAAATCTTTGCGAATCTGATCGAGCTGATACTCGGATGTGACGTCTCTGATCACAACGCGGGTGTTCGGGTTGCCATTGGGAGTATCGGACAGCTGCGCCGCATCAATAATCCATGCATTTGTGCCACGGGTTTCCAAATCACCGAGAGGAGAAGTCTGTTGGGGAAGAACCACGCGCGATTGCACTGGCTCTCCTGTTTCCAGACACTGGATAAGGGCATCGGCAAGACGCGGATCGAGAAATGCTTCCGATACAGGTCTGCCAGTGAGAACCCGGCCGCGGAAAAGGTTTTGCGCCGCCGCATTTGCAAAGCGGATGTTTGCATCCCCATCCACGATGAGAAATGCGTCCCCGAGTGCATCAAGTAGGCGGTTGCGTTCGTCTCTGGCTTGTTTGAGATCAAGTTCTAAGCGTAGTTTCCAGGCTTTCACCTGGGATTCGTATTCTTTACGGGATCGCTTCAGCCTGTAGATCTGGATCAATAGGACTCCGAGAACAGCGGCGATCAGAAAAATAGTTAACGGACTCATCATGAAACCAGACTGGCCACCTGATAGCCCACGCCCCTGACTGTCTCAATGATGGCGCCGTGTGCGCCAAGCTTCTGCCGAAGGCGTTTCATATGCGTATCAAGCGTGCGGCTATGCACCTCGTCACTATAACCCCAAACCGTGCGGTGGAGATCATTGCGATCCTGAGGTTTTCCCGATCGCTCACAAAGGAAGAGGAGGAGTTTAAACTCGGTGGAAGTGAGATCGAGAGGCTCGTTCTCAAGATAGAACTTCACTGAATTCTTATCGAAGCGAAATGGACCAAACTCGTATTCCACCGCACCGGGAGGTGCGTCTGCACGCTTCAGAATAGCGTTCACCCTGAGAACCAATTCCTTGGGGCTGAACGGTTTGGTAAGGTAATCATCAGCACCAGCCTCGAGACCTTGTATGCGATCTTCTGTCTGCGCTCTGGCAGTGAGCATAATTACCGGAATATGCGCGGTCCGTGCATCCCTGCGGACTTCACGGAATACCGAGTAGCCATCACGGCCCGGTAGCATCAGATCGAGCACCATCAGATCCGGGCGCTCGCGGATCGCTATTTCCGTCCCTGCGATGCCGTCATGCGCCTTGAGCACTTCGTAACCTGCCCGCTGTAGGTTAAACATGATCAGATCCGCGATATCCACCTCATCCTCAACAATCAAAACTCTTTGCATCGCTGCATGGTGTAGCTCTTGGCTCATGAGATCGGGAATGGATGGATTGTGACAGTTTGGTCACATTAGATCTTTGTCGATGACCGCCCCTGGCTTGGTCATACGCCCGACACCAATCTTCACCGCAGCTTCAATGGAAGTATTCACCCCGGTGCGGACACCATCGCCGATGAAGGTTCCGACCTTTGTCCGCTCTGTGTTCACCTCATTTCCACGGACCATGGAAACATGGTTTCTGCCGTCATGGCGATGATTCTCGGTGCGCGTGCCGGAGCCCAGGGTCACGTGGGAGCCGATTATAGAATCCCCGATGTAACAGTGACGTGAAATATAGGTATTCGGGTAGATGATCGAGTTTTTCACCTCCGCCCCGTGGCCGATGTAGCAATTGGCTCCGATACTCGTCGCACCACGAATGAGCGCATTCGGCCCAATCTGGGTATTCGGGCCGATAACGACAGGACCTTCCACGACCGAGCCTGGGAGAATACGAGATCCCTGTCCCAACCGCACCGAGCCGGAAATGGTCGCCAGCGGGCTGACTTCTCCCACAATCGAGCTTTCATCCATCAGTGCAACGACCTCCTCGTTCATGCGTAGCAGATCCCACGGATACACGATTGGGAAACAGCCCGCTTCCGTCCGGATTTCTTCTTCGCAATCCCCGGGGCTCTCTTCGCCTTTCCAGGCGAGCACAACTCCATCGGAATCACATAGACGGGCGGATTTCTCGTTTCTGCCGAGCATGAGCAATGCTCCAAGCTCAATCCATGTATCGATCGGGATTCGCAGTGTCCGTGGTCCGGCCTCGGCATTTTCCACGATTTGGAATCCCGCTCTCGTGAGCTCTGCGGATAGGAGATCAATCATCGGGACGTTTGCGATTAGACAGGCTGCAAGCTCACGGTTTGCAGTTATTGGGGCACAGAGAACTGAATGATATGGTGGAAGAAAGGTTGCTTGCATGGGTTTGGCTGAGATTAACCACCGAGATCGAGTATCGGCACGAAATATTTTCAGATAAGCCGCATTTTTTTAACTAACTGCAGTTAGCACGGCTTTCTCCCGCATCAACCCAACTTCCCATTGCGTTGCTTGCGGTTGAGCGCATCGCAGGAAGGACAATGGATGAGATTCCCCGAAGAGTCATTGAGAAACACATGTCCGCAGAGGCGGCAGGTTGTCCGCATCCTGGCAAGTTTCACTTCCGAGCGAGAGTGTAGCAGGCGCGAACCGACCGATAAAACCGAGACAATCAATAGGCTGCCGAGAACGATGCTCATTACCAGTTCATTCAGCGTCAGATCCATGATTCTCCTTGTTGATAAATTCCACCCTGAGGCCGAGCCAGCGCTCCCCGTCCGCCTTCCCGGCGGTCCTTTTGAAATGTAAGCTTTTTAGCCAGTCGATCATCTCCTGAACGCCCGGTTCATTGCCACCCAGCAGGGAAAAACACTGATCAACCGTCCCATTCGCGCGGAGCGAGAGCGTGAATCTCCACGAAGCCGGAACAGCTCCTTCCTCCAGAGGCGGGGCGAATTCCGGCAATTCATCCGGCATCCATTTCAGTGCCTCTTGGCTGAAGGGAATCAATACCGGCATACGGAGATGTTCATGAACGCGCTCGGCTGCCGCCTCGAGTTTGCGCTGCCGCTTCGGAAAAACCTGGACACCTTTTTCCGCGAGCCGGTGATTCTCGATTTCCGTATTCTTCGGCAGCGGCACGGTTTCGATTTCATAGTCCAGCCAATGCGAGTCCCCCGCAGGACGCAGTGCCCTTTCCCACTCCGCGAGGCTGGCAGCACTATTGAAATCCAATCGTCCGGGAAAAGGTCCCTCCTCTTCTGCTTTCAAGCGCCATGCCCGGCCAAGTGCATCATCGGTGAAACGCATAACGGATGCTGTTTTCAAAGACTCACTACCCACCGGCGGCAGCTTCACATTTATAGTCCCCACCAATATACTGAAAACGGCAGCGACCAGCGCGAGCGCCAACAATTTACGGCCCAAATGGCTATCCGAATGTCGCCATTCGAAAATCAAATCGTCCTTGATCATTCCGCCGGAGATATTGCTGGATCCTGGAGCTCAGTGGGAATCTCGGAGCGTCCCACGAGCGCTAATCTGAATCCGGATTTCAGAATGATTTCACTCACTTTCCGTTCCATCCCGACGGTAGTGCCGATATCGGTTTTCAGCAGGACAATGGCCCGGGACATGACTTCATCGGTCTTCAGCGCATCAAGTTTTTCCTGGAGTTCTCTGAGACTCACCGCCTGTCGTCCCACGTGCAGGCTTGGCTCCACTTCTCCGGGACCAAGGGTGACAACAATGGACTCCCGGTATCTCTGCATCTGGAATTGCGAGCTAGGCACTTCAACGCTGACGCCGCTTTGGCTCAAGAACATCGGCCCGATAAAAAGCAACAAAGTGACCAGCATGAACAGATCAAAAAGGGGCAGCGCGTGCAGAAAGCCCGGCCTTTCGTTCAATGTGGTTTCCAGCTTCATTTTTCCTCGGGAATCCGCTCCTTATTGCCGGATTTCGCCTGCTTCTTGCCGAAATGGACCTCGCCCCGGAATGGCGCATATTCCTCTTCCTCCCGGGCATCCGCGATCATGTGGACAATCTCGATTCCAGCCCGCTCGATCCGACTGACCAGGCGTTTTGAACGGCCTACGAAATAGAGGTAGAAAATATACATCGGCACGGCAACCGTCAGCCCCACCACCGAGGTGATCAGCGCTGTGAGGACGCCAGCGGAAAGCTCGCCCGGCCCGGTAAGTCCGCCCTGTTCATTTACCCGTTGAAAGGCGTCAATCATCCCCAACATGGTCCCCAACATCCCGATCAAGGGAGCCATTAGTGCTACCGCCAGGATCCCACGGATATTCTTTTCGATCTTCGGCACCTCCATCTGGCCTGCCTCCCGCACCACATCAACCAGATCCCGGCGCTCCAGATAATAGCGTAAAAGCGCGGCGTGCGCCACCCTGCCCACGGGACCCGGGGCTCTCGCCGCCTCATGGAGAGCTTCGGCAAAAGCCCGTCTTTTCACATGCAGGCCAAGGCCCACCAGAAGAGAACTGACATTAATCCTCGCTCTGTGAAAAAAGAAAAACCTTTCCACAATGCATACCGTCCCGAAAAAGCCCAGCGCCAGAAGCGCCCATACAAGCGGTCCGCCTTTCTCAATCAGTCCAGATGCCTCCCACAAACCCAATATCATTCTGCACCGAACCTAGCCACCGCATCCGCCCGCTAGCAATCCAGAAAAGACTACGATGGATCTTATTTCAATCCGAGCTGCGAATCTTTTCAAAAAATCCGCAAAGCATCGCCACACGGTCTCCTACGGAACTGGTTTCCAGAAGTTTCTGCCGCAGATCCACATCGTGGACAAACTGCTGAGCCACCAGATCGGACATCAGCCCGGGCTCATCTGCTTGGTCAAGCAATGTCAGAACACCGGCCTGCACATCGGTAGGCAGATTCGCCAGTCCGTCTTCCACGGCTCCGCGAAGAGTTTTCATCGCGGCCGCGCCCTGTTTCTCGTCAAGTGGTTCGCACGGCAAAGGTTCGATCAGCGCACACGGATAATCTTCTTCATCCAGCCATTCCAGGAATTTCACCCGGATCACCCCATGCAACAGTAGCTCGGAAGTGCCATCCGCCCGCTGACGGGAAGCCCTCACCAATCCGGCCGTGCCGATGTGGGAAATCTCATCTTCCCCGCCATTCCCATGCTCTTTGATTCGTGCGATGGCAAAGACACATTCCCCTTCCAGCGCCTTTTCCAACATCCTGCGATACCGCTCTTCAAAAACATACAGCGGCAACCCACCATGCGGAAACAACGTGCAATCCGGCAACAACATCACCCCGCACTTTCTCGGCAAACTCAAACCCGTCATTCCCTGATCATTACACCAGCAAAATGGACTCGCAACCCACAAGGAGTTTCAAAAAAATCTCCCTTCTTGCGGGTCGTTCCTTGATCGGATTAGATCACGGCATGTTTGGCGTTTTTGAAAAACCGATCCTTTCCCTGATCTCTTTGGCAGTCATTTCGTGCCAACCTGCCGAGCCACTGATTCGATCAAATTCCAATTCTCCGGTCCCGGATCAACGATATCCACACCCCGGGAACCCGACATCACCGGCGGCATCATCTTCTCCGGCAACCGTTTCCCCTTCCGCCGTCCCCGATGGCGAGCTCTCCCGCCCTGCCGATAAGCCGAACATCTCGAGAAAGACCATAGCCGGGATTCAATTTGAAGGCGTCTCCTACGATTCGCGCACACATCTCCTCAAAGTCATTGATCAAGCCAATGGTCCCGGTTCCCGTTTCGCGGATTCCGCCAGTGTGGCACACGCGACAAACGCCCTTCTTGCGATCAATGCCGGTTTCTTCACCCCGGAGGGTGCTCCTTTGGGCTTGGTAATTTCCGAGGGAAAGATATCCGGTGGGTGGAATTCCGCATCATCATTGGGAAGCGGAATCTACCGGATCTCAAGTGCGGGTGCGGCCTCTATTTCGAGGCGAAGCTCCCGCTCGGCCGTGGAAAGTTCCAAGGAGCTTTTGCAAGCCGGACCTTTGCTTGTCGAGAACGGGAAAACCATCGGCGGACTTGATCCGGAAAAAAGCGCGGTTAGATCGATTCTACTTAGCGATGGCGGGACACGCTGGTGGATAGGCCGGACATCCTCCTGCAGCTTGGCAGCGCTCGGCAGCGCCCTCGGTTCTGGCTCTCCCGCCCCATGGAACGTCCGCCAGGCATTGAATTTGGACGGCGGCCGTTCGACCGATCTTTACATTTCCTCCTCCATCTCCGGCGGCCCGCTCACACGCCGCGGATTGCTCAATCGGCCGGTGCGAAATTTTTTCATTCTGGTAAGCCGCTGATCCGGAAAGTGACGATTATGTCACAAAAACAGCGACTGGACACGATTCGATCAATGGTAGAGACTGCGTGTAGTCCCCTTGCACCCGTTTAACGCAAAAAAATCAGCCAGCTATGCTAAAATATTTTATTCCCGGAGTCCTGTTGCCTATTCTGCTTGGCTCGTGCGGAGCTCTGGACACCGTTAAATCCACAGCAGCGAATGCGACCAAAAGCGTCCAGGAAACTGCGTCCAACGCCGGAAAAAGCGTAAAAGAATTCTCTTTGGCAGACCTTCGTCCAAACAAAGTGAATGTCGTGGAAGTGCGCGAAGAGGACCTCCAGGACATGCCTTTGGGGAAGGAGCGTGCCCTTGCCTTCGAGCAAAAACGCAAACGTTCCTTCTGGTCATTCATCCCCGGCAACTTTGAAGAGCCAACGCTTCCGGAGATCACTGAAGGCGACATGGATGGTTCACTGCTGCCTCCGAAGCCACTCTAGGTCGGGCGGCGAATCTGATCATCTCTAAAACCATCCTATTGGATGGTTTTTTTGTGAGTAACCGTCCCGTCTTTGGAGCATCTTTTTTTTGGCAACGCTTCATCCTTGCGGTTCACTTCCATTTCTCGCAAAACATCCGGAGATGAAAATACTTGTTGTAGGAAAAGGCGGCCGCGAGCACGCACTCATCCAGACCCTCTCACTCTCTCCGCAAAAGCCCGAGCTCTTTTCCTTTCCCGGTAGCGATGCCATTTTTGAAATCGCCCGGCCAACCACGGCCACGGATCTGCCCTCCTTGATTTCATGGATGACCGAGCACTCAATCGATCTCTGCGTGGCGGGAGAAGAATCCTACCTGGTCACCGGAGACGGCCTGGCCAACCTGTGTGAAAAAAATGGCATTCCTTGCTGGGGACCGCCGAAGGAATCCGCGCAACTGGAGGCAAGCAAAGAGTTCGCCAAAGATTTCCTTCTCCGGAACAATATTCCGACCGCATCCGCCTCCGCCTGCGACTCCCTTGAATCCTCAGTTGCGGCAATCGACGGCAAATACCCGACGGTTCTAAAATTTGACGGGCTTGCTGCAGGAAAAGGTGTGGCCGTCTGTCCGGACGAAAAAAGTGCTCTCGAGTTCCTCGATGAGGTTTTCACCCAGAAGCGCTTCGGTCCCGGTCGATTGTTGGTTGAGGAATGCCTCGTCGGCCCGGAAGTCTCCATCTTCGCTGCCATTGTCGATGACCAGTATCTCATTCTGACTCCTGCCCGTGACTACAAACGTTTGGAAAACGATGATCTTGGCCCGAATACGGGTGGAATGGGTGCGGTTGCGTCCCGCAAACTCATTTCCCAGGAACTTCTGGAAATCATCGATGAATCCATTGTCGCACCTACTGTCGCGGCGCTGCAATCGGAGAAACTTCCATACCGTGGTTTCCTCTACTTCGGGCTCATGCTAACTCCCGATGGCCCGAAAGTCATCGAATACAATTGCCGCTTCGGCGATCCGGAATGCCAGGCGGTGATGCCTCTGCTCAGTGGAGACCTCGCTTCGTTCTGCCTCAACGGCGCCAAAGGCAAACTCGACAAACAGCTCATTTCCTTTTCAGACCAATGGTCGGTCTGTGTGATTCTGGCATCCCATGGCTATCCGGAAAGCTCTCGCTCGGGTGATGTAATCAGTGGGCTGGAAAACACCGGGCAACAGGTCTTTCATTCCGGCACAAAACGGAGTGGCGAAGAATGGCAAACCAATGGCGGCCGGGTTCTGGCCTGCGTCGCCCAGGGACCGGACCGGATGTCCGCAGTCAATGCGGCTCATGCGGCGGCCGATCAAATCTCCTTCCCCGGTCTTCAACGCCGCACGGACATCGGTATCCTAAACTTTCCCGATGCAAAATCCCACGCGGCTGAAAACATTCGTTTGACCCTGACCCCCGACGATATCGCCAATGGTATCGAAACTCTTGCTGAATCAATCCGCAAAGCGAACCCGGAGTCCGCGATCGCGCTCATCGGGATACGGTCGCGCGGTGATGAAGTCGCGGAGCGTTTGCTTACCCGGCTTTCCGCGGATGATCGTGACCTCAATTTCGGGGTTCTGGATATCTCACTTTATCGCGATGATTTTGAACACCTCCGTGAAAATCCCAAACTTCAGGAAAGTGATATTCCGTTCCCCATTGATGGCGCCCATATCATTCTGGTAGACGATGTGCTTTTCACCGGACGCACCATCCGTGCAGCTCTGGATGCACTTTCCGATTATGGCCGCCCGGCAAAAGTCGAGCTGGCAGTCCTCATCGATCGGGGGCACCGGGAATTACCCATCCACGCGACCTATACCGGAATCGACCTAGAAACCAACCGTCACGACCATGTGCACGTGTCTCTGGAAGGAACCGATGGTGAGGATCTCGTCCGGGTCGTCACACCGCAGAAACCATGATTCCGAAGAAGAAAAAAAGCCCTGCGGAAATCGTCGCACTGCGAGAGGGTCTGGGTATACCAGATTCCATTCCGCCGCTTGGTTCTCCAGGGCAGCGTTCTCTTCCAATTTCGCCGCCTTCACCGGCGACACCGGAGCTCCCCACCCCACCGCCGAAGAAGGCGAATAAGCAGACTCCCGCCCCCGAAAACCGCACAGCACCAAGCTCGGACAACGGCAAATCCGATAGTAAATCGGATCTCCTTCTCACCGCACCACCGGAAGCGCAGTTGGCCGATCAGCCATTGCCGATCCTGGATCCGGCCCATCCCGACCAATCCCCCGTTGAAGTCGTGGACTTGCCTCTTGGGGAGGAAGAAATCGTCCATCTCGATTTACCCTCCGATTCACCTACTCCAGTCGCTAAAATCGAGTCTCAACCGATTCATTCATTGCGTAAGAACGAGTTACCACTTGCTCCTGCACCGGCGGTAACACAGAAGACCGCCCTCCCGGCACAACGTCATGCGCAAAGGGATATTGAGGAAATTCGCCGTAGGGAGGCTTTGGGCCACCTATCTGCAAACGCTCAGGACCCGGCCATGCATCTGCGCAGCATCACCGCCCATCCTTTGCTTTTAAGTGTCTCCTACGGAGTCGCAATCGGAGCTGCCGCCGCTGCTTCCAGGACAGCCCATCCTATCACTCCTCTGGCTCTCATCGTGCTATCCATCACGCTGGCGGGTTACATTTTCATAAAAAAGAAACGTTCCCGCCACCATGCGGCTTTTCTGGCAATCATCATCATCATGACCCTCGTCTTCGGGGGTCTTCACTACGCCCCACTCTTCAATTATGGCCCGTAAAGATCTTCTGGATATCTCATCGCTAAAGAGAGAGGAAATCGATCTCCTCCTTGATCAGGCAATCCCGTTCAAGGAACTATTCACCCGCTCGGTAAAGAAAGTGCCAGCGTTAAAGGGAAAGTCTGTGCTGACGCTTTTTTATGAGCCATCCACCCGCACCCACTCATCCTTCGAAGTCGCGGCAAAGCGTCTCTCCGCGGATGTTACGAATTTCGATGTCCGCCATTCCTCTGTGACCAAGGGAGAATCCGTCCGGGAAACGGTGGAGACCCTTCAAGCGATGCGCACGGACTATATCATTGTCCGCCACTCCCGCTCCGGGCTTCCGGCAGCGATCGCGGCGCAAACCAATGCATCTGTGATCAATGCCGGCGATGGCGCCCATGCCCATCCGACACAAGCCTTGCTGGATGCATTTACCATCAAGGAGAAATTTTCTGATCCAGCAGGCAAGAAAGTCCTCATCATCGGTGATATCCTTCATTCCCGCGTTGCGCGGTCGACTTCATGTATCCTCAAAAAACTTGGGGTCAACGTTGCCTTTCTCGGTCCCGGATCACTTAATCCCAGAAACGGGCCGGAAGGAATCCGGCGTTTTACCAGCTATGAAGACGCCATGAAATGGTCGCCCGATATCGTGTATTTGCTCCGCGTTCAAATGGAGCGACAAGATGCACCCTTTTTCCCTTCACTCCGGGAATATCACCGTCTTTATGGCATCACCGATGCTCGCTTGGAAGACATCCGTAAACGCGGTCTCTATCTCATGCACCCGGGCCCTGTGAACCGTGGTGTCGAGCTCTGCGATGCAGTAATGGACTACGAACGTTCGCTCATCAATGATCAGGTTGAGAACGGCATCGCCGCTCGGATGGCCGTGCTCTACTATCTGAAACCGAATTCCAACGAATCCCATATGTGACATATTCCGCTATCTAATCCCGGAACAAAAAAAGGCGGCCAAATTGACCGCCTTTTTGGAAAATAGATCCTTCAAGAAATCAAAACGGGATATCGTCATCCTCCTGATAATCATCGATCGGGGCAGCGGAGCCACCTTGACGGCCACCGCTATGTGAATCAGATCCGTTATTGTAGTCGTTGGAAGCCTGGCGTGAGCCACTCCCGCCGCCATTTCCACCTCTTCCATCGGGTAGAAACTGGAGATTATCTGCCACAACCTTCAGCTTACTACGCTTTTGGCCTGTGGCTTTGTCATCCCAGGTATCCATCTGGAGCCGCCCTTCGATGAAGACTCCCCGGCCCTTGGTAAGATACTTCTGTGCGTTTTCCGCACTACTTCCCCAAACGGTAACATCGACAAACGTCGTCTCGTCCTTCCATCCACCATTTCCATCCTGAATTTTACGATTCACTGCCACTCCAAGATCGGCAACGGCCGAGCCCTTCGGGGTGTGTCTCAATTCCGGATCGCGGGTGAGGTTTCCGAGCAGCATTACTTTGTTTAAATTAGCCATAATGGGAAATATAGAAAGTTAGGTAGTGGATATAAAGCTGCTGATCTTTTCAATGCGACTCGCCGAATCAGGCAACGCGATTGAACTGATTCAGATAAACAGATTCGTTAAGGGCAAGTTTCTCCTGAATTTTGGAAATGCAATCAGGTTCGCCAGAAATTGTGTAGGTCACGTAATGGGCACCAGTGATCTTGCGCGGTGTGTTTGCGAATTCACGGCGGCCCATGTTGTTGATGTTTTCAACTTTTGCTCCTGAGGACTCCATGTCTTTTGCAACAGCGGAGACCAAGTCATCCATGCTGCCTTCTTGGTTCTTGGTTGTCAGGACAATCAGACCTTCATATTTGCGGCTCATCTTCGTTATTCTTTGTTGGTTGGTTACGCGGTATTTTAATCCGTGGTGTATTAAAACGGTTCGAGGCCAAGGCAATACCTTGGGAGCGCGAAACCTGAACGGCTTCTTGCGCAGTGGCAAGCATGTTTTCTAAGTCTTCGTGCTCATCAGAGGAGAATTTTCCCAACACGTGACCTGTCATCTCTCCACTGCGTGCGGCACCGATTCCCATTTTCAATCTGGCAAATCCATCCCCGCCCAAATGCTCGATAATGGATTTGATTCCGTTATGCCCGCCAGCGGAGCCTTTTTCGCGGAATCTTAGATGTCCAAGAGGCAATGAGACGTCATCATACGCAACGAGTATCCTATCGGGCTGCCACTTATAAAATGTTAGTATCTGACGCACCGACCTACCGCTCAAATTCATAAACGTCTGGGGTTTCACCAGAATCAACCCGTCGCCGAGCTTTGCGATATGTGCCTGCCATTTTGGCTCTGACTTGAACACGGCTCCATCCTGCGCTGCAAGACGATCCAAAAGCATAAAGCCAACATTATGACGGGTTGCTTCATATTGCCTGCCTGGATTTCCCAGGCCGATAACCATCGAGATACTCATATTTGTGGCAATTAGTTCTCTAGCCGCGCGGTTCTTCAAATAAAAAACGTCCGAAGTAAGATACCCCGGACGTTTTTCTGAGAATTTATAATCTTTTGGCGCGATGCCGGAAATTAGGCAGGAACTGCAGCAGCTTCCGGAGCGTCGGAAGCTTCTTCGGAGACCAAAGCAGCAGGTTTGCCGATGTGTGCGACAACCACATCGCCTTCGTGGGTAGGCTTCACGCCTTCAGGGAAAGCCAGATCCCCGATGTGAAGGGAATCTCCATTGTCGAGGTTGCTGATATCCTTCTCAAGGAAATCCGGAAGATCCTTAGGAAGGCAGGTGATCTCGATCGTGTGGGAAGATTGCTCAAGGATACCGCCGGCTTTCACACCTTTGGACTCACCCACGAGGTGAAGCGGAATGTTTGCAGTGATCTCAGTCTTGTCATCCACAGCGAGAAAATCCACGTGAAGAGCGGCGCCGGAAAGGGAATCGTGCTGGATGGTTTTGAGGAAAACGGAACGAACACCTTCGCCCTCCACGTCCAGATTGATAAGAATGCTGTCCGAAGAACTGTGTGCAAGGACCTCGGAGAATGTCTTTGCATCGATCTTGAGATTGGCGTTTTCGACGCCACGACCGTAAACCACGGCTGGAAGCCAGCCTTCACGGCGCATTTGCTTGAGTTTTCCAGAACCGCTGCGGAGGCGGAGTGCCGCTTTAAGTGTTGTCTTCTTGGCCATGTCGAAAGATTTGTTTGTAGATGAATCGTTGTTTCCGCAGGAAGCAATTTCCTCATGCGGGGCGCGTTCTTTAAACAGCAATTGTCCGCTTGTCAAAAATTTGTTCGTTGTTTCAAACAAAAGGTTGCCTTTTCTCGACCTTTTACCCCGTTTCCGCAACAAAAGCATCCGTGCACATCGTTATTGCTCCAGATAAGTTCAAAGGTTCTCTCACAGCCATCCGGGCAGCCGAATCCATCAAATACGGCTTCAGCAAAGTCTTCCGGGACGCCACCTATGATTTGCTTCCGCTCGCCGATGGTGGAGAAGGGATCCTGGAAGCGTTCCATCAGGCAGTTCCTGGAAAAACGATGCGTTCCGTAGTCAGGGACGCAAGGGGCCGGGAGGTGGAGGCTGCCTGGCTGTTTATCGAAGAAAGCGCCGGTCTCCCCTCTCAAGCAATCATTGAATCTTCCCAGGCGAATGGCCTCTGGCGCTTATCTGCAAGTGAGCGCTTTCCCGCCACGGCATCCACCTATGGTGTGGGTCAGCTTATCCGTGAAGCTGTGCTTTCCGGAGCCAATCGAATCATCGTAGGCCTCGGTGGTAGTGCGACCAATGATGCCGGCATCGGGCTGGCAGCGGCACTCGGTTGCCGGTTTCTCAACTCAGCGGGCGAGGAAGTCGAACCCATCCCCGCAAATATCGATGCTATGGCTTCCATCGATGCATCTGCGATGATGACTCTTCCGGAAATTGTCGTGGCCTGCGATGTGGCAAATCCTTTGCTTGGCAAGCGAGGAGCTACCAACGTTTATGGCCCGCAGAAAGGCTTGCTTCCCGGCGAACTTAAAACCGCCGAGCTAGGGCTTTCCAGAATTGTCGATCTTGTTAGAACTCATCTGGGAAATGTTTACTCGGAGGTTCCCGGAGCCGGAGCCGCAGGAGGGTTGGGCTTCGGGTTGATGACATTTTGTGGGGCGGAACTGGAAAGCGGCTTTGATTCCATTGCAGCAGCACTCGACGCGGAAGGCCGGATTTCAAAGGCGGATCTGGTCATTACCGCGGAAGGTTCCCTTGACTCGCAGACCCTCGAGGGAAAAACACCCCATAGAGTTTCAAAACTCGCCCGAAAGCATGATATTCCTGTGTATGCACTGGCAGGAAAAATAGAGGATGACGAGCTTCTCCAGGAGCATTTCGACGGTATTTGCTCAATCATGAATTCTCCGATGAGTCTCGAAAAAGCAATGGCGGACGCGCCTGAATTATTGGAAAAAGCAGCGAACCGCCTGGCTCACATCCTTCAATCGATCCGATAGAGAATGGGAACGAGATCAGCGATCGTGGTGAAACCAAAGCACGATCAAAAGAATAATTCCCACTGACCAAAGCAGCCATGAATTGTAGATAAAATAGGGATATACCATCAGGGCCACCCCGATGACCATGGGCTTCCAACGTTCGAGGGCTTTCCCATATCGCCATGACCCCAAACCTATGGTCCCAAAAATCAGGCCAGCGAGTATATTATAAGGACTGAACATTAGGAAAACCAAACTATCTATGGCGACGCTCTTGTATCAAGCGGGAAAACCCACGATCCAGGTGGTGTTAGATTTTTCCGTATAGCTTGGACACTTGCTTCAACTCGCCTTCGCCAGTGTCTCCTCCATCCTTCGCCCACGCTTCCACCAGAATGCCGGCTGTCGCGCTGCAAGCCTGGAGCCCATAGGAATACGGTCTCACACCGGAAGTATGGGGAAAGGATATATCGTAGATCCTCGGGTTCGCACAGCCATCGGCACCCACCACACGGTATGCCGAATCGATATCTATTCCTCCAGTTTTCAAATAAGGTATACCTTTCTCATAAAAGATGAGATCGGGATTTGATTGATGGCTCCTGGCTGCTCTTTCTGCACTTAAAAATGGCGCACGGGCTGAACGGACAGTCCCTGCCTGAGCCAAACCAAGAAACGGATAATCGTGAAGCTCCATGGGTTTCTGGCCGCTGCAATCGACATACATGCGGTAAGCTATCTCGGAGGTTTTGTTCCCGTTTTCGACTTTGACCATCGTGCAACCCGCCCCGGATGATGCCTTTTTGTCTACCGTCACCCTTCCCTCGACCAAGTCCAGAATCCCCGCATCATTCAGAGCCAGAAGAATTTGTCCCGACTGCAATGGCATCGCTGCTATCACATTCATGAGGAAAGGCATTACTGTCTTTCTCAAAAAGAGATGATCCCCCGCCGGTAGAATCTCCGCGTGATAATTGAGACAATACATCAGATCATCCAAAACCTCTTTCCAGTGGATCGGCCGATGATTCTCCACAGAGTCTTTGGCCTCGGCCATTTCTTTCCGCATTCCCTCGAAGGAATCCACATAATCGTGGCGAACGGACATCTCTTCAACAAAATCATCGAAATCAAAGTCTTCGCGGTTCAGCAAATCCACCATTCGGCCCATGCCGTCCAATGCAAAGGCCTTGATCAGCGCGGGCCTACAGACTTGGTTGAAATAGGTTTCCAACCGTAGAAATCCTTTCTCATTCAAAAGCCCGAAAAGCTGCTCACGTGTCGTATGCCTGTAAATTTCCCGCATAGGTTCCACTTGGTCCCACTGCAGGTGCGGCAACCATCCTTCCGAACTGTGCATGGCGAGGCGGAATCCCTCGGCACCCTCGTGAAGTTGATATCTGAAGCCATCTCCATCGGGCAAAAATTCTCCATGCCGGTGTGCCAATGAGGAGACGACATCAAACGCGCTCAGAGACGCTCCGAGCATCCCGACAGTGAAATTGTAATAGCTGCCTTCGCCCGGAAGAATTTTGAAAATCGGCCACGGAGAGGCATAGTAGCCCTCATCCGTTCGGTCCTCATTGCCCCATGAATGTCCTGTGGCAACGATCAATGTATCATAATCGTCCTCTCCATTTTCGGTGAAAACCCTGACCCTACCCTCATCCGGAAAATCTTTGATATCGGAAACCTCGCAGCACGGCCTCTCAGTGACCTGAATCCCTGCTTCGGAAAAAGCAGAGACGAGTTTCCTGTATTGCTCATGGAAATACCCGCCGAGCGCCAACCGCGGATAGACTTCGGAAGCAGTCAGTTCTGCCTGCCGGATCCCCCAGCCTTCCAATAGCTCGGCATCTTGGCCGGAAAGCCACTCAAACAGACTTTCAGGCAGCTCCGGAATCTCTTCCGAGGCAATATTCGAAAGATTATACCGATCCGTTGTTTGCGGATTGAAGGGCATCCCGTATCCCATCAACTCATCGCGTTCATAGATTGTCAGAGACTCCAGCCCCCCTCCTAGAATATCGACGGAATCTATCAGATGCTTTAAAACATAAACCGTTGAAGGTCCACTGCCGATCACGCCTAGCCGCCCGAGTTTTTTCATAGTTGAAACAACGAATCGTGCAGCTTCGCATGCCCGTCAACCGACAGATCGAAAACTTCCGGTTTTTTCTCTTTTGGCCTTACCTGTCGCTCAGACAGTTATCTTTCTTGGCGTTCCGGACAGTAAGGGTTTCAATGCGGCTTTTCACATGAAAGTAGCTTTTATTGCCACCGGAGACATCGCCATCCCGACCTTCTGCCATCTTATCGAGAACGGGCCCAAGCCGTGCCTTCTCATCACGCAGCCCGATAAGCCGGTTGGTCGCAGTCAAAGTAAAACCGTTCCTCCGGAGATCAAAAACATCGCTCTTCGACACGGAATACCGGTCTGGCAGCCGGAAAAGATCAAAGAAATCAGAGAAAAGCTGACCAAACTCGCGCCTGATTTTTCCATTGTCATGGCTTACGGCCAAATCCTTGGGAAGGCCGTCCGCAATGCCTCAACGAAAGCGATGATCAATCTACATGCATCCATTTTGCCCAAATACCGCGGAGCTTCCTGCATTCAATCCGCCATCGACAATGGTGATACCGAGACAGGGATCACAATCATGCATGTGATCCGGGAACTGGATGCGGGCAACATCGTGGCCGTAAAACGCATTCCGATCGGCCCGGACGAAACTGCAGGAGAGCTTCACGATCGTCTCGCTGAAATTGGTCCGGACGCTCTGGACGAAGCTCTGAAAACTCTTATGGAAAACCCCGATGCGGGGACCCCCCAGAATCCGGAAGAGGTCACCTATTCCCCGAAGCTTTTACGCGAGGATGGCCGCCTTGATCTACTAGCTTCCGCTGAGAAGCTCCAACGCCGGATCCGTGCATATCATCCATGGCCGGGGACATTCACGGAAGTCGATATCAAAGGAAAAACCAAGCGTTTGAAAATTTTTCCGCCGACCTCTGTAGTCGATCAAGCTCTGCCCGCCGGCGAACTAAAGGTTGTGGAGGGTCAGCTGCTGCTCGGATGCGGAGATAAATCGCTATACCTCACCCAGGTCCAGCCGGAAGGCGGCAAACAGATGTCTGCTGCCGCTTTCTCAAACAGTTTGTAATTCGCCAGCCGATCCCCAGATCAAGCACCTGTCCGCAGGTTTTCGATCGCAGTTTTCATTTTCTCCAGCCCTTCCAACATCCGTGATCTAGGGCAGGCGAAATTGAAACGGACATAGCCCGGCCAGCCAAAAAATGCTCCGTCGGACAAAAACAGCCCTGCTTCCTGTTCGAAGAAGTTCGCGGGATTCTCCACGCCCAATCCACGGGCATCGATCCATGCGAGATAGGTTGCCTCCGGAGCGTGGATTTTGAGACCCTCGCACTCGTCATTGATGAATCTTACCAACTCATCACGGTTCGTCTTGAGGTATGCAACCAGCTCCTGTCTCCATGGCTCACCCTCCTTGTAAGCTGCCTCTGCGGCATAATAAGAGAGGGCGTTGATCTCCGCCAACGTGTGACCCCGTGCCGCATTAAATCTACGCCGTATCGAATCGTCGGGAATGAGGGCGAAGGCATAGCCAAGTCCCGCGATATTCCAGGTTTTACTTGGAGAAAGCAACGTGATCGAACGCTTTGCCAATGCCTCCGGTAGCTGTGCGGCAGAAAAGTGCGGAGTCGTCTCCTCATCGAAAACCAAGTCGCAATGGATCTCATCGGAAACCAATACCAGATCGTGTTTTTCGCAGAACCCGGCGAGTTTGGTGACCTCCTCCGCGGAAAAAGCGCGACCCAGCGAATTTTGCGGATTGCAGAGAAGAAATAGCTTTGTATTGGGAGAAACCGCCTTTTTCATCTCCTCCCAATCGAACTCCCAGCGATCGTTTTTGAAGATGTGATCGACGGTGAGCAATTTTGCATCGGCATCATGATGAACACCTAAAAACGGCGGATAAACCGGCGTGCAGGTCATCAGCTCCCCCCCATCGCCACAGAATGCTCTCGCAGCAAGTGAAAGCGCCGGAACCAACCCTCCGAGATGGATCAGATGCTCTTCTTTCAGCTCCACACCGCGCCGGGTCTTGAGATATCCGCGGATCGCATCGACCAAGCCGACATGTGCCTGCGGATAGCCGAAGATTCCATGATCCACCCGCTCGTGCAACGCGCTTAGAATCGCAGGATCTGAAACAAAATCCATATCCGCGACCCAGAAAGGATCCAGATTCGGCTTACGATCATACTTGATGCAACCTGTCCCGCGCCGTGCCACTACCGTATCGAAATCAAAACTCATCTCGCCCGGAAAATGCCCCCCACAGCCCTGTATTGCAACCGCCAAGCGGAATAAAAAGCACCTGATGGCGCTGCCTTATTGGCTTTCCGCAAAAAATACCCGAAGCTAGCGGCAGAATCCTATGACTTATCATTTCTCAAACATCGGCCAAGCACTTGCTGGCGGCAGCGGAATCGGCGAATTGATGGACGATCTGGGCCAGGCATTAGCCAATGGTGGACCAGACCTGAAAATGCTCGGCGGCGGACAGCCAGCACAGATCACGGAGATCAATGAAATATGGAGAAACCGCCTCGCTGAAATTTCGTGCAACAGCGTGGATTCCACACGCCTCCTAAGTATCTATGATCCTCCGCAAGGTAATCCGCGCTTCATTTCAGCAATTACAAATCTGTTGAAAGACTCGTTTGGCTGGAATCTTGGCGAAGAAAACATTGCCCTGACCAGTGGCGGACAGACTGCGTTTTTCTATTTGTTCAACCTGTTGGCGGGAACCATGCCAGATGGGCAGAAGAAGAAAATTCTGTTCCCGCTGGTTCCGGAATACATCGGCTACGCGGCGCAGGGACTGGATCCGGAAATGTTCCATGCCCTGAAACCTGAAATCGAAGAAATCGGGCAGCATCAATTCAAGTATCACATCGATTTCGACCGTATGAAGCTGGGCGACGACATTGCCGCAATCTGTGTTTCGCGCCCCACCAACCCGACCGGCAATGTTCTTACGGATGACGAAATCAAACGTCTTTCCGATCTGGCAGAGGAAAACAAGATCCCTTTGATCATCGACAACGCCTACGGCGCACCCTTTCCCGGCATTATTTTCACTGATGTAAAACCCATCTGGGACGAGCATATTATCCTCACGCTCAGTCTATCTAAACTGGGACTTCCGGGGACGCGGACCGGGATTGTCATCGGCTCCCCGGAGATCATTAGAGCGGTTTCGTCAATGACGGCTATCATCGGCCTCTCGAACCCCAATACGGGGCCACAGGTAGTGCTCCCGATCATCGAAAATGGCGAAATATTATCTCTCAGCCAAAACGTCATACGCCCTTATTATGAGAATAAATCCAAAATCGCCCAGCAGGCGGCGCGCGATATTTTCCAGGAAAATTTTCCATGGCGGATGCATCTGAGCGAAGGTGCGCTTTTTCTCTGGCTATGGTTTCCGGGCCTCAGTATCACCTCCAATGAGCTCTATAAACGCCTGAAAGCAAGAGAGGTCCTGGTTATCCCCGGGCATCATTTCTTCTTTGGCTGTGATGAAGAAAACTGGCAGCACCGGCACGAGTGCATTCGTGTATCCTTCGCAATGGACGAGAGGATCGTGCGTGACGGACTTCAAATCATCGCCGAAGAAGTAATCGCCACCCTGCGCTGAGTTCCAGCCATGGAGGCCATATTCCTATTCCGCAAGCTTGATGACCAGTTGGCCTCGCTCGATGCGCAATTCTTCAATTCCGCCAATCCCGGCGCCATTGCCAAAGATTTCTCCAAGAAGATCCTTCCCCTTCATGCCTCCCAGCCAATCATTTGGCAGCGATGCACCCCAGACAGTGAAATCGTCCAAAACCAGAGAAGGTTTCCCGTCAATGCTATCAACCGTAAATTTTGCTCTGGCTTTGAGCTTTTTGCCACCGACAACGGGTAAATCCTCGTCGAGATCTGTCTCTATCCGGGCATGGATCTCATCGTTCGCCAGAGTGAGTTTCAGCTTTTCCCCGAGATTGGTGTTCTGGTTGATGAGACCGTTCAACTCGCGCTCGCTGAGAACAATTTCCTTACTACCTTCCTCGTAAGTGAGTTCTTCAATGGTCTCAATTTTATCCTGAAGGACCTCTGTCTCCTGCTGGGTCAGCTCTACCGGCTTGATCGGACGATTGAACCAAAACCATGTGGCCACACCAAGAACCACGATGAGAATCAAAGCGAGACCAGCCACCAGGAGGCAGGAAATCTTACGCCGAGGCTCAGCGATAGCTGATGCTGTGCTTTCCGGGGAGATGTTATCCATACCGGATACTATCCGCGTTCCCACACAATTGGCAAGGCACTGAAAAAACCTTCCGCCGGATCGCGCAAAAGCCTCCGCAGATAAGAATCCGCGAAGGCTTTCTATACACAGAAAGTAACTTTTTCTCAGGCTATCTTGACATCAACCCACTGACCCGTGCGGGCGGATTCCAGAACGGCATCACAGACATATTGCGTGCCCAGCGCATTGCGGAAATCCGGATACTGCTTTTCCGCGCTTGGATCATCCAGCGATTTGCAAAACTCGACCAGAGCATGGGTGAAGGAATGCTCGTAGCCCAGGCATAGACCCGGCACCCACCAATTGCCCGCATAGGGATGATCTCCATCAGAGCAATGAATGCTGCTCCAGCCGCGGCGGTCACCGGGAACTCCATGATCAAAGTATTCGAGGCGGTTCAGATCGTGAAGATCCCACGCAAGTGACTTCTTCTCACCATTGATCTCAAACGTGTAGAGAGATTTATGGCCACGTGCATAACGGGTGGACTCGAAAATCGCCAAGGAGCCGTTTTCAAACCGCGCAAGGAAGGCACATGCATCATCAATGGTAACCGGATGCTTCTCGCCTGTTTCCTGGTGGAGACGTTCCTTGATGAATGTCTCAGTCATCGCGGATACCGAAACGATATTTCCATTGATCCACCTTGCAGTATCAATGCAGTGGGCAAGCAAATCCCCGGTAACACCGGAGCCCGCTGATGCAGCATCAAGACGCCATAAGGCGGCTCCACCCTGCGGTAGATCCTCGGAAATGGTCCAGTCCTGGAGGAAATTCGCTCGGTAGTGGAAAATGCGTCCAAGCTCGCCGGAGTGAACAATATTCTTTGCGTGCGTAACGGCAGGCAGGAAGCGGTAATTATACCAGACAAGGTTTGGCAATCCGGATTTTTCCACCGCCTCCACCATTTTTTCACCTTGCTCTCCATTCAAGGCCAGCGGCTTTTCACAAAGGATCATCTTGCCGTGCTTGATGCACTCGAGAGCGATCTCCGCATGGGAATTGTTTGGTGTGCAGATATCAATGGCATCGATGTCCTCACGCTTCACAAGCTCACGCCAATCCGTTTCATAAGATGCATAGCCCCACTTTTCAGCGAAAGCTTTCACCTTTTCCTCATCGCGACCGCAGACCGCCTGCCGGACAGGAACGTGCCGGGTATCGAAGAAATGGCTGATCTGGGAGTAAGCGTTCGAGTGTGTCCGGCCCATAAAGCCGTAGCCGATGAGGCCGATGCGTATTTCTTTTTTTGACATATTGGATGGATTTGAAGGTTTTGAAAATTAGATCGCCTCCTGGACGGAAATCATGGATTTCAGAATAGCGTTCCACGTGTGGGCGTCTTCCAGGACATCATTCGGGAACATGCAGCCGTCCCAGCAGATGTGTTTTATACCACGTTTCTGGTAGTCCTTCAGCCAATAGCTCGAACACTTCGCGATATCGAGGAGACCGTTTGGATCGTCCGCCGGACAATGGCGGCCGGTCTTATCGTGCGAGCCTGTTCCGTGAACGGTCCCGTCGTTTTGGGCGACATGGAAATCAATGGTCCACGGTCTCAACGCATCAGTCATGATCGTGTAGGCTGCCCAGAATTCTTCTCCGGTATAGCCTTTCTTCAGCAGGGCTGCCTCAGGAGCATTATGCCCCATGAGATAGAGATATGTGTGGGCTAGATCAGCCTGGAAACCTACCGTTTCAGGCATTCCCACGGCTTCGAGAGTCTGCAGCATGACCTTCCATGAATGCATCCCCCCCCAGCAGATCTCACCTTCCGCCGCGAGGCGCTCGCCGCTGTCCGCAGCTATTTTTCCGGCTTCCTGGAAGGTCTCGGCAATCTTCCTCGTGTTTCCCGCTGGATCTTCCGACCACTCGGAAACGCTACCCGCTGTATCAATACGGATATTACCGTATTCCCGGACTCCGTGCTCGTTGAAAATCTTTGCAATGCGGCAGGCCTTTTCCACAGCCAGAAGAAATTTTTTCCTGTCCTCGCTACCACCGAAGGAACAACCGCCGACTGTTCCGGGCCATACCGGTGCGACCAAGGTGCCGACCTTGAGATCACTTGCCGCGATCTTGTCGGCGATTTTCCGTAAATCGGATTCCGATGCGTCGGGATCCGTGTGTGGATGGAAGAGAAAGTAGTCCACACCATCATATTTACGGCCGTTGACATTTGCCGCAGCGGTGAGCTCCAGCATGCGATCGAGAGAAATCGGTGGGTGATCGGTGCCTTCTTCCTTACCGACCAAGCCTGGCCACATGGCATTGTGTAATTTTAAGTCGTTCATGAATTCCGTGGATTTTTTATGAAAATTTTCAACTCCGGATCCCGCTATGATACGTAGGATCCGCCGGATGCTTTCAGACTTTCCAGCCAAGCCTGCCAAATCAACCTGTAAACACGCTTTCGGGGGATTTTTATGCGCTCACTGAGTTGTGAAAATGATGCTCCTTCGATTTGCTCCAGCGTTTCCATGGCGATCATCGCCGGCAATGCACTGGAGATTTTCAGACGTGCCGTTCCGAGTGCCGCCGAATATTGCCTGCCATGTTTCACCCAAACATTTGCCTGCTGTCTCCAGGCTGAAAAGCTTTCCATTAGTTCCTGCTCATCCTTCGGATTTTTCACCGGCAGATAGCACCGCCCCTGGGCAAGATCCTCGGGCAGGTCACGGAGAATATTTACAAGCTGCAGCCCTTGCCCATACTTAGCGGCATGCGTCAGCAGGATTGCCGGATCCTCCCTGGAAAATTTCTCCCGTAGCGTGAGGTAGCCAAGCTTTGTCCAGAACTCGCCCACAGATCCGGCGACTCTCCATGTGTAATCTTCCAGCCGCTGTGGATTGGCCAATGTTCTGATCTCTTCCCCTGTCCTGGTGCCAAATCGCTCAAGATCCAGAATCTGTCCGCTGACAATGATTTTCAATACTTCATGGATCAAACCGATTTCCGCAATACTCAAGGACACAAGAGCTTCCATCAGGCGGGAATAGCTTTCCAAAAGCTGCCGTTCCCTGATGAGTGGTGTGGATGAGATCAGTCCTGCCGGTATCTCCGCATCCGTTCTTCCGTGACGCAGATCTTCAAGAATAACAGTCAGCCGCTCCATCCGCTCCGTATGGGGGACGGAGGCGGAATCAGCGATGGTATCCGTTGTCCGTGCGAGCAAATATGCGATGACTGCCGGGCGACGCATCGGGACCGGCAAAAATCTCAAACTAAGATAAAAAGAACGGGAGACTCCTTTTAGAATATCCGTTTCCAGCGAGGCATTCATCATTCGTCCACCGAAAGAATACGCCCGCAATTCTCGCATTGGGTGACTTCTTTTTCGCTTTGCACAGCGATAACGGTAGAAGCGATGACCTTGACGTGACAGCCTGTGCATTGCCCGTTTCTCAACGTCGCAATTGCCATGCCATCCTTGGATTTCATGAGTTTGTTATAAATCGGCAGATAGTCATCGGAGACATCCAGAACAAGTTTGTCGCGCTCCGCCTGCACCTCGGAGACGAGTTCCTCGGTCTTCGCCTTGCGTTGTTTGATCAGAGCAAGATCCTCATCAACGATCTTCTGGGTTTTCGCCAGTTCCCCCTCGGCATCCGCATGTTTTTTGCGGAAAATATCGACTTCCTCCATTGCTTCCAGCTCGAGAGTTTCGAAAGTATCCACTTCCTTTTCGTAGCGGGTGATTTCGTGGCCGAGGGCATTGTATTCGTCGTTCTTTTTCGTCTCGAATTGTTGGGTGCGGAGGCGCTGGATGGTGGTGCGCCGGGTTTGCACATCCATCTCGATCTTCTTGACCTTAAGCTCTGCCGCTTTCAGCTCATCGTGAGCCTTTTTCAAGTTCGCGGTATCCCCTGCTAGCCTGGCTTTTGCGCGAGCCTCATCCTGTGGAAGCTTCGCCAGTTCCTTCTGGTAACCCAGCAAACGCCTGTCTCTGTCCTGTAAAATCAATAATCCACGGATCTCTTCCAACATGCCGAAGGATTATCCGCCGGGAGCCTACTCCGCAAGCATCGGTTGACGCTCATTTTGCCTGCGCGAAATGGCATTATATGCGTAGAGCCCGATTGCCAGCCAGATCAGCCCGAAAGATAATAACCTGGGTGTGGACATCGGCTCGCCATACATTTTCCAACCGATAAGAAACTGAATGGTCGGACCGATGAATTGGAGCATTCCGAGCGTGCTCAGCCGGATCGTGCGGCTGGCATAACCGAAGAACAATAGTGGAAACGCCGTGATTACTCCGGTGCCAGCGAGCCACAGGGCATTTTCCCAACTCCCGCCAAAGGCCTCCGGAATATTGGAATTCTGGTAAATCAACCACCCCACCGCAATTGGAACCAAAGCGCTCGTCTCCACGGTCAGGCCATCGATAGCTCCCAGCGGAGATCGTTTTCTTACCACGCCGTAGAGAGAGAACGTCAGCGCAATTGAGAGCGCAAGCCACGGAAAATGTCCCACCCCGGGGATCTGCATCAGCACCCCACAGAAAGCGACCGCAATGGCAATCATCTGAAGCCGGTTTTGTCTTTCTCCAAACCAGATCAGACCGAACAACATATTGAAGAACGGATTGATATAGTAACCCAGCGCCCCCTCGATCATTTGCTCACTCACCACCGCCCATACATAGAGAAGCCAGTTTCCACCAATGAGCAGGCCGGAGAGAAAATGCCATGAGATCGTGCGTAGATCCCCTTTCACGCCGATACCACGCCACCACAACAACGGCCACATCGCCAGACAGGTCCAAATCGTCCGCTGGGCAACGAGACTAGGCGGGCTTATGAAATCGAGATGCTTCCAATAAATCGGCAACACGCCCCACAGGCCGAAGCAGAGCAGCGCTGAGATCAATCCCCTGTTATTTCCCGTCACGGCACTGAACTATTCCCAAGCCGCTCCGCTTGCAACTGGAGATTGGAGCAGAGAGAGTCTTATTCTTGATGTTTCCGTCCTGTAAATCAAAGCTACCACCGTGTCCCAGCCCCGTCTCAGCATTCCCCAATACGCCATGGCCCTGGCCCACGTCGCCAGCCTCCGCTCGGAAGATCCCTACCGGAAAGTCGGTGCAGCCGCCTTGGATCATGATAATCGTGTGATCGCGACAGCCTACAATGGCCTGGCACCGGGCTTCGATCCCTCACCGGATTTCTGGAAGGATCGCGAGGGGCGGCAAAAATTCATGCTGCACGCGGAAATCAATCTCTGCTCACTTTTCCGCCGTGGAGATGCAAAACTCATTGCTACAACGACGATGCCCTGCACCGCCTGTATGCAGACACTCTGCGCCTACGGGATCAAGGAAATCTATTATCAAGAGATTTACCATGCCTCCGATGCTCCGGAAATCGCAGCACTGTATGGCGTGACGCTTCAGCAAGTAACGGATTTCCCAATGTCCGATTACCTTATCCCGGAGGAGTAAAAGCCGGCCATCCTTGGCTTTCCCGCCCCTCAATCACGATTGACCATAAACGCTTTTACCATTACAGCCAGTTCCATGCCTAAGAAACCAGTAGTGCTCATCATCCGCGATGGTTGGGGAACCAATCCAGGCGGCAAAGCAACCGCCGAGAAAGACGGTAACGCCGTTCTTCTCGCCAATACCCCTTTCACCGACGAAACGCTCTCCCAATATCCTCACAGCTTCCTCAGCGCATCCGGCATGGATGTCGGCTTGCCCGAAGGTCAGATGGGGAACTCAGAGGTCGGCCATCTCAATCTTGGTGCGGGGCGTATCGTTTATCAGGATTTCACCCGTATCAACAAAGCTATTGCAGAGGGAACAATCTCCGATAATGCCAATTTCCAGAAGGCATTGGAAAAAGCAAAATCCGGCAGGCTCCATCTCGTGGGCCTCGTTTCGGACGGCGGAGTGCACTCCCACCAGGATCAGCTCATTGCCATCACCAAGCTCGCCAGCGCGGCAGGAGTGAAAGATATCATGATCCATGCCATCACCGATGGCCGCGATACTTCGCCAACCGGTGGTGCCGCCTACTTGTCCCAGGTCGAGGATGCCACCGCACCGGTCGGAGCCCGCATCGCGACAGTCGTTGGCCGTTACTTCGCGATGGACCGCGATAAACGCTGGGATCGCGTGAAACTTGCCTGGGACGCGATCGTCCACGGCATCGGTGCGAAGAAGGACATCCTCGCCTCGGAAGCTGTGGCCGAAATCTACGAATCCCAATCCAAGACCGACGAGTTTATGCCGGCCATGGTCTTTACCGAGGCTGAGACACAACGTGTCCGCGATGGCGATGCCGTCCTTTTCTTCAATTTCCGCGCAGACCGCGCCCGCGAATTGTCAGAGGCCTTTTTGATGAAGGACTTCGATGGATTCGATCGCGGCCAAGTGCCCGATGTCCATTATGTGACTCTCACTGTCTATGACGAAAAGTATCCGTGCGATGCGATTTTCACCCCACAATCGCTCAAAATGACACTGGGTGAGACAGTTGCCGCAGCCGGAATGAAGCAGATGAGAATCGCAGAAACAGAGAAATATCCCCACGTCACCTATTTCTTCAACGGTGGGGTGGAACAGGAAAACCCCGGGGAAAAACGTTTCATCATTCCTTCCCCAAAAGATGTCCCGACCTACGATTTCAAACCACAAATGTCGGCTGAGGAAGTCACCCAGACCGTTGTGGAAAACTTGAAAGACTTCGATCTGGTCATCCTCAATTTCGCCAATCCGGACATGGTCGGGCACACCGGAGTCGTCGAGGCAGCGAAGAAGGCATGTGAAACGATCGATGCATCGGTCAAAGCGATCGTCGAGCAAACACTGCGCCTCGGTGGAAAGCTCCTTATCACCGCGGATCACGGAAACTGTGAGTTTATGTGTAACGAGGATGGCTCGCCGAACACAGCCCACACGACGAACCTCGTGGAAATCATTTATGTGGCGGACGATGCCTCCACGAAGAAAATGCATGACGGCATCCTGGCCGATGTCGCCCCGACTCTTCTGGAGATGCTCCGTCTCGATCAACCTGCTGAAATGACTGGCAAATCTTTGCTCAGCTGAGCTTCCGAATATTCCTTAAAAAAACTCCGAAATGAATATCCGGGGCTTTTTTTTGGATGTCCGGGCCGAATGCTATTCTTTGATCTCCCACATCTTCAGATCATCCACGACCGCAATCTTGGGCACTGCGAAGGCGAAGTTCTGCTTTGTTTCATGTCCAAAACCGGGAGAACTGAAAGATGCGACTTCTTTCCCATCGATATAAACGGTGAGCGTCTCGTCGTTGTGCCAGGTCACGATCTCATACCAGCGGTCGTTCTTGAGGTTGAGAGGGAAAGTCTTGGAAGAAGCGGCCATAGCGGCTTTTGCCTCAGGCGAGCTTTTGTCATCCGCATACTTCAGGTTGAAACGACCTGTCCGCTCGTCGTCCAAGTGAATGCTGTTTGTCCGGATCGTGATTCCGTTGATATGCCCCGCATGGACTTCCTTGTGATTTTTATCATTATACGCCAGCTTCAAAGAACCGTCCTCCGGCAACATGAATCTCAGGGATAACACCAGATTCTTGAACGATTCTTCGAAATCGTGGCGGGTGGAAATCGAATGATCAGCCAGAGGCGAAATGGTCATGACCAATGTCCCGTCAACCAGATCATTCTGCTTATCTCCCTGCGCCCGCGACTCACTGCTGGTAGACCAATCCTCGCCGAGATCGTCCTTCTCACCTTTATCCTCCCGATTGAAATTATCATCGAAGATAAGCTTACCCTTTTCCGCCACCAATTCGGCCACGTCCTTCGGCAGCTCCACCTCACCCTTGTCGGTGGCATTCTGCGCGTTTTCCTCCGCCTGACCTTCGACATAGAGACGGTCCGCGGCCGTGAGCGAAGAAAGAGGCAGCGTCAGCACCCTACCATCCGTCTTCCGTTTTACCTTAACGTCATCCTCGCTGCTGGAGACATAGTCGGCCTCAAGATGGCGACCGTCGTTCGATGTCCAGATCCGGGCATGGGCAAGTGGATGGCAGAGCCCTACGGCAGCAAGCAATAATGGGAGTTTTTTCATGATATTTATGTGGTATACGATGGCAACGGATGGGAATTAACAATCATTTTTCCATAAGATTCCACAAGTGAGAAAAATATTGCCAATCGTCGAATAAAGGTTATGGAACCGCTGGACGGAAAAATTTCCCGTCCTGGATCGCAATTCACGCGATCGCACTTTTTCCGGTCTTCATCGATGAGAGATTGTAAGAGGTTCACCCTGCACTCATCGACACCGCCCGCCACCGATCAACGGTTGAGGCAGGCATTTTACTAAGATATGACCGCTACATTTGAAGCGATGGCTCTTGCCGCGCCCTTGAAAGAAGTTCTCAAAGAACTTGAATACTCCACTCCTTCGCCAGTTCAGGCCCAAGCGATACCGCTACTCCTGGAAGGCCGCGATCTATTGGGATGCGCCCAGACAGGCACGGGAAAAACGGCGTCTTTTGCTGTTCCCATTCTCAACGCAATTAATAACGACCAGCAGAACACCGTTAACAAGCAGTGCCGCTGCCTTGTTCTGACACCCACCCGTGAGCTTGCGGGACAAGTCGCGAAAAGCTTTGCCACCTACGGACAGAAAGTCCGCTTCCGCCAGACCATGATTTACGGAGGTGTGGGCCAGCGCCCGCAAATTTCCGCCATGCGTTCCGGCGTCGATGTCCTCGTTGCCACTCCGGGGCGGTTGCTCGATTTGATCGACCAAGGCCACGTCAATCTTTCCGGGGTGGAGTTCTTCGTCCTGGACGAGGTCGACCGCATGCTGGACATGGGCTTTTTACGGGATGTGAAACGCATCGTCGCGCTTCTTCCGAAGAAGAGACAATCTCTGTTTTTCTCCGCCACTCTAGCGCCAAACATCGTTTCGCTTGCGGAAGGTATTTTGAAAAACCCGGCGCGGGTTACCATCACCCCGGAGGTAACCACGGCGGAGCGCATAAAACAGAAGCTTTGCTTCGTAGACCGCGGCAATAAAATGTATCTCTTGCAGACCTTGCTGGAAAAACAAAGCCAAGCGGATTCCGCGAGGCTCTCCATCGTCTTCAGCCGCACCAAACACGGCTCCAATAAACTTGCGAAAGCTCTCACCGCAGCGGGCTATACCGCGGAAGCTATCCACGGCAATAAATCCCAGGCTCAACGCGAGAAAGCTCTGGAAAAATTCAAGCAAGGCATCATTCCGGTGCTGGTCGCCACAGACGTAGCCGCACGTGGTGTCGACGTAAAGGATGTCGGCCTAGTGGTAAATTATGACCTCCCGAACGAACCGGAAGCCTATGTGCACCGGATCGGCCGCACCGGACGTGCTGGTGCCGAAGGTCTTGCAATCTCCATGTGTGCCGAAGACGAAATCGAATTTCTCCGCGAAATCGAAAGACTGATCAAGGACACGATTCCACGGGATACGACCCATGAATGGCACAGCGACGCCTTGGTGGAAAAACACCGTTCCGGCTTCAAACCGCCCAAGGTTAAACAAGGGGGTGGCGGACGCCAGGGCGGCGGTGGCGGACGCGGAGGAAACCGCGCAGGGCAATCCCCGAACAGTGCCAAAAACAATTCGGGTGGCGGTAATAGTGGTGCCCGCAGAAGTGGCGGTAACAACGTCGGCCCCCGCTCAGGTGGAAGCAGACGCCCTGCTCGCCAAAGCTCGGGCGGTTCCCGTTATTCCGTCTAGTCTCCCTGCCATCTCGGATGGTTCCATTTTTTAGGTCGGCAATCTTCGGGTCGCCGGCCTTTTTGTATTTAGGTGTTTTGGTGGATCATTGCAAAAACTGAGGATGCGTAGGTTGTTGACAATTCAGGGAAGTCCCTTGTCGATTTTGACCCAAAAAGGTATCCTCGGAGAATTCGGGAATATTTCATATTTCCGCCAACTAAAATCCAAATAATTATGCTAAAAATATTACATTCCACTCTATTCGCGGTGACGGCGCTTTCGTTGCCGACCCATGCGGCAATCATAGCTGATCTTGATGCGGATGTCGGAGCATGGGTGGATGCCGGAGGCAATGGTGCAGGTAATCCAAACCCCTCTCAGTTTCCTGCCGGTTGGACTTTCAGCTGGAACCCGACGAACCAAAGTCTCGTGGGAGGCACTTGGGAACCAATTCCAAATAGTGGCAATACAGGCTTTAAAGTTGCTTCCACGGTCGCAAACGCAGCCGTCACCTATAGCTCCGAACAGACTGTCAGCGTTAATACGAGTACAAATGGTGCTGGAAACGTGTATGGTGGCACAAATTCATTTTTGTCTACGGATGGAATAAGCCATTACACCATCCTTACCTATACCGTCCAGGCTGGCGAAGCCGGGATTGCCACTATTGATACCGAAGGAAGTGGTGGGAATTCCACCAATGGGGATCACGTTATTTTACACAACGGAAACATTCTCAGCTCAATTATTGGCGGAAATGGAAGAACGACTCTGGAAAACGTCACCCTGAATGTCGGAGACACCGTTTCGTTTGCATATGTCAATCTTGCCCAGGACGCGGACGATCAGGCCGATAACTATGTTGAAGATCTGACGCAGGTTAACAAGAACACCACTCGCTGGTATGCTCAGGCAACCATCGACGTAGTTCCCGAACCCAGCACTTCCATATTGGCCGGTCTTAGTATGTGCGGTCTACTTATCCGCCGTCGCCGCTAGTTTCCCAGCCTCTAGCCGATTTGTTTTCAGTAAAGCTCCTGCCAATAAAGGCAGGAGCTTTTTAGGCTGGAAGACGGACAGAAAAGAGCGTGCGTTTGCTCATTTTCCGGAAAGTTTGGAGATCGTCGCTTGATCCAGCACGAAATTACCCGTTCCAAATGGCTTGAACGGCTCATTCTCCAGAATCTGATACTCAAAAGCTTTTATCGGTTTTACACCCGCCACTTCCGACATCAAATAGACACGGATGGTCAACGCCTCTTTTCCCGTCCCTCCTTCGAGTTTTTTGATCGCATATTGAACCTCATTCTGACCGTTTCGTGCTCCGCCGATCACAATATCCGCATCCTTTGCATTGGCAAAACGATGACGGCTAATCTTATTGACCTGCACTTGCACTTCTCGTCCAGGGCAGAAAACATAGACCTTGGCGATCGTTGTCGCAGGATTCGCGGCAATCGGAGCCGGTGGCACCACTCCCGATGGCTGTGCTTCAGGAACTCCTTCCAAATAACCCAGATCACCCGCCGCCAATTCTTTCCGAACCTCGGGCAATGCGGTTAGGTTGACGAAATCCGCCTTGTTATATTGCCACCCCCTTGTCCCTTGCACAAATGATAGGACCAGTAGGTTGTCGGTAGGTTCGCCACCCACACCAAAGTCCACTTTACCAAAATAGGCGGATTTGGCCGTCCTCCCATTTTGCTTCGCCTCTAGAAATTTCAGACCGTTCAGGCTGGGAGGCGGCGCCGGAAGGTCGAAAACCGCCGCCGGAAACGGCAATTTTTCAGACACGATACGGTTTCTTACCTCTCCCTGCCTGTGTTCCGCGGTCACCATCTGCCAGACACGGGCGTCTTTCTGGATCAGGGCATTGCGCCAAAGCGTATAGGTTTTCTCCAGCGCAGGCCGGAGAGCATCCTGGGCATTGCAGATAGCGGCCAAAATCAGGGTAAATGCCAAAATAAACGTTTTCATGACCGAAACGATTGGACAAGTGCCCCCAAATCACAACAAACAAATCCAAGCACATTTACAATTGCCCGGTAGATGCGCTTTTTCATTATGAGCCATATCCTGCAAAAAGTTGCCCCGATCGGTGAATCCCGTGACAAGGAGCTTCTGAAATCCGCCTCCAGCTACGTGTATAAAAGCCAAGATGGCATTGATTTACTAGCACACGTATTTTTTCCCGCAAATTCCGGGGAGACCAATCGACCTGCCGTTGTCTTCTTTCACGGCGGGTTCTGGGATGCGGCCATGGTTACCCAATTTGTCCCGCACTGCCATCATTTCGCCAGCCGCGGAGCGGTCTCCATCACGTTCGAATATCGGGTTGGCTCAAAACATAAGACCGGGCCTCTGGAGGCCATTGAGGACTCGCAGGCGGCGATCGCGTGGATCAGCGAGAACGCCCAGACACTAGGTATCGATATCGAAAACGTCGTTTTCTCCGGAGCGGCCGGGGGGGCTTACCTGGCTCTGTTGCTCGTCATGCGTAAAGAAAAAGACTCTGCGGCCGTCCCTTTCCGCCCAAAGGCCTTGGTGCTTTTCAGCGCGCTGGTGAACACGACAGTCAAAGGACAGTTATCCGAGCGCTTCCCAGACAAAAAATCCGCAAAACAACACAGTCCCAACTGTCTACTCCGCAGTAAATTGCCACCGATGCTGTTTATCCACGGGAAATCTGATCGCGTCACCCCTTTTGATGAGATCGCAAGTTTCAGCCGACGCATGAGATGGCGTAGAAACTCGTGCAAAATCGCCGATTTTATCGGAGCTGAACACAGCTTTTTCAACTTCAATGTCAGCCATTCGAATTTCGAGATGGCGATCAATACGGCAGATCATTTCCTCACAGAACGAGGTGTTTTACCGGCCCGGGCTGAAGAATACTAGCTGCCATCCTTCGCTGATCTTGCGATAGTATCCCAAGCTTGCTTCCTCCTCGGATTGTCATGGGAGGGAAAACATAAGCTTCCAACAAACCACAAAATAAAAAAAAACAGCCGAGATTTCTCCCGACTGCTTTTTTTTGAGTAACAGGCTTTGAGCTTATCCGATGACTTCCGGCCAATCTGTGTGGAAAAATTCTCCACGTGGCTTATCCGTGCGCTCGTAGGTGTGGGCACCGAAGAAGTCCCGCTGGGCCTGGAGTAGGTTAGCTGGCAGCACTGCGCTACGGTAGCTATCATAATACCCGAGCGATGCGCTGAATGCTGGCACAGGGATGCCAGCGAGCGATGCGATCGAGACCACTTCACGCCAGTTTTGTTGGAATTCGTTGAGCAGGTTGGTAAAGAACGGAGCCAGCATAAGGTTGCTGAGCTTCGGATCCTTGCGGTATGCATCCGTGATATCGTTGAGGAAGCGGGCACGGATAATGCAGCCACCGCGCCAGATCGCAGCGATCTTGCCAAGATCAAGACCCCAGTTTTTCTCCTCGCCCATGGTGGCGATGAGATCCAGGCCCTGTGCATAGGAAATGATTTTCGATGCGAAAAGGGCGTCGTGAACCTTTTTGACAAGCTCGGCTTTCTCCAGAGAGATCTCTACGTCCGGACCTTTGAGAAACTCGCTGGCTGCCACACGTTTTTCCTTCATGGAGGAAAGGATACGCGCCTCGACAGCAGCGTTGATGGTAGAGATGACGATCGCGTTTTCCACCGCATTGATGAGGGTCCAGCGGCCTGTGCCCTTCTGACCGGCTGTATCAAGGATCTTGTCTACTAGAGCAGCCCCCGTCTCGGGATCGTTTTGCTCGAAGATTTTAGCAGTGATCTGGATGAGATAACTCTCCAGATCGCCGTTGTTCCAGTCGGTGAAGACCTTTGCAAGCTCCGCCGGAGTGAAGCCAGCTTTTTTGAAAATGCTATATGCCTCACAAATGAGCTGCATATCGCCATATTCGATACCGTTGTGGATCATTTTCACATAGTGACCTGCACCACCTGTGCCGATATGGGTCACACATGGTTCACCGTCGACTTTGGCGGAAATACTCTCAAAAATTGGTTTCATGACATCCCAAGTGGAGGTGGGGCCTCCGGGCATAATGGACGGGCCTTTACGCGCCCCTTCTTCTCCACCGGATACACCGGCGCCGATGAAACGGAAGCCGAGATCGCCAAGCCATTTGTCACGGCGTTCGGTATCAGTGTAGAGAGAGTTGCCGCCATCGATGATGATATCGCCTTTATCAAGCAGTGGAATGAGCGACTCGATCACCGCATCGACAGGACCACCGGCTTTTACCATGATCATGATTTTACGCGGAGATGCCAGCGACTGGACGAAACCTTCCAAAGTTGCTTCACCGACAAGTTTTTTGTCCGGGTGCTTAGCGATGAATTCTTCCATCGCGCTCGTTGTGCGGTTGTAGACAGAAACCTGAAAGCCTCTTGATTCTACGTTCAAAACAAGGTTTTGGCCCATAACGGCCAGTCCAATTAGTCCAAAGTCACTGTTGCTCATAGTAATTACCCGTAAATTTAGGTGGCACCGATTTAGGAGAGACTGAGATTGAGTGCAACCCCTTGTTGCCTTTTCTCCATCAATTTCTCACATTCCCAGCGTGAACCTACCAAATGCGATCACCCTCTCTCGTCTTTTTCTTACCGCGGGCTTTGTCATCTTTGTTGCTTGGGAAAGCACATGGGGGCATTTCACAGCGCTTTGCTTGTTTATCATCGCGGCAGCCAGTGACTTTCTCGACGGTTGGCTAGCCAGGAAAATGAATCTTGTTACACCCCTCGGCAAGCTGCTCGATCCCCTGGCGGACAAGATTCTCGTTTGTTCTGCGTTCGTTTTCTTCACCTCCAAAGGTCTATGTCCCGTATGGATTACCGCTTTGATCATCAGCCGCGAGTTTCTCGTGACGGGGCTCCGGCAGATTGCAGTTGAGGCCGGCCAGGTGCTAGCTGCTGACAATCTCGGGAAATGGAAAACCACCTTCCAGCTCACCTATCTTATTTCCGGTCTTATCTGGTTGACGCTGGAGACGATGGAAAAAATTCCTTCCGGTCTTGCCATTTTCCACACACTCACCAAGCCATGGGGCGATGGTGCCTGGCTACTACCCATCACTCTTTTTCTAGCGGTGGCGCTTACCGTAATTTCCGGTTGGAACTATGTCTGGTCCTCCCGATATTTGCTGAAGGGCCATTAATCGTATCTCCAGCCCTCCCCAATTCTCTCAAAATTCGATGAGTTTCCCATCTCCAGACAAATTTTTGGCACTGGAGCTACGTATGGAAAAGCTCGGGATCAGGCAGGAGGATCTGACGGAAAAATTTGTCAGAGGCTCCGGATCCGGCGGGCAAAAAATCAATAAAACCTCCAACTGCGTGTTTCTCAAACACGAACCCAGCGGGATTGCCATCAAATGCCAGATAGAGCGCTCCCGCGAGATGAATCGGTTTCTCGCACGCCGGGAACTGTGTGACCAGATGGACGCGATCCTCAACGGCAAAGCAACGGCGAAAAATCAAGCGATCGAGAGAATGCGCCGTCAAAAGCGTCGAAGATCCCGCCGCTCCAAGCAAAGATCTGTCGCCGACAAGCGGGCTCTTTCCAAAAAGAAAGAACTCCGCCGCCCGCCATCCGAGTAAACCCAGCTTCCTCCCCAAAAGACGGGGAAAGCTACGCGAGAGGAATCATGGCTTCGCCGGTAGTTTTGGTAATTCCAGCTTACCGTCATCCGCTCCCGGCGCGAAATTGCTTACAAAAACAGGTTCCCCGCCTTCTCGGGTCCACTTGCACTCCACCCGGCCGTCGCCCAGAACGATGTTTTGCAACTTTGTTCTCATGGCATCAATGACCGGGCGATAATAGACATCTGAAGCCAGATTGTATAATTCCTCGGGATCATTCCGCAGATCGAAGAAAATCGGTTCCAGATCTTCCAGATCCGCTTTCAGCATCGAGCCAATATTTTTGCCCCCCCGAATCTTCAACGCCAGTTTGTAGTCTTTTGTCCGGATCACAACCAATGGCGTCGGCTCGGATATAATATAGTCCCTTGCCGGGATCTTGCCTTCGCTGACCTGCCCTAGATCCTTACCATCGAGATAATCAAATCTGCTATCGGATAAATCGTAGCCAGCGGCGGCAAAGAATGTCGGCGCCATATCCACAAAACAGGTGAAATCCTTCACGACCCTGCCAGCCGGAAATTTCTTCTTATCGGATGAAACAACGATGATCGGATTGTGCAAATCGATGTCATATGGGCTCGATTTTGCGATCATACCATGCTCGTTGAGCTTCCAGCCGTGATCCCCGCAAACATATAAAATAAGCCATGGTTGCTGGTTTTTTTCAGAATACTCGATAAATGCATCCGCCGCTTGGCCTACCAATGAGTCCCCATAGGCACAAAGCGCATAGTAATCGGCAATCATCTGTTGCTTGTGCTCGTCCGGGAAATGGTTGCTTCCGATTCCCGCGTAAAGTTTCCTGAGCTGCGGGGTGAAGCTCGCCATTTCCTGCTCCGTGAACTCCGGCACCTTGTATTTGAGATTTCGAAAACGCTCACGGAATTCTGCAGGCGGCAAGACCGGAGTATGGGGAAAATCGAAACCGATGTGTGCAAAAACCGGTGATTTGCCAATAGTTGGAACCTTTTTGCCCTTCAATGTGGTATATGTTTTCTCATCCGAATTCAGATAACTGATGAGCTCCTTCACATAATTCGCCTCCCGGGTCATGTTCGGTGGCTGGGGATTAATACCGCCGATGATACTATCCACCGCGTTGATCGCTTGATCATGGGTTTTCCCGGGCGGGTATTCCCGAAGGATATCCAAACGCTTGGTAAGTTCTTCCCTGTCATCAGGTTGGGCAACCGGGTCAGAACTCCAGGTAAGCTCCGAGCCATCAGGAAAGCGGAAACGATCTGTCACAATCTTGGTCTTCCACTCCATTGATTTCACCCAGTCAAATCTCCCGGCGTCAGCGAATTCATTCAGATACCCGAGATCCACTTCGTATGGTGCTCCTACCACCTTTTTCTTTGGATCCGCAATATATCGGATGCCACCCTTTCCTACGGAGACCGTGCGGTAGCCAGCCTCTTTCATCACTTCCGGCACCATTGGCCTCCAGTGTGCCTTCCCAGCTCCGCTATAATAATCGAAGCCGTAGACGCCTGAAGAATGGGAATAACGGCCGGTATGCATGGCGGTCCGCGAGGGTGCGCAGACCGGATTCTGATTGAAGCTGTTTACAAACGTTGTGCCCATGGCCGCCAGGCGATCAACCTGCGGAGAAGCCACCTTTCCCAAGGGACTGTCTTCATTTTCGATCGTTATACGGTTGAAGGCATTGATGGAATCCAACCGCTGGTCATCGGTAATAATCCACAGGACGTTTGGCTTTTCGGCTGAAGCCAGCACGGGTAGTGATAACAGGAAAAGAATTAAGCTTGGTTTCATAAAGGATATGGTTTTGTAGCATACTCATACAAAACGATAAATTTTACGCCAAAACCGGCTTTTCCGCTAAATTTGTCAACAATTCGCACAAGGGGCGATTGGCGAGGTTAATTGCCCGGTAGTCACGAAGCCTCCGCGATCCGGGCCATCATGGTCCATGTCTAGTTCTGTCTGGACTGGCTAAAGGCCCTTATTTCTCGAAAACCAGAGCCCCGCCCTCCTGTTTGACATGAATCACATCGCCATCGACAAACTTTCCTTCCAGGACTTCCAGGCTTAAAGGATCCAGAATCAGATGTTGAATCGCACGCTTCAGGGGACGTGCTCCATAGACAGGGTCGTAACCTTGGTTTCCGACAAATTCCTTCGCCTCTTCCGACAGCGAAAGACCGAGCCCTTGCTTGGCAAGACGTTTGCGCACCCTATCAAGCTGAAGGTCGACTATAGTCGTCAGATCGTCCCGGTCCAGCCTGTCGAAAATTACGATTTCATCGATCCGGTTGATAAATTCCGGTCTGAAATGCCCGCGCAGCGCTTCCATCACAGCCGCTTCCCGTTGCTCGGCGTTTTCTTCGCCCAAGATATGTTGGGAACCGATGTTTGATGTCATAATCAGCACGGTATTTCTGAAATCCACGGTTCTTCCCTGTCCGTCGGTGATACGACCGTCATCCAGGACCTGGAGCAACACGTTGAAAACATCCGGATGCGCTTTCTCGATCTCATCAAACAAAACCACAGAGTAAGGTTTGCGGCGCACATGTTCCGAGAGCTGGCCACCCTCATCATATCCGACATACCCCGGAGGAGCCCCGATCAGGCGGGAAACGCTGTGCTTCTCCATATATTCAGACATATCGATGCGCACCATTGCGCCTTCATCATCGAATAAAAATTCCGCAAGAGCTTTTGAAAGCTCGGTTTTGCCGACACCGGTGGGGCCGAGAAAAAGAAACGAACCGATCGGTCGGTTTTCGTCCTGCAGACCCGCACGTGCTCTGCGCACTGCGTTTGCAACCGCTTTGATAGCCTTTTTCTGACCGACTACCCGATCCCCAAGGCGTGTCTCCATCGATACGAGTTTCTGCTTCTCTCCTTCCTGTAGACGGTTCACCGGTATCCCAGTCCAGGAGGAAACCACGCGTGCGATATCTTCCTCCGTCACCTCCTCTTTAAGCATCGCACCATTCTTCTGGAGATTCGCCAAGCCTTCCTGCGCTTCTTCCAGTTCCCTTTGAGCGCCTGGCAGGTCGCCGTAGGTTATCTGGGATGCGCGTGTCAGATCGCCGATTCTTTGTGCTTTCTCAACTTCGGTCTTCAATGCATCGATTTTTTCCTGCGCCCGTTGAACTTGATCGATAATGGCTTTTTCATTTCTCCATTGAGCCATTTTTCCGGAAGATTCTTCCCTTAGATTCGCCTGCTCCTCTTTTACTTTCTCCAGGCGGGCTGCGGAAGCCTTGTCCGTTTCCTTTTCCAGCGCCTTCTTCTCCATCTCCAGCTGCATGATCTGGCGCTCCAGCACGTCGATCTCGGTCGGCATGGAATCGAGTTCGATTTTCAACCGGGAGGAAGCTTCATCTATTAGGTCCACCGCCTTGTCCGGCAAGAAGCGGTCGGAAATATACCTATCTGATAGGACGGCTGCGGCAACAATCGCCCCATCCTGGATTCGGACACCGTGATGGACTTCATATCTTTCCTTCAGTCCCCTCAAAATCGCCACCGTATCCTCCACGGATGGCTCTCCTACGGAAACAGGTTGGAATCTACGCTCCAGTGCGGCGTCCTTCTCAATATATTTCCGGTATTCGTCGAGTGTGGTGGCTCCTATCGTATGCAGCTCGCCACGAGCCAACTGTGGCTTGAGTAAATTAGACGCATCTACCGCTCCCTCGCTGGCACCGGCACCTACGATGGTATGGAGCTCATCGATAAATAGAATAATCTTTCCTTCCGCCTCGGTGACTTCCTTCAGGAAAGCTTTCAGGCGCTCCTCAAATTCACCGCGAAATTTAGCTCCTGCCAGCATCCCGCCCAGATCCATTGTCACTACGCGTTTGTCTTTCATGGAGTCTGGGACATCCCCGGAAACGATCCTCCGGGCGAGGCCTTCGACAATGGCTGTTTTACCTACACCCGGTTCGCCGATAAGCACCGGATTGTTTTTCGTCCGGCGGGAAAGAACCTGGAGCACGCGCCGGATCTCATGGTCGCGGCCTATCACCGGATCGATTTTGCCAGCTCTCGCCCGTGCGGTTAGATCGGTTCCGTATTTCTCCAAGGTCTGGTATTTTCCCTCGGGATCCGCGTCGGTAACCTTCTGTGATCCGCGGATTTCTTTCACCGCAGTTTCGGCTTTCTTCTCATCCAGCCCTGCATCTCTCAGCAACTTTCCTGCGGGAGAGTCCCCTTTCAAAGAGCCTAATAAAAAATGTTCAACTGATAAGAAATCATCCGACATCTTCTCGCGGATTTTGTCAGCTTCATCCAGCGTAGCTCGAAGTCCCGCACTGATCTGCGGTTGCGTCGAGGCACCCTGCACACTCACTTCCCTAGAAAGCGCAGCGGCAACAGCAGCCTTGAGCATCGAGGTATCGATTCCGGCCTTTTGTAAAATTGGCACCGCAATTCCACCTTCCTGTTGCAAAAGTGCCAGCAGCACATGTGCGCTTTTTAGCTCTGGATGAGAGGATTTCGAGGCAATTCCTTGCGCAGACTGAAGAGCCTCCTGAAGTTTTTGAGTCAATTTGTCTAATGCCATAATCGTAATTGAATTATAACACTAGTATATACCCCGCATTCCATTGCGGGCAACGCACTTTCTGCGATTCAACGCGCAAAATACGCTGAATTTTCAACCAATGGGTTTGATGTAATATTTCTTGGAAATCCCCTCGATATCATGATGAAACCAAAAAGCGTCCGGGCATTCCTTTTGGATATTGTCCAGGACTTCCGGGAGTTCCTCATGGGTGATGACCGTGCGAACGAGGTTGAACGTATCAGCGCTGAATCCCCCTTTCGCTTGCTGCAATGTGTATGTCCGATGAGGTGCCGCAGCAGTAATGGCATTCCCGAGGCGCTTCGGTTCCTTGTCAAAGGCGGTGAGGAGCACCAGCTTGAATTTGCGGAAGAAGTTGTTCAACGTCTCTGCAGAGGTAAATATATAAATACTGGTATACATCAAAGTATTAACCATCAGCTCAATCTGCCCAGTCTTGATATAGTCCAAAAGAAGACCGTAACAGGTGGAAACCCCTGCCGCCAGGATGGCGATCGTCCCGACTGGTTTCAAATAACGCATCGCAAAGTATGCCCCGAGGATATCCTCATCCCCCGTGGATCCCCGCATGCGCAGTGAAAGCGCCTTCGCCAAGCCAGCCAGAATTCCGCCGAACAAAACTAAAATAATACGCTCGTTGCTGGACTCTGGGCTTGCGAATTCCATATTCGGAAGAAGTGCAAGACCGAGCATCACGGTGCCAACGGTCAACAAGGTGCGGAGTGCGAAGACGCAGCTGATCTTTACAAAGGCGAAAATGATCAGGAACGTCTGAGAAATCCCGTAGAGCAACAGGAACAAGGAGCTATTTTCGAAATAATATGCCGTCGCGGCAGCCAGCCCTTCGAATCCCGTCAAAATCACTTTTGAAGGGAAAACGAAATACTTAAGAGCAATTGCATATAGCAGTCCCGCCAAACAGGTGACCAAGCATTCCAGCACGGGATGGCGCATTGACAGCCACTCTTTTATCTTCACAAATATCATTCTATTCTTGGTTGCTTGCTTCCCCGTCGGCACATGTGCCCCAGACTATTTCAGCTGCCTATTGCCTGCAACAGAAAGCTGAATATGTGCCGATTTTTCACTCCTTATCTCGGATCATTCTTAAAAACAGGTGACACGATCGGTGGCAACTCGCGGAGGGTCTCTGTAAGGCTTTCCAAAGCTGCCTGTAGCTGCGGGTCTGTCCCTGATTGTTGCGCCCCGGGGGGGAAATCCACCTCGATATCCGGGACAGCCCCATTCAGCTCCAGATCCCTGCCGGTCTGCGAATGAAACCAACCGCGGAACGGGATCTGTAGTTTTCCCATCTCAGGGATCGTGATGCTTACGGCAGAAATCACTCCCCCATTTGTGGGCCTGCCGATGAGTTTCCCCCGGCCCAGTTGTTTGAAGGCATGGCAGAATATTTCAGCATTTGAAAAAGTGTTCTCATTGCAAAGAACCACCATCGGTCCATTCCAAGCCGGGCTCACCCGCCGATCGGTAGGATAACCTCTCGGCCCACCGCGCGGGATGGTAAATGTGTGTTCCGGTTGGCAAAACAGCGCCAGCAGCTCATCGGCCACCCTTCCGCCTGCGTTATCCCTCAGATCCAAGACCAAACCCTCAGCCTGGATGGACGCCCGGTAAACCAAAGTGGAAAGCTCACGAAGATCATCCGTTTTCATCTTCCGGAAAGGCAGATATGCGATGCGATAGTCGCCCCTTCGGGCCGCCTTTTTTGCGGCCGCCACTTTCTCCTCCCGGTCAAGAAAACGAGCCGTCTCATAGGAAATAGGCATCAGTTCGAAAGTCCTTACTTCGCCATCCATTGCTCGGATCGTCACCGGGATTGAACGTCCCTTGGCTCCGTTGAAAAAGGTATGCAAAGGACTGCCAGCATCCACGGATTTCCCACCGATTCTCAAGACCACATCGCCCGGTTGTGGAGGATCCGGCAATTTCGCGACGGGTGACCCTCCCAAGACCTTTTCGATCGTAAGAGGACCCTCCTTTTTGTTCGTGAAGCTCATCCCCGGAAAGGCCGTCGGATTCTTCAATTTGTCCGAGAGAACCTTGACCCCCCATGGATTTGTATTGAAAGTGAGATGTGAGGCGTTCAGTTCGCCCAGTAGCTGTGCTACCACTCGATCGAATTGACGGGAATCGCGTGCTTCCGCAGCTGCATCCTCGTAGTTACCCAATACGGATTCCCAATCCGTCTGGTTCATTGTTTCATCATAGAAACGCTCTGCAAGAGTCCGCCAAATTTTTCTGAAGCCCAAACGCAGACGGGCGCTACGGTTCTGGGTGACGGAAAACGAAAACGGATACTTCGTCAGCTCACCGTCATGAAACACCGCCGGTATGCGGTCGATTCTCCACAGTGAAGCTCCATCGATTCTGGCATGATGGGGAATTCCCCGAAAGCTCGCATACGTGGTAACCTTTCCGTCTTCCGGTCCGATAGCGTAGATGGTCTCGTCATCCTTATCGCGGCTTTGAAAGAGTATAGCCTTCGAATCCGGGGCCCAGTTTGAGCGCGTTGGCTCACTAATATCGGTCGGAACCGGGCGGATACTTTCTGAAATAGCATCAAAATCGAGTTCGCTGGCACCACCACTGAGATGCGCAGCCACCTCGGCAACCCATAGCCGTGAAAGTTCATCGGGACCCCGCCGTGCGGTAAAAGAGATCCATTTTCCATCCGGTGACCACTTCGGAGAGCCCTCAAAGGCAGGGTGGCGAGTCAGATTGTAAGAATCAATTGAGCCATCGGCGGAGACGAGAAAAATGTCTCTATTCGAATTCACATCTTTTGCAGCAACAGCAAGCCATCTCCCATCCGGAGACCAATCATAGGTCGGCATATCCCATCCCTTATGAACAATGATTGCTTCTCCCCCAACTGTCGGCATTGTGACGAGATTTCCTGTGCTTTCCAGCCAAGACAACCGACTTCCGTCCGGGCTCAATCTCAACGATTTCATCGAGGAAAGGCTTTTCCAAAAAATCTCAGCCGGGCCGATTTTTCCATCGTCCCATTCCGCTCTGCATATTTCCATCTCAAGACCATTGTCCCGTAAAAAATAGAGAAACTCCTCTTTAAGGCCCAATACCGGCTCCCGTTCATCAAGAGCATCGCTTTGGGTTAGTTGAATCGGGGTTTCCGCTCCGCCTTCAAGCGTCCACAGATCACCGGCGGCAGAAAATACGATTCGGTCCGCACGCTTGCTAAAACTCACCCCGGAGGTTCCGGTCACTCTTTCCTTTCGGGATGAGCGGGCCGGAACGGATTCATTTGTATAAAAATGGAGAAGGTCCGGCTCATTCCTCCCGCCCTCTAACTTGAGCCGGTAAACTTCCTGGCCAGCTCTAAAGAGCATCACTTTCCCATTTGCAGAAAGAGTGGGGAGAATCACGCCGCTTTTCTCGAAAAAGGTGAGCTGCGCATCTTTGGCAGACTCAAACTTATGCTCGTAGACATTGAACACGCCAGATCGGTTGGAAACATAGTAAAAGCCGTTTCCATTTCTCTGCCACAATGGGGAGCGGGTCTCCCATTCCCCGCCAATCACTTTGGTAAATGAGTTGGCTTCTGAATCAAATAGATGGACACACGCAGCTCTGGATCCGTGATAACCTTTTCGGTATAATTGCTCCCCTCCCTGGCAGAAAAGGTAGCGATTCCCATCCGGCGAGATTGAAACAGAATGCGCTGTTGCATCGAAAAGAAGAGTTTCTCTACTTTCTTTTGTCAGATCCACCCGGAGTAATCTTGTAGGCTTATATCCGGAATTCTGCCGTATCCCACGAACAATTGCTTCAGACCCATCAGGCGAAATATCTTCCAATACATTCCCCTCGGTATGATAGCTATGCTGCTGTAAATCGCTCCCATCGATCTTTATCGAATACACCTGGGCAGATCCGCTACGCTCGGATGAGAACACCAGTCTTTTGCCGTCCGGTGTGAACCTCGGGTAAGCTTCCCGCGATGGGTGCTTCAGTATTCTGACCGCCTCTCCGCCGTTGCTGGGAGCCAGCCAAAGATCATTGAGCCACTCGAATACAAGAGTTTCCCCGTCCGGAGAGAGCGATGGCCAGGCTAATCCGGAAATTGGTGTTTCTGCTGAATGTAGGACCGACGTCAAACCCAGTAAAAAAGCAGCCAGCAAATTACGCATGTCCCAAACAAGCTTCCGTGCTGATCTACAGCAAGCGGTAACTTCATCACAATTTCAAAATGACACGCTTGCAGAGCAGCCACTCTCATCTAGCCTTTCGCAAGTGAGCACTAAAGATATGCCTATTTCTCCTCCCCGAGCTTGGGTGGAAATCAATCTCAATAATCTTGGAAAAAATCTTGAAACTGCCCGCACCTCCTCCGGTTGCGGAATCATGGCCGTAGTAAAAGCGGGTGCTTACGGTCACGGACTCGAGCGTATTTCAAAGTTCCTCGAGCAAACCGGCATCGATTTCCTGGGAGTAGCCAATATCGGCGAGGCCCGGAGAATCCGCGATGCAGGAGTGAAAACACCGATCTATCTTCTCGGAGCCACCTGGGACGAAGAGCGGGAAGAAATTGTGGCTAGAAATATCACACCATGTATTTCAACGATTTCCGAAGCCGATGCCTTCAACGGTATCGCAGCCAAATACGGGAAAGTTCTCAATGTCCATCTCGCCATCGACACAGGAATGGGGCGCGGAGGTTTTCTGCCCTCCCGAATCGTGGAACAGATCGCAGAATTACGCGCTATGCGACATTTGAATATTGAGGGTATCGCATCCCATTTTTCCTCATCTGATGAAGACGAGGACTTCACAAATTGTCAGATTGCGAGCTTTCGACAGGTGATCGATGACCTAGGAGGCGAGAAACAATTCAGCTGGCGCCATCTTTCCAATAGCGCAGGGATACTCGCCTACCCTAACGCAGGTTGCAACCTAGCAAGGCCCGGGCTAATGCTCTATGGCGTTTCGCCTATTACTTCGTTTCAACAGAAGCTTAAAACAGTGATGTCCCTGAAGTCCCGGGTTACCATGGTGAAAACCGTTCCAAAGGGTCATAGCATCTCCTATGGTCGTAGTTACATCACCCCAAGACCGATGAAAGTCGCAACCGTTGGTATTGGTTATGGAGATGGATATCCTCGACAGGTTTCGGGAAAAGGAGCCGAGGTTTTTATCGATGGAAAACGTTACCCTATCTTAGGAAGAGTGACTATGGATCAACTAATGGTTGCACTTCCAGACGACAGTTCCATCCGATCAGGCGCAGAAGTTGAACTTTTCGGGACAAATATTCCTGCAATGGAAGTGGCGGAACACGCGGGAACGATCGTATGGGAGGTTTTCACAGGGATCACCCCACGGGTAGAACGAATCTACCTCCCATGAATTTCCGGAAGATTATAAAAAAAACATCCACCCTCGTAAGAAGATGGATGTTTTGAAATTGATCAAGCTAGCAGGAAATTAACCCCAATCGTCGTTATTGTTACGGCCACCTTTATAGCCGCCACCGCCACGACGATCTCCGCCATAACCGCCACCGCCACGACGATCTCCGCCGTAACCGCCACCGCCACGACGCTCGCCGCCGTAACCGCCACCGCCACCGCCACGACGATCTCCGCCGTAGCCGCCGCCACTGTTACCGCCACCGCCATTACCACGGAATCCACCGGAACGAGGCTCTTTTGGCTCGGACGCATTCACGCGTAACGCACGTCCTTGAAAATCCTGCCCATCCAGAGCTTCAATCGAAGCATTCAATTGGCTTTGATCACCGAGGGTCACAAATGCGAAGCCTTTTGAGCGGCCTGTTTCACGATCGGTAATGATTTTAACCCGTTCAACAGGGCTGTATGGGGCGAAAAGGTCTGTAACTTCCTCTTCGGTAGCGGTGTAGGGCAGGTTGCCCACATAAATGTCCATTTTAGTATTCTTTAAATCACGCCATTACAATCAACACTTCCCGAGACCATGGCGTAAGGGACCGGACGAAGCGCGTTGCCACGCATGAATGCCGTAACAACAGAATCCAATTATTCGATATATAAGATTTTGGCAAGATTTCATTTTCAGCAAAAAAGCCATAAAAAAATGAATTTTTAGAAACTAATCGCATCGTATGCCTCCAAAAAAAAAGAGTGGGAGAAAATCTCCCACCCTTCTCAAAAACGCTTCGTATCCAAATCTTACTCAGGAAGATCCAGCGGAGGGAGAACGCCTTCACCGAGATCTCCAGTAGAGACAGGCACAGAACCTGCAGCGTCAGCGCCACGCAGTGGACGACCTGTCGCATCGATAATCTGAGCGGTAACAAAGATGATCAGATTGCTCTTAATACGGTTTTCTCCTTTGGTCTGGAAAAGACGCCCGATGACAGGAATATCACCAAGAATAGGCACCTTGTCCTCTACGTTTTGCACATCTTCACGCATCAGACCACCAACAGCCACTGTGTAGCCATCATAGATAGTGAGCGAGGTGCTTACGCTACGTTTCGAGAAAACGGGCATCTCGATGCGGTTTTCGGTGATCACCGCATTGACAGCATTTCCGAACAAGTCAGTCGAAGGCGAAAGAATCGGACTACCATAGTTGATGAATCCTTCAAATTCCACAATTTCCGGGAGGAAACGGAGATCGATTACGAAATCGTTTTCACCGATGGTTGGTTCAATCTCGAGGGTAACACCTGTATTCTTTGTTTCGAAAGCAGTCGGCGTTGCCGGAGTCACAGGGAAACTACCACTGGAGCTACCAGTTGTTCCGCCAAGGAGTCCATTACCGCTGCTTGTTCCAACACTGTTTGGAAGTTCAGGGGGCTCGTATTCGGTTGGGTAGATAAATTCGCGAATCACCTCAATCGTTGCCTTCTGTCCCGAACGAGCGGTAACGGAAGGAGCTGTCATCAGGTCCGTGCCCTTTTTCTGGGCAAGACCGCGCATGATCACCTGCACCTGTCCATCAGAGAAAAGACCTGTTAGACCGAGAATACCAGGAGCAACATTGGCAGTCTGCGCAGTGCGGCTCGGGTTATTCAGGATGGCATCGATATTGTTCCGGTTGATCGCTTGGTCACCACTGCGGAGACCGCTCGTAACGATGTTACTGACTTGGTCGGTTCCTGCAGGAATACCTGGAATCGAAGTTCCATTAATTGGGCTGACAAAATCGGCACCGGTCCGGGCGCCACCATTTCCTACGGTTCCGCCACTACCAAACACACTGTTTGCAGAAAGACCGAACGGAGTGACGATCCAGTCAAATCCGAGCTCGTCATTGTTCTCTTGGGAAATTTCAACGAACTTGGTCGTGATCTTGACCTGTTTGGGTTGTTGGTTTGCGAAGGCATCGACCAACTGTTCAACCTTGTCGAGTTCGGAAGGTGTGTTTGTAACGAGAAGACTTCCACCAGCACCCAATGTCGCAGAGCTGCCGTCGGCAAAATCGATACCGGATTGTTTGAGGAGTTCAATAATTGGTGGGCGTGCCTGAAGACTACCACCGGTTCCACCGCCAGCATCAGCAAATGGATCAACATCGCCACCACCACCGCCAGCGTTGCCGCCGGAGTTCAGCATACTTGCAAAGTCTGGTGGGACGCGGAAAGTGCGGGTGAAGAGATCTTCACCTGTTTCAGTCTGAGGAACGAGCGTAACGGCAAAGTCATCAACTTTGTAACGGAGCTTGGTCGCATCGCCGATGTATTTGAGTGCGACAGCGAGGGGCACGTTACGAAGCCGAAGCTCGTTGATGCGCAATGCACCAGGATCTCCCCCACCAAGCAGCGGAGCATCACCAGTGGCAGCATCAAGGCCGGAATCTCCTCCACCGACCGCATTGTTGCGAGGACGGCGGATCACGAAGTTCACGCCTTTTTTAGCAGGATCCAGCTCGAGAGTATCAAGCTCTGCCGCACGAAGGCGGAGGAAATCAATTGCCTCTTCAACCGTGGTATCTTCGAAGTCAATGCGAGGGATTACGATACGGCGAAGTTTCTCCGTAATATAAGCGACACCGTCTGAGGGTTGGTTGTCGTTATTGGTGCCAGGACCGAAGTTAGGCAGTTCGGCAGGAACCGAGAGCTCCCATGCTTGATCGACCTGCATGAGGAGCTCAGCACGTGTTTGATCATAAGCCGCACGATAATAATCACTCTTGGCGGCAGCGATTTTTTCCATACCACGACGAGCCGCGGTATTGTAAGGATCGATGCGAAGCACGTTTTCGTAATCTTTCTTGGCTGCGTCATATTTACCCAGATCGAAGTTACCTTGGGCCATGTAAATTCCGCGGCGAACTTCATCAACATTCTTGGTGTGTTCGTAGGTGAGCGCAGGGTTCGTGCGGATCGGATCATCGAGGTAGCCGAGTTCCGTTTTCGCGGCAATATTCTCGGGATCGACATCCGGTGCGAGAACGCCATCAAGCAGCTGCCGCGCTTCATCGTATTTACCTACCTTGCGAAACTGTTGAGCAAGAGCAACGCTGGCATCGCCGAGATGCTCCGTGTAACTTTGCCGGCGATCGGAAAGGGTCGGAGCTTCCGGGAGTGTGCTCAGTGCCTGACGATATTTATCAACTGATTGTTGATAATCCGCTTTGGCGTAGGCTTCACGACCCTCGAGAAAGAGGCGATCGGCTTCGGCAACAGCCTCTTGGCGGCGGATAATTTCACGTTGGGCGAGGCCGCTCATGCCGGAATACCCCTCACCTGCTTGAGCGGATGAGATCGTAAATGGCATGGTGGCAGCGACGGCCATCAACGCGACGGCAGTGCGACTTGAGCTATACATTGGCGTTTTTTGCATAAGGAACGGTGAGGTTTTGGAGATTTTAATGGGTTTTGGAAAGAGCTTTTTTCGAAACATTAACTATTTTTCTACTTTCAGGGTGTTTCAGGACCTGTGGCACCTTTGCCGATCTTATAAGTCTGTGTTTTGCCGTCTTCAGCTTTAAATTCGACCGTAATTTGATCTTCTGTAACCTCGGTAAGCTTATACTGCTTATTCGGCGATCCTGGAGGAAGAGCGAACTCCGTATACTCCTCGACCTCTATATCCTGGCCTTCCTGACCCAGTGCATTGAGCCTGAGCACAGCCGTTCTATCATAGTGGGAATAATTGCGGGCTTCCTGCTTGCGGAACTGAGAAGGTATTTCGTAGGTCATACCTTTTTTATTGGGTCTTTGATCCTCGATTTTGACAAATGTGACATCCACTTCGACCTGGATTTTCTCATTCATCACTTTCCGCTTCTCAGAACCAATCAATTTAAAACGGTTCTTCAAAGGCTCCTCAAGGAAGAACAATTGACCGGGAGCAATAGGATTTGCGGCACCCGTCTTGTTCGCATTTCCGGCTGTATCACTATATTCAAAGGTGAAACTTCCACCATCAGCCTCGAAACCGGGTCTCAAAACCCATTGCACAGCTTTATCACTGGAATACTTCAACTTGGAAACCAGGTTTGGATAACTCCTTTTATCATTCGGATCGGTTTTAGCTGTAAATTCTTCCAAGTTGGAAAATCCATCCTCGTCGGCATCGCGCTGCGGCGAATCGCCAAAGCCCGGGTCAATACGATTATCAATCCACCATTGGTTAGGGATCGGCGCGTGAACATCCCCACTCTCCGGTAAATCGACAGGGTTACTCAGATCGTTTTTATTCACAAACAACGGCACACCTGTGAAGAGATCGACGGGTCTTCCCTCGTCTTCACCTTTGATCCATTCTCTATTGAGTTTAAATGAAGCTTCGGCCACCGAGACACGATCCGCATTTGCAACCGCAGGGTTATTGGCACCTACACCTTTGGCTTCGGAACTAAAGTTCTCTTCGACAGAATTAAGTTTTTGCCAGCCAGTAAATGCCAAACCTAGTGCGACTACAGCAGCCGCGCCAATAGTGGCTTTTTCGTAATTTTCAGAAATCCAGGACATATTAAATTTGGGTTTGTATCAAGGTTTCGGGAGCTCCTTGGATGGGAGAAACATGGTAAGGTCAAAGCGAACAAATACGATCACTTCTTCACCACCGAGAACTTGAGCTAGAATGCGGGAGGAATCAGCAGCGGGAGCCGCTGGCTCCGGAGCTGCAGCGGGTGTTTCCTCAACTGGCTCTTCAGAACCGGGAACAACGAAACCGCCGAATGTGTCATCCACATTGGATTCCGGTGTTTCGGCTGTTTTGGCGGTTTCAAACTTCGCATCAGAGACACGTGGCGGAGCGTCATTTTCGTTCACGATCTTAAGACTCCGGACGATGTAGTAGTATGGATCTGTATCACCGAGAGAACTGATGAACTTGCGTGCCGCAGCTTCAGAGCCCTTGAACGAGAATTCAAAGCCAAAGTTACGGGTCACGTCATTTGGCCCAATCTGTGGCTGCCCTCCGTTTTCTTCGGGAATCGCTTCGCGATAGACCTTGATCAGCTGGCTGGGACGTGCAGCGGCGAGATCAAGCAACGCATGTTTCACGCCTTCCAACTGGTAGTTCAGAACGCCAGTGGCATCTGATTTCGCAAGTTGATCGCGGTAGCTTTCAAAACCGAGGAAAAAACCATCGGGAAGTTCACAACCCGCATCTTCGAAAGCCTGGGAGACTTCCGTATTGGCCTCTTTCAATCTTACGGTGAAGTCCTGCGTTGAGATATTTTCGATCTTTTCGGGGCGGAATTTATCGAACAATTTGCTCAAGCCTTCGATAGCGACGCGATGGTCTTCGAGGGCCTTCCGCTTCGCATCCCGGTTCTCTGCCTTCGGGTAAAGGGGAATACTCTCCGATTTTGAGACATTCTGATAGGCCTCCTCAAATCCTTCTTGAGCAGCCTCGTATTTTGCAGCTCCCCTGGAAGCTACGAAAAGGAGCATGGCGCACAGGACTAAGGTAATCCCTGACAAAATGGCAACAAAAGGGTTATTTTTTATCCAATTCATAATTTGGGTATGTAAAGCTAGATAGATGGGTTAATTATTTGACGGATACCGGCCTTGCTAGTGGAAGGATAAGCTCGAACGGGAATCCAAGATCACCGTCCTGCCCCACCGAGCTGATCTTCAAAAGCTGTTCGTCACTCAATGTGACTTCCTTTCCTTTGTCGTCTTTGGTTTGGAAATTGAACACCTCGCTGTTTCCGCGGAGTTTCTTTAAAAGATTGGATACAACTCCCTGACTTTGAGCGTTCTCTCTCCAGAATCCCTTAACGAGGATTGCTGTTGCGGAACCAACGGGCGCAGCTTGCGGCTGGTTTCTGTTATTCCTACGGCCTCCGCCCTGATTATTTTCGACCTTTGCCGGTTGGGCAATGGAACCTTTATTGCCAGCTTGTTCGCTGGCAAAGTCCGCATTTACAACGGGTTTAACCACCGTTTTGGGAGATTTTCCACTAAACGTTTCGTAGCTGTAAACGGGTTCCATATTGGTGATCCACACAGAATCGCTGGCAAACGCTCCCCGTAACTCGCTAAGTAGATTAAACCAATAGGCATGATCAGCTTCGATATTGGTGTAGCTGTTGGCGACGTTATTGAGAGCCTCCTCCTTCTTTAGAAGACCCCGAATCTCGGTTTCAAATGGAGCAAGGGATTCCTCGGTCTCGGCCATGGTGCGTCTTCTATCTTCAGCCTTGGAAGCCGCGACATTTTGAAACGCCGCCCATGCGGCAAACCCGGACACGAGCAAGACCGCTGCACCGATAAGAAACGGCTTTCTGCGATCAGCCGCACGGCTCACCTCAACGGCTTCCGGAACCAGATCGATATTGATCGTAGATTTACCGCTACCACGCAGTCCCAGGCCGATCAACTCGCCCATGGTATGAGCTTCCCGCTGCAACAACTCTGTATCGACGTTTTTCCCGATGGTGACTTGTCCTAACGGATTGAAAAACTCTACCGGCAAGTTGAGTTTCTCCGTGAAGAACTCCAGAGTGTAAGGAAGATTCGCGCCGCCACCGGCAAGGAGAACTTTCCGCGGAGCGCTTCCTCCGTGTTGACTACGGTAATAGTTCGTCGTCCTAGCAATTTCAGAAGGGAGTCTGGTGAGAGCATTGCGAATGACCATTGCAAGTGCAGCAACAGACTCATCAAGATTCTCAGTATGTCCGCCACCTAGAGCGACCAAGCCATTCGTGACCTTTTGATGTTCTGCATCAGCAAAGGAAATATTGTATTCCTTGGCAATGGCCGCGGTCACCGATGCTCCACCGATCGCGATACTCCGGGTGAAGAAACGATTTCCTTCGACATATAGGAGGTTGCTTGTTTTTGCGCCGACATCAATGATCAGTGTCGACTCTTCGGGAGCACCGTAGGTAGCGCGGAAAGCATTGTAGAGTGCCATCGGAGCGACATCCACCTCTGCAGTAGCAAGACTTGAATCATTAACGCTTTTGTTAATTTCATCCAAAGCATCGGCCTTAATAGCAACGATGACGACTTCCTTTTCCCCTTCGCCCTCAATGAGCTCATAATCCCAAACTACTTCGTTGATGGGAAATGGAACATGTTGTTGAGCCTCAAAGGTCACCAACTGCTCGATGTTATCGTCCTGCAGTGGAGGTAGTTTTACAAAACGAGTGAAAACAGTCTGGCCAGAGATCGCATAGCGGACTTTGGATTTGGAGACTTTGAGTTTTTTGACGAGGTCATCAACAGCGACTCGCACCTGGGCATCACGGGATGCTTCGAACGCGGGATCGGCATTGATTGATTCGGATTCATAGCCTTTTAGGATCAATTTGCCGTTCTTCGAAGTTTCGAAAACAGCCAAACCAATGCGTTGGGAACCTATGTTAAGGGCGACGGTAGTCTGGGAATCAGCCATGGTATGGAAAATGGACAGTGGATCTGGTAAAGATAATAAATTTTGGTGATGAACTCAGTAAAACACTGATTAGCGGTTCTCGATCAGGATTTCCGCATAACGGTCCCACCACATATTGGAGAAGGGAGTTTCCGCTTTATTCAAAAGAGGCACCGAGTCACTACGAGAGATTTTATCTGAGGCAGCGTTCCACCAACCTACTTTATTCTTATTGGTCTCTTGAGCGACCTTTTCACCATTCACGAGGACTTCGTAGCCGACCAGTTCGACTGCTCCCTTTCCACCACGATCGCTTCCTGTAAGTCGCGAGATCGATGCCGGCGAGAGGTAAACGGATGAGAAGATTTCCTGGTTCAATGGGACGTTCACGTGCGTGATGTCCTTGGTAAGAAGAAGATACGAGCCCTTCTTGTCCGGATGCTGCACGGCGATATACCATTTAACCAGAATCCGCTCGGCGGTTTTGGAGGGTGGCTCCGGGGACATTTGGACAGTGAATGAAGCCTCGATCTCAAGCCAATCTTTCGGCTTGAAGGATTTCTGCTTACCCCCGCTGAACTCGGGTGAAGGAAGATCATCGAAAGCTGGTTTCGACGCTTCTACTTTGAATGCCTGAGCATTTGCAACTGAGGTCAGAAGAAGGCCAAAGGCGGCACAAGTGATGGTGGACAGGAAAGAAAGTCGGATATTTCGCATACAGTTGGGGTTTCACTGAAAACTAGGTAATCAAACGTCGGGTTGACCAGATAAAAGGATGAAAGAAGTAAATTTTTCTGAGGTAAACCGATAGAATCGCATTCACCACACTCCTAGCCATTGACGAACCTCTCTGCCAAGCACATCACTAGACGCATGCCAGCGCAGTCTTTCAGTTTCAAAAATCCTATATCCCTAGTAGCCGGGAGCTTTGGAGATAGCCAAACAATTGCCTCTGAGACCCCGGATTCACTACGCCAGCAATGTGATATTGCAGAAATTCGTCTTGATTTGATTTTTCCCGAATTCGAAGCCAAGGGCTCCAACCTTTGGAAGCATTTACATCCTTTCCCACTTCTTTTCACCGCCCGCTGCCATTCCGAAGGTTCTCCGTTCGATTTCAACACCGGGGAGAGAGCGGAAATGCTGAAAGCAGCCATTGCCGACGCGGCACTGATCGACATTGAAGCCAAGAACGCGTCCAGTATGACATCTGTTATATCAGCTGCCAACGCGGCCGGGGTGCCATGGATCGCCTCTTACCATGATTTCGACCAGCTACCATCACGTCAAAAGCTGGAAACCCATGCGGAAATCGCCAGAGAAGCCGGTGCGGCCGCTTTCAAGTGCGCGGCAAAACTCCGGACCATGGATGATCTGACAGCGTTGGCCCATTTTCAAATCAGCGAGCATTCCATTCCGGTGGCCACCATGGGAATGGGCGTGTTGGCACCCGTGTCGCGCTTGCTTTGCGCCCAGGCCGGAAGTGTCTTGAATTATGGATATGTGGGTAAAACAGAAACCGCTCCCGGCCAGTGGTCTGCCAAACAGCTCCGCGACTGCATCCATTCCCTTCATCCCTTCCACTGATATGCTGCCAGTATACACACTCGAATCTATCGCACAGACCCGTCGCGATCCGAAGCCCGCGAGGCTTGCAGTCCTCGGTTACCCGGTTTCCCATTCGGCCTCTCCCCAGCTACATCAGCCGGCATTGGACGCCTTCGGGATCAACGCGCGGTATGTGCGGCTCGAAGTCGAACCCGGCGAGCTTCAGAAGGCATTTTCGTTGATGCAGGAACTGAATTTTATCGGGTGCAACGTGACTGTTCCGCATAAGTTCGAGGCGATGGCAGCATGTTCCGAAGTCTCTGCTCAAGCGGAGATTCTTGGAGCGGTGAACACGGTGGTTTTTGATAATCAAAAAATCATCGGCCACAATACCGACGGTCCCGGCTTCATGCAGGCAATAAAGGAGGCTTTCGATTTGCACCTTGGTGACATCCATTGCCTGGTGCTTGGTGCCGGCGGAGGGGCCGGCCAGGCGATTGCAAGCCAATGCGCGTTGCAGAAACCCGCCGAGCTTACCCTGGTCAACCGGAGCCTCGACAAAATCCATAAACTGGTCGCACGGCTGGAATTGCTCTCTCCAGAGACTCGCTTCCACGCACTGACCTTCCAGGACCCCTCTCTGGAAGCTCACTGCCACGCAGCCCGGCTATTGATCCAGACTACATCATTAGGTCTCAAACCCGATGATGCTGAAGTGATTCCGGGAAGCTATATGCGAGCAGACCATTGTGCGTATGATACGATTTACAAACCTGCCGAAACGCCTTTCCTGGCTTCAGCAAAAAGAGCCGGATGTAGGACGGACAACGGATTGAGCTTATTGATTCATCAAGGAGCGATTGCTTTCCAGCATTGGTTCCCGGCAACCGATCCGCTTTCTTATATGCGTCAGGCGATGCAAACGGGCAAATAAGCCGTGTTGCCGGATTTCAATTGAGCCAATCACATGCGAATAGTTTCTCCAAGTGAAAACTCTTGATCCCGCTGCCGGTATCCCGCCTGACTTTCACCCGGACAGTCAACCAGCCTTCCGCTTGTAGAGTATCCACGGAGCTGCCCAAAATTTTCCTACTTTGCAAATTGCTGTCGAAGGCGGTTGAGAGCAATTCGCCGTCCGGATTATTTTGCTTCAAAACAAATTCCGAAGACTCGGAGATCACCTTCATCGGATACCCGAACTCGGGTGCCGCCAAGGTGATGAAAAACTTGCCGGTGTTCGTATTTTGGGGGTCCTGCGACAAACGTTTCCTCGCAAGCAACCGAAATTCTGCGACATCGGGTCCCTCACCGGCTAAAAACAGCACCCAGGGAAAGTCGCTGTAATGGCTGAGATGTCGCCAATCCAGCCTCCAGTCTTCCCCTTCTTTTCTAAAAATGGCGTCGAATGTCTGACCGTCCGGAGTGTCTTCATTCCAGCGGGTAAGGACCATCCACTCACCATTCACATGAATCATTTCCTGATTCTGCCTGCGGAGTTTTCCAAGATTGACTTTCGGAAAAGGGTTGAGCGCGTAAAACCTGGCCATCGCTGCCGCATTCTCGATCGGCTGGTAAACGAATTGATTCCGGGATTCCGGGGCTCCGGCGGTAAAAAAACCTTCCAGCATTTTGCTACATTGAGGTAGCGCCTCATTGAGTAGGCTGATTCTTTCATCAGCTAAAGTTCCCTCGGCCATCGTCCGGGCGTGTGCTCCATCCACGCTCGGCTGATCCTGATTCTTGAAATTATAGATCAGACCAGCCACGAGGAGTAATAGACATGTCCAAACCAGAACCACTCTGAGAAGAATGTTCTTTTGATGTCTTTTTCTGACCGATTTCCGCCCATCGCTCTGAACCAATTCGGGCTTGAGGGAGAACTCGCTGGGCTTCGGCCTGGAAGTTGATGGGGATATCCCGTCTGAGGAAGATGGCCGCTTGGCAGGTTTCTTCCCGCAAGAATCGCAGACCCTGTTTTTATCGAAACCGGAATCCGATTTGAACAGAGAGCCGCAGTGCGCACAGTAATGCCACGCACATTCATTATCATGAGTCATTCACAGTTATCTATCCATCCAGGATAGCCCTGTTAAGTCTTTTATCATCCACTGCCCAGGCAAGCTTTCAGCAGGGCCACGCTCAAGGGACAGTGTAAGCTGAACTTCGTTCTGCGCTTGCCCTGTAATAGGGCTAATGCCGAACATTTTCACCAATTTCTGGTCCAGCTCTGAATCGATTTCCGAATAGATCCAAACGGTATGTAACCGATTAGGTGACATCAGCCGGAAGGAGTGAAACTTCTCCTCTGGCAGGGCGAATGTGAAAAAGTCCGCTTTTGAAAGATATCCCCGTATCTCTCCGGGGTCGCCCTTTCCTTCTTTTAGATCTTCATAGCTCGCCGAGCTGTAAGCCGCTGTTGCTTTCCAGTCCAGTTTCAGCTCGCCACCTTCTATTTGGAAAAACGCGGTAAACTCGGAGAAATCATCATTTCTCCCGCTCATCATGGCGTAGTGGTTCCCATCTTCATCGGCAACAAACCATCGTGCGGAATCGTCCACCTTCCAGTCAGACCGGGTTTCGACGGGGCTCCATGCAGCTTTCGCAATAGGTTCCACATGCGTCCTATCGAACATGAAATCGGCGAAATCGGCAACCGACTCTGCTTTGGCATATCTGGCATATAGTTCCTGCCCGTTTTTCTGACTAATATTAAGAAGCTCGATCTGTTTGGAATCTTCCATCTCAGTTCCCATTGCAGCTTCCGGGATTTCATCCGCGATCTCCAGCTGGCTATATAAGGATTTGTCAGACTCCCGCACCTCCGTCTTGCCGAATTTCTGGCTTAATATGACCGAAAGTACAATCAAGGATATCACGCCGATTCCCGTGTAAATCATCCAGCCGGCGGAACGTCCGCCTTGCTGCTCGCCCCAGTCTCCACGTTCTCCCGCCACAAATTGTCTGCGTTGCCGGCCAACTGCTTCCTGCTTTGCCTCCTCCACTTGGGACGGTGTGACCTTTTCCGGGATCTGAGGGACGGATTTGAGATTAGCTGGCGTGGGATCCACCCGGCTGATCTCATGAACCCGATGTTTCACGGAACTACCCGAAGATACAGGCAGGGTCACTTTCTCTATTGTTTCGTTGGCGGCCTCCTCTTCGGGATTAGGGATTACTTCAAGCGACCGGACCGGAGATTTTTTCGACCTTCCTTTTATAGGAGTAGGTTTAACCGGCGGTAGATTTGACGAGCCAGATAGAGATTTACCCTGGTGCTCAGATTTCTTTTTTCCCGGGACTCTTCCCCCGGAGGCTTCTTTTTTCGAGGGACCCGACTCGCCCGGTCCATCGGATGGCGCATCCAAATCCGATTGGGACTTGGGCTCATAACGGGTTACATGGCGGCCTTTGAAGCCCAGATTACCCTGAACCCTCTCTTCTCTCTTGGGAGGCACTACAAAATCCTGCTTAAGAGGGATCTGCTCTTCGGGAGGATCTTCATCATCCCATCCATCATCCGGAAGAACTTCCGGGGCATGATTATTGGGGTCTTCGTGTTCGGGTTTCATACTGGTGATTTCACATTGAATCTCATACCGGACCGATCTTCCGGCATCTCGCATTCAACGGCACAAGTTGCACGCTAATAACCAGATGACAACTTGGAAACCAGACTTTGGGCAGCGCGTTCAAATGCGTCTGGAAGGGCATTTTGTCTGGCTGTCTGAAGGTTCGAATCTACAAAAAATGAGCTGAACCCTTGGTTCGATCCACTGCCGAGAATCTTCGTGGGATCTTTCGCATCACGCAACACCCAGTCGATGGACACGCGGTTGGTCAGCTCTTCCGCAAGGAGCGAGTCCAAGCGGGAGCTCCTCAGGGTCGAGTATTCGATAGTGGATATTTTTCCCTCCAGAACTGCGTCAGCATTGCTGCCTGCAGCAATCCGGTAGGTGCCGTCCTGGACAATTGCATCCGTTACCGCAGAGGTCGCCAGTGATTCAGCACGGGGATGCAAGGTGCCGTTTTTGAACATCGGCACCGATATGGTCTTCACTGCGGCCAGAGAAGGAGGCTTCGCCCCTCCAAGATGATACCCGCCACACGAGCATGAAATAAGGCCGAGCAATAAGAGAAGAAGTGTTTTCATAGAAAAAGGAGAAAGCCGTAATCGTTACTCGCCGAGCTCTTTCAACCGGGCTTTCGCCTTGTCATAGGCGGCGCCGGATCCAGCTTTCCTGAGCACCTCGCGATAGTAAATTTTCGCGGACTCGTATTGTCCGGCCTTATCGTAGTATTCGGCAATTTCCACGGAGCGTTGCAGCTCGCGGCTATTTAGGTTCTTGGAAAGCCGACGTGCCTCCGCATTCTTGGAGTGCCCCGGATATTGTAGGAGATAATCTTGAAATGCCTCACCCGCGAGATCGAGAGTGGCCTGATTGCGGTTGCCTCGATCCGCTTCCTCCATGAGCACCACACCCACCCGGAAAAGTGCTTCAGGAGCATAGCTGCTTTCCGGCTGATCCCTCACGAGCTTGCGATATGCTTCGATCGCCTCTTTGGCTTTTTTCTTTCCCTGGTAAAGCTCGCCGATGGTGAACTGGGCTTTTGCCGAAGTCGCCGAGCGCGGCGCATTGTCACGCACCTTCGAGAGCATCTCCACCACCTTGTCCGTGGAAAGCTTGGAACGAAGTCCGAGGAAGCTGGATTTCACTTCGCCGTCCGCAGCGCCTTGCGCCATTTTTGCCTGTCGCTCGAGCGCGGTGGAATAAAGGCCACTGCCCTGATAGCGGGTGAGAAACTTCTGATAGGCATCGAATGATTTTTGAACTTCACCTCTCTGTTCCAAAAGCTCCGCCTGGCGGAAACGTGCCTGCGCTGAAGAGGGTGCGAAGGGATATTTATCGGCAACATTTTCGTATTGCTTGATTGCCTTGGTGGTTTTCCCCGCATCGTCTGCGGCTTTGGCCTTCTGATAGAGGGCCTCGCCTTCACTGGACGCAGCCTGGGTATTGCCCGCCAGCATCATGACATCGTCATTATTGCTGCAGGAAACCATCATTCCTGCTCCTGCGGCAATTGCGACAACCAATGGAAAACACTTCTTCATGGCCTCGACCATAAGAACTTTGGCGCGGCGGGAAAGCTGAAATTACAAGGAAGATGAAGTCACACCGGACCGGGAATGAAAAAGCTCACTCCAGCTTCAGTTCTTTCCAAGCTCTGTCGCCTTATCACAGGCCGCGCCCACCGCTTTAATAAATGCGGACCGCACATTTTTTTCCTCTAAAACGGCCAAAGCTGTGATGGTAGTGCCACCGGGCGAGGTAACCATGTCCTTCAATACAGCCGGGTGTTGACCGGTCTGCAGCACCATCTCCGCCGCGCCGCTCACCGTCTGTGCCGCAAGTTTCAGCGCATCCTCCCGCGGCAGGCCACAAAGCACTCCCCCATCGGCCATGGCTTCTATGATCATGTAGATGTAGGCGGGGCCGCTGCCGGACACCCCGACCACCGCATTCATAAGTTTCTCAGGCACTCTGGATGAGAGTCCCACAGCATCCAGCAACGCACTAACCACCTTCTCATCCTCCGGGACACAACGCTCCCCGAGGCAATAACCCGTCGCACCTTTGCCGATAAGCGAGGGTGTATTAGGCATCGTGCGGACGACGCGGACTTCGGCAGGCGTGTGTTTTTCGAGGTTTTCCAGCGTGACACCCGCTGCCACCGAGATCAGCAGTTTGTCCCCCTTTCCATCAAATCGGCAATCCGAGAGGGTTTTATAAACATCCTGTGGTTTGGTGCCGAGCAGCAGGACGTCAGAATGGCTTACCAGCTCTTCCAGATTGGCAGTAATTCCTGCACCTGTGGCCTTTGCAAAGCGCTCTCTGGAAGCTTCGGTGCGGGAAATTCCCATCACATCTCCGGCTCCGACTACACCGGCTTCGATCACACCCTTGATCAGTGCCGTCGCCATTTTCCCACATCCGATAATTCCGATTTTCATGGCGGAAGGCTTATACGAAATCTCTCTCGTTGCGAGCGTCATTTTCCTTGGGAATTTCAAATCACTGCACCATCTTTCGCACATGAAATACTTTCTCACCTGTTTCTTGCTGATGGCAGGAATAATGAACTCGCAGGCTCAAGTAGATACTGACGAGCAGGCCATTATCGGCGAAATGCCAACCTTGGAAAAATGTATTCCAGATGCAGTCAGCAAGCTCGGACCGCCTTCCGTATTCCCTTTCCACAAAGGCTTGGTGACAGCAGTCAGCGCTGCCAACGAAGAGGCTCAAATCCACACACTACAAGGGCTTAATCATCTACATGGCGGATGGGAATTCGAGGCAAGCCGCCATTTCGCGATCGCCATGAAAGCGGATCCACATTGCCTGATGGCTCACTGGGGGATGATTATGACGATGCTTGCCCCTTCTCCGGAGACCGATGCCAATCGCTTGGCTACAACCGAAAGAATGCTGGAGCTTGTGAGCGCCGGCGAAGGAACCGAACTTGAACGGGGATTCGCATACAGTCTGATCAAGTATATCGAAGAGGGCCCCAAAGGAGCCGCCACTGCGTTCAAGCGTGTCGCGGAAAAATTCCCCGGAGAACTCCAGTCGGAAATTTTCGCCGCGTTGTTTGGCCGTGGCGGATATGACGAATTGGGAGAAATCACCCCGGACCAAGAAAAATCCGAGCAACGGCTGCTCAAGCTCATCGAACGCGATCCGAATGCAGCCCTTCCACTTTATGCATTATTGCTCATCCGCGCCGAGTCGCCCGACCTACAGCCCTCGCTGGAAATGGCTCGCAATCTATGCCAGATGGTTCCGGACTACGCCCCGTATTTTCACCTTCTGGGCCATTACGAGTGGCGCTGTGGAGAGCACTCCAAAGCTGCCTCGGCCTTTGCAAGATCCGCCACACTGTATTCCATCTGGATGAAAGAAAATAAAGTCGCTCCCGCGGATTGTGGCGAATGGGTGCGCTCCGAATGCTACCGCGTCGTTGCCCTGGCATCCAAGGGTGACTTCGACAATGCACTCGCCTCTGCGGAAAAAATCGCCAATACCACGGTGGATCCCGAGCGCCCGTTCGCATTCGGAACCCGGCAGCTATTATGGGATGCGAAAACATTACCCGCTCGGGTGCTACTACGCCGCAGCCGCGAAGGGGATTCGGCAAAGGCTCTGGCATCTCTTCCGACGCCAGAGGAAGGTGCTCCGTTCCGTGAGAAATCTCTATCCTACTGGTGGGTGGATGGTCTTCGCATATCGCTTGAAGCGCAACGCCTGCTTGACGCGGGAGAGTTGGAAAAAGCCGGAGATACCATCGGGGCTGTCAGCTACCACGGCCAGGCAATGGCAAAAAAACAGAATATTGCCGCCGCCATAGGAGAGCGTTCCGAATGGTTACGTTCCTTCCGGGCTCTTGAGGTTCTCGCGGCCGAATTACGCGGCAGGCTAGCTCTTGCCGGCCCCCCTGCCGGTCACGGCTCCGCATTCAATTGGTTCCGCGCTGCGACTGACCGCCAGCGACCTGCCACCATGCTGAGCCCTCCTCCTCTGCTTACCCCCATGGTTACCCGTTTGGGAGACTACTATATTGCTCGCAATCAACCCGCCGAGGCTATTGAGGCATACACCGAAGCCCTTATGAAATTCCCCAATGATCATGAGACATTACAGAGGCTCGAAAGCGCCCGCTCCAAGATCAAGACCGGAGATTCCGCGGAATGATTCCCAAGCATTCTGAAACCTGAGTTTTCCACCCGTAAAAAAAGCCGGAACACCAATTGGTGCCCGGCTTTTTCATTTCTTCAGAACGCGACCTTCAGGAGGCTCCCACCGGCTGCTCGGCGGACAAAAGTTCTTTCACACGGTGTGCAATGATTCCGGATAGAATCCCCTCGCCTTCCTCGATGAGGAAATCACAGTAATTCGAGGCGACCGCCTCCAGATCCGAGGAATATTCGATCCCCAGGGATTCAAAGCCCTCGAGCGCTTTCTCAAAGTGTTTCCGAGCCCAACTGCGATCCCCCGTCTTCAGATAGGCAAGTGCCAGATTGTTGTGCGATTGTGCGGTATCTGGATGGCTTTCTCCGAAGATACTACGGCGGGTTTCCAATGCCATCATGTGCATTTCACGCGCTTGATCGAGATACCCGGCTGCCAAGTACACGGCCCCTAGATTGTTGGATACTGAAGCGGTTTGCGCATGCTTCTCACCTACTTCCGAGTGGAGAATTTTCAGGGCCCGCAGGAAAAAATCCTCGGCGGAATCCAGATCGCCACCCGCTTTTGCAATAAAGCCAAGATTGTTCGTCATCGTGGCAACATCAAGAAGGAGCGGCGGTTCACACTTCTCAAAGTAAGTCACAGCTTTTTTCCAGGCATCGATTACTCTCTCGGTGCGTCCCTGGGCATCATAGGCCGCCCCGATCAATGCATACAGCCGTCCCAAATCACTGAATTTTTCCGGCCGTTCGCGAAGGTTTTCAATGGCCTTGTTCGCGTCTGAAATGACCTCGTTGTAATTTTGCTGGGCTAAATAAACACTGCTACGCAGTTCCAATGCGGCGGCCAAGGACTCATCAGCCTCTTCTCCGACTGTTAGGGATTTCCGGCATTTGTCCACGGCCTCATTCGCGGTTTTCAGAGCCTCAGCGAGGTTGCCCTCATCAAGCATTTTCTCAATTTGCTCACGCATGGCCTGGATAAAATTCACTGTAGGTGTTTCCATTCTATTTTTTTTAGGGGGGGACGGAGCTTAAACGCTAAAATTTCGATTTGACCAGATCAAACCTTCAAATCCCCGACAACCTATCGAGCAACTGCTTCCGGCTATACGGCAGGACTCCTAAATGCTCTCTCAAGGAGACCTCCGCCAACCCCTTTCCGGCAAGCACTCCTAACAATTTTGCCAATTCTTTTTCGAAGTGGAAAAGCGCCTTTGGAGTCGGCTCGGAATGATCCAGAAAATCCAGACCACGTCTCAGCAGATCAAACAGTCCCGGATCTCCATGCATCGGTTCCACTGCCGCTTCGAGCAACTGGCAGAAATATCCAGCCATCAGGGTTGTCAAATATTGTCGCCTCAGCCCCTGCCGCCAATTTGAAATCGAGACCTCCCGCAGGCTGTGCAGTTCTCCCCTGCGCGCTGGCACGATCGCTATTTCTCCGGAAAAAAACAGATCCAGTTTCCCGGCAAAAGGACTCTTCGGGCGAAGCGCTCCCTTGGCCACAGTTTTCACCAAACCTTCGTCCTCACTATACCAGTGCACGATCAAACTGGTGTCCGTCAGGCGCGTTGTTCGTATCAATATAGCTTCTGTGGAAATCACCTTGAATGAATGAATTAAAGTTTCGGCTTGATACCCTGCTTTCGCTGCCTTAGCCAATGTCCAGCAACCATGGGCCAGCAATCAAACAAAATCATCAAACGCCGTCGTCGTGCGGATTATCTCAAGCGCAAAAAGGAACAAGCCAAACTTGGCGGAATCCTTCCAAAGGCAACTCTCAAAAAAGTAGCAGCAAAAGATTCTTCCGACGATGAAGAGGTAAAGAAAGCTCCAATCAAAAAAGCCGCGAAAAAAGCTCCCGCCAAAAAGGCAGCTAAGAAAGCAGCTAAGAAAACTGAAACTGACGAATCCAGCGAGAGCTGAAGCCGTAAGAAACTCATTATTTCACGGAAAAGCCGGACTCCCTTTGATGGGGGCCGGCTTTTTCTTTGCAGAAACTTTCCTCTTTTCGGTTTTTCAGCTTTTCAGCTTTTACCGCTTTACCCAACCTCCCGCTCGAACGGTGAAGCCAGATCCACAATCATTCAGGCTTTTCCACGCATCTTCCCAATCCTGTTAATTATATGAAAATCGTAGTCGCATACTCCGGAGGTCTAGACACCTCCGTCCTCCTCCTCTGGCTCAAAGAAAAATACAACGCGGAGATCATCGCATACTGTGCGGATGTCGGCCAAGGTGATGAGCTTGACGGGCTCGAAGCCAAAGCCCTCTCCACAGGTGCTTCCAAGTGCTACATCGGGGATCTCAAGGAAGATTTTGCCCAGAACTACATTTTTCCAATGATCCAGGCCGGAGCGATCTACGAAGGCCGTTATCTGCTTGGCACCTCCATTGCCCGTCCTTGCATCACAAAGGATATGATCGACATCGCGATCAAAGAGGGCGCTGACGCGATCGCTCACGGCGCTACCGGCAAGGGCAATGACCAGGTCCGCTTCGAGCTATCTGCGGCGGCACTTGCACCTCAGGTCAAATGCATTGCCCCATGGCGTGATGCGGAATTCCGCAAGCAATTTCCCGGTCGCGCGGAGATGATCGCCTACGCGGAGGAACACAATATTCCGATCAAGGCCTCCATGAAAAAGCCTTACTCCATGGATCGCAACCTTCTTCACATCTCCTTCGAAGCAGGAGCTATGGAAGACCCGTGGTATGATGCGACTACCCCGGAGGACACCGATATGTATGTCCTCTCCGTTTCCCCGGAAGATGCTCTGGACAAAGCTGAATATGTGGAAATTCTTTTCGAAAAGGGCAATGCCATCGGACTTCGTCATGAAAATCTGGATGCAGTCCTTGAAGAGGTTGGGGATGTGAAAGCCACCAGCCAGCAGGACGGCTACACATTACTCAGTGCCTATGGCGTCATGCGTGTGCTCAACCTCCTCGGTGGCCGCAACGGAATCGGGCGGGTAGATATTGTGGAGAACCGTTTCGTCGGCATGAAATCCCGTGGCATCTACGAGACCCCGGGCGGCACAATTCTCCTCGCTGCCCACCGCGATCTTGAGACGCTCGTTGTCGACCGCGAAGCGATGCACATCCGGGACTCTCTTATTCCGAAATACGCCCAGCTCGTTTACAACGGCTTCTGGTTCGCCCCGGAGCGCGAGGCGATCCAGGCTCTTGTAACCGAGACACAGAAAACCGTTTCAGGTGAGGTTCGGCTCAAACTCTACAAAGGTAATGTTATGCAGGCAGGCCGTCGCAGCCCGCACAGCATGTATTCCGAAGCTGTCGCCACGATGGAAGGCGGCCAGGAAGAAGCCTATAATCAAGACGATGCCACAGGCTTTATCGCACTAAACGCTCTGCGTCTCAAAGCAGTCGCCAACCAGAAGTAATTTCCCATCGAAAGCCAGGCCATCGCCGCATCCCGCGGTGATGGCCTTTTCTATTTATAATCCGCCGAATGAACCTCATCGAAAGAGCTCTGCTTCCTCTTGGGCGCATCTGTCCGGCCCTATATGAGTTTATATGGTTCGGGCTGAAACAAGCTTGGGCGTGCATCTTCGGGGCACTGCTACTCATCGGCATCCTAATCACCAGGGTCTGGTATCCCGATATTCCTCTGGCCCGTTACGATGCCCTGGTATTTTACGCTGTGGCAATCCAGGTCCTGATGCTTGTTCTCAAACTGGAATCCTGGAGGGAAATCTGCGTGATTTTTCTGTTCCATTTGATGGCTACAGCGATGGAATTGTTCAAAACCTCCGAGGAGATCGGATCCTGGGCTTACCCGGAGAACTCTTTCCTACGGATCTACAATGTGCCGCTCTTTGCAGGTTTCATGTATTCCGCCGTTGGTAGTTACATGGCCCGTGCGTGGCGGGGATTCCACTTTCATTTCACAGAATTTCCGCCTCTATGGCTGGCCGGAGCGATCTCCGTTCTGGCATATCTGAATTTCTTTACTCACCATTATTTCCCGGATATTCGCTGGATATTGATCGCAACAGGCGCCGTGGCATTCTGGAAAACCCGTATTCACTTCAAGCCGAAGAACAGGACATTGAAAATGCCACTATTGATCGGCTTCCTCCTCGTATCCCTGACGATTTTCATCGCGGAAAACCTCGGAACCATCGCCCGTGCGTGGACCTATCCCGATCAGAAGTCTGGCTGGAAACCGGTTCATTTTTCGAAACTTTCCGCATGGTATTTACTCATGCAGCTCTCGTTTGTGCTTATCTATGCTCTGCGCCAACTGGAAGCAAAGCTGGGGGTGAACGGGCCGGAAAAGATCATTCCAGGGAAAGCTATATAGACAGCAGCACCTCTCCGGAAGAGACCTGATCGGGAATCAAAGCACTGGATCAGCAGAACAGACCCGCACTTCATCAGCTTGGATAATTCCCTCAATCGATCCGTTAAGCTCCACGAGTAGTTCGCCACTACTGCCAATCCCTTTTACCCGGCCACTGCGGTGATTACCCCCTTGGAGAAACTTCACCTGCTTCCCTGTGAGTGCACACCGCTGCCTCACACCATCTAGCAATTCTTCGAAATCAGATTCAATACGGCCGCTGTATTTCGCCAGTCGTTTTAACACTTCCAGTAAAACCTCGGCCCGTGAAATTTCCCGGTCGCACTCCTTTTTCAGCGAGGTGGCCAGCAATTCATCGGGGAACTTTTCCGGATTCACATTGATCCCGATCCCGATAATCACGAAATCTGCACCTGCCTCCACAAGAATCCCCGCAATTTTCCGGTCATCAATCAGGACATCATTCGGCCATTTGATTGCGGCCATCGGTAAAAACCTTTCCAAGCCTTCTGCCACTGCCAAACCTGTCGCGAGAGAAAAGCGTGACCAAAGATGCTTTGGAGCACGTGGTCGCAAGAGCACGGAAAAAGCAAGATTCTCGCCCTTCGGAGAAAACCAGGCAGCCCCTCTCCTTCCCCGTCCCGCAGTTTGTTCCTCACCAATTAAAACCAGCCCTTCCGACATGCCCTGTCCCGCCAGGATACGGATTTCGTCATTGGTGGAAGTGACTTTCTCCCGCCACAGGATCCTATAGGGATCCGGCAGCAATATCGCAATTTCATCAAAATCACTCATTTTCCACCTACGAAGTCCAACCCGATATCGAGACTTGGCGACGAATGCGTCAAGGCACCCACTGAGATGAAATCCACACCGGTCTCCGCGATTTCGACGACCGTGCTCAGATTTACCCCACCGCTCGCTTCGAGGCGCACCCGGTGCTTGTCACCGCGTATTTCCACCGCCTCCTTCAGTTCTTCCAAGCTCATGTTATCGAGTAGGATGTAATCCACTCCTTCGAGTTCCACGAAGGCGCGGACCTGCTCCAAGCGATCCGCTTCCAGCTCCACTTCGACATGTGGTTTATCGGCCTTTACCTGTTGAATGGCCTTTTGAACGGCTTCGATACCTCCTTCGGCTGCCAGGTGATTGTCCTTCACCATCGCCCGGTCGTAGAGTCCCATCCGGTGGTTTGTCCCTCCGCCATCCAGCACGGCTTGCTTTTCCAGAGCCCGGTAGCCCGGCGTGGTTTTCCGCGTATCGAGGATCCGCGCACGCGTGTGCCTGACCAGATTCACATAGCGGGCCGTCATCGTAGCCACGCCGGAAAGTCGCTGCAGGAAATTGAGAGCCGTCCTTTCCGCCGTAAGTATCGAGCGGGCTTTTCCTTCTACCCGGATCAGCATCGCTCCGGGACCGACTTTACTCCCGTCCTCTACTAAAATCTGCACTTCCAGATTCGGATCCACCTCGAGAAAGACCGCTTTTGCAAGCTTCACGCCGGAAACGACTCCTTCTTCCCGCACCGTCACAAATGCTATGGCGGTCTTGTTCTCCGGGACGAAATATTGGGAAGTCACATCGCCCTCACCAATATCCTCCTCCAAAGCCATCATAATCAATTCCTGCGACATATTCTTTGGGTATTCCTTATTTCAGAAAGTTAAAAGTTAAGATTTCACCCGCCGTCATTATTCTCCCAATACGGTCAGCGCAATTTTCCGCGAATGAGGATCCCGCCGGTGCTCAAAAAGAAATATTCCCTGCCAGGTCCCCAGAACCATCCGCCCCTGATGAATTGGTATTACTTCACTGGAACGTGTCAAAACCATCCGGATATGACTTGGCATATCGTCAGGACCTTCATGCGTGTGGATAAAATCCGCATCATCCTCCCGCACCAATCGATCGAACCACCGCTCAAGATCTCTTCGCGCGGAGGGATCGGCATTCTCCATCAATATCAAACTGGCGCTGGTATGCCTCACGAAGACGGTAACCTGACCGTTCTCTATCCCGGAGGCGCGGACTATCGCAGATACCTCGTCGGTGATTTCATAAGTCCCCTTGCCCCGCGTCTGCAAAGTCATTTGATCGGTAAAAACTTTCATGACCCCAACCAATACCAAGTTCCCTTCCCGGAAAAGTTTGGATTTTCCATTATGAGAGACGAAAACATTACTTAATTTATCTGAAGGCCTCGAGAGTTTCAGCCTCAGCCAAGTTCAGAAATCGCACCCGGTTCCCGCTGGTTCTCAGGACCGAAAAAAAGCGTGATCCATCGATCTGCTCCATCGCGGATACCCGCTCTTTCGCTGCCGTTTCGAACATATCCGCGATTTCCTTACTCTCGAATTCGACGTCCCAGAGCAGCCCCGAAGACATATCTCCATCGGCAAAAAGCGTATAGCCATCCCGCATCCACCCGCGTGCGACCTCTTCCGCCACACCCACATCGCCCATTTCGGAAAGCCATAGCCGCAAACCAAGATAGCCGGCGCTTTCCTGGAGATAAATTTCATCGGGAAATTCCGGGAAGTCGATTTTGCCTCCCCGGGGATCTTCTCCGGGAAGAACGATCCCGAAGGTATTCGCTGGGGCATTGCGCATTCCTTCGGAAAATTCCCCGATTCCTTTCACAAACAGAGTATCTGCCAGGCCTTTTCCTTCCACCACGGGAAACATCGTAAGTCCCTGGATAAAATCGGGCAGCGCCAGCAACAGGCGGGAAGCCGCGCCAGCATCATTCATGGGCACAAAGCCGATTCCCCGGGCACTCGCCGCATAAAAACGCGTTTCTGCACCGGAAGCAGCACCAGCGTGCAAAGCTTCCCGGGCACGCGCCGCGTCATCTCCGGGATAGGACGGAGCAGGTGGAAAATGCTGATTCAGCAAAACCCTTACCAGTAGACGCAGCATTGCCGCCTGGTCGGGAATATTTTTCAGGTCGAATTTATCTGTCACCCAGGCTTCTCCGGTTTGCTCGTCAAACCACCCAACAGCCCCAACCGAGCGCACGGCAGCGAGTTGATTGAGCAGATTGTCCTCCGCGCGCAGCCAGCCGATGCGTCGATAAGCCTCTTGCCTATCATCCATCCCTTGTGGTCCCAACCGGCTCTCCAGCGCGGCCTCCACCCGGTAACCCAGCTCCTCCGTGGCTATCCTATGCACCACCGGATTTGAAATGAAGTGTAGTCCGTAGTCTTTCTCCACCTGAGCGATCATTTCCGCAGGCACGGCGACTTCCCCGCCTCCCTGTGCGAGTGAGCGCAAGGACTCGTTCTCGTCGGTAAGTATCTCGATCTCCTCCTGGGCAATTCTCAACTGGTTCTCGATTCCTTGGATCACCGAGGCATCTACAGAGCCACCCTGCCTTTGCCCAAACATCCAGCCACCCACTCCGATGGCCGCTCCGATGAGAAGTGGCAATAACTGCGTTCCAGAGATCATCTTCGGAGAAAAAACTATCGTCCCTGGGAGCCGGAGAACGGATCAACATCCAGCGCCGTTGGTCCTCCATAAACTTCTTCCGCGGTTTTTCCCGGGATCAGTGTAATCGCAATCGGCGCACTGCGGTTTCCGAGAGCATCATAAGTATAGATGAAACGGCGCACCGGCATTTCCTTACCCGTATTCGGATCGATCCTTTTCACGCGGGAGTCGAACATACGCTCTTCCACCAACTGCCCATCGGACTTGCGATAGCCATAACTGGTTTTGAACATCTCATTCTTCTGCCCGTCGTAAATCTTACACCCCGTGGGATTTCCGTGAGCATCCATGCGGTAGATGGTCACAAGATACATGGCACCATTGGCCGTAAATGTTTTCTTCGTGAGCGTGCGGTTATCCGGACTACGGGTGAAGACGGTGCGGGAGCCATCGTCATGCCGCATCACACGCACGTTGGGGCCGTCAACCGCGTCAAAACCCGCATCATCGGCCTTTGCTCCGAGGACGCAGAGTATGGATATTGCCAGAATACGGAGAAACTTCATTCCAAGAAACATGCCGATTCCCGACAGGAGTGCAAGCCGCTATTCCCCACTTCAATTTCTGTTATCCCATCGAAACAGATCGTCCGGATGCAATGCTAGACTTTATCCTTCGCCGCAAGATCCTCAAACCATCCTCCCCTGGCAGTAACCCACTTTCCTTTCTTAATAACCTTCGAGAAACCTAGCCCCTCCTTGGCAGCCGCTTCAAATACATCCCATGCCTGGCTAGCGAGAATACCTGAAACAACAAGATCACCGCCTTTACCCAGAGATTTTGCAATAACAGGCCACGCTTCTATCAAAACCGTAGAGAACAGGTTCGCGAGAACTACGTCGTAACCACTTTTACGAGGTTTCCATTTTAGAACGTCCTGTTCTTCCATCACCACTTCGGGAGTTTTATTGCGCTCGGTGTTTCGCTTCGCCACTCCGACAGCAAATGGATCGAAATCACATCCCCAAACTTCACTGGCACCCAGCTTACTGGCTCCAATGGCAAGCAACCCAGTGCCTGTGCCAAGATCTGCAACCGACCATTTTTCACCCTTCCGCTCCCGCGAGATATCCACAAGAAAACGCATACATGTCGACGTTGTCGCGTGATCGCCCGTGCCGAATGCCATCTCGGGGGGAATCACAATCAGCTCCCGCTTTGGAAACTCCTTCTGAAGTGCAACAAGCTCCTTTTCACCCGTCTCAGAAGTGACGAGGAAAACATCCCGGACTTTCAAAGGACGTGGTGGCTCGGGTGTTTTCTTCCAATCCGCATCCTTCACCTTACGCACTGACCCGCCGAACTGCTTCACAATTTCCTCTCCCTCCGCCTCAGAATCGCAGTAAACCTGCACCCGGACGGATTTTCCTCCCTTTATATATTCCACGACGAAATTCGGATTCCCCGCAAAGCGCTCTTCCCACGCGTCGATCCACTGGGCTCCTGAAAGTTTTGACCACAAATACATTTGCCGGAATATCGACAAATCATTAGCATTCAGGCAAATAAAATCACCTCGTAGAAATGAAAAAAGCCACCGCATTTGTGGTGGCCTGGAAATAAAATGGAGCGGGCGATGAGATTCGAACTCACGACATCCACCTTGGCAAGGTGGCGCTCTACCACTGAGCTACGCCCGCGTTACGCTTACCTTTCGGCTTTCGTGTTGCGCGTGCGGATTTGTTACCCATCGGCCGATTTTCTTCAAGATAAATCTGCTAAAAAATGCGAAAAATTTTCCTCCACCTTTTCCGTCCCTGATTCTACCTATATCCAGCTGAATTATGTCCGACAAACTTTCCCAAATCATCGCTACTAAACATCTAGAAGTTGAAGCCCTCCTGCCACGCGCGGGTCACCTGAGAGCAGCCGCTTTGCAACGGAACGATTTCCGCGGCTTCCGCGCCGCGTTGGATCGTGGTCCTGCGAATCTGGGCCTCATCGCCGAGGTGAAAAAAGCTTCACCCTCCGTCGGTTTGATCGATCCGGACTTCGATCCCATCCGCCAGGCAGGGAGATACATGGACGGTGGCGCATCATGCCTATCCATCCTCACCGATGAGCAATACTTCCAAGGCTCGCTGGGTTATCTGAGTAAAATCTCGGAGTTTTCCACGATTCCCCTGCTACGCAAGGACTTCACCATCCATGAAACACAAATCCACGAAGCTGTCATTGCGGGCGCTGATGCCATTCTTCTGATCGTAGCGGCTCTGGACGATGAATTGCTGCGTCGTCTTTATGACGAGGCCAAATCCTTCCAACTCGATGTGCTTGTGGAAGTTCACGATCTTCCCGAGATGGAGAGAGCCTTGGATCTCGGCGCGGATTTGATCGGCGTGAACAACCGTAACCTCAAAACCTTCGAGGTCGACATGGCGACCACCGAACGCTTGGCCGAAGAAGTCCCCGATGAAGTCTTACTTGTATCAGAAAGCGGTATCAAAACCCACGAAGACGCTCTCCGTGCTCTCAAAGCCGGCGCGAACGCATTGCTTATCGGGGAAACATTAATGCGTGCGGAGAATCCCTCCCTGGCAATTGAGGAGTTTATGACTCTGACAATTTAGTCGTATCCGTTTTTTGCAATTTACCTACAAGGAGTTAGCTTGATCCATGTCTGAAAATACATCCAGCAAGTCATCAGGGAACCATTCGGAAAATCATCTGACCGAAAAGGACATTAAACGCGGTGAGGAAGACTCGAAAGACAAATCCCATCTCAGAGCCAATGAAGAAGATGCGCATATCCCGGATACAGAGCTCACCAACTCGAAACCCGAGGACTCAGAGAAAAACGAAAATGATCCCACGAGTGGCAAATCAGCGACGAGCTGATCTGCCACAAAAGACTCCTACTTCCGCCTGAAGGCCTAGCAGCCTGTTGAAGAACGGCAATTCGGAGATGGCGGGATAAAAACCTCGTTCCGGCAGCTTTTCGGGTCGTCATCGCTCAGAAATTCGACGAGACGCTCTGATAATCTTTCCCAGACACTCCTCAGGGTCGACAGAAGCGTCCTGAGTAGGTCAGACAAACCCCGGCCCGGGGTTCTGTTGCCTGCCAGCCACTGCTTGACGGTGCCGTATCCGGTGAGATGTCGCATCATCAGGGACAGGTTGTGCGTGAGCGCGGCGGCGAGCTGGCGTTTGCTCAGGTTCACTCTGCCTCGCAAGGTCGCGCGGCGGTGTTTGCCATGGTCGAGCACGTGACAGAAGCTTCGCTCGATGTGCTCGCCGCGTTTTCTCAGCAGCGCTTTGCCGCTCTCGCTCCTCACTGCACGCCTCGCTTTGGAGAGCACCTGACGCACGATGCCGCTCTGCTTGTCGCGCCGCCGTTTGGATTCGTGGGGGTCGCCGATGATCACGCGCACGCGCTCGTTCTGCAGGCCGCAGACCTGTTCGACGGAGAAATACCCTTCGTCGGCGGTCAGGCTGGTGAGAACCTTGGTTTGTTCCGGGTCGTCGCAGACCCGCGCGAGGACTTCGCCGACGGCCATCATCCGTTGCGCGAGCTCCTCGGTGTCGCCCTGATCGCCGAGCCGGGTCTCGGCTGCTACGATGGCCCCCGTATCAAGATCGGTGACATGTTCGGGCTTGTAGATCATGTCGCAGGCTCCGTGCTTGGTCATGCCGATCCTGGCGTCGGGGTCGTGGGGGTTGACCCACTCTTGGTTGCTGGTCTTGCGGCCCTCGCGCTTCTTGTCGAATCGGCGCACGGCCCTGGTGTCGTCGGGATCGATGCCGGCCTGGGCGGCAAGACGCTTCACGTATTCCCAATACTGTTCCTCGGTGTTGCGATGGACGAGTTCGCGCAGCGAGGCGTTGGCTTCGATGACGCTGGAGTCGATGCCGAGGTTGCGGCCCTTGAGCAGGCCCCGTTCGCGCAGGCCGCTGAGGACGAGCTCGAAAGCTGCCTGATAGATCTCCGGGCCGAGACGTCCGCGGATGACACTGAGGCTGGAATGATTCGGGGTGGCTTCGTGGATTCCGTAACCCAGAAAGCAACGCAACGAGAGCGAGTCCTCACAGCGGCTGGCGATGGCGCGTTCGCTGGGGAGATTCTCGAAGAAA
>NZ_JBHUIT010000033.1:0-7208 GCF_042683045.1 Luteolibacter algae | reverse complement strand
GTTTCAGTGGTTTTACCACAAGAACTCTAAAAAGGAGCTGTCCGATTTTCTGGGGTCAGGCCAGGTCCATACCCAAATAAATTCGCGAACTTAATAAAGCATTCGGAATCACGCTCATCAAACTCATACATCTCCAGTCGAGCCTCACGTGAAATCCACCCGAACAGAAAGTTGCTGATTGCGTATTCTATTAATTGTCGTTCTTGACCGTTCGCAGCAATCCAAGCATCTTCAGATTGAAGATTCCATGTTTGGAATCCGTTACTACCAGATATTTCATCCGCAATTCTTTGCAACTGGGCCAAAAGTCGATCAAGTCGATCGCCAGATCCAAGAACGTCCATCATTGCGATAAGGCGCTGATTGGGATTCTCGTCAAATTTCAAGCTAGTGATCACTTGCGGAAGTGATCTCAAAAATCGCCGATAAAATGGGGTGGAAAACGAATTCACCATGAGCGCATTCGCCACCAAATACTGGAGGTAACTCGATCCCAACCTTTCGTCTAGTGGAACCGAAAGAAATTCATAGTATTTCTGATAATCTCTAGGATAGCGCATTGCTTGGGCAGAATGCTCAGAAATATGAAATACCTTTATTGACAAATAAGTAGCAAACACCTCATGCGCGAACTCGGATGCCGAATACATAGCATTGATCAATTCGGAAAATTTCGGAATCGCTCTCTTGTCCTCTAGTGCGGCAAATTCTTTCCTCTCACCAAAAAGAAGCACAGCCAGGATTCGTGCATCCGGGCAGGAGCTAAATATCCTGTCATGGACATTCTCGTGTAAATTCACCAACGGGTCTTTTCCGTGGTTGAGGAAGATATTTGTTGACACTCCATCGTGGTAGCCGCCTGTAGAGATTACATTGGCTTCTTCCCGAAAGGCTCTAAAAATTGGGCGCTCCATCAGTGGCATCGTATCGCGCAAGACTTACATGGCCAGCGGATAGATGGGGCTTATCCCGACGAAAATGGAGGGGCAACCGCTTTCATTTGATCATGAGCGCCACTAGCTGATGCCAGCTCGTTTTGGACGTTCATTCCCAACCGTCCCTGATCTCATGTCCTCCAAGTATTCCAATCAGCAGTTGGCCAGTGGCATCGGCAACCGCTTTGGCTACCCGTCGCATTCATCCGCGCAGCCAATTCACCGTGTGTTTCCCGTGTGTTTTTGCACAAAATCCACGTTTCCCCTGTAGTTTAAACGGTCCATAAAGGGTTCAACTACCTGCCTCTCGTCCGACGACACCTCGCCGGCGACTGGCACGAAGGATCCCAATATGACCTGGAAAGCAATATCCGGTCATTGGCGGATAATACCGAAATTATATCCCAGTATGTCGCCTCCGATGCGGCATCCATAGTAGATCTGGTAACCATCGTCACGTCTGCGGATCGAACCTACACCGTCATATTTCTGGCGAGCGATCCAACCGAATGAAACAGAAATACCCTCAACGAATTTCTCATACGTCTACCAACCCCATCATGAATACCCAGACACCACCCATCCCAAAATACTGCATCATCCCAACTAAGCATGGCTCCACACTTATTGCCATCGACACCGGATTGAATCCGAACGAATACCCGAATTTCCATACAGAGATCCGTTTTCCTGAAAGCCGTCCAGGCGAAGGAGTCACGCTCGGACCGATTCCCGGTAAAACCTGCTCAATTTACCACGTCCAACCCGGTGACATCATCAATGCTGGCTTGTGGAACGGGAGTACAATGACCCGTCATTGTTACGAGGTTTTATCCGACTACACAATCCGGAGTCATGATCCGGCGAATACTACCAGAACTTCGGTTCTCCGCCCTCGTGTGACCCTTCGGAACCTCGGCGGCGAAATGCTTACTGTTGAGGAAGAGGATCTCGAATTTCTATTTTCCTCAGAGTGGCCCCAATGGCTTGGTCAAATCCTTAATGCACAACTCTGCCATTTGACCCATCCCCAAAAACTGGACAGCGATACTCAAGTTATCCCGGTCGTTTTCTCCTGTGCGTCCATGAGATCAAAAAACAGCTGTGTGTTCCAGCATTCGTCTCTAAGCCGTCCGTTGAAGCTCTCAATGTATGCGTTCTCAACCGGCTTGCCGGGACGGATGAAATCCAGGCTGATGCCGTTCCGGTATGCCCATGCATCCATCTCACGACTGTAAAATTCGGAACCGTTGTCGACCGTGATCGTATCCGGCGTGCCACGTGATGGGATGACTTCACCAAGACATTTCGCAACGTCCTTGCCTCCCAGCGACCGGCCCGCTTTGACAGCCAGGCACTCACGTGTGAACTGGTCCACAACCGGCAGTATCCTGAAATAGCTCCCGCTCTCAAGCCGGTCGGTAACAAAGTCCATCGACCACCGCTCGTTCATTTTCACTGCCTTCGCGGGAATCACCCGAAGATGCGAGCCGCGTTTCGTCCGCTTCTTTACGTCGCAGCTGCAGCCCTTCCTGCAAATACAGCCTTCTGACCCTCTTCCGGTTCACTTGCCAACCTTCCCTTACCAGCATTGTGTGGATCCGCTGACAACCGAAGCGTATCCTTACGGACGAAATCTCCTTGATTCTCCGTGCCAGCAGCTCGTTGAACGGATTGCCCTTCGGCTCGTAATAGTAACCCGAACGCGCCAGACCGGCGAGACGGCAAGCCCGGCTCGAACTGATCCGGTAGGCCGCCTTCATCCAATCAACTAACTCGCGTTTGCATCCGGGCTTTTTTGCCAGAACCTCCTGCAGGATATGCTTGTCGAGGCTCAGATCCGCAACCAGCCGCTTGAGCTTCATGTTCTCTTCACGAAGCAGGCGCAGCTCGCGGACATCGCTAATCCCCATCCCCGCATACTTCTTCTTCCAGTTGTAAAAGGTCGCTTCGCTAACCCCCATCTTCCGGCAAAGCGAGGCAACGGTTTCACCCGCCTCGTTCTGCTTCAACGCGTAGGTCACTTGCTCCGGCGTATACTGACTTCTCTTCATTTCCTTGGTTCCTTTCCGATGTTTCTACCGGAAATCCCTCAAGTTTCAATCCGTCCGGTTTTCGGGGGAGACGTCATACCTCCTCAATCAGCCAGCCGACTTCAGAGTTCTTTTTTCGGGCAGCGATTTGATGGCATCGTTCTCCATCGCGAGATCGGCATACATGCGCTTGAGCTTGGAGACGCTCAGACACCCACATCCCCGCCGCCTCGATCAACCGCCCGTTCAGATCCTTATCCATATCATCCAAAGTCCCCGTAATCCGAAGCGGAGTCCACAACAGCCTCATTTTCCCCAGGCTTTTCTGCGATTCGGTTGCCGGTCTCTTGAAGTCTCACTTATAAGAACTATCACTATCCATCATGTGATCTCCCCTTTTGTACATTTCGGCATTTTTCCCCCCTGCTCTTGTGCTTTTCGCAGGGAGCCGTAATCTACACACAGATTTCGATCCGAAAAAATCCAGACGGCACCTGCCTTTCGACGGTGTGAGGGTCGGGGATTGGATGATGGTTTCAGCCTCGGATTCACGTAAAAGCTTCGAATTCGACGTGGATAGTGACGGATCTACCGATTTCGGGCTATATTCTACCCTTGATCGGACAGACGCGGGGACGACTGCAAGCGGTGTCTATGCTGCCCCTTACGGTAGTGTCCAGATTCTAGGAGCTCCTTATTTGCCACCAAATCGTGATCCGGCTTCGCTTTGTGCCGGTATGCTCGTAGGTTCAATCATCGGAGCTGACTCATCGCTGCTTTACACTCCCCAAACCCAGGTTCAATGGGATGGCAATAACTTCCGAAATGGGACTTTTACAATGCTTTCGCCTCCTGTATCGATCGGTCCAGAGGCTACAGGACAGGCGGGCACCTTTTATGTGGGAAGTGAGGATTACAGGATTTCTCGCTTTCCGCATCTTGAAGGAAGACGGTTGGCACTACGGATGGCTTGAGGTATCCGGAGGTGCGTTCGGACTTTCAATTCATGGCATCGCCTGGGAGACCGATCCGGACAAGGCAATCGTCGCGGGTGCGGTTCCAGAACCGACAAGCGCCCTGATCGTCATCTGCGGAGCGATCTGTTTCTTGATCAGACGCAAACGTTTCCAATGACCATGTAAATTCCATTTGCTCCAAGGCGGGACTTCCGGCGTTCTTCCAGATTACAGGCGGCAATTTCCGCCCTGCGCTTCTTGATCGAACTTGAGAAAAAATCCATACTCTGGCATGGAAGGGGCTGCACTGGAATCGGGAATACCCCCCGGCAGGCTCTCGCCAACGCGGTTCCGGTGACGAATGCCGAACAAGACTGGAATCCCGTTGGGCGGGGGCTGGATAGCCTCTTCTGCACAGTGAAAGTTTGAATAAATATCACTTGATATATCAAAGGGATTTCCTACCTTGTTATCAATAGTGCGCAGCACGCGACCCTGGGTAACCGGGAGCGAACCACGCTGCGCCATTTTTTTGCCTGATTTTCCGAACCCATGGAGCAAGGATTAAGTCTGACGCCATGAAGTTTGATAAGAAATATCTGACCACAGCACAGCACATCGAGCTGATGAGGTCGCGCGGGTTGGCCATAGATGACGACTTTTTCGCAACCCACTGGCTGGAAAAAAGCGGCTATTATAGGCTGACTGGCTACGCTCTGCCGTTTCGCAAGAAAACTCCCGATGGCAAACTCGAGGAAGATTTCATCAAGGGCGCCACCTTCGAGGATATCGTGAGACTCTATGAATTTGACCGCCATTTGCGGTTACTGGTTCTCGATGCGGTGGAACGCTTCGAGGTCGCGTTCAGAACCTCGATGAACAACACCATGGCCGCGAAATACGGTCCGCACTGGTTCATTGACTCCACATTGTGGAGCGACAAGACCGATGAAAAAACGGGAAAGCCGTATTTCGATCATGCGGAGTTTCTAGAATCGGTGGCGAGGGACAAACAGACGCCGTTCATCAAGAAATACCACGCGACATATGACGATCCGGAATATCCGCCATGTTGGATGCTGGCGGAAACGCTGACCCTAGGAACCTGGTCGAGGGCTTATGGGATGCTGGTAAACAACCAGGACAAGAAACCGGTTTCAGACGCGTTCCATTTGTCCGTCGGAGAGATGGTTTCCTGGAGCCACGATCAACGATTTGCGGAACAAGTGCGCCCATCAGTCGCGGGTCTGGGATTCCCGATACGTTAGTGGCCCCCGCAAGAAAGGATACCTGAAAGGGATCGTCGGGGATAACCAGTGCTTCTTCGCACAGGTAGCGGCGCTAGTTTATTGTCTCTGGAGCGTGGAACCGGAAAACACCTGGCTGGAACGTCTTGAAAAATTGCTGGAAGGCTGCCCGCTGGCTTGTCCGGAGACGATGGGCTTTCCAGACGACTGGAAGGAAAAGCTGCTTACCCTCCGGGAGAGCGCGACGGGAAGTTGAACCACTCTGGTCAGTTATACTCTGAACGGTCGACCATCACGAGCGGATCGTCACCGATTTTCTGGATACGGAACAACTGGCTGTATCGCCTGTGGCGATCCTTTTTTTGTTGGTGATTCCAAGGATAATCGTGATTTTTTCGCCGGTCTACTAGGTATGTCCCCCACTTCTGCGGAGATATACCCCGGAGATTCTGGTAATCGAGCAACAAGTTTGAACTGTGCCTCATCTTCGATTCTGGTGAAATCGCCGCTGCCCAGAATCCGTCCGTCATTGAGTTCGTGAAAGAATTGCACCCCTGCGGAAGTATCCAGCTTCGGGGTTGGGTCAATGTGTTTTCTAAGCTGCCTGCGCGGCAGTGAACAGTGCGTAGGATAGGACTCCGGCCATGGGTAGTTTCTAAGCTGCCTGTGCGGCAGTGAACTCGCCGAAAGCCGCAAGGAAGTGGCTTGCAAATTTCTAAGCTGCCTGTGCGGCAGTGAACCGGACAGGGGGAAAGTGTTGACGCATCAATTTTTTCTAAGCTGCCTGTGCGGCAGTGAACCTGGACGCTGCAAAGGAGGTCGCCAAGCGCATTTTCTAAGCTGCCTGTGCGGCAGTGAACCTGCCCATGAAAGAATGCGATCAACCGTGAGTTTTCTAAGCTGCCTGTGCGGCAGTGAACGACCCGATAGTCAAAGGGCATGGCCTCCGGATGTTTCTAAGCTGCCTGTGCGGCAGTGAACGTTTCGCCGGATGCGTCCGCGAGTTTTTGCAATTTCTAAGCTGCCTGTGCGGCAGTGAACGAATGGTCCGGCCCGGGCGATGAAGAGGATGATTTCTAAGCTGCCTGTGCGGCAGTAAACTTGTATTGCAAACAGTCCTCGGTAATCCGTGATTTCTAAGCTGCCTGTGCGGCAGTGAACATTACGGGGCGCATAGTATCGTGGGCTTGTTTTTTCTAAGCTGCCTGTGCGGCAGTGAACTAGATTTTACCTCATTTGGCCAAACTGTATCTTTTCTAAGCTGCCTGTGCGGCAGTGAACGCGAGCCCCTGCTTATCCCTCTCCCGTGAGTATTTCTAAGCTGCCTGTGCGGCAGTGAACTATTCGAGACGGCGAGAGTTACATATAATAGATTTCTAAGCTGCCTGTGCGGCAGTGAACTTTCAAGGCCGATTGCTAGACCTATCGCGGGTTTTCTAAGCTGCCTGTGCGGCAGTGAACAATCGCTTCCTCAACACCGTAATCTTTGCAGATTTCTAAGCTGCCTGTGCGGCAGTGAACAACTCATTCCCCCCTTGCAATACCACTTTACTTTTCTAAGCTGCCTGTGCGGCAGTGAACTTGTTTCTCCTCGAAAAAGAGCAAGTCCCAAATTTCTAAGCTGCCTGTGCGGCAGTGAACTTATTGAGAGATACAACCGTGTTTTTCCGTTCTTTCTAAGCTGCCTGTGCGGCAGTGAACTTTATCCAGTGAGAATCGCCTCAGCATCCTACTTTCTAAGCTGCCTGTGCGGCAGTGAACAAAACCTCCGCGCCCTCCACCGCCTCCATCGCTTTCTAAGCTGCCTGTGCGGCAGTGAACTCCTCGATGATGCGGATGGAGAGGGGGCTCATTTTCTAAGCTGCCTGTGCGGCAGTGAACCCGGATCTGGCGGCCGCTCCGGCCCCGTTGAATTTCTAAGCTGCCTGTGCGGCAGTGAACGAGGCGGTGGATGGGCTCCGAGTGGCTTTTGATTTCTAAGCTGCCTGTGCGGCAGTGAACAGTTCTATAGCTTTGAAAACTCGTTGACTAATAGCG
>NZ_JBHUIT010000032.1:0-18816 GCF_042683045.1 Luteolibacter algae | reverse complement strand
GTGGTTTTACCACAAGAACTCTAAAAAGGAGCTGTCCGATTTTCTGGGGTCAGGCCAGCCTCAGTAACGAAATTAATTTCACCGATTCGGCTAATTCTTAGGATTCGAACATTTCCTTTAGTCCCCTCTAGAAATCCTCTCATAATTTCACTGCTATGAGTCGCCACAAACAATTGTCCGTCAACTTCCTGAGCCAAAGTTTCACCCAACCGCCTCATTTGTGGTGGATGTAGAAACGCCTCAGGTTCGTCGATTAATGTAATATTCTTATTCGATACGACTGCTTCGAAGAGAATACCTGCATAACTTTTCATCCCGTCACCCTGCTTATCTAGAAGCGGATTTTTGCGCACTTCTTCAACGTAGGAATCACTAACTCGATCAACCTCAGATCCGCTAGAGACTTCACCTACATGAATTGGCAATTTGCTACCTCCCCTAAAATTAAAGAAAATAGCGTGTCCGAATGCTTTCTTGAAGAGATCACTTATCTTCGTCATCAAAGACTGACTATCATAGAGCAAATGCTGTGGAACCTTTATTTGCTCACCTGGAGAAATACTATTCTGCTGATTACATATTGTTAGCCTCGACTCTGCCGCAATATTTTTAATATACCCATCCGAAAGGGAGTGCAAAAGAAGAGGCTCATCCCAAAACTGAATGTGCAAGCCTGGAATTTGCCAGCTTTCATAATGATATGTTACACCAACAAGATCTGCCTCTTCCTCGAGAAACGCTTTTAGATCGCTAGACTTGCCCGTTTTTTCGATTTTTAGTCCTTTAACAACGTGATTTCGCTCAAATTTACCATCTTTTGAGGATCCGACGATTTCACGTAAGGTCTGTGACTTCCCGCTATTATTCGATCCAACCAACAGTATCTTTTCTTTCGCATCAAACTGGTATATTTGACCACCGGAAAAGGATATTTCAGAAATATAAGCAGTTGGCCTCATAGAAATTCAATCGATCAGTGATTTTCAATTTTCCCAACAACGTATCTACCTACTACAAACATTTTCTCCCTATGAAACTACTGACAAGCATCACACTATCCCCCGTTTATCATGGCGTCGATGGACCCCTTCTTCACTGAAGCTACGAAGGGCAGGCAGGCGTGGTGATTGGTTTTCACTGGCAAGCCTCGCACTCTCCGCCATTCAGCATGGCATCGAGGGAGCAGGCGTTTTTCTGGGCTTCGGTGAATTCCTTTTTGGTGGCAGCTGCGGCGGCGGTCTGGGTGGCCATGACGCCGCGTTGCTCCTTCTGGATGTTGACGGTGGATTTCTCGACGTTGGAAGCCTGGAGAGTGCGGAGATAGTAGGTGGTTTTGAGACCTTTGTCCCACGCACGGCGATACATGTGGCTGAGCGTCTTGAGATCCGGAGTGGCGAGGAAGAGGTTGACCGATTGTGATTGGTCGATCCATTTCTGGCGACGGGCGGCGGCATCGACAATGTATTCGTGGGAGATGCCGAAGACGGTTTTGTGCTTCTGTTTGATCGCCTCCGGAATGTCATCGATGTTATCGAGCTCGCCATCAAAGTATTTCAACTGATCGACCATTCCCTGTGACCAGAGATTCGCTTTCTTGAGATCGCGGACCAGCTCGGTATTGAGGATGGTGAAATCGCCGGAGAGATTGGACTTCACGTAGAGGTTCTTGTAGTTCGGCTCGATGCACGGGGTGGTGCCCATGATGTTCGAGATGGTCGCAGTCGGCGCGATGGCGAGCACGTTGGAATTCCGCATGCCGTGGGCGGCGATTTTCTCGCGGACAACGGACCAATCCATTTTTCCGCCGCGCGGAACATCGATTTTCCGGCCGCGCTCGTCTTCGAGAAGGTCCACGGTGTCCTGCGGGAGAAGTCCCCTGCTCCATTTGGAGCCCTCGTAGCTGGAGTAGGTGCCGACTTCAGCGGCGAGATCGCTGGATGCGCTGTAGGCATAGTAAGCGATGGCTTCCATCATCTCGTCGTTGAACTCGACTGCGGCATTCGACGCGAAGGCGAGGTTGCGCTTGTAGAGGGCGTTTTGCAGGCCCATCACGCCGAGACCGATCGGGCGGTGGCGGGAGTTTGCGGTTCTGGCAGCTTCCGTCGGGTAGAAATTGATATCGATGACATTGTCGAGAGCGCGGATGGCCACGGTGATGGTTTCCTTGAGCATCTCGTGATCGAGCGCGCCGTCACGATTGATATGGGTATCGAGAACGACGGAGCCAAGGTTGCAGACCGCGGTTTCCTCCTCGGAGGTATTGAGCGTGATCTCCGTGCAGAGGTTGCTGGAGTGGATGACGCCGCAATGGTCCTGCGGGGAGCGGACGTTGCACGGGTCTTTGAAAGTGATCCATGGGTGGCCGGTCTCGAAAACCATTTTCAGCATGGACTTCCATAGCTCGATGGCCGGGAGCGTGCGGGACCAGATTTTGCCCTCGGCGGCGAGCGCCTCGTATTGCTCGTATTTTTCCTCGAAAGCCTTGCCGTAGAGATCGTGGAGATCCGGGACTTCGTTCGAGCGGAAAAGCGTCCAGGTTCTGCGCTCTTCCATGCGTTTCATGAAGAGATCCGGCACCCAGTTCGCGGTGTTCATGTCGTGGCAGCGGCGGCGATCGTCTCCGGTGTTTTTGCGGAGCTCGAGGAAGTCCTCGATGTCGTTGTGCCATGTCTCAAGATAGGCACAGCCGGAGCCTTTGCGTTTGCCGCCTTGGTTTACCGCCAGCAGCTGATCGTTGTGAAGCTTGAGGAACGGGATGATGCCCTGGGACTCGCCATTCGTGCCCTGGATGTAGCCGCCGGTGCCGCGGACAGCTGTCCAGGAGCCACCGAGACCGCCCGCCCACTTGGAGAGGTAAGCATTTTCCGCGATGCCACGCTGCATGATGGACTCGATGGAGTCATCGACCTTGTAGAGGTAGCAGGAAGAAAGCTGGGAATGGAGTGTGCCGGAATTGAAAAGTGTGGGTGTGGAGGAGCAGAAGCGGCGGCCTTTGTAGAGATTGTAAAGACGGATGACCCAGTCCTCGGCATTGGTTTTCTCCCTTTTGAAAAGGCCCATGGCGACACGCATCCAGAAGAACTGCGGGGTCTCCAGGCGCTGGTGTTTGTTGCCGGTTTTATCGACGATGAGATAGCGATCGTAGAGTGTCTGGATGCCGAGGTAGTCGAAATCGAGGTCGGCGGTGGGATCGAAAGCTTCCGCGAGTTTATCGATATCGTATTTCTCGATCAGCTCCGGGTTGAGGCGTTTGATCGCCACGCCATATTTCAGGTAGGATTTGAAGCCAGCCTTGTGGGCGTCTTTGAGTTTTTCCACACCATCGGTGTAGATATTCCAGTCCAGCACTTCCTCGTAGATGTAGGAAAGCAGGATACGGGCGGCAAACTTCGCGAAATCCGCATCTTTCTCGATGAGTGTTTTGGAGTTGAGAATGATCGTTGCTTTAAGATCTTTCGCGGAAATCTCGGAGCCTATGGAACGGCGGAGCTCACGCTCGATCTCGGCTTCCGGAAGATCCAGCTCGAGACCGATGGAAGCGTAGGCGATGCGCTTTTTCAGCTCGATGCCATCCCAGAAGGAGGAAGTGCCGTCCTCATTGGTGACGACGATCATCGAGTCCTGGTTGAGGTCCTCGGCAGCTTCGTTTTCCTCTTCTTCGCGAAGAAGATTCCGCTGGGCGCGGTAGAGAATGTAATGTGCGGCTGCTTTGAAATGGCGTTGTGCCATCAGCTCTTCCTGGACGAGATCCTGCACGTCCTCAATATGGACGAAGGATTGATCACCACGCCGGATGCGTTCTGTGACCGCCTTGGCGATATCGATCGCGGGCTCCGGGTTTTCCTTGATGGTGAGGAAAGCCTTGCGGACAGCGATCTCGATCTTCGTCTCGGACCACGGCACGACATTGCCGTTGCGGCGGATGAGGCGAACCGGTAGCGCGTGCGGCGCGGAGCCGAGATCGACATGACCCGTTTTTTCCAAGGAGCGACGAAAAGCCAGGGACTTTGCCACATCGTAGGCCTCATTCTCCAACAAGGCCTTTTCAATCAGTAGGTAGAGATCCGCCTCGGTGAGACGCAGCCGGCTGCCAGTTTCCAGGGTCTCCGTGAGTGAGACGGCAACCGCATGTGCCACCTGCGAAACGAAATTCCGGTTCACATCAGAGAAAATCGATGTCTCGTCCTCCGACCGCGCGACCAAAAGATCCGTCAGGGAGTCACCGATCGCATCCGCAACATCCTCAAGGGAAAACTGGGACTCCTTGTCTCCGCGAGTGACGATGATGTCGGGCATCGGCTTGCGCTTTTCTTCGGGAAGCGACTGGCGCCAATCATACTGGCGTTCCGCGGTAGCAAGAGCAAAGCGATCGGAAATGACCTGCTTGAGGATATTGTCTTCGGTGAGATTGAGAGAGCGATACATGGTATTTTGAGCGGAAGGTGAAACGGCTGGTGCCGGAGGATCAGTGGGAAGAGAGTGTTTGGAATCTATCGGAAAATGGATGATTCAATAGTGCCGGAAGTGGATAAGATCTGGAAAAGATTTGAGATGTTTCGAGGTTCCTGAAATCTCCCGGGAAACGGGCAATGGCCGAGCAATGGGACGCGGACGGGTGCATTGCGGTTGGTCGTGCTTTCCATCAAAAGCTGGATTGGGTCCCCGTCCCGATACCTCCGGATTTTCAAATGTATTCACTTTTTCCATTTCAGTTAGGTCGGCTTCGTTTTTTCCACAGGTCACCCGGCACTGATTCCCCGGCAAGGAAGGTTTTACGTCCTAGAGTTCATCATCATCAACGGCGGTGAGTGCCGCGGCTTTTTGATACTCGGTGACGCGGCCTTCGAAGAAGTTTTGCTCCTTCTTGATGTCCATCATCTCGGCCAGCCACGGAAACGGGTTGGAAACGGACTCGTTGAGCGGATTGAGCCCGCAGGATACCAGGCGGCGATCAGCGATGTAATCAATATAGGTCTCGAAATCATCGGAGTTGAGCCCCAGTCCGGAAACCGGAAGGCAATCGCGAATGAAAGCTTTTTCCAAGCGGATGCCTTCGGCCATGGTCTCGCGGAGATCGGCGCGGAATTCCTCAGTCCAGATATCAGGATTTTCGTCGACGAGATCCATGAGGAGGTTGCGGAAGACCTCGATATGGTTGGATTCATCGCGTAAGGTGTAGCGGAACATCTGGCCGATGCCCGGGAACTTATTCTGCCGGTAGAGGGAAAGAATCATCCCGAAGAGCCCGTAGAATTGAGTGCCCTCCATGATTTGGCCGAACATGAAGATATTTTTAGCAAGCGCCTGTTTGTTTTCGGTAACCGTGAGATCGATATCGCGGCGCAGCGCCCTGCTGTTCGAGGTGACGAAGTTATTTTTCGCGGTGATTGTCGGGACATCCTCGAACATCGCTTCGCATTCATGTGGATTGATGCCGAGGGAGGAAATCATGTAGACCAAGCTGTCCGCATGGATATTTTCCTCATGCGCGTGACGGCCGAGAACAAGCTTTAGCTCAGGTGCCGTCACAACCTCGCGAACCACGTGAAGCACATTGTCGCCGACGATGCCTTCCGCAGCGGAGAAATAGCCGATCCCCATCTTGATGATCCAACGCTCCACGTCGGAAATCTCATTTGAGCGCCATTGCTCGACATCCTTTTGCATCGAGATGTCCTCCGGCTCCCAGTGATTGTTCTTCATCGTCTTATAGAGATCATAAGCCCACTGGTATTTCAGCGGGAGAATGTTGAAGAACATCGTATCCTTGCCGTTGATGACCCGCTTGGAGTTAAAAGCGAGTTCTGCTTTCTTCTTGTCGAGGACGAAGGTGCGATCGCCAAGGGTAACGGTGGTAGTGGACATGGTGGAATCAGTAGGTGGTGAAAATTTTTTCTTCAAATGCGGCGCTGGCTTCTGGCGAAGCGTTGAGAAGACTGATAGCAAACCGAGTGCCGGGTCAACGCCATTTTAGGAGATGTGGTATCCACAAATTATTCACAATACCACATGTAGTAGCTTCACAGATTTCTCCGATTCTCCGTTTCCCTACGATCACAGTGTTTCAAGGGATTTAGAAAAACGGGCCGATTGGCTCTAGGGGCTTCAAAAAAATTAGACAGAATCCGTTTCCGGTGTCGCCTTTGAAAATTTGAAAAAATCTTACGTCCGCTCCGGAAATTTAACTTATCTTCCCTAGATCGATACGCAATCGACTGAATATAAGCTATGTAAAATTTTATTTATGGAAGGTTGGTAATCGTGATAATCCAGCAAATTTCGCAAGTGTCTTTTCATTTCATGAGGAATCGGATTATTTGGCTGGATGAAACGACTCGCAACGCACTGGCAGATTTTGCTCGCATTGGTTTTGGCGGCAATTACCGCGCTCGTCCTCCGGGGCCTGATCGGGAGTGCCGGTGACGAATCCATTGCCGGAAAATTCACTGGCGGTGTGTTGGAGACGTGCCGATTCATCGGCGAGCTGTTCATGCGGGGATTGAAAATGATCATCGTGCCCCTGATTGTGACGGCTGTGGTTTCCGGAATTACCGGGATGAAAGGTGTCGAGGGATTTGGCCGACTGGGATTGAAAACCATCGCCTTCTATTTTTGCTCCAGTGTGGTGGCAGTGACCGTTGGGTTGATGGTGGTCAATATCGTGCAACCGGGGCTCGTGGACGGTCAGCCAAATGAAACCATCCGGGCTGCTTTCGTAGAAGAAGAGGCTTCCGCCGATCTCGCGGCCAAAGACAAAGTGGAGGAAGCGGGCAAGCGCGAGGGCAAGGATTTCCTTGGAGTTTTCAAAGCGATGTTACCGGAAAACATCGTTTCGGCCGCTGGCGACAATGGTCAGATGCTGGGTGTCATCGTTTTCAGTATTCTCTTTTCCATTGCCGTCACCCAGCTTCCCGGGGACACGGGACATACCATCCGGGAGTTTTTCGCTGCCGCAAATGAAGCGATGATCGTCGTGACGAAATGGATCATGGCAACGGCACCGATCGGCGTCTACGCACTGATTCTACCCGTCGTCTACGAGACCGGAGCCGGGCTTTTCGCACAGCTTGGGAAGTATTTCTTCACCGTGCTGTTTGCCTTGGGGCTGCATCTATTCGTAGTCATGCCGTTGGCGCTGAAGTTCCTTGGAAAAGTGAGTCCCCTTGCCCATTTTCGGGCGATGCGGCCCGCCCTTTTGCTGGCATTTTCGACGGCATCTTCCTCCGCGACCTTACCGGTGAGCATGCGCGCCGTCCATGAAGGCTCCGGAGTTTCCAAGCGCGTGACCAGCTTCACCCTACCCCTGGGTGCAACCGTCAATATGGATGGAACCGCTCTCTATGAGTGTGTTGCAGTGATTTTTGTAGCCCAGGTGATGGGAATCCAGCTCGGACTTGGTTCCCAGTTCTTCATCATCATTGCGGCACTTCTCACCAGCATCGGCGTAGCGGGCATCCCTTCCGCCAGCCTGGTTGCGATTCTGCTCATCCTGAAAAACTCCGGTATCGAGAATGCGGAAACAGCCGTCGTCGCTCTACTATCGGTCGATCGCTTGCTGGATATGAGCCGGACCGCAGTCAATGTGTTTAGCGATTCCTGCGCGGCAGTCATCATCGGCCAAAGCGAAGGCGAGATCTTCGCTCCAAATCCGGATGCCAATTGATGGCTATTCCTGCAGGTAGCTTTTCGGGCGGTAAAGGATCGCGAACGGGATGAAAAGAAACGCTGTGATCCCCATCAGACCGCTGAAGAACCAGAAATAGCTCGCTCCCTGCAGACGGACCTGACCTCCGGAAAAGGTTTCAAGCGCGAAGCTTTCCACGGTTTCCTCCGAACTGTCTTGATCCAGCCCCAGTTCTTTCCTGCGTTTGGCAAGCCACGGTTCCGCAGGGTGGAATTGATCGAACCAAGACGGCTCCGCTTCTGATTCCGAGGCGTTTTTCTCGATGATGATGCCAACATCCCATTTGGTATTCCATTCTCCATCCGCCCCGGCACTCCAGATGCGACTGGTGGTGGAATTCAAAACAAGATAACGCAAGGGCCTGCCCCAATGATCCTTGAAAGCAGAAACGATTTTATCGCCTTCAGAAGCACTCGGAAGGATATTCCCTCGTGTGGCTGCTGAGGTGGTGATGGCGCTGGCGGCGCTTTCGAGGATCTCCTGCCCCGGGACTTCCAGCGGGAGTTTCGCACCGGCGTTCAGCCTCCGGATAAAGTCATCCTCCGTGCCCGAGATCCCGTCGTATCCGGGTAGCACCGCCGTGCGCGGATCTTCCTGCCAGTCTTCCGGTAAAAGCCCGATAGCTTCTATAAGCTGCTCTTCGGCTGCGCTGGGAATACGGATGTAATGATTGACCCCCGCTACCAGGAAATTCCCGAGCGCCACCGCCGCGAGGTAAAAGCACATGATGAACGATTTCATTTTCCTCGGTGCCTGGGTATAGGCGAACTCCATGGCCACGATCGATACCATGATTTCGGAAATCGTCAGTAAAGCGAAAGCCAGGACCTGCCAGCCGATGTTCGGTTTGCCCCCGCCATCGATGTTTACCTGAATGAGGCTCACCAAGACAAAGGCCACCGTCATAAAAATAAACCCGGTGCCCATCTTCCTCAGGGAACTTAGCGGCCAGATATTTTCCACCCATGGATAGATAAACAGGCTAAAAAGCGGAATGAAACTCAGCACAAAAATCGAATTGAGCGATTGAATTTGGGACGGCAACCACTCGAAACCGAGAAAATTCCTATCCATATCTTCGGATTGGAAAATCCAGGTAGAGCCGGTTTGATCGAAAAGCGCCCAGAAAACAGCGACAAAGAGGTAAACCGGCGTGAGTTTGAAGATCGCAATCAGCCCATCCCTGCCAAAGGCCTCTTTCAAGAAAGCCATCCCGCCTGCGGGCACATGGGCGAATTCTTTCCTCCCGAGCCAGAACATGAATGTGGCGATTGCCATCAGAATCCCCGGCACGCCAAAGGCCCAGTGCGGCCCATACCACTCCAATAGCCAGGGAGTGAGCAGCATCGACACGAACGCACCGAGATTGATCGAAAAATAAAACCAGTTGAAAATCCGCGGAATCAACCGGGCATTCCTTGCACCGAATTGATCGCCGACGTGCGCGGAAACACATGGCTTGATGCCACCTGCTCCGAGAGCGATCAACCCCATCCCAGCCATCAGCCAATACTCAGAATTCCCGAACATCCCCATCATGGCGAGAGCAGCATGACCAGCGCAGTAGACAATTGATAACCAGATGATTACCTTATATTTTCCGAAAAATACGTCAGCAAGAACAGCGCCGATGATAGGGGTTAGATAAAAGACGCCATTGAACAAGTGAACGAGCTCCGCCGAACGGGCTTCATCCATCGGCGTGCCATCGCCGCCATCCATCAGGAAAAGATAACGGGAAAGAAACACCGCGAGGATGGCTTTCATCCCGTAAAAGGAAAAACGTTCAGCTGCCTCGTTGCCGATAATGTGGGGTATCCCCGAGGGCATTCCTTCGATTTCCTCCGGCTTGGTCCGATACTGCATATGCTGGCAGAATCCCCTCGCGTTCGAAAAACATCAAGGCCCGACACAAAACATGAAATACTTCTCCCGCATTCCGCGTAGGAATACGGTTAACGCCCCGTGTGCTGTTATGAAAAAATCCACCCTCATCTCCAGCCATTTTCTTATCTTTGCCCTCGGGGCGTCGATAGCCATCATTTCCACCCGCCAAGCGAAGAAACAGGAGGCGGATGCGCTTCTGGCTGCAACCGATCCAGCTTCGGTCGCATTCTCACACAGCCAGGCTCAAGATTCCAAAGCTGGTCCCAGAACATCACGCGAACCTTCCGATCGCCCCGCGCGGACGCGTCTTGCTCCAAAAGAGGCTTTGGTGAAAATCACCGAAATCGGCGATGCCTACGAGAGGCAGCGTGCCTTGATGGATTTTCTCGATGATCTCGCCCCGGATCAGTTCGCGGCGGTTGCGGATCAATACCGTGAGCTGAATCATTACGGCAATACCGGCGATGAATTGGAGCTGCTCTTCCGGGCATGGGCAAAAACCGATCCCCTCACAGCACTTTCCTACATTGAGGAGAATCCCGATATGCGTCGGAACCGCGGTGAAGTCCTGGAAACGTGGGCCGGGGCCGATCCCAAAGCGGCTGAGAACTGGGCCATCCAAGCTCATGATGGTGAGGGTGCGAACCCCTACATGGCCGCAGTGATCAAAGGAATTGCCGCCACAGACATCGAGACCGCTTCCCGCCTGACACAGGAAATGCCGCTGAGCCGTGAGCGCGGCCGGGCGATTGATGCCATGGCAAAAGCTCTCTTGATGAAGGGCGAGGATGTGGCTTTTGCATTTACGGATTCTATCGCCGACGAGCAACTGAAGGGAAGTTTTGTCATGATTATTTCACAGAACCTTTCCCGTCAGGATCCCCAGGCTGCCGCGGATTGGGTGGCATCGCTGGAGAAAGGAGATCTGCAGTCAAGAGCATCCGGCGAGGTGGCAAGACGCCTAGCGCGCCTGGATGTGGACAAGGCGGCGAGTTTTGTTACCTCACTGGAGCCAGAGGCACAAGCGGCCGCCGCCGCGGCAACGATCCCGGCGATGTCCCAGAATGATATTGCCGGAACAGCAAAGTGGGTATCATCGCTGGCCGGAACACCGGGATACGATCGCGTGGTCGAATCTTTTGTGTGGAGCTGCGACGAGCGAGCGCCCGAGCAATCCGCCGCATGGATCCGCGGTGTTTCCAATCCACAACAGCAACTGAAGCTCTACCATCGGATGCTGGGAGGATGGGCGAAGAAAGATCCCGCGGCGGTGCGCCAATGGGTCGCCAGCAATCAGGTTCCGGAGAGTGTCGTGAGACGTTTCTCAAATTGAGAGGCTACTGGGGCAGCCCTGCAATCAACCCGTCCCAGCGCTGCCTGAATCCGGCACTTTCCGCCGAAAGCTTATCTGCTGCGGATATCGCGCGCTGACGATCTCCGGCCAGCCAATCGAAGGCGATCGCGGATTCGTGTCTCCGCAGCCGTTCCATTTCACTAACAGGGTTTTTCACTAGAATCCGGTGTAACTCGATCAATTGATCCGCGGTGAAATCGGACCATGACAGATCACGGACAGTTCCATCAACGAGCTTACCGAGTAATTTTCCCTCGCCGGAAACCGCGATCAACTGGATGGTTTTGCCGCTCTTCAGGGAGAAATCCACCACCGCAGCCCGCTTTGCGAGATCAGCTTCCATTTCTGATAAAAATACCAATGCGGATTGCGAGATGGCCAATAAGGCCTCGCGCGTGGATTCAGGCGGATCCGTATCCAGACCCGAGACCAAGTCCACCAGATCGACAAAGCGGTAGCTTGCGGCCAGCTCTGAGAGCCGATCCATAACGTTGGGTTTATCCGGTGGGGAAAGCGTTGGCTGAGGACGCTCTTTGCGGATTTTCGAGAAAGATTTTGCCAGCTGATTGAAATCCGACTGCCGGGAAGCCACATTGAAGATCGCCCGCCCCCGCGTTTTCAGCAATTTCCCAATCCGCTCCAGCTCGGCGATCGCTTCCTTACATTCTTTCTCAGTGACAGGCTGGGAATCCATCGCTCCGGATTTCAGTAGCTGGTAATCGTTCAGATACTTCCTTGCGGTCAGCTGATACCAGGCCAGCACGGGATCGCTTCCCAAGCTATCGTCCTCGGAGATGAGCTCGAAGAACGGCTTCGCCTGGTCCAGCCCGCCCTGCTCCCAGTTTTTCAATCCAGCGATCAAACATCCCATATACCTTTCCGTGCCGGTATCGCCGAGGTCGAGCTTATCGGCTTGGACAAATTCCCACTGATCCATCCTTCGTAAAACCGGCATAACCCCGATACTGAATCCCGCGTCCAAACCTGCGGGCCCGCTTTCCAGATGCTCCTGGGCAACAGCGGCATGCCTCTTCGCATCGCGCATTCTACCATCAAGCAAAGCCGCCACGATTGCCTCCATCGCAGCCCAGGTCCGGGTAGGTTCCTGAACTTCTTCATGTTTGAGAAGGTGGGAAAATACTCCCTCCGCTCGCTCAAAATGCCCTGCTTCCATGGACCAACGAGCCATTTTATACCGATTGGCAATTTGCTCGGGACTTCCTGCTCCTTCGTCTACACTTTCATCTGCAGATAAGACCCTTACCTCCTTTTTTACCGGTTCTTTGGATCGATCCACCATCAGCGCGGTGAAACCTATTCCAGCTAGAAGAGCTCCGATTCCTCCGAAAATCAAGTATCGGCGCTTGCGAAGCCGGGTCCTCGCGCGCTGCTCGGATTTGGTCAGTCCGTGCTCATCGGTGGCAAGCTCGCCTTGAGCGGTTTTCAGAGCAACCTTCAAGTCGGAAATCATCTCATCGTAGCTGCCGTAGCGTTCATCCGGATGGTATGCCATCGCGCGATCAACCACCGCGCAGGTTTCATCGGAGAGATCCGGAGCCACCTTTTTGAGTGGAACGATTTTTTGCTTTGCCGCTCGGAGGAGATCGGTCGCCATTGATTCTTCATCGCAAGGCGGCTGGCCAGCAAGTGCATGGTAAAGTGTTGCGCCAAAAGCATAAATATCAGCGCGAAAATCCTCTACCCCGCCCTCGATCGCCTCCGGAGGCACGTAATACGGGGTGGCCCATATTTCAGTGGCTTTGGCTTTGCCGCCCTGTGTCACAAGTGCCAGACCGAAATCCACAATCTTCGCATGACCTTCGGAGTCCAGAAGGATATTTCCGGGTTTGATATCCCGGTGGATCAGCCCGGCCGATTGAGCTCCTTTCAGTCCTTCCGCCACTTCAATGGCAAGAGGAAGCAGCTCCAGCTCGGAAATACGCACCTTCTCGCGAATGTGGCGCTCAAAATGTCCGCCCTGGACAAATTCCATCGCAATATAGAAGAGTCCGAAAGCTCTTCCCGTGGTTAGCACACGCACCACATTCGGATGACTGAACGATGCGGTCAGCCGTGCTTCCTCTTCAAAGGCGGCGATCCGCTTTTCATCCTTTGAAAACTCCTCACTGAGAATTTTCAATGCCACTTCCCGGTCCAGCGTATCATCCTTTGCCGCGAATACGGAACTCATCCCCCCAATCGCGTGCCGCCGGATAACCCGATATGGGCCGAACTGGCTTTTTACCCGGTTTTCCTTCGTGCAATTAGGGCAGATCACCTTGGAATAAGGAGCCAGAGAGGCGACGTTCATGGGAGCTTCACATGAATAACAGACGACTATTTCCTCTTCGCTTTCGGACATCACCGCAGACTAGGGACAGGATTTGTTTCTGAAAACTTCGAACTCACCAAATATTTCACCCCGCGGCGGGGCAAAAGTTTTACCCTGCCCTCAGAAAATTCTCGATCCAGTGGATTCAGTGCACCTTCCCTCTTGCATCATCGCCCGTTTCACCCGAAACCTCAGCGCGTGATAGCAAGACTCAGAGGAAACATCATCGAAGCCTTCCCGAATCGGCTCATCGTGGACTGCCACGGAGTCGGTTATCAGGCGATTATCCCGGTTTCCACCTATGATTCCCTACACCCGACGGAAGGCTCGTTTGTCGATCTCCGCACCCACCTGCATATCCGGGAAAATGCGCAGACGCTCTACGGCTTTGCCACAGAGGAGGAACGCGATGTGTTTCTATTACTCATCGAACGTGTTTCCGGCATCGGCCCCGCGATCGCCCTGGCGATTCTCAGCGGTATGCCGGTCAATCAATTCAAATCCGCAGTCGTGGCCGGCGATTCTGTTCTGCTTTCCAAGACCAAAGGAATCGGCAAAAAAACGGCCGAGCGCATTATTCTGGAGCTGAAGGATAAAGTCGGAGTGACAGATACCTGGCAGGATGCGGCTTCGGGGCAGGTTTCCGCTCCGGCAGCGGATGCGGAGCTTGCGCTAATTGCTCTGGGCTACAAGCAAGTTGATGCCCGGAAGGCTGTCCGCACAGTGCTCGATACCCAGCCTTCCTCGACCACCGAGGCTCTAATAAGAGGTGCACTTCGCACTCTACAGTCCTGAAAACACATTCGAAATAATTTGTAAGAATATCCATAAATACCTGTATGACAGTCCGCACTAGATTCGCCCCATCGCCTACCGGCTACCTCCACGTAGGTGGCGCCCGCACCGCTCTTTTCAACTGGCTCTATGCCCGCAAGCATCAAGGAAAATTCATCCTTCGCGTGGAGGATACGGATGCGGCACGGAATACGGAGGAAGCACGCCAGGCAATTTTCGACGGGATGTCCTGGCTGGGCTTGGATTGGGATGAGGGTCCTGAAAAAGGCGGAGACCACGGTCCCTACTTCCAGTCCCAGCGCAATGAAATCTACGATGCATATTTCGAGAAACTTCTTGCTGCTGATCGCCTTTACAAAGATGGCGATGCCTACCGTTTCCGCTTCGAGCGGAAGCCAGTGACCATGAATGACCTGGTATGTGGTGAGGTCACCATCGACTACCGGGATACTTCCAATACGCCTGACATGGTGATCCGCCGCAGCGATGGCTCCTACGTTTTCCATTTTGTCAATGTGGTGGATGATCTGGAGATGAAGATGTCCCACGTTATCCGCGGAGAAGATCATCTGATGAATACGCCGAAGCATCTCCAACTCTTCGAAGCTCTCGGCACAGAGCCACCGAAATACGCGCATATTCCGCTCATTCTCAACCCGAACGGCTCCAAGATGTCAAAACGGGATGCGGGCGCGGCAGTCAGCGATTACCCCCGCCAGGGTTTCCTTTCCGAAGCCGTTGTGAATTTCATCGCGCTCCTCGGTTGGTCTTCGAAGACAGACGAAGAAATCTTCACGCTCACGGAGCTGATTGATCGTTTTTCACTGGAAAACGTAAATCGTGCTCCGGGTCGTTTCGATTTGGAGAAATGCACATGGGTCAATCAACAGCACATTGCCAAGCTGGACTCCGCTGGATTCACGGCCCTTGCCCGCCCGTTTGTCGAGGCAGCAGGTCTACCAATCACCGAGAGTTACCCGGCCATAGCTTCCGCCGTTAAAGAGAAGGTCCGCTTGCTTGCCGAAGTGCCGGCGGCAATTGATTTCCTGATTACGGATGAGATCAAATACGATCCGGACGCTATAGCCAAAGCGAAGGGCAATGTGAATTCCGCCCATCTTCCCGCACTGGCGGACCGCCTTTCCGAATTGACCGAGTGGTCGGCCGATATGGCAAAACAAGCGATTGCCGATATCGCAGCCCGGAATGGTGCCAAGGCTGGCCAGCTCATGTTCCCGATCCGTGTCGCGATCTCGGGACGCGGCAACGGACCGGATCTTGGGGACATCTTTACGATTCTAGGAAAAGACAGAACCGTGGCACGCTTGACTGCATTCAGCAGCCTCTGAATTGACTGCATTTTCCGGGAAAACAGGGATCTAAAAACCACTTTCCTGCAATCATCACAACTGCCGGTGATTTCAGGACGTGGCCGTTCCAGATGTCAATCTGCTGTGTCCCCACCATAAAAGCAGCCCGACGACGATTACAAAATACGGGATCTGCCACAAAAGCACCTGTCGCAATGCGTTGTCGGCACCTAAACCTTCGGTCGAGGCAAGAGAGCGGGAAAATGCCAGACTGAAAAGCCCGTAACCCAGATTGAAAGCCAGACCCTTCACCGAAAGCACCGTGGCACGCTTCGAGGAGTCCGCTGCCTTGTTCAAGGAGCGGCTGATGGTGTAAGCAAGAAATCCCATGGTCATCATCAGCAGGGCGGCCGGTAAAAGACACCAATAGGAATTTCCCGGCATCACACCGATCAATCCTGTCAGCGCCAATCCGGCAATGATCGCGAAATTGGTCCAAGTGCTGAAGCGTTTGTTCAGCCTCGCGGCAATGCCGGGGACGATGTAGCCACCGAGACCAATTGCCGCACCGATAAATCCAAAACTCCAGGCCGGCAGCTCGATCATACGATAATAACTACTATTGATCGTTGCAAAATTACGGACGATGGAATCGATGGAAAGCCCGATCACCACGATAGCCAAGGTCCGCGGAGTTGTGAAAACCCACCTCGCGGTTTTGAGAGTCAGGCGCATGGCGTGCTGAGATGCCTCCCAAGCATTACCGCCGATTTTCCGCACCGGCTCTATCATGCCCAAGGTAATTGACACACAGGCGATGGCCTGCATCAATACCAGTGCAACTGGCAGTCTATGAGCTAACTCCGCACTTATTTCCAAATTATCAGGAAGTGTTTTATTGATGATCGCTGGGTCGTAGAGCAGTCCGCCGATCACCATGGCGATCACAAAGCCCACGGAGCGGAATCGCATGGCAGTGGCCAGAAGTTCATCCCAGGCTTCCTCGCGATTCTCCTCCGGCATTGAGTCATAAGCTAGCGCCTCATCGGCACCACTCGCTGCCGCTTCGGAGAGACCGGAGAGCAAGCGGTTCGCAACACATAGAGAAAACAATAGCCAGCCGCCATCCTTCGGCGCGAAGAGCAAACAAGACATCTCCACCACCATCAGAACCGAGGCGGCGACGAGAAGGGTCTTCCTTCCCAAGGTATCGGCAAGAGCGCCGGAAGGAACCTCAAAAATGAAAATCGTAGCCGCCCAGACGAGATTCAGCATCACGAACTGATCGAGCGTAAGGCCGAGATCCAAAAATAGGACAGCTAGGATCGGGTAGTAAGCACGGGCATTATAAAGCGTGGTAAACCACACATATTTGCGTGGATTACCACCGATGCCATCTTTTTCGCGGTCCTCCATGAGAGCTTCACATCATTCGACGATATTCCTGACCGGAAGCCTCTCTGGAAAGCGACCTATTGGTTTGGTCCGCGATCGTGATCGATGCGGAAGGCCTTACCCCGGAGTTTGGAGTTCCGGGTTTTTTGAATTGCCTGATCCGCAAGTCCTTCCGGGACATCGACAAGGCAATGTTTCGGGAACAGCGTGATCCTGCCGAGTGAACCATCCGGAAGGCCCGCTTCCCGATACATCATCCCGACAATATCTTTCGGCATAATACCGGCTCCTTTGCCCAGCGAGATGAATAGACGGGACATGCCTCCCTCAATCGCGCCTGCATCACGATTGCCGCCGCGTTCGTAACGCTCGGTATTGTCCCGGCGTTCACGACGTTCCGGGCGCTCGCGACCATCGCGGTTGTTACGATCGCCACGATTATTATCACGGCCTCTAGGACCATCCGGCTCGCGGTCTTCTTGAATCGCTGCGCCTTCACGGCCACTGGATTCTCTGAGCATGGTTATCAATGCTCCGGCGATATCCGTCGGCGTATGGCCTTGCTCAAGCAGACGGTCGATATTTTCCTGATAGGTATCGAACCCACCGGTCTCAAGGCGCTCTTTGAGGCTTTCGAAAATCAGATCCGCACGCCGTCCTTCGACTTGCTCGACGGAGGGGATTTTCTCACGTTTGATGACTTGGCGGGTGTATCGCTCTACGCCTTGGAGGCGGTAGATTTCACGACCAAAGACAAAGCTCACCGCCCGTCCCGAGCGGCCGGCGCGTCCTGTCCGGCCAATGCGGTGAACATAATCCTCCGGGTCGGTAGGAAGATCGTAATTGAATACGATATCAATTTCATCGATATCAAGTCCGCGGGCGGCAACATCGGTGGCGACCAGAAGCTCCACCGCACCATCGCGGAAACGCTTCAAAACGCGCTCACGCATTTGCTGGGTGATATCGCCATGGAGGCGATCCGCGGCATAACCGCGATTCACAAGATCTTCCGTGCATTCATCCACGGAGCGCTTCGTATTACAGAAAATAATGCCCAGGCGTGGCGGGTTCATGTCCAGGATACGGGAAAGAACCTCGACCTTGGAGCGTTGACGAACCTCGTAGTATGACTGTTCCACTGTGGACACGGTCATCGCCTTCTGCTCGATCTCGACGATCTCAGGGTTATTGCCAAACTTCTTGATAAAGCGGGAAACTCCAGCATTCATCGTCGCGGAAAAGAACAGGATCTGCCGTTGTTCCGGAAGAGCCGCGAGAATTTCGTCCATTTCCTCTTTGAAGCCCATATCGAGCATGCGGTCGGCTTCATCGAGAACAGCCATTTTGATACGGCTGGCATCAAAGGAACCGCGCTTCAGGTGATCCAGAAGGCGGCCAGGAGTGCCCACTACGAGCTGGGCACCGTCACGCAGAGCACGAAGCTGGCGGTCCATCGGTGCGCCTCCGTAAACCGGCGTCGCTTGAAGCCCTTTTTTCTTGGCGCCAAGCTTATGAACTTCTTCACAGACCTGGACGGCCAGCTCACGGGTCGGGCACAGAATAAGAACCTGCGGATAGCGCTCATTGACATCAATCATGCTAAGTGCAGGCAGTGCGAATGCAGCTGTTTTGCCGGATCCGGTTGCCGAAAGTCCAAGGATATCCTTACCGGCAAGTGCCGGAGGAATACTCATCGCCTGGATAGGAGAAGGCCGCTCATAGCCTAGAATTTCAATAGCAGCCAACAAATCATCAGGCAGCCCGAGCTCAGAAAAGGGAGGTGTGTCCATACAAGAATTCCGCAAAACCTTGCGGGGACGCGCACCATTGCACAGGTTTTGTGAAAATTACAAGCTCCGATTGTAATTCAGCATTTCTCAGGGGCTACCGGGACTTTCTGCTCACTCTGTCCAGCGAAAATGCCCGGTGAGAGGAAAATCGCCCAACCGGTCTTCTTCGCGGGTGCCTCCACCAATGTTGTGAATTACCAGAGGCAGACTGGCCTGACCCCAGAAAATCGGACAGCTCCTTTTTAGAGTTCTTGTGGTAAAACCAC
>NZ_JBHUIT010000031.1:0-463023 GCF_042683045.1 Luteolibacter algae | reverse complement strand
GTTTCAGTGGTTTTACCACAAGAACTCTAAAAAGGAGCTGTCCGATTTTCTGGGGTCAGGCCAGCAGAATTGAGTTCTTTGACAGATTGTTTTTTCTTACTATTACCAACGTCGGGAAACAGATTCCTGAGCAATTGCTCCAAAGAAACAGCAACGCGCGGCTGTGGTTCAGGGAACAAAATCTTACCTGCTTCTTCCCAAACGGCCATCGCAAGCTTCACTCTTCCGGCGAATGTGTTCCGATTACCATCATGGCAAGTTCCGCGAGCTCAAACTGGGATGGGCTGGATTTCATTTTCATCAAATTGGTAGATTAAACAGAAAAATCTTCAAACCACACTGGCAAAAGCAGGATTATTTGAACTGACGGATGTTATAAGTGGAGAACGACCTCTGAACCTTCGAGGGATTCAACCACAGGACACAAGAAGCTATCTACCCCAGCGTCACCGCCCAACAGCTCGTGAGTTGGGGCCATGACTAACTCGGCGAAGCCGAATTCTGGCATGCCGGAGACATGCCCGACATCTCCGAGATTCTCATTTCCAGCAACGTCTCAGTTAAAGACGTCATCGCCCTCAACCAACTGATATCCCAACTCGACGACAAGATCACCATTCTCGCCAAGATCGTCTAACTAACAGACCATCACGGGTTTGCACTCGATAAACGCGAACAAGAAGACATCGAGGATTCACAGCTTCCTTTTTCATCGACCTACGAAGAACTACAGCCTACGAGCTCTTCGAAATTTATTACCCCGAGGAATTCCAGATCTGGGAAAAGTCCTCTTGCGACTGCCTCATCTTGGATACCGACCGCTTCATGGATTCGCCAGCCTTCAGCACAGCCGAATTCAAGATCGGCGAAGACAGGATTCTCGTCGTTGAATCACTATAAGCGGTTCCGACCTTGCAGTAGGCTTAGCTATTCTTTCGACGGTAATGAGCGCCACGCCCCTTGCCGTGCAGTTCGGCGTAGCCCTTTTCGGTCAGCTCCGCGAACTTGCCTTTCAGGGTGTTGCGGTTGACACCGAGCGCATCGGCGGCGTCGCCGACGGATAGCGCCTGGCGTTCTTCGAGCAACCTGAGAAGTCGCCCTGCCATAAGCGATAGATCACCGGGCAAATCGTTTCCGGAGGTTGGCACCGGCGCTTTCTCCAAGCGTTCCCGAAGGCGTCCGATCTGCGATTTCAAGGAGCGCAGGAAGAACAGCAACCAAGGTTCCCAGTCGGCGGTTTCTTCGAAGGAGGTCTGCGTTCTCCGTAAGGCGAGGTAGTAGGCCTCCTTGTTGTGTTCGATCACGCTTTCCAGCGAACTGTAGGATGCATACGCATAGCCCGCGCGCAGGAGCATGAGGTTTGTCAATACCCGTGAAAGCCTGCCATTGCCGTCCTGAAACGGATGGATGGCGAGGAACACGACGTTGAACACGGCGATCCGCAACAACGGGTGAAGGATGGGGTCTTTCTCCTCCTTGGCGTGCCATTCCAGCACCTTTTCCATCAGTATCGGCGTCTCGAAAGGACTTGCCGTCTGGAACACGATGCCGATTTGCTTTCCCTTCGCATCGAAGGCCGCGACGTGGCTGTCGAGGTTCTTCCACTGGCCGCGATGGCGCTCGTCCTTGTTGCTGTAACGCAGCAGGTCGCGATGCAACTGGAGCATGATGCTCTCTGAAATCCGCAAATCGGCCCACGCGGTCTGGATCGACTCCATCACATAGGCGTAGCCCGCGACTTCCTGTTCGTCGCGCGACTGGAACGATTCCTTCCCAAGCCTGCCGACGAGTTGCTCGACCTCGCCGTCGCTCAACTTTGCGCCCTCGATCCGGGTCGATGAGCCGGCGCTTTCAATGGTCGCGATCCGGCGCAGCGTGCGCAGAGTTTCAGGCCCGAGGCTTCCGAGCGCACGCCACTCGCCCTTAAATTCGTCAATGGCCGCGATCAGCGTCAGCATTTCATTGGTCGACTGGAGCGCCGGTGGCAGAGGGATCTTCATGCCGCGATCCTAACTCCAATTCCACCCGAAGTCATCCAATTACCTCCAATTACCTCCAATTACCTCCAATTACATCCATTTCCAAAAAAGTGGAGAATGCCTGCAATGAAGTCTCCTCTCAGGCCCTCTCTTACCCTTCGATTACTGGCACCCGCCCTCGCAGACGATGGCGTCGTTCGCGTCCGGCTGGCGCTCTCCTAGGGGTTCGTTGAAATCATCGTCCGGGTCTCGGCTGTGATTGTAGCTGGGTCGGCGGGGGTTACCACCGGGACGGGTTTTTGAATGGCTTCGTCATTTTTGTGGGAAATGGAGAGTTATCTTACAGACTCGCCCGAAGGTGGCGAGGAAACCTCACCAAACTTAAAGAATCCGAGAGCCGCGCGGCACGCGTTCGCCGTGAGTGATTTCCAGAGCATGGCATGTCCATTACGAACGGCTTGTCGTGTGTTTTCTAAGAGGCATCCTAACAGGACATCCAAGACCGCTCCCCCATACTCTGAAAATTGAAAACGAAAAAAATGTTGTGTGTTTATCGTGTGTTTTTACCACAAAACACCGGCAACAATGGTAGCTTATAGGATAATTTAAGGGTTCGACTCCCCTCGCCTCCACCATTTCAAAATCACCCGTAACAAGCTCTAAATAAGCCGGTTACGGGTTTTTTATGGCATTTTGCAGGCTTTCGTATTGGGAAAAATGACATTAGGGCAGGATTTCCGTATAATCCGCGTGTGTTCTGTTGAGCTTCCCTTCCAAAATTTCGAATTCGGCGCCGTGAAATTCTACTCGCTTTCAGCTTCCGGATGCGCGTGGAGAGTGATATGGAGTCCCCATAGGGAATGCAGCGCCCCGTAAAGACAGGAAGACCGAGGCAGGAGCCGGGAAGCTGGCTTGCTTCTTCCATAGAACGGAACGGCAGGTGGCCTTATCGGGAATTTCCTGATCCTCAGGTGAAATTTCTGTTTTTGAAGAAATTCGGGCTTTAATCTGGCTATGTTGCACCATTACTGCCAGAGACTTGGGCAAGATCATCGATGCGCCCGTATCTTCACGGACCTGTTCGGTTATCGCAGATATAGCAAGCTAAATTGCATTTCATGGAGTCCCGAATCCAAACGCCTGAAAGGATATGAAGGATGCACCGAACATTCTCGTAATGGTCGAGTCTTCCCGCGAGTCCGGGCGAAAATTGATCTCCGGAATTGCCGACTATGCACGGCACTTCGGTCCGTGGCGCTTTCATTGGGAACCCCAAGGTTTGAAAGGTTTGACCGGAGCAATGGGGGAGCTGCGCTTTGACGGAGTGCTGGCAAGAAACGTCGCCGACTTAAGTGCATATGCCGACGAAGGGATCCCCACAGTCGCATTTACCTACGGGATGAACGATATTGCCAACAGTGTCACCGTCGATACCGATGACGCGGGCATCGCCAAAATGGTGGCAACTCACTTTCTTCAACGAGGCTTCAAGAACTTCGCCTACTGCGGGCAAGAGGGTGCCCTGTGGGCGGCGCGCAGGGGCAGACATTTCGAGGAGGTGCTGGCTGTGGCTGGCTTCGAGGTCGTCCAACTTGTCGCACCTTCCTCACTTGCCGGAGCTCGGGCGACCCGGGCAGACCTCGAGACTACCGCCCGTTGGTTGCGTTCACTTCCGACGCCGGTGCTTCTCATGGCTGCGAACGATGATCTGGCGCAGTCGCTCGTCCAGCTCTGCCTGGATTGCGGGTTACGCGTGCCGGATGACTGCGCACTCATCGGGGTGGACAATGATCCGGTAATCTGTGGTTTGTGCAATCCCCCGTTGTCGAGCGTATCGGTGAATCAGTACAAAGCCGGCTATCGTGCGGCGGAGATCTTGGCAGGAATGATTCGGGGTGAGACTCCGGAGCGATGGACGGTCACAGCAGAGGTCGTCGAACTCGTCGAGCGGCAGTCATCCGACATCATCGCCGTCGAAGATAAAGCGGTCGCAAAGGCGCTGAGGTTCATTCGATCCAATGCGGACCGTCCACTATCAGTAGATGAGGTCGCAAAGTCCAGCGGAGTGCATCGGCGTAGCCTTGAGCGGCGTTTTCGGGAGCACCTCTCGCTGACAGTCCAGCAGTACTGCCGCGAGACACGGGCCGAGCATGTTGCCAAAGTCTTGACGGGGTCGAGCCTCAGCCTCGAGGAAATCGCCTGGCAGTGCGCTTTTCCACAGGCGTCGCACCTGACCCGTTTCTTCAGCACCGTGCGTGGAGAGACCCCTTCTGCCTATCGGAAGCGTTGCACCAACGCCTAAGGCTCTCCGTTCCGGAAGACGATCAGTGTCGGAAATCGGTAAATAAACCGATGCGAAGTGGGATGGTGAATGAATTCGTCACGTGGTCTGTTGGATGTGTGTATGGACGGCTTTTGGCCCTCATACCGCAACCTACAAAACAACCGTATCAGAATCAAAACTCAGGAGATATCGATGAAAAAACTATTACTTAACACGACCTTTGCCTCTGCATGTGTCTTCAGCACCTCCCAGGCCGCAACGATCACCTACGTTGATGCCTTGCATGGCCTCGGCGGGAACACCTTTAGCACCACTCAAGGTGCTCCGTCAGCCGACAATAGTAGCTGGCTGGCCAATCCGGCTTTCGATGGTGATTCCACGGAAAACAACACCCAATGGAACGGCCGAACTTTCAACGGTGCTGGTGGCACGGTCTATCAAGCTCAACCGGCTGCGGGTGGTTCCATCCCCGAGTTGACCACGCAGATAACGGGTCTGGCTGACGGCACCTACGACATTTGGATTTACTACACTGAAAACGTGAACAATGGCCAAAACTGGTTCATTGATGCGGGTTTCACCTCCGGTTCGCTGACGACTTACGGTGCAATCAATGGCACCACTGTCGTCGATGCCTCATCCCAGACCTTTTCCAACTCGACAGACGCAAACTTTTCGGGCGGTGCTGCGGCTTACCTCGGGCAACAAACAGTCGTGGGCGGTTCGACGGTAGACGTGTTTATCAACCACCCGGGTGGCAATGGCGGTGCTAACCGGACAGTTTACAATGGTGTGGGCTACGAACTGATCCCAGAGCCGAGCAGCACCGCCTTGTCAGGGATGACGGCAGGCCTTCTGTTGTTCCGCAGAAAGCGCGTTTAGAAAGCCTCCTCCTGACCGTATCGCTTAATCAGATTTGGAAAACAATTTGATGATTTCAGGAATGGAAAACCCGGAGCCAGGTGGCTCCGGGTTTTCTGTTTTCAGTCCGAGGGCTGCAGGTTGTCGCAAAATGGAAAATGAAAATTCATAAGATGGTATGGGGTAAGGCTGTTACCCACGTTATCTTCTACGGGGTCTGACCGGAAGAATGGTGCCCCCAGCACCTTCTCCAGAGACTGATCATACCATGAAAATCCAAATCATTTTCCCAGTTCTGGCACTGGCATTTCTCGACCCTGCCTCCATTGCCGCTGCCAACGATCTGAAACCCGCGACCTTCTGCCGTTTTGTTCAGGAACGTCAGGATGACTTTGCCTGGGAAAACGACAAGGTAGCCTTTCGGGCGTATGGCCCCGCCCTGCGTGCGGGCAAGGAAAACAGCGGCATCGACTGCTGGCTCAAGCGCGTTCCCTACCCGGTTATCGACAAGTGGTATACTGAAAACAAGAAGGGCAAATCCTACCACAAGGATCACGGTGAAGGTTATGACCCCTACCATGTGGGTTCGTCGGCGGGAACCGGCGGCACGGGAATCTGGCTCGATGGCAAACGCGAACCACTGGAGACTTTCACCGGCTATGAAGTGATCGAGAGCGCACCGGAAGTTTCCCGCTTCAAGCTGAGCTTCGAACGCGAGATCGGCGGGGTGGTTTATCGCGAGGAAAAAACGATCACGATCAGACTCGGAGAGCGTCTGTTCGAGGCCCGTTCCGTCTTCACCCGCGACGGCAAGATCGCGGTGGGCCTTCCCATATGTATCGGCGTGACCACACATGATGGCAAAGCGGAAGCATCCTCGAACACAAACGAAGGATGGATCGCCTGCTGGGAAACGATCGAAGGAAGCGGTCTCGGAACGGCGGCGCGAATGGAGCCATCCCGGATTTCAGAAATCAAAGAGGTCGAATCGGACGAACGTGATCAAAGCCATATCTTCCTGATTGCAAACACCAATGATGACGGTGCCATCGACTACCGTGCCGGTTACGGATGGGAGAAAGCGGGCGAGATCACCACCCGCGAGCAGTGGGAAACGTATCTGAACGAGCATGGCCAAAGGGATGCGGATTGAATACCGATCATACTAGATCAACCCAAACCCTCTAGCGAGATCGACTGGTGACCGGATAAAAACGCGGCATTGGCAAGGAACTAACGCACGGATCGGACGCTAAAGCTACAACCACGGAAACATTCTATTTTTATGAAACCCTTTTCTTCTTTCAAATCATTATGCATCGGCATCATTTTTCTGTCCTCGGCGGCAAGTGGTGTTGCCGCAACCGAACCATCCCCGCAATCTGTAAAAGCGATCTGCGAAAAAGTCGCTGAATGGCAGATCGAATCCTTCGAGGAACAGGGAAAATACCGAGCGCTACCGACCACGGATCGACGGAAATGGCATCACCGGAACCGCTATCCCGATATGAACTGGAACAATGGTGCGCTTTATGCCGGGATGTTCGAATGGAGCACGATTGCCGGAGATCCGAAATTCACGGACTGGCTGAGAGCGATCGGCGATAAGAACAGCTGGGATCTCCACGTGAATGCTGCGAAGGGCTCGCATCACGCGGATGCCCATGCTGTCGGGATCAGCCACCTCAAGATGCATGAGCAGTTCGGCGATCCAGAAATGATAGCTCCGACACGCGGAATTTTTGACGAAATCCTGGCAAGGCCGGATGCCGAGGAATATCATTGGGTTTGGGCGGATGCCTTGTTCATGTCGCCTCCGGTTTGGGCGCAACTCTCCAAGGCGACAGGTGACATGCGTTATCTGGAATACATGGATCGGCAGTATCATATGACCTACGATGAGCTCTGGAACGCGGAGGATCAGTTGTTTTACCGCGACAAGGGACGCATCAAAAAACGTGAGAAGAACGGCGCGAACGAATACTGGGCGCGCGGCAACGGTTGGGTTTATGGCGGCCTGACCTACATGCTCCCCTACCTGCCGGAAGACTGGGACGGGCGTGCGTTTTACATCGATTTGTTCAGGCAAATGTCGGAGGCGCTCATACGCACACAGCGCAGCGACGGCACCTGGTCGATGGGAATGATGGGCGCTGAAGCGGATTATCCGTCAAAGGATATCAGCGGCTCGTCCTTCTTTGTGTTCGGCATGGCACGCGGGATTAACATGGGTATCTTGGATCGGACGAAGTATGAGCCGATCGTTTTCAAGGGCTGGCAAGCCTTGACCGAGTGCGTGCGGGAGGACGGACTAGTCGGCTACGTGCAGGGTGTGGGCGCGGGACCGGGCGAAACCTTTGCCGATTACACCGAAAGCTATGGAACCGGCGGGTTCCTTGCAGCCGGGGCGGAGGTTTATAAACTGGTCAGCAAAACGGGTCGTTAAATCATTTCCGGAGATGAGTCGTTTTTGCAAACCAGGGAGAATTTTGGGGTCAATCACTGGGCTCATAATCAGCGCAGCTGCACAGACAAATGTGCTGGATGTGGACTTTGCAGCCACTAGCAATGAGCAAAACGTCATTCTAAATGCGACCCGGCTTGATAGTGATTATGAATACGATTTGCAGATGTCGACGGACCTGGATCAGGACGGGTGGCAATCTGTCGGGGATTCGGCATTTGGTCTGGATAGCGCCAGCTGGATTTGGCCAATGGATGAGCCGCATGCATTCTACAGACTCAAAGGGGTGCCGATTAATCCCACGGGCGAGAGCGATTTGAGTCGAATACCTAGACAATATTTTGAGTATCAGATCCAACAACCGAGCGATGAAGCCGCGATTGCGTTGTATTTGGAATCACAGCTTGGTGACGGCACGTGGAATGACGTGGACTATGAAAATACCTGGCGTGGGGGATGGCTGACACTCGTTCACTTGCAGCGCTTGCTTCCGATGGCGGTGGCATACGTTTCTCCGGACTCAGCATATTATCAGGATCCCGCAATTAAAGTGGCGGTTCTGAGCGGAGTCCAGCATTGGCTGGATAATGACTATCGCAATGCCAACTGGTGGCACACGTCGATCAGCATCCCCGAATATCTGCTGAAGACATTTGTCATGATGGGTGATGAGGTGCCCGCGGCCATGCTTGCCCAGGCAATGGCGGGGCCGTTATCGCGCTTACACTCGATGAGAAACCATGTCGGGCAGAACCTTGTCTGGGTCGCCGGGAACCATTTTTGGAGAGCGTATCTCAATGGGGATGAAGCGGCTATGACTGTGGCGGCCGAGCGGATCCTTTCGGTGCTCGATGTAGCACAAGTGGGCGAAGAAGGCCTTCAGCTTGATTGGACCTTTCACCAGCATGGGCCGATGATGCAGTCGGGCACATACGGAGTCGATTTTGGAGTCGACATGGTCGAGTGGTCTGCATTGTTGAAGGGCTCGGGTTTGACCTCGGAGAAATTCAGCTACATCCGCAATTATTTATTGGAAGGCTCATCGTGGATGATCTGGAAGGGGCGATTGGATTTGAACGCATGTGGACGCCAGTTTACCGAAACCGCTGCGTTGCTAAATCCAGATGAAAAGGGCCAGATCTATCAGAATTTGCTCCGCCAGATGAGTCGGATTGATCCCGGCTATGCTGATGAATACCAAAAACGGCTGAACCCAAACAACGAACTTGTCGGCCATAAATCATTTTGGCGTTCCGACTTTGCCATCCATCGTCGGCCGGGATGGTATGCCTCGCTCAAGATGTCGTCGACACGCGTGGTCGGCACGGAGATCGCCAATCAGGAGAATACGAAAGGCTTGCATTGGGGGGACGGCACCTTACTGCTCTATCAATCTGGTCAGGAGTATGTCGCAATTCCCCCGCTGTGGGATTGGCATCGTCTGCCGGGCACGACGGCCGACATGGGCTTGCACGCTTTGGCCCCGAACGGGTATGGCACGGAATATGGAGCGACGGATTTTGTGGGCGGCCTTACGGTGGATGATCACGGGTTCTCTGCCATGCACTTTCAGCGGAAGGAGCTCACAGCTTACAAGGCCTGGTTTTTCGGGGAGAGCTCGGTGATTTGTCTGGGAGCTGGAATCGAGGGGACGAGTCTCGGCCCGGTTTACACCTCTGTGCAGCAATCGTTGTTATCCGGCCCCGTTGAGAGCTCCATCGGCCCGCTGAGCGTTGGAACGCATGTGCTCCCGGCAGGCTCATGGGTGCATCATGATGGGTATGGCTATCAGCTGGCGGATATTGCGACAGTTGATATCGCAGCAGTGACCGGGAACTGGAACCGCATTTATCCCGCACGGGATAGCCTTCCCGCCGCTGGCGACGTATTCAGCATATGGGTGGATCATGGGCAGTCGCCATCTGAGGAAAGCTATGCTTATGTGATTCACACGGAGGTGGAGGCCTCGGAAATGGCTCAGCGGGTCAGCGCGCCACAGGCAACCATTTTGAGCAATACGAATACATTGCAAGCCATTGAGGTCGATGGCGGGACGCAGGCGGTCTTTTATGCTCCGAGTCAATTGAACACCAGCGGAGGCAGCGTGATCACTGTGGATTCGCCGTGTTTGTTGAGCCTGAATGCGAACGAACTGATCGTCGCAGATCCGACCCAGAAGCTGGCTTCCCTAACCGTGACAATCAACGGAGAATCCAGATTAGTCGAACTTCCACCTGCGGAGAACGCGGGAAAACAAGTTGTGGTCCACTGGTGACCGTGTGCTCAGGAGACCCCATATGAATATTCGCCGATACGAGAACCAAGCATCATAGGTCCATCGAAAAAATCATGATATCAAAATACATCTTATCCGCGGCTTTGGCTGCTTCGCTCTGCCATCAAGCGCACGCGGCGGAATCGGAATCGTCCCCGCCCAATGTGCTGTTCATTCTGATCGATGATTTCGGTTGGAACGATGTCGGTTACAATGGAAGCACATTTTATGAAACGCCGCAGATGGATGCGTTCTCGGAAAAGTGGATGCGTTTTGATCATTGCTACACGCCAAGCCCGATGTGCTCACCCACGCGGGCGAGCATTCTGACCGGGAAAAATCCCGCGCGGCATGGCATTACCCAGTGGCTGTCTGGAAGTGATCAGCCCCATACCCGCAAGGAAGAGACGCCGCAGGTGTACTGCCCGCTTCCCCGGTCAAATGGACTGCAGGAAAACGAAATCACGCTGGGCGAGGCTTTCCAGGAAGCCGGCTATGACACGGCATTCTTTGGAAAGTGGCACATGGGCAAAATTAGAATCACCGGCGGTCCGAAAAATCACGGATATGATTCGCAGGTAGCGGTGATCGAGGAAAATGGATGCAGGCAGTTTTCCTACAAACGCTATTTCCGCAATGCCAAGCCCGGGCAAAGCTTCAACGACGCACTGAATGATGCGGTGATCGATTTCATCAGGCAGGAATGCGACAAGCCGTTCTATCTGCACCTTAGTCATTTCGCGATGCATGCGCCGATCGTAACTTCGCCGGAACTCCGCGCTCGGTTCGAAGCAAAGAAAAAGGCTTTAGGTATCACCACGGCGGATACGGAACTCGATGAGTATTCCCACATTCCCCATAAACTGCAGCAGGACAGCGCCGAGTATGCCGGGGAACTCTTCAATCTTGATGAGGGACTTGGCCGCGTGATCGACGCGCTCAAAGAGAGCGGGCAATACGAGAATACAATCATTGTTTTGACGGGTGACAATGGCGGCAGAACCACCATCGACAAGCCAGATGCCACCGCCACCGTCCCGCTGCGCGGTGGGAAAACTTTTCTGTTCGACGGCGGTTTGCGCGTGCCGACGCTGATCCACTGGCCAGCGCATTCAAAAGCAGGCATGCAGACCGATGCCATCGTAAGCAGCATGGATTTTTATCCTACCTTGCTCGATATGGCGGGTTTGCCGCTCAAACCGGAGCAGCACCGCGATGGCGTCAGTCTGGTGCCCCTGTTCAAAGGCGGTTCGCTGGATCGGGACACCCTTTACTGGCACTTCCCGCATTACCAGGGGGAAGGCTCCTACCCCGCCAGTGCTATTCGCAAAGACAACTTCAAGCTGATTCTAAATTACCATCATGGAGATGTGTTGCTGTATGATCTCGCGGAGGATCCGCATGAAACGAAAAATCTCGCCCTTTCGATGCCCGAGAAGGCCGCGGAACTCGAGCGTGAGCTAATAGCCTATTTGAAGGAAACAGAAGCCACCATTCCCCAAGCCCAGACACCCGACCAATGAATACGACCTCACGACTAGCAGGATTGGCGATCCTTTTACTATGCTGCCTTGGCAGTATCCAGGAGACAATAGGCGCCGAAACGGACTCCTCGCGAATGCGCCGGCAATTTATCGAATACCATATTCAGAATCCACCGGATCCTGTCGTGGTCAAAGGCTATCTGGAATCCCAGCGAGATGATGGAACCTGGGCGGATGTTGACTACACCAGTCAGCGGACTGGAAGCTGGGAGACCCTGGATCACTTGATAAGGCTCCTGAAAATGGCCGCGGCTTATGTGAATCCCCATTCCGCCTACCACGAGGATCCGAAGATGCAGGCAGCGCTCTTAGCGGGCCTGTCGCACTGGGTGGAGAAAAACTATAATAATTCGAACTGGTGGCATCGATCCATTGGCGTTCCCGAGAACCTGCTCGCGACCTTTGTTCTATTGGGAGACGAGCTTCCGGGACCCATGTTGCAGGAGGCGCGCGAAGGCCCGTTGAGCCGATTGCATAAACTGGGCAGCGGCACCGGACAGAACAAGGTGTGGATCGCTGGAAACTGGTTTTTATTGGGACTATTGACCGATGATGCCGCCGTGATGAAAGCAGCCAGCGACGCGATCTGGTCGGAGCTAGTAGTGTCCACGGGTGAAGGGATTCAGCCGGACTGGAGCTTCCATCAGCATGGTCCTCAGTTGCAGTTCGGGAACTACGGCCGCTCTTTTGGTGGCTGCATGGTGCAGTGGGGATGTGTGCTGCGGGGCACCGATTATGCGATATCTGAAGAGAAGCGGTTGATTTTGCGAAATTACCTGACGCAGGGCCCCGCTTGGACTCTGTGGAGAGGCCTAATGGATTTCAGTGCGTGTGGACGGCAATATTCTTCGGAAAGTGTGGGCAATCCACGCGGGAACTATGTGGACATTCGCTCGCAGATTGCACGCATGATCCAAATTGATCCGGAATATCAGGCCGGCTATGAGGCTCTGCTGGAGGAACCCAGTCAACTGCTTGGTCACAAGTTCTTCTGGCGATCCGATTTCGCCGTGCATCGCCGACCCGATTGGTATGCCTCGGTCAAGATGTCTTCGACCCGTGTGGTGGGCACCGAAGTTGCCATTCAGGAAAACATTCAGGGGCTGCACAATGGCGACGGGGTGATGTTGCTCTATCAACACGGCAAGGAATACGAGGACATCGCGCCGCTGTGGGACTGGCGCCGCTTGCCTGGCACCACTTGCGATCAAGGGCTGAAAAACCTAACTCCCAAGGGCTACGACACGGAATACGGCGGCTCGGATTTCGTGGGCGGCTTGACCGATGGAGAGACTTGCATGGCAGCGATGATCTACCTCCGCGAAGGACTGACGGCTCGCAAGGCGTGGTTCTTTGGAAAGGATACGGTGATTTGTCTGGGCACTGGCATCGGCGGGGAAACTAAAGGGCCAATCTACACGTCGATTCAACAATCGTTGCTAAAGGGACCGATAACGACTTCGTCAGGCGAGCTTGCGGGCGGAACCCATAATCTCAGCGCTGGAACATGGGTGCATCACGATGGCATCGGCTATCATTTGCTAGACGCTACAACCCTGAAATCGGAAGTGGTGGGGGGTAACTGGCGCACCTCCTATCCGGCATACTCGGACCGGCCGGCCGAAGGCCCTGTCTTCAGCCTGTGGATGGATCACGGCACCTCTCCGCAGCAGGAAGCGTCCTATGCGTATGTGCTCCACCCTCGAACCAAAGCGTCGGAAATGGCGCAGGTCATCAAGACACACCCCGCCAGGATTCTGAGCAATACGAAATCCCTGCAGGCGGTTGAAAATACAATGGGCGTGCAGGCGGTTTTTTATGAACCTGGCAAGCTGACGATGAGCAGCGGAACCGAGATCGCGGTGGATGCGCCCTGTTTATTGAGCCTGAACAACAAGCAATTGGTCGTTGCCGATCCGACCCAGAAGCTGGAATCCCTGACGGTGAAGGTCGATGAAAGGGTTTGGGAAGTAATACTTCCCGTGGGGGCAAATGCAGGCGCAAGGGTGTCGGTAGAACGATGATTAAACAACACTCTAACACATGACCAACCAACAACGCCTACCAAAGATTTTCAGAGCGGTTTACGCCTCCATCATCGTCTGTTTTTCGCCAGCAGCGCTCCATGCCGGAGACTCCACGCAAACGATCAATCACGAATTTCTCGCCAGACTGAGCACCGCGGGCGTCCTTGATGCGGCCGAGGAAATCGGGCTGAATGTCGATGCCCATATCCTGCCGCTTGCTCGAAATCCGGGGCACCAGTATGACCGCTACCGCTGGTCGGTGGGCCACGCCGACGATGGTGGGATCATGATCAGCGCCCTGCCACCGGAAGAAGAGGTCGGGTGGACACCTTGGGAACGCTGGCGTAAGGGGGAAGACGGCCAATGCGTTCACGAATCCTGGGTGCTTTATCCTCTCAAAACCGCGACGCCCGAAGGTGTTGCCCAATGGTATCGAATCGATGAGCCCGGCCTCGGACCGCGATTTGCAGAACCTCCCTCCAGTCTCGAAGAACTCCTGCATCGGGCACGCATTCATGAAGCCGCCAAAGTTCTGGGATTCGATGCGAAAGAGATCCTGCTCGACCCGCTTTCGGCCGAAGGAAGCAGGCGATATCTGCAGTGCCGATGGGTGGTCATACCCCACCATCTCGCTGCGGATACCCCAGTCATTTATGTGCTACCCCCGATGCATCTAGCCGACCAATGGCCGTGGGAATCCTGGTATACGGACGGCAGCACACCCCTCATTCTCCATGTCCATTTCACCAAAGCAAGTTCGAGAACCACCGGCACGTGGAGCGAGTATGCCAATGCGCCGCAGCGCCCTCCCGAGATTTTCGGCCACCTCTGGCACTGGTATGACGAGCCATCGCTCGTCCCGACGATGGCGAACCCTTAATTCAAAGCGAACGTTCCCTGAGAAATCACGAATCCATTTTTAACCCGATAAATTATCATGCCCAAATCACTATTCATCGCAGCCATCTGTGTCTTCTCGTTCTTCCTTTCCCCCGGCGCTTTTTGCAAAGATTGGGAACAGGTGCTGGAGGAACGGTTGCCCGAATATGGACACCGCAACTGGATTATCATCGCTGATGCGGCCTATCCGAAACAAAGCGCACCCGGGATCGAAACTATTTACACCGGCGCAGGCCAAGTGGAGGTGCTGGAGAAGGTGTTGAAAGCGGTGGATACAGCCAAGCATGTTAGACCCATGGTGATGCTCGATGCCGAACTGGATTCTGTTTCAGAGAAAAACGCAGGCGGTGTCGATGCCTACCGTAACGAGTTGAGGCGCATCTTTGGAGAGCGAGCGCCGAAGGTGATGGCGCACGATGACATCATTCGAAAACTCGATGACGGCGCGAAGATGTTCAGCATTCTCTTGCTCAAGACGGACATGACGATCCCCTACACCTCCGTGTTCATCGAACTGGACTGCGGTTACTGGAGTGCCGCTAAGGAACAGGAGCTCCGCAAGAATTTCCCGACACCATAGTGTTTGTTGAAGTTATTTCCTGACAACCGAGATAATTATTTCCTCGATTTATGCCCTCAACTACCAGCCCTAGAAAGCGGATATCCCCCGCTATTGTCTGGATTTTCGGATACGAGGACGATTACCTTGAGAAATTGACTACGATGATCCAGCTCGACGAATGGATCACCTGCGCTTGCGTCGTCAATGATCTCGAGGAGGTGCGCAAGCGGTTGACTGGCAACGGTGAGGCGCCCGATGTGATTCTGATCGACCTCGATCTGCCAGGGACCAACGGGCTTGAAGGCATTCGGGAGCTGAAGCTGTCTCACCCGATGACACAAATCGTTGTATTAACCAGTGCCAACAACCGCAGATCGGTGTTCCATGCGCTTGAGGCAGGTGCGGCCGGCTATCTTCTCAAAAACGAGCCACCGCAGAAAATTATCCAAAGTATCCAAGAGGTCATCGAAGGTGGCGGCGTGCCGTTGAGCAGCTCGGTCACCCCCTACCTTCTCGATGTGCTCAGGAGCTACCAGGCCAAGGGAGCGGAAGGGGTTCTGACCGATCATGAAGTGGAGATTCTCGATCTTTTGGCTGACGGAATGAGGAGGAAGGAAGTGGCGCAAAAATTCAACGTTGCCACCGGCACGGTGGACTACTACTTGCGACGAATCTATGGCAAACTTGGCGTCAGCACCATTCCGGGTGCGGTTGGTCAGGGATTCCGCAGGGGAATTTTAAAATAGGGCAGAACTCGCCGTCACACGGGGGGCTCCGGAACAGAGGTTATATCTTCCCTTTGATATACAAATCTTGCCGCGCGCTCAATGCCCCCTCCCGCTACAAGAAATCACAGTTACTACTACAACACCCCTACCTTGTCATGGAAAAGCCGATTAATTAAGTTGCATCCGCACTTCATGCGATCAGGCGATTCGAATCGCACCGGTGTAAGATTGGCATCTTGAATTTCAAAATAGCATAACCACCATGAAAAAAACCGCACTAGCATTCACAACATCATTTTCGCTCGTATTAGGAGCGCAGGCGGCTCTCGTCATCAACGGCGACATGTCCGCTTCACAAGTCGGAACTACCGGGAATAATATTACTTTTGGAGACGTGGGCGTAGGCTGGGTTGCTAAGGGCGGTGCGGCACCAAACACAACCAATACCGCCGCTTGGAGAACAGTAAACAACCGACTCACAGATTTCGGGGGAGCCGGCGGCAACTCTGTGGGCCAAATAAATGCGGTGACTACTGAAACGGGCTCCAACCTGACATTCAAGTTCAGCTGGACTCCAGGTGGAACTTCGCCTGCGGACAATCTTACACTGGAGTATCAAGTGGTTGGCTGGAAGTTAGGCACTGAAACTCCTGCTGTAAACGACACGATGTTCAATGGCATCAATTTCGGTGGAAGCAATGTCGGCGCAATTGGCGGAGGTAGTGCAAGAAATCTAATCTCTGGAAGCGCCACGACAGGGATTAATGGTGGAGTAGGTTCCCAGACGGTTACCGGCGTGGCTGATACAACAGCCCCCTATAGTTTCGACATTGACCTTAGCCTGCTTCCCTCAGGATTCCAAGACGTCAGCGACTACGACTATATCGGCGTTCGTTTTTCGGACGTCACCGGGGTCGACGGCGGATATATCAGTGACGTCAGTCTCGTAGTCCCCGAGCCATCCGCAGCCGCCTTGCTCGGTCTCGGCCTCGTCGGCCTGGTGATCCGTCGCCGCCGGTAATTCCGAATTCCGAATGCATCCTGATTGTTTGCAAACCAGATCGGGTTCTTGCTGGCTACGGCGGGAGCTTTTTTCTGTATTCTTTTCCTCTATTCTCTTTAACGATCGTCCGCTGACCAAACCTGGAAGCGATACCGGTTTTTTTGGCGCTGGGCGCGGACTTCCAAGTAGCACCTCTCGTCTCAGTTGATTCGCTGCTCCATTGTCCGGACCGTCTGCATCGGGTCTTTACAGGCATCCTGCATCTGCACACCTATCGCTTGTATTCCAGAACCCAGACCCGTCATTAGAATGAAAACTCCTTCTACCACACGCATCCCGGCGCAGGCCGGTCACCAGGAACAATTCCATTATCAACAAACACTGCCGAACCCGAACCACGATGGAAACTAATTTGATACGAAGCAAAACGATGACACTACCCAGTGCGATGACATTTTTACTCGGTGGGCTTCTGCTGGCCGGAAGTGTGCTTAGCAAAGAGAATCCAGCGGAACTCGCGGTTCCGCGAGACACCACCGGCAAGAGCCAGTGGGTCGCCAACCACTACAAGCGCATGATGGCTCTGGCGGACAAATCGCCCGAGAAGTTCAGGATAGTCTTCGTCGGTGATTCGATCACCAAGAAGTGGCTCGATGATTCCGGATCCTTGTGGGCGGACAATTTCGGAAGTGAAGACAGCCCGTTTTACGCTTTGAATCTCGGTGTCCCGGGAGATCGGACCGACCATGTCCTCTACCGGCTAAAGGCAAAGGAAGACGGCGGATTGGGGAACCTGGACAACCCCGCCATTCAGCCCGAGGTGATTGTGCTGATGATCGGCACCAACAATCTTTTCCCACCCCATGATGCAGAACAGATCGCCGGCGGCATCGGCGCGGTAGCCAAGCGCCTGAAGGACTTGCGTCCTGACTCGAAGCTGATCATCTGTTCGGTCATTCCCTCGAACAGCGCCCAGAAGGACGAGGAACTGGTCATACCTGCCAACGCAACGCTGTCGGCTCTCGCGGAAAGCATGGGAGATGACGTCCGCTATCTTGATCTCTTTTCTCCCTTTCTCGACGGACAGGGAAAGAAAAACACCGAATGTTATGAAGACGGGCTGCACCTCAACGAAAAGGGATACGAGGTCTGGTTTAGTGAACTGATGCCGATGCTCAAGGAGACTCTAGGGTTGGCAACGGAAAACTAGCGGGCCGCTGGAAGAATTCGGCTGGGTGTGGGGCGATGTTGTCGTCCCTCCCGTTCTTGCCGGATAAGAGGAGCCCTTCGTCTGGAGCAAAATCGTCAACGACTGATTCGGATGCATCCACATCCTGTGGGATCAGCACTGCCGGGCCCAAGCATGAGGATTTGCTGGGATTAAAAAGTGGCCATCGGTCCCCTCTCAGATCTGTAAGCTCCGGGTTCATGCGTCGACACTGCCGCCAAGTTTTAGAGAAAGATCTTCGGCAGCAGAGATCACCCGATCTGCAATTTCAGGGATTCGTTCCTGAGGAAAGCTAACAGTGCTCGCCGTGATACCAATGGCGGCTTCTACCTTACCCGATGCGTTGCGCACCGGCGCGGCCAGACATCGAACTCCTATGCTATATTCTTCGTTATCGATCGAATACCCACGAGCTTGGATCTCGCGGATTTCCTTTGCCAGCGCTTTGACGGAGACCGATGTATGCGGGGTTCTTTTTACCAACGGCACGCCATCAAGGAACCCAGATAAATCAGAAACCGCAAAAGCGAGCATGATTTTGCCGGTCGCCGAACAATGAATATCTGCGAGCGTGCCCTCTTTGGAGGCGGCGCGCACCGGATTGGGGCTCTCGCAGACCCGGGCGATTAAAGCCTGCTTGCCCGTCAGCTGCGCTAGGTGTGCGGTTTCTCCGGTAGTCACTGCGAGTATATTCAAAACCGGGCCGGCCAGTTCGCGAATATCGCTCTTCTTGAAGGCTTTAAGACCCATCCCGAGCATCATTGGCCCGATCTGATAAGTCCTCCCCTCACGCTGCACAAAACCCTCATCTTCGAGTGTGGTCAAAATGCGCAGCATCGATGTCCGTGGAACCCCGAGGTGCTCTCCCATCTCCCCGATACTAATACCGGATTTCTGCTCAGCCATAAGCTTGAGAGCCAAGCAGGCGTTCTTCAAGTTAGGGATCGTGTATTTGCTCATGTGAGATATTATGTGTTCATATATGAACAGACGTCAACCAAATATGGATATTACTCCTTGACGATATTGAATCGATAGTTAGGGTCGCATCAGTTCTCCGGAAAACGGTGAAATCTCATGTTACACAAACCGATCTTTCTAAACCTTGCCCCTGATGCTCTGGTGGGCATCAGCTTTACGCCCTGGCGCGTAACTGCTCCTGAGTCGGCAGAGATCAACCCGGAAACCCACTCCTCTTTTGTCCCGGAGCGGGAAAATGGATTTGCTTGTGAACTCAATGAGCATGGTGTTGCCACTACTGTGCTAGTAGCTCCGTCAAAAATTAGCGAAGTGGTTCGATTCGGCTCAAACAAGCCTGACCACAGTTGCGGGCAGTTCATCACGGAGACGGATCCCGGTGGCCGCATTGTTTATCATACGGGACACGACTGGGAAAAGGCCGGTGCAAGCAGATCAATGCAGAAATGGGCCGCTCATCTCAACAATTTTTAAAATCAATCAATTGAAGCATTTAGCATGAACATCAGATACACAGTCGGAATCAACGAATACAGGAGGATGAACACGCAGGAGCTGCGTGATGCCTTTCAAGTGAACATTTTTGAAACCGGCGAGATCAATCTACTCTACTGTGAGGTCGAGCGCGGCATTATTGGTGCTGCGGTTCCAACAACCACGGCACTAAAGCTCATCGTTGGCAAAGAACTCGCGGCAGACTATTTCTGCCAGCGGAGGGAAATCGGAATCCTGAACATTGGTGGTCAGGGTATTGTGACAGTTGATGGAGTCGAGTATGTGGTGAATAATCTCGATTGCCTTTATGTTGGCCGAGGCAGTCGGGACATCACCTTCAGTAGTAACGATGTCAGCACACCGGCGCGCTTTTACTTCATCAGTTATCCAGCTCACAAGGAGTTTCCCACCGCACTTGCTAAAAAGACCGATGCCAATGCGTTGCATCTCGGCTCCGTCAAGGACGCCAATAAGCGGACGATTTACCAATACATTCATAAGGAGGGAATCAAGAGCTGCCAACTGGTGATGGGTTTCACAGCCCTGGAAGAAGGCAGTGTCTGGAACACCATGCCCTGTCACACACATGAGCGCCGCACCGAGGTATACATGTATTTCGGGCTCGAAGATAACGCCCGAGTGTTTCACCTGATGGGACTCGGCGATGAAACCCGCCACTTAACCATGGCCAATGAACAGGCGGTCATTTCACCAATGTGGTCGATCCATTCGGGATGTGGAACGCAGGCGTATAATTTTTGCTGGGGAATGGGTGGCGAAAACCAACGCTTCGACGACATGGATCACATTCAAATCAAGGACTTGAAATAATGATACTCGATCAATTCAACCTTGAGGGAAAAGTCGCACTTGTGACCGGCTGCAAACGCGGTATTGGCAAGAGCATGGCGCTCGCGTTGGCGGAAGCCGGCGCGGACATCATCGGTGTCAGTGCCTCACTTGAAACGGAAGGCAGCGCCATCGAAAAGGAAGTGCGGGCGCTTGGCCGCCGGTTCAAGGGGTATGCCTGCGACTTCGGTGACCGCAAGGCGCTCTACGCATTCATCGAACAGGTGAAAGCGGATTTCCCACAGATCGATATTCTTGTAAACAACGCGGGCACGATCAAGCGGGCACCCGCGGCGGAGCATCCGGACGAATTGTGGGACCCGGTGATAGAAGTCAACCTGAACGCCCAGTTCGTGCTCTCGCGTGAGATCGGCAAAGAGATGGTCGGGCGGGGTTCCGGAAAGATTATCTTCACTGCTTCGTTGCTTACATTTCAGGGCGGCATCACGGTTCCCGGCTATGCGGCCAGCAAAGGAGCGATCGGCCAACTGACGATGGCACTCTCCAACGAGTGGGCTAGCAAAGGGGTTCAAGTCAACGCGATCGCTCCCGGCTACATCGCCACCGATAATACCCAGGCGCTGCGGGATGACCCGGAGCGCAGTCAGGCAATCCTGGGCCGGATTCCGGCCGGGCGCTGGGGGACACCGGAGGATTTCATGGGGCCGGTGGTGTTTCTGGCATCACAAGCTTCCAACTACATGTCCGGCCACACCATGCTTGTAGATGGCGGATGGATGGGACGCTGACCACAACCTAAACGAAATAGGCGGAATGAACTTCATACAAAAATGAGTAAATCAATTTCCTACTTCATCTCCGGGCTACTCCTCGGCGGCCTGCTCGCGACGCTTGGTTTCGTTCTGTTCGTGAGGACGCTGGATTCCGGAGAATCGGGGAACGCCCAAACGGTTCTCAAGCTCGGGCACGGCCTCGACACAGGGCATCCCGTTCACAAAGCGATGGAGTTAATGAAAACCCGCCTGGAAGAACTCTCCTCTGGGCAGATCAGCATCGACATTTACCCCGGTGCTGTCCTTGGATCAGAAACCCAATGTATCGAACAGCTACAAAATGGTTCGCTGGCGATGACCAAGACGTCAGCCGCAACAATGGAGAATTTCATCCCTCAAATGGCGGTTTTCAGCCTCCCGTATATTTTCCGCGATGAAAATCACTACTGGAAAGTGATCAATGGAGAAATCGGACAGGAATTGCTCGCACAAGGGGAGGAGAAATTACTGCGGGGGCTTTGCTATTACGATGCCGGCAGTCGGAATTTTTATAGCAAGAGCCGCCCGATCAAAAAACCGGATGATCTCAAAGGAATGAAAATCCGGGTAATGAACAGCAGCACCGCCATCGATATGGTCAAAGCCATGGGCGGCTCTCCGACGCCCATCGCGTGGGGGGAACTCTACTCCGCGCTCGCTCAGGGAACAGTCGACGGAGCCGAAAATAATCTGCCAAGCTTTACCACCAACAAACACTACGAAGTATGCAAACATTTTACTTTAAATGGTCACACCCGGGTGCCGGACATCCTGATGATGAGCGCCAAAGTGTGGAACAAGCTGGATCCCCAGGTTCGCGACTGGCTGCTGATCGCCGCCCGGGAATCCTCCGATTTCCAACGTGAATTGTGGCAACAGGAAACAGCTATAGCGCTTGAAAAGGCCGAATCCGAAGGGGTGACGATCTACGAGGTCGATACCGAGGCGTTCGCCGCAAAAGTTAAGCCAATGCTACAGAATATTGGAAACAGCGACGTGCGCAAGCTAGCTAAAAAGATCAAGGCTATCAACGAATGATCAACGCAATACTCAGTTTCAAAAAAGGTCTGGCAAAGCTGCTGGAGCTGACCCTAATTCTCGCAGTGGCACTACTCGTCCTCAACGTGGTATGGGGCGTTTTCACACGTTATGCGATGGGAGAACAGGCCAACTGGACCGAGGAGCTGGCTCGCTTTTTGCTCGTCTGGATCTCGATGCTTGGGGCTGCCCTCGCCTTCGGCACCAGAGCTCACCTCGGCGTCGATTACCTGATGGAAAAGCTGCATCCCGAAGTGCGCGGACTGATGGAGGTGACGGTGCATCTCATCGTTCTCTTTTTCGCTGCCGCCGTTTTCATCTATGGCGGTAGCCGTGTTGTTGCGGATGCCTTGGCAATGGAGCAGACGACACCCGCCCTCGGTTGGAAAATGGGCCATATCTACCTGGTGTTGCCCGTGGCAGGTATTTTTATGGTAATTTTCACGATAGAGAATTTGATTGAAACGATAACCCTGAAAAAGGAGGCAGCCCGTGGCTGAAGTCGCACTAATCCTGGTCGTGGTTTTTGTGCTCTTGCTGTTCATGAACACCCCGATCGCTGTGGCTATCGGACTTGCAACCTTTGCCGCGGTATTACTTGAAGGTTCGGATCCCACTGTTGTCGTCGCTGCCAACATGGCGAACGGCGTAAATAGTTTCGCACTTCTGGCGATTCCATTCTTCATCCTCTCCGGGCACCTGATGGGCAAAGGCGGAATGGCCCGGCGCCTGATCGATTTCGCCGGAGCGTTGGTCGGCTTCTTTCCCGGAGGCCTGGCCTACGTCAATACACTCACGTGTATGTTGTTCGGATCGATTTCGGGATCGGCTGCGGCGGCGGTGTCATCGGTCGGCGGATTTATGATCCCCGAAATGAACCGCAAGGGATACAACCGGGAATTTAACGTCGCCGTCACAACGACGGCTGCAACAACCGGTCTGCTCATTCCGCCCAGCAATGTCATGATTGTGTATTCAGTCGCTGCGGGTTCGGTATCGATCGCCGCTATGTTCATGGCTGGCGTCATTCCTGGAATCATCGTCGGGTTGTTTATCATGCTGGTTTGCGTGGGACTTGCCCTGCGAAACAAATACCCCTGTGAAGATCGCTCTTCCCTCCGGGAGATCCTGATAGCTTTCAAACGCGCATTTCTCAGCCTGTCCCTAATCGTCGTCGTAATTGGAGGTATCCTGGCCGGTGTCTTCACTGCGACCGAGGCCGCCGCCATAGCGGTCGTCTATGCCTTTCTGTTGACCGTTGTCATCTACCGGGAAATCAAGCTGAAGGCCCTACCAGATCTGATGTTGCAAACCGGTATCACAACCGCAGTCATCATGCTATTGATCGGTGCAAGCTCCGGGATGAGCTGGATCATGACGATGGCCAATATCCCGCAGACCGTCAGCGCGGTGTTACTGGGATTATCCGAAAATCCGGTGATGATACTTCTCACCATCAACATTCTGCTGCTGATAGTTGGCACCTTCATGGATATGACTCCGGCGATCCTGATTTTCACGCCCATTTTTCTGCCCGTGGCCGTATCGCTGGGCATGAACGAAGTTCACTTCGGCATCATGATGATTACCAATTTATGCATCGGTCTCTGCACGCCGCCTGTGGGAACCTGCCTTTTCATCGGCTGCGGAGTCGGGGAAACAACGATCGCAAAAGTGACCACTACCATGCTGCCATTCTTTGGCGCAATGATCGTCGCGCTGATGGTGATTACCTATATCCCGGCCACCTCGCTGTGGCTACCGGTGCAGACCGGACAGCTGAAAAAGAGCGAGGTAGAGAAAAACACTTTTATGAAGTGGCATCTCGTCCCGGATCGAGAGAAGGAAGGCGATGCTCTCAAACCAAAAGAGATTCACGATTGAAAAATATGCTGAACGAATTTTGAAACGTTTGATCAATTTCCCGATCGACCACGTGATTCTTGAATTCATCGATCTTTTCGATGCCTCTGATGATCGCAGATTCTGTGCCTAAGCATTTTGATTCCTCCCATCCTTTTCAGTCAGGGTGAACCGATAGAGGGTGGCAGAAACAAGCCACTCCGTTGGCACTGCAGTGGATCGCCCGGTTGCTCAGTTGTTGACCGAATCTCGGAACCGCTCCCACAGCCATATGGAATTCAAATATCAAGGCCCGCTCGGCATAAACCTGTGTTGTCCCCTCAACCCGAATCTGTCGAGGCAGCAGCTCGAACAGACGTTTCTCATCCGGCCAGTTGACGCTGTGAGCCTCTACGCCAGCGAGGACAGTCTTCTGTCCCTCATCCAGGAAGGTGGGTTTGGTGATAATCACGGCACTGAGTCCGTCCATGTCACCTGAAGTCAGCGTCTTATCCAGCCAGGCGTCCCCCGCCACAATATAGCGGAATGGGATGTTTTTCCGGATCAACTCAAGGCCGACACGCTTCGCCTCCGGCTTCCATCGACGCATCGCGGTGTGACTGTAGAGCAGCCCTACCTACGCGACCGGTTCATACCCGTTAAAGAGGTCCGCGTGGCGACGAACGAATTGGTAGAGGTCATCGAAATTCCCGGGACGGCTTTCGTATCGAGCTTCATCTTCACCGCTCCATACATTATTTGGAACCAGGAAGTTATGCCCGTATGCATAGGATTGGGCGATCCAGATTCGCACCATGCCCTTGAGATTTTGGTCACGGACGTAGGTCCAATCGTTATTGCCCATCCCGGTCACAAGAATCCGCTTGCCGAGCCCGTCGGCGAGCTTGTAGCGGAAAATCTGATCCTCAGGAATCTGGCGCTTCTCGGGATGGAGAATCGTTTCAATCGTAAAATGATCGATCACCGAAGCCGGATACCAATCTTTGGCGTGGTGCAGCGGAGTGCTGGTCGAAAACTCAATCGGCGTGGCCGACATCTCATCGACGGCCCGATGAAATTCTTCCAGAAATCCTCGAGCCGCCACCTGCTGGAAAGTAAGGTATTCATCTGCCAGGGGCAATTTGGACGGCCAGGCGAGAACCTCTCTTCCAAACTGAGTCGAAGTAAAACCGCGATCACGAAGAAAGCGCCCATAGTCGAATCCATTCAGATCCCCTATTTGAAGTGCATTCAATTTTTGCTGAGGAATATTTTCAGCTACATATCCTTTGAAAGCGGTCATACAGTGAGAACAGAAACAGCCACCCTGATGGAGCGCGTTCGCCGTGGTATGGATTCCGTCGATAAGCAACATGTCCGGCTGTCCCGCAAGCGCCTCTTTGGCCTGTTGTGTCAGATATTCCCGATAGCCGGGAGCATTGGTGCAGAAGTAGTAGGGCGGATGCCCCTTATACTCGCTGTTCCAGAACCTGAAAACGATCGGATTTCCATCGAGATCCATACACGCGGCATCCTGAAAATCTGGATCAATAATCGATCATCACGCGCCACCCGGCATCCAATTCCACCCTCGCCTGATAGCGAACGCCCGAGCCATGTGCCTCATCGATTCCCCTCTTCCATTCCGCATAAAACTCCTTCCCCGACAGCTCCCATAGCCGGAAACCCCATGCGACCATCGTAGCCCCGTATTGCCTATACACCTCGGGACTGGCTTGATTTGCAAAGGCTACATCGGACCGTTTGATGCTGCCGTCAGCAAGTGCCTGGGTCGGGACATTTGAGATCAGTGCCACCGTAAGGAGCGTGCGAATCGCGATTCTTCTCTTCATCATATATAAATGGGCCAACGAAGCTCTTGAAATAGTAGACATCCTCACTCCGGATGACCTCTTCCAATCAAGCATTAAAGGTTACTCCACCTGTTTATTAGGCAAGAAATCGGACTGCGATTTACTTCTCTAACCAGGCCAGAATTTTGTGGCACGTTCCTAATGCTCAGCGGTTCCGTCTCCAACACCCCTAATATCCTTCAGTCGAGCCGTAGCGGATCAATTTTTTTACGGGCTGAAAAATGATCTCCGTGTGAAACCCTCCTGACATAGGGTTGTCAGGAGGGGATGCTTTGATCGAGAGGTCGACCGGAAGACCGGGCGCATCTTTATGACCAATTACCAACAAATTATGAAAACCAACGCACTAAACTGGTTCGAGATCTTCACAAATGATCTGACGAAAGCCACGGAATTTTACAGCACCATTCTTGCCGCCGAGCTGGAGCCCGCGACGATGGAAGGTTGCCAGATGGCCATGTTTCCCAGCGATACTGAGAACGGTGTCGGCGGCGCAATCACCCGGATGGAGGGCTGTGCCCCCGGAGCCGGTGGCACCCTGGTCTATCTGAATGTCGAGGGTGATCTCGACGGTGTCATCTCCCGCATTCCAGGCGCCGGGGGAACGATCGTGAAAGAACGTTTCAGCATTTCCCCGCACGGCTTTATTGCGATCTTCCGCGATCCGGAAGGCAATCTGGTGGGCCTGCATAGCATGTCTTGATGAAAAACTTTTGAGGGGATCCGATCCCGGATCCCCTCATCAAACCGATATGTAACAACTTATAGCAAAGAGGCAGCACCCTATTTCAAAAGCTCCTCCATCTGCACCCATTTTTCGCCCTCTTTGAGCTTGTAATTCTCTTGCGGAGCGCCCGGCGTGCTGCGGCCTTTGTTAATAATCCCGATCAACTCTTTTTTCAGACTTACAACGACTTCCGGGTGTTCCGAAGAAAGATTTGCCGTCTCTCCCAGGTCCTTTTCCATATCGAAAAGCATGATGCCGGCTGCGTCCGAGATCGGTTGCTTGACCTGCTCATCGCGACCGCGCCGTGAGCCGCCATGCTCATCAAGGACGAGTTTCCACTTTCCTTTTCGCACCGCGAAATGCCCATCATCCGAGTGATGAACGAGCATCCGCTCGGCAGCTCCCGGAATAGCTTCACCCTTGATGGCGGGTAGGAAACTCACGCTGTCTTCCGCGACGTTATCCGGAAGTTTTTTCCCGATAAGCTCCGCACAGGTGGCCAGCAGATCATTGGTGGAAATGAGTTGATCGGAGACCATTCCGGCTTTGATCGTTTCCGGCCAGCGGATCACGAAGGGAATGCGGTGACCGCCCTCCCATAGTGTGCCTTTCATGCCACGGTAGATCCAGCTGGTCTGGTGGCCTTTTTTGCCATCTCAGGAATTCCCGCTGATGGAGAAGTCCCATTGTCCGCAGTGAAAATCACGATGGTATTTTCCGCCAGCTTCAGCTCATCGAGAGTTTTCAGCACTTCTCCCACCACCCAATCCGTTTCCATAACGAAGTCGCCATGATCGTTCAGCCCGCTTTTCCCGAGAAATCCTTCTCTCGGGACAATGGGGTTGTGCGGCGACGTGAGGGGTAGGTAGAGGAAAAAGGGCTTTTCGGCATTTCCCCGTATCCATTCACAAGCGGTGGAAGCAAATCTCGTTAGTTTTTCTTCCTGGACGTAATCGTCCTCCGCCCAGTCGGGCTTGGTATGCACGTATTTTCTTTCTTTCACGTCCGCGGCCGTAAGCAGTTTCACTTCCTTCTCCACCCGTCGACCCTCGATGTAAAACATGCATGTGGGATGGGATTCGAGGACGAAATCAAATCCCCTATCCATGGGGCCGTTCTCGATAGGTGCGGTGAGATCGACGAATTTTGCCGCGATCCGCTTGCTCTTCGCGGGGGCACTGTTTTTCCAATCCATTCCCAGATGCCACTTCCCGACCATCGCAGTCGCATAGCCTGCCTTTTTGAGGAAAGTGGCCACGGTCTCCCGCTCTTTTTCGATCAATGGTGGGCTATAGGGCCCAAGCACCCCTTCCTTCAGCCATGTCCGCCAGCTATAACGGCCAGTCATAATGCCGTAGCGGGTGGGTGAGCACACTGCGGACGCTGTATGCGCGTCCATGAACTTCATCCCTTCCGCCGCGATGCGATCGATGTTCGGGGTTGGGATTTTACCGTCCTTGTTGTAGGCGGAAACATCTCCCGGCCCCATATCATCAGCGAGGATGTAGACGATGTTCGGCGTGGCAGCCAGTGCGTTCTGCGCTGCAAGAATCAGCGCGAAGCCGATAACCTTTCCCAATTTTAATTTTCCACTCATACCCATTTTTTCTTTGTTCTTGTTTCGTTGATTCAAAAAAATTTCCCCTTCATCTGCCAAAAGGAGAGAGCCAGAATGGCGGGCGAAGCCATTCCCTCATCCCATCGAGCAAGTTACTTCTTCGCCTTGGACTTCTTGTTGGCTTTTCCCACAAGAGGTTCTCCTTCGGGATGCCTGGCCTTATATTCCTCTGGCGTTAGCCACGTGATGGCCGGCCACCATCCGGTGTCATTGGATTGGCGGGCGCCCTGTGTGGAGCGGCCATTGCAGAGCATCTCCGTCAGCTTTACTTCGAGAGCCGCAGCCACCTCCGGATGCTGCTTGATCAGGTTTCGATTCTCTCCGATGTCCTCCGCTAAATCGTAAAGCTCGCGGCCATTTCCCCCGGATGGCATTACCAGTTTCCACTTCCCCTCCGTGACCGAAAACTGTCCGTTGCGGTTGTTCGTGATGATCATCGGGATGCGCTCGAAACCGGAGGCAGGATTCCTCAAAACATCCGCAAAGCTCTGGCTATCTTCCGCAGCATCCTCAGGGAGTTTGGCTCCGATGATTTCTGCGACCGTGACCATCAGATCGATCTGACAAATCGGTTTTTCCCAGATCCGGCCAGCCTGAATGACCGCAGGCCATCGTATGGAAAATGGAACACGGTGACCGCCCTCATAGTGCGATCTTTTTCCGTCCCTGAGCTTACCACTACTATGGTGCCCGTAATCCTTGATGCGTTGCTTCCAGGTATTTTCGGCGCCGTTGTCACTGGAGAAGAGGACGAGCGTATTTTCAGAAAGCTCCTGTTCATCGAGGAAATCCAACAAGCGCCCGATGTGGAAATCCGTCTCCATCACGAAATCGCCATAACCGCCACATCCGCTTTTTCCGATAAAGTCCGCGCGAGGGGCGACCGGCTCATGCGGAGATGTCATGGAAAAATAGAGAAAGAACGGCTTGCCGTTTTTCGCGTCGTTCGCCTGTGCGCTCACCCATTCCATTGCCTTGTCCGTATAGCGGGTGAGCAGCTGGTCGTCTTCCCAATCCGGCGCGACTTCGCTGATGAAGTTTTTGTTCTCAATCGTATCTTTCGGCTGCTCCTCGAGATCCGTGTATACGGCTTCATGATGCGCCAGCGCTTGTCGATGTTTGGAAAATTTTTCTTGTGATATGTTAATAGATCCGGCTCCGCAGCCCCCGGCGCCAGGCCGCGATTTTCAAACCACGCGCATACCAACTTCGGCGATGTCGGTATCCCATACCAGTAGTCAAAGCCTCGATCCACCGGCCCCTCCAAAATCGGTTCCGACCAATCGCGGTCCCCCCGCGAACCCGGTAGTTCCATGCCGAGGTGCCATTTCCCGACACAAGCGGTATGATAGCCGTTCTGTTGTAGCATCCCGCCAATCGTCAAGCGGCCTTCGGAAATCATTGATGGCTGGTCCACATCACCGACACCTTCTTTCAGCTCGGTGCGCCATGGATACCGGCCTGTCATCAAAGCATAGCGTGAGGGTGTGCAGGCTGATCCCGCCGAGTGTCCGTTCGTAAAATTGATCCCTCCTTTGATCAGGCGATCTATGTTCGGCGTCTGGAATTTCGAATCCGGATTCAGGTGACTGACATCTCCGTAGCCCTGATCATCCGTGTAGATGACGACGATATTCGGCTGAGACATCGGGCCCGCATGGAGCTCTGCCATTAGGGACAGGCTCAGTCCGGTGAAAACTCGCGTAAGAAAAAGGATGTGAAAATGGCTCAAAAAGGGTCGGGTTGGGTTTCAGAATATCCGTTCGAAGAGCGATCGAATATTAGGACAACATCGGGTTATTTTTCCCGAAAGACATGTGCTGGCAGGTGAGTAGGCTATTGTGAACAAATGACCGATCAAGAGGATGCCGAATGGATCAAGAAGCAGGAACAGTTCCGCGAGGCACTTCATGGCGCACAGCTCCAGCAGCTCTTCAACTATCTCCCGGGAGTCTATTTCGTAGCGAAGTGCAAGGATGGCCAGGTGATGATGGCCAACCAGCTGGCCGCACAGCTATGCGGCCAGGAATCCGAAAAAGACATGATCGGGAAAAGCGATTACGACCTTTTCCCTTCCGAGCAGGCGGAAGGCTACACCAGAGACGATCGGCAGGTTTATGAGACCGGGGTGCCGATTATCGATCGTGTGGAGCTCGCACCGGATCCCAAGAATGCGATCAACTGGTTCATCACCACAAAGCTGCCTCTATATGGGCAGAATAAGAAGATCATCGGCCTCGCCTGCATCGCCAGGAACATGGAAGACGATAGCGAAAAGGTGCGCCCGTATGCTGAGATGAACGATGTATTGGAATACATCCGCATTAACTACGCCGCGCAAATCCGTGTCGAGGATCTCGCCGCGCTGGCCCATCTATCCGTCGGCCAGTTCGAGAGGAACTTCAAAAAAATCTTCGGAATTTCCCCCAAACAGCATCTCATGAATGTGCGGATCCAAGCTGCATCCCACCTTTTGCGATCTACTCACCACACAATCACTTCGATTGCCCACGAAACGGGATTCTACGATCACAGCCACTTTTCCCGTTCTTTCAAAAAGGAACTGGGCGTTTCCCCTGGAGAATACCGTAAGCCCAAGGGCTGATTTTTTTCCATACTCCTGCGGCAAATACACAAACGCGTCAGCATTCTACAAGACCGCGGCTCCGTCAGCAGTCCAGCATGTCATATGCCGCATCAAGTTCCACCTGCTCCAGATGAGAAAGTCCGTTTGACATCATTGGACGCATTGCGCGGATTCGATATGTTCTGGATCATCGGTGGCTCGGGAATGATGGTCGCATTGATTAAAATCCTGGGCTTTCCGGAGAACTGGGTGGAGGAATTTGCAAAACAAATGACCCATGGAAAATGGGATCAATACCATTTCACCGATCTCATCTTCCCGTTGTTTGTGTTTATGTCGGGAGTCACTGTGCCCTACTCGATCCTGGCAAAAAAATCCAAGGGCGTGCCTAGCCGGACATTGCAACTTCAGATTATAAGGCGCACCGCGATTATCGTCCTGATCGGGGTTAGTTTTACAGCCTTCCGTTTCAGATGGGAGGAGATCCGCTTCTATCAGGTCCTCTGGATTATCGGTATGGCATATGGGATCGGCGCCAGCATTAACCTGCATATCAGGAGCTGGAAATATAGGATCGGTATATTCTTCGGCATACTCGTGACCTATCACCTCGCGATGCAATATATCCCCTACCCTGGAAAAGGAGACACTATGACGTGGGGCAACAATCTCGCGGCATGGATGGATCGAAACTTGATCCAGACCAAACTGCTTGGAACCACCAGCGATCCGGAAGGCTCTATCCGGATCTTTCCAGCCGGTGCGCTGGGCCTGCTGGGCGGACTCGTCGGCGAACGGATAAAATCCTATCAAATCCCCCGCTTACGATGCGGCATCGAGCTATTTGCAGCCGGCCTGTTCTGCCTGCTGGTCGGCTGGCTCTGGAGCTTCTCTTTTCCCATCATCAAAGTCCTCTGGTCTCCATCCTATATCGTATGGTCCGCGGGCTGGTCCCTGCTACTGCTCGGGCTGTTTTACACGCTCATCGATGTGTGGAAGATGAAGTGGCTCGGCTGGGTCTTTCTTCCGATAGGTATGAATGCGATTACCATCTATGCCGCACAGTGGTATTTTCCGTTTCATGCCAGCCGGGATTTCTTTTTCGAAGGATTGGCCAGCCACTTCGAAAATCCTGACATGCGGAATTTTATCCTCAGCGCCGGCCTCGTCATCATCGAGTGGTTGATCCTTTACGCGCTCTACCGGAAGAAAATTTTTCTACGGGTTTAACCCGGTTCCTCCGTGCCACCGAACGGAAAATTACACACAGATGCAGAATTTATCCAAGACCCGCAATCCACGATATGTTGAGCTACTGTAAAGAAACTATCCGAAACCCATTATTACACCCGGGAAACCGCTGGCGGAAAACTACACAGTCGGACTGACCTCGGTGCCTGACGGACCCACCGCATATCGGCCTTTCCTCGGAAAAACACCCATACCATGCACACCAGACGAAAATTTCTTCGCAATCTTTCCTTGGCGACATCAAGCCTTCCGCTTTTCAACATCGCCCGCGCCGGTGTCCCGGCAAGCGGCAGGATCAATCACGCTAGCTTTGGTGCCGATGGGATGGCCTTCGCGGATCTCAAAGCACTCTCGGCCAATCCCCGCGTCAATCTGATCGCCGTCGCCGAAGTTGATGAAAACCGTTTGGGAAAATTGGAAAAACTCTTCCCCGATGTCCGTGTCTACAAGGACTGGCGGGTGCTGCTGGACAAGGAGCACAGGCATCTGGATTCCGTGAACGTCTCGACGCCCGACCACATGCATGCACCAATCGGTCTTGCCGCGATGCGGATGGGTCTCCACGTATATGGGCAGAAGCCGCTCGCCCATACCTTGAAAGAAACCCGTCTTATGGCGGAAACCGCCCGGGAGAACAAATTAGTGACCCAAATGGGCACCCAGCTGACCTCCAGCACCAATGAGCGCCTCGCCGCCCGGATGATTCAAGACGGAGTGATCGGAAAGATCAAAGAGGTCTACATGTTCAGCCATAAAAACTGGGGCGATTCCAAACCGCGGCCGGATCGCCGGGATCCCGTTCCGGCGGGTTTTGATTGGGATCTCTGGCTGGGAGTGGCTGCCGAGCGTCCTTACATCCAGAAATACTATCATCCTGGTAATTGGCGTGCCAGATTGGATTTCGGCACAGGCACTCTCGGCGATATGGGATGCCATATTTATAGTCTGATGTTCCAGGCCTTGGGCGTCCGCGCTCCGCTCTCGGTGAAGTCCATCGGTGGCAGCCCGGATGCCCATAGCTGGGCGATCAATGAATCGTTTGAATATCTTTTCCCGGGAAATAATCTGACTGCGGGAGATACGGTGAAAGTCACCTGGACGGATGGCTCGCTACGCCCTCCCGCGGAATTTTCCGAAATGTTCGGAGATCAGATGCCGGACCAGGGCTCTATCTTTGTCGGAACAGAAGGAATTCTTTTACAACCTCACACAGAGAAGCCAGTCCCTTACCCCCTGGATAAATATAGGGATTACGAATACCCGGAACTTGAGCCACGGAATCATTACGCCGATTTCGCAAATGCCGTCTGCGGGGAGAAGGTGAAGCTATTGGCAGACTTCCACGATTACGGCGGCCCTCTGACTGAGACAGTGCTGTTAGGCGCCCTCGCATCCCGTTTCCCACAGGAGACTTTGAAATGGGAGACGGAAAAGCTACGCTTTGCCAATTCGGACAATGCAAACCAATTCATCACCAAAACCTACCGAGAAGGCTGGGAAATCGAAGGACTGTGACATTGAAAATCGGCATCATAGGAATGGGCTTCATGGGAGCGACACACTTGTCCGCCTGGCGACTGGTGCCGCAAGCGGATATCGCCGCCGTTTGTGTCCGGAACCCGGAAATCACCAAGGCCAAGCAAGGCAATATCGAGACAGGAGCGTCTGATCTGGATCTGGACGGGATCAATATCTATACGGATCTTGAAGAAATGCTGGCCAGGGAATCCCTGGATGCCGTCTCCATCACTCTGCCCACACATCTTCACAAAGAAACCTCCATCCGCTGCCTCGAGGCCGGCCTGCACGTATTGTGCGAAAAACCGATGGCTCTCAACGATCAGGACTGCCGGGAAATGATCGAGACCGCCAATGCATCCGGAAAAATCCTCATGGTGGCCCAGTGTATCCGCTTCTGGCCGGAATATGCCTGGCTGAAGGAAACTTTGGAATCCGGTGCGCTGGGAAGAATCCTTGCCGCAGATTTCCAGAGACTGACCTACGCCCCATCCTGGAGTGGTGAAACCTGGTTCTCAGACACGGCCAAAAGCGGCGGAATTTCCCTGGACCTGCATATCCACGATCTGGATTTTGTTTTGTATCTACTAGGAAAACCAGAGAGCACCATATCGAGAAAAAGTCATTTCCCCAATGGCACGACAGCCCACATCCAGACATGGCTCGATTACCCGGAAGAACTTACCGTGAGCGCGACCGCCAGCTGGTTGATGCCGGAATCCTTCGGTTTTCAAATGTCTTTCAATGTCGTTTTTGAAAAAGGGTTGGCTGCCTTCGACGGGAAAAAGCTAACGATTTATCGCGATCATTCGGATCCCGATGAACCATCCCTACCGCAAAAAACTGCTTATCAAAGCGAGGTTTCCCATTTTGCGGATTTGATCAGCGGACGAGCCCATCACCCAGTCATCAGCCCCGGAGAAGCCGCGGAATCGGTGCGAATCGCGCTCACCACAGAACAATCATGATAACGGAAATTAGCGTCTGCACCTGGTCACTGGCGAATCACTTGGAGCGGGTCAACACAGTGATGGATCAATCCGGCATCGGCGGGTTGCACCTCGATGTATCGGCCGCGGAACAATTCAATCGCATCATTTCGGAAAAAGGCTGGCGGATCAGCTGCATGATGCTCGGCTTCCCACAGGAAGATTACTCCACGCTGGAATCCATCAGGAAAACCGGTGGCATTATCCCGGACTCCGAATGGCCGGAAAACAAGTTGCTTGCGGAAAAAGCGATTCGCAAAACCGCGCAGCTCGCTGTTCGCTACCTTTCGTTCCATGCAGGATTCATTGATCATACCGATGCGGAAGACTATCGCATATTTTCCCAAAGAATGCGCCAACTGGCGGATTCCGCGCGGGCTGCGGGGGTGACGCTGCTCCTGGAAACGGGTCAGGAATCCGCGGAGAATTTGAAACAGTTTTTGACGGATTTGAATCATCCGGCAGTTGCCGTGAATTTCGATCCCGCCAATATGATTCTATACGGAAAGGGTGATCCCATTGAGGCCATTCACATTCTTGCTCCCTGGATCAAGCATGTCCATATCAAGGACGCCATTCTATCCGCAGTCCCCGGGCGATGGGGCGAAGAGGTCCCCTGGGGAAAAGGTGATATCGACACAGACGCCTTCTTCCATGCGCTGGAGAAAATCGGTTACACCGGAGCGGTGGCCATCGAGCGTGAAGCAGGAGAAAACCGCGAGCAGGACATGATCGATGCCATCGCACAAATGAAGATCAACGTATGAGCGATACCAAAATGAACCGATCCATTTCCACGCGCCTCTCCATCATGATGTTCCTCCAGTTCTTCATCTGGGGAGCATGGTTTGTCACGCTTGGCACCTATCTATCCCAGTCACTGTCCTTCACACCTGAACAAATCGGCAGATCCTACAGCACCATGTCGTGGGGCGCGGTCATCGCACCTTTTATCGCCGGCACGATTGCGGATCGGTTTTTCCCTGCACAGAAAGTGATGGCCTTCATGCACCTGCTGGGCGGCTGTATTCTTTTTTACGCCGCCACGATCACTAACTCCACGGTTCTCTTCTGGGTGCTGATCGCCTATGCGATTTGTTACAATCCTACCCTAGGGCTGGTGAACGCGATCTCTTTCAACCAGATATCGAACCCCGAGAAGGAATTTCCCCGCATCCGTGTCTTCGGAACGGTCGGCTGGATCGCCGCAGGATTACTCATCGGATTCATGAAAGTGGAAGCAGGTAACCTCCCGATTTTTGTCGCCGGTGGAGCATCAATTCTTCTCGGGATTTTTTCCCTGTTCCTACCCGATACGCCCCCGACCTCCCTGGGTCACAAAGTCACCGTAAAAGATATGCTCGGGCTGGAGACCCTGAAGCTGATGAAACAGAGATCCTTTGCCGTTTTTGTGATCGGCTCTCTGCTAATCTGCATTCCATTGGCGTTTTATTATAACTTCGCCAATATGTTTCTCAACGACGTGGGCGTAAGTAACGCCGCTGGAAAAATGACGATGGGCCAGATGTCGGAGTTTGTCTTCATGGTGATCATGCCGTTTTTCTTCGTCCGTCTAGGCATCAAAAGAATGATGCTGATCGGCATGCTCGCATGGGCAGTCCGCTACGTCCTTTTTGCATTCGGCAGCCCGGACTCGCTTGTCTGGATGTATTATGCGGGCATTCTCCTGCACGGCATCAGCTACGATTTTTTCTTTGTCACCGGCCAGATCTATGTGGATAGGACTGCCCCCAAGATCATCCAGGCACAAGCCCAGGGGTTCATCACCTTTATCACCTATGGCGTGGGCATGGTCATCGGCGCAAACCTGGCCGGGCAGGTGGCCGGATATTTTACGACTACCCTGGCATCCGGCGACGTCGTGAAGGCGATGATCGATTGGCAAAAGGTATGGCTGACTCCCGCCATCATCGCCGGCATGATATTTCTCCTGTTTCTCGCTCTCTTCAAGGATACCAAAACCGAATCCCTCGATGAAAATTAGGCCGAAGATCCCGCCGGAGCTCGATCCCGGTTTTGAACCCGCGGCATTGTGGAATCGTGCCTATCAGGAAAAAGTCCACCGAGCCGGTTCATCGGTCGCTATAGCGATTGCACTCACACGACCGGACGGAAGCACCAGAACATTTCATACAAAAATCCTTCCTGAATCGGCTCCGGACTCAACGCTCAACGAAAGGTATCTGGAACGTATCCTGAAGTTCCTCCTCTGGCAGTGCGGCGCTTTCCAAATACGGATCGCGGGCTGTGATCCCATCACCCGCAGGCTGAAATCGATGTATTCTGAGGATGGAGAGCGGGCTTTCGATTACTGTTTTTTCAGTGATCAAGCATACCTGCAGCCACTGGAAATCATTGCCTGTCGGCACGATGAGATCCCGGATGAGACAGAACAGATCATTCCGCTCGGCCGGAATCTGGACGGCTGCCGGATAGGATTCGACCTCGGTGGATCGGATCGAAAGTGCGCGGCTCTCATCGATGGAAAAGTCGTATTTTCCGAAGAAGTCGTATGGACGCCGTATTTCGAGAAAGATCCTCAATACCACATAAGCGGCATCCAGGATTCGTTGAAGCGCGCTGCAGCACATTTGCCGCGTGTGGATGCAATCGGCGGCAGCTCGGCTGGTGTTTATGTGAGGAACGAAATCCGTGTGGCTTCGCTTTTCCGGGGAATTTCCAGCTCGGACTTCGATACCAGAGTCCGCCGGATTTTTTTTGATATCAGCCAGCACTGGAGAGGAATTCCCTTCGAGGTTGTCAATGATGGCGAAGTGGCCGCCTTGGCAGGATCCATGTCACTCGGGAGAAATTCTCTCCTGGGAGTGGCAATGGGCACCAGCGAGGCCGTGGGATATGTCACCGCACAAGGGAACATCACCTCAATGCTAAACGAGCTCGCATTTGCGCCCATAGATTACCGTGCGGACGCACCCCGCGACGAATGGTCCGGTGACACAGGCTGCGGAGTCCAATACCTTTCACAGCAGGCGGTGGCCAGGCTAGCACCCGCCGCCGGATTCGATTTCCCGGAGAAAACACCCTTTTCCGTCCGTTTGGTCGAAGTCCAGAACGCACTGAGCCTGGGTGACAAACGCGCGGCGAAGATATTTTCCACGCTCGGCACATACCTCGGCTATGCGATCGCACATTACGCTGACTTTTACGAGCTGCGGGCAGCACTGCTGCTAGGGCGTGTGATGAGCGGAGAAGGCGGAAATATCATCATCGGGAACGCGAGGTCCGTGCTCGCCACCGAGTTCCCGGAGCTAGCCAGGCAGATGGAAATTTTCACCCCGGACGAAAGAGAAAAACGTCATGGACAAGCAGCTGCCGCAGCCAGCCTTCCAAGCCTACATTGAAATGAATAATCCCTACCTACCTTTCATCCAAAGCATCGAGGACGGACTTGCGCTGGCAAAGGAAAGCCCCAGGCCCCTACTCAAGCACAGCCGCCTCGAAGCAGACTCCAAGGTTTTGCTTTTCTCTCCACACCCCGATGATGAGTGCATCACCGGTCTCCTTCCCCTGCGCCTGATGCGGGAAGCAAGGAAACAAATCATCAATGTGCCAGTGACATTCGGAAGTATGCTGGCGAGACAACAGGATCGCTCCAAAGAACTGGATGCAGCATGCGATTACCTGGGATGGGACAACTTCCGGGCAAAAGACAGTTTTGACCCGCTGGCCATCGAGGACATTCTCGAGGCGCTCACTGAATTCAATCCGGAGATCATTTTTTTCCCTCATGAGGATGATTGGAACTCCCGCCACATCGCGACCCACAAGCTGGTTGTGGATGCGCTTGGACGGATGGGTCCGGACTTCAGCTGCATCGTTGTTGAAACAGAATTCTGGAAGCCGATGCATTCGCCGAATTTGATGGTGGAGGCTGATGCCGGGCTCGTTGCCGATCTTGTCGCCGCCACCTCTCTGCATGCGGGTGAGGTCGCACGGAATCCTTTTCATCTTCTGCTTCCGGCATGGATGCAGGATAATGTCCGCCGCGGTGCGGAAATCGTCGGCGGCCAAGGAGGTAGCGCACCGGCGTTTTCATTTGCCACGCTATACCGGATCCGGAAATGGGAGCATGGGCAGCTCGTCGATAATCTTGTGCCACAAGGCCTCTCACTTCCCGCCTCAGACCACTTGATCAAGGAAATATTCTAATGGAAGTCATCATCACCAAGGACTGCATGACAGCCAGCACGGCGGCTGCGAAAACAATCTCCAAGCTCATCCGGGACAAACCGAATGCTGTTCTGGGACTGGCGACGGGGAGCACCCCGCTGCCCCTCTACTCGGAGCTGATCCGCATGCACCGGGAGGAGGGACTGGATTTCAGTGGAGTCACCACGTTCAACCTCGACGAATATATCGGATTAGCCCGGGACCATCCGCAATCCTATAACTACTTCATGTGGGAGAACCTGCTCAAACACATCAATATCCGGACAGAAAATGTTCACATACCGGATGGCACCACCGATGATGTCCCCGGGTTCTGCAAACGTTACGAAGAAGAAATACTCCTCGCAGGCGGTATCGATTTACAAATTCTCGGAATCGGTAGCGACGGCCATATTGGTTTCAACGAACCCGGCTCTTCTTTCGCCTCGCGGACACGTATCAAGACTCTCACCGAGCAAACCGTTGCCGACAATGCGAGGTTTTTTGATGGCGATGAACAAGACGTCCCACGCCATTGCATCACGATGGGAATCGGCACGATCATGGACGCCCGCATGAACCTCCTTCTCGCCTTCGGAAAGAATAAATCCAAGGCCATTTCCGCCACTATCGAAGGGCCTGTCTCCGCGATGACACCTGCATCCATTTTACAACACCATCGCACCGTTAGAATCTTCATCGATGAGGCCGCCGCCTCGGAGCTAAAACGCCAGCACTACTACCGCTGGGTATATAATGGAAAGCCTGCCTGGCAGCAGGACGTATGAAAAACCCGCAAACCTAACCCTATCCAATTATGAACCACAAAATAAAACACCAATCCACCCGCCGCAATTTCATCAAAAGCACTGGTGCCATCGCCGCCGGCTTTACCATCCTCCCATCCTACCTCACCGCTGCGCGCAAACCGGGTGCGCCACTGCCTCCCAGTGAGCGGATCAATCTGGCATGCATCGGCATCGGCGGCCGGGCACGCGGAGTGATCCCGAGCCTTTGCCATGGAGGACGTGCGCAACCCATAGCGCTCTGCGATGTGGACTTTGAGTCTGCCAAAGGAGCCCAGGACACCCTGAAGCAATATCCGGATGCTGCCCGCTTCCACGATTTCCGCGAGATGTTCGATAAGTTGGAAAAAGACATCGATGCCGTCAGTGTCGTCACTCCGGATCACACGCACTTCTGTGCTGCCATTCTCGCAATGTCTCTTGGGAAACACGTTTATGTGGAAAAACCGCTCACACGCACTTTCCATGAATCCGAGCTACTTATGCGAGCCGAGAAGAAATACGGAGTCGTCACCCAGATGGGCAACCAAGGCCACACCGGCTCCGGTATCGATCTCTTCTCAAAAATGGTGGAAGCAGGTTTATGTAATGAAATGACACACCTGGACGCATGGAAAACACCAAGCCTCTGGTTCATGGACAAAAAGCAACGGAATATCCTCCCCCTCTCAAAAGATCCCGTGCCGGATTCCTTGAAAACCTGGGATCTGTGGTGCGGTCCGCGCCAGAAGTTGCCATTCAACAAGCTCTACCATCCATTCGACTGGCGCGGCTTTTATGAATACGGCATGGGTATGCTGGGTGACTGGGGTGCCCACATCATCGACTTTGTCCACGACAAGCTCGATATGGGCCTGCCGACAACGATCAAGTCGATCCAAATGCTCGATCACAATCAGATCTACTACCCGCTCGGTTCCCAGCTATCCATGCACTTCCCCGCTCGTGGCGAAAATAGACCCGCCATCGACATGATCTGGAAAGACGGTCCGGATTGCCTACCAGAGATTCCGGAGCGTTTCCTGACCAAGGGAGAAAACGGCAAACCAGATCAGTCGATCACACGTGGTGCCGGGACCTTGCTCTATGGTGAAAACACGGATCTGGCCATCTCCCGGGGCCATCATGTGGACTCGCCCGTCATCCTAACCCAGCAGGATTCCAAAAATAAATACGATGCCTTCAAGCCGGTGGAAGTGGATCGCAATTCCGCCGATCATTTCACAAGCTTTATCAACGCCTGCAAGGGCGATGGCACGACCAACTCGCCATTCAGCAAAGGCGGCTTGCTCACCCAGGTATTGGCGCTGGGCACGATCGCGCAGTATCTCAACACGGATCTGGAATTCGACCCGAAGGCCAAGCAATTCGTGGACAATGATGCCGCCAATGTCTTGCTCAATCCTCCCGCCCGCAAAGAGTGGGAACAATATTACCAGCTTGCCTAAGGCTTAGGCCGCAAAGGTTTTTTTGGGTTTCCTCTCCCCGCTGACGCTGGCGATGGAGAGAGAAACCCATTACTGAAAATCTTCTTCCACCACGCAGTAGTATGGAAAAAAACATCGGGTTAAGGCATGCCATCCCTAGCGATCGGACCGCTGTTGCAGAGCTAATTCATCTTTCCACAAACCGTTGGTATGAAGCCAATGGCAGAGCTCCGGTCTTCCCGCCGGAAAGCCATCCGGTAGAGCTTTTTTGCGAAGTCTACGAGGCCCTCGATCCGGGGAGATGTCTGCTGGCCATTGATGTAAATACGAGACAAATAGTAGGTTCATGCTTTTACCATCCGCGTGAAACTCACGTTTCCCTCGGCATTATGAACTCGCATCCGGATCATGCTGGCAAAGGCGTGGCGCGCATGCTTCTGGAGTTCATACTACACTTCGCGGAACGGGAGGGTAAGCCAGTTAGGCTCGTCTCAAGCGCCATCAATCTGGATTCCTTTTCCCTCTACAACCGTGCCGGGCTTGTCCCCTACGCGATCTATCAGGACATTATTTTGGAAGTCCCGTCCGCGGGTATTCAGGAATCGACCCCCACCGGCAAGATCCTGCGGGATGCCGTGTTGTCCGATGTTCCGGCGATGTTGGCGCTGGAAGAAGATGTTCTGGGCATACGCCGCGCATCCGATTTCGAATACTTTATCAAAAATCAAAGTGGTGACTGGCACGTCAGCGTCCTGGAGAACCAGAGCGGAGAGCTCGAAGGCTTTCTCGCATCGATCCACCATCCTGCCAGCTCCATGCTGGGCCCCGGTTGCATGCGCGGGGATGAAGAGGCTATCGCACTGATACGGAGAGAGCTGGACTACCGCCGAGGCAAAACCATGGTGTGGCTGGTTCCTTCGGACAGACCCGCCATTACCCGGGCGATGTATGGACTCGGTGCGCGGAACTGCGAGCTTCACTTCGCCCAGACCACCGGAACACCACCCGCTATCAATGGCGTGGTGATGCCCACTTTCATGCCGGAAACCGCTTGATCCCCAGAACTAGAATCCAAAAATCATATGAAAAAAATACTATTATCCACCCTCGTTTTCACCACCGCGGCATCGCTCCTTTCCGCAGAAGACGCTCCACGTCCGCTGTTTGACGGAAAATCTCTCACCGGCTGGCATATCCCGGAACGTAAGGAAACCGATAAAGACTACGCGACCAAAGAGAATTTCTTTGTTAAAGATGGAGCGATTCACTGCTACCAACTACCAAATAAGAAGGGTGGCATCATCCTGACCGACGAGGAGTTTTCCGAGTTCGAGCTCGAGATGGACTTCAAGAGCGATTGGGGCTGTGATTCCGGAATTTTCATTCATTGCAATGAGCAAGGCCAAGGTATCCAGATATTGAACGATTACCTAAAGGATGGCTGCGTTGGATTTGGCTTCGGTTCCGGTATGGGAGGCTTCATCTCCCGCCCCATTCTGCTCAATGAAGTGGATGGTAAAATCGTCGCCAGAGACTCCTATGATGCCGTCGAAAAGGACGGACTTCTCTATGCGATAGATGCCAGCGGCTGGAATAAAATGTGGAAGACCGATGACTGGAATAGAATCCGTATCCGCTGCGTCGGAGATGCCCCGCATATCACCACTTGGATCAACGGCGTTAAAGTCATGGAAATGGACGGAACCACCTACAAAGCACGCAGCTTGAAGGATGAGACCGAAAAAAACTGGGATGCTCCCTCCGCTTGGGATAGCGATAAAGTGCGCGAAACTACGGGAGGGAAAGGCTCGATCGCGCTCCAGATCCATGTTGGAGGGCGTTGGAAACAAGGTGGCTCCGCTGCTTACCGGAACATCACAATCAAGGAACTTGACTCAAAACCATGAGCTGATTTCCACCGCCGGCTCCGTGCCGGACCATGGTTGCCCTGCCGCTTTCCGAACCACTACCGATGGATTTCGCAGCTGCAAGGCTCGTGGATCCGCTTGCTCTACCTCGCATGGCTGCTCGCAGACCGCTCTCCTCCGGGGACTAACTATGCAGTTTGATTCCAATCCTCAGTGGCAAAATTTTGCGGAAAGAAACGCACCCTTGTCACTCCCGGTGAGATCGGTAAGATTTTTTGCACGCAGAAATTACGCTTCCACCTCTAAATCACTTATTCTCACATGAAATTCGGAATCATCGGCGCCGGCATGATCGGCAATTTTCACGCAAAGGCCATCCAAGCAATGGAGCACGGGGAACTACATTCCGTTTGCTCTCTAAGAATCGAATCCGCTGAAAAACTGGCGGGGGAATTTGGCGCAAAGGCGTTCACCGACATCGATACATTTCTTGCCGATCCCGAACTGGAGATTGTCACAATTGGCACGCCTTCCGGGGCGCATCTCGATCCGGTTTTGGCGGCTCTCAAGGCAGGAAAGCATGTGATTTGTGAAAAGCCATTGGAGATCACCACCGAGCGTATCGACGAGCTCACTGCGGCGGCAAAGGAACATGGCAAGACACTTTCCGCGATCCTCAACCGCCGGTTTCATCCGGGAATGGATGCCTTCAAGAAAGCGGCTGATGAAGGCCGTTTCGGGAAACTTACTTCCGCCTCCGCCTACGTAAAATGGTATCGGGATCAGGCTTACTACGATTCTGCAGGATGGCGCGGAACCTGGGCCTTGGACGGTGGCGGAGCCTTGATGAATCAATCGATTCACACGGTCGATGCCCTACTTTATCTCGCAGGTCCGGTAAAATCCGTGCAGGCAAATGCTGCCTGTCTTGCTCACCAGCGTATAGAAGTAGAGGATATCGTGGTAGCTGCAGTGGAGTTTGAGAACGGTGCATTGGGCGTCATCGAGTGCTCCACCTGCACCTGGTCGAAGGATGGCCACCCCGCCCGCGTCCAGCTTTCCGGAACTGACGGTTCAGTATTTCTTGCAGACGAATCGTTTGAAATATGGGAGTTCCGCGATGAAAAGCCTGAGGATGCAGAGATCCGTAGAACCTTGATGAAAGGGCAGGAAGCGGGTCTGGGGGCCAACGATCCGAAGGCGATTAATTTCTACCAGCATCAACGGAACTTCGAGGAGGTAGTTGCGGCCATCCGTGAAGGACGCGAGTGCAAAACCAATGCCTCCGAAGCCCGCAAAGCCGTCGAGTTGATTCGGGCAATTTACGAGTCCGCACAAAACGGAGGAAAGAAAGTTTATCTTTAAACCTCCGTCGAAGAGTGATCTTCCGCGAAAAGGGAGATCACTTTTCCAATAGAGAACGCGCTCTTATTTCCAAATCGGTAGCCGATCGCCCGGATTCAACTCGGCCGGGGGCTCGATTGAAAACGACCTGTCTTTGCCGATCCGATACGGTCCGTATGCAATGGGAATAACGGTCAACTGGAGAGCTGGCTCTTCGTCCACCACGGCACGGGATACATTGACCACCGCCGCGCAGTTCGGGTTTTTGCTCACCTTCAGAATATCTCCCACGCTGAAGAGATCCGCGGCATGGGCATTTTCCGTGGGGAAAATGTATTCAATCACCACCGGGAAACCGACGGCCTCAGTGAAATCATCCGGTTTCACCATTGCCTGTGCCCGGATAGCAAACCCCGGATAAAGGAAATCTCCCGGTGCTAGTTTCTTCACATCCGCCACTTGATACTCCCCTTCCACATAAGTCAGCAGGAGGGTTTTCTCGAAGTTCCGCATGTAATTGCGCAGCAAAAGAGCGTTGAGCTGGTCACGGTTCGCCTCCTCCAGACCAAAGAACTTTCCGTATAATTCACTGGGATCAAGGACGTTGCCGTTAGGGACATCCAGCACCGTGTAGCGCTTCAGCTCAGGGAGACGATCCAGTTTTTTGAGAATGCGGTAATTTCTTGGGATTTCCGGGTTACCAAAGATATGCAGACAGAGAAACCAACTGACCACGGCGAAACACGCCGCCAAAACGTTGGCTAGAAACCACCAGTAATAGGCGGGACGGCGTGGCACCGGCTCTTCCTGGTTTTTTTTGTTTTTTCTCTGATTCGCAGCCACGACTATTCTGCCCCTCCACCGCAAACTTCTCCATCTTCCGCACCGCTTCCTTCCGGCTCGTCATCGGGCTCGAACGAAGTGCCACAGCCACAGGAACGGCGGGCACGTGGATTGTTGATCTTGAAGCCCGCATCCGTAAGATCATCGGAGTAGTCGATCTGGCAGCCCCGCAGTTTATCCAGGCTATCCGCAGCGATGATGACACAGGCCCGGCCGTTCCGGACGATTTCATCGCCTTCCGCAGGCTCGGCGACCTGCATCTCATACTGCCAGCCAGCACAGCCACCTTTGTTCACGCCGAGTCTTAATCCAGCGGTTTCGGAAGCCGATTTCGACTCCAGCAATTGGGCGAGCTTTTCCTGTGCGTTTTCTGTGATTTCAATGATAGCCACGTCCGAAAACTAGCCCAGCACCGGCCGATGTGAAGCAAGATGTTTCATGACCGCCACGTTTCGCAATCCCCCGGACGGCTGTATGAAATGAAAAAACCGCTGATCTCTCTAAGAGACCAGCGGCTTGGAAAACGCGATCGCAATACCCTAGAGCTGGAAAAGGTCTTCGGCAGGGCTTTTACCCATGGACATCTGAGCTTCCCCGTTGTTGGCGAGATGAACCAGGCAGTGATAAACGGCTTCAGGATCACCATCCACCTCGAAGGCCACTTCATCCGCATTTTTCGCCTCGGATACAAGACGTCCGCGCACCCGTCCGAGTAGATTCAGGAAGGTTGCAGCGGCTGCCTTACCTGCTTCCACACCCGGCTGATGGTAGGCGTTGATATTCACCAGAGTCGCATAGAATGAAACGGTGCGCTCGAAGAGAGCGATGAGCATCCCCAAGGAAAATGGGGTCACCTCATAAATGGAAATCGTCAGAGATTTACGACCGTTTTCATACAATGCACCACGCGTCCCGCGCATGAAGCCCTGCAGATAGTCCGCACTGGTGTTTCCGGGATCCACTTCGATGGATTTTCCCTCACGCCCCCTACGGACTTCGATAAACGTGGCGAAGAAATTGTTCACGCCGTCCCGCAGCTGCTGGACATACGCATGCTGATCTGTTGAGCCTTTGTTTCCATAAACCGCGATGCCTTGGTTGACGACATTGCCATCCAGATCTTTCTCTTTGCCAAGGGACTCCATTACCAGCTGTTGAAGATATTTGGAGAAAAGGACCAGGGAATCCTTGTAAGGCAGAATCACCATATCTTTTTCGCCCCGTCCGTTCGTCGCCTTGTGCCAGGCGATAGCCAGCTGGAGAGCCGCATTGTCATCGGCTTCGCGGGAGCGGGTCTTCTCATCCATCGCCGCCGCACCTGCGAGCAACGCATCGATGTCCAATCCTTGGAGAGCTGCCGGAACTAGGCCGACAGTCGAGAGAACCGATGTGCGCCCGCCGATCCAATCATCCATCGGAAATCGTGCGATAAAGCCGTGCTCCTCCGCGAAACGATCCAGCTTGGAGCCTACTCCGGTTACCGCAACGGCATGTTTCCCGAAGTCGATCCCGGCTTTTTCGAAAGCTGCTTTCGCCTCGAGCATTCCATTACGGGTTTCCGGAGTTCCACCGGATTTTGAAATGATAAGCACCAGGGTCTCGGCCATATTGAGGGTGGCCAAGGTGTCATCCATTCCCTGCGGATCGGTATTGTCGAAAAAGGTAATCTTCATTTTCGCATCCTTGCCAATCGCCTGGGAGACGAGTTGCGGCCCGAGCGCGGATCCACCTATCCCGATCAGCAGGAGCTCCTTGAATATTTTCCCCTCGAAGGTCACTACCCGTCCGGTGTGAACATGCTCCGCGAATTCCTTGAGATCCTTGAGCGGCTGGGTGATCGCAGCCTTCAACTCGCCAGTCGGTGCCAGCTCTGGATTGCGCAACCAATAGTGCCCGACCATCCGCGCCTCATCGGGATTGGCGATCGCTCCACCTTCGAGAGCGACCATATCGTCAAATACCTTGGTGATTTTATCGCCCAGGCCAGCTTTATAATCCGCTGTGACATCCATCAGAGAGAGATCCAGGCTGAAGCCGAGATCATCGTATCGCACCAAACTTTCGTTGTATTCTTTCCAGCTCATTGTGTGTTTTTCAGTAATTGGTAAAAATTTTTAATAATGGAGAATTGATTTCACCTCATGGGAAGGGATTTTTTCTCTTCCTTTGAGAAAAGACAGCTCGATGAGAAACGAGACTGCAATGACGTCCGCGCCGACTTTGTCTAGGAGCTTGACCGCGGCGGCGGCTGTTCCACCGGTGGCTAGCAAATCATCCACGAGTAAAACCTTCTCACCCGGCTTCACCGCGTCCTGGTGTATCTCCACCGTAGCCTCTCCGTATTCCAGCGCGTAAGAGGCCTCATGGCATCTCCACGGCAGCTTGCCTTTCTTTCTCACCGGCACGAAGCCAGCTGACAAGCGATCCGCTACGGCCGCCGCAAAAATAAATCCGCGTGCATCAATCCCAACGATTTTATCGATTTCCTTCCCTCCGGCTGTCTCACAGAGAAGATCAATCGCTCCGCGGAAAAGCGCGGCATCGCCGAGAATAGGCGTGATATCCTTGAAAACGATCCCGGGCTTTGGGAAATCATTCACATCACGTATCGCAGATTTCAATCGCTCGACCATCACGGAGCTTTAATGACATCGCTCATCAGGGCAAGACCCGAGGGTGGAAGTCTCATGAAAATGGATCAGCCACGGGATGAACCGGCCGCGCGGCTCCCGGACCGCATGCATCACAATAAACTGCGATCAAAGCTCTTAATCAAAGGGCACTTCGTGAAGATACGATAGATAAGAAGAAATCTTCATGTTAGGCTTCAAGGATTCGCTTCTGTTGTTTTTTGCTAAGCCCGAACCGATAATAATCTTCCGGTTTCCAAAGATTATTATGTTCTTTCATTTCCGGATCACGGACATCCAGGCTCAAATCACAATCGAAAGGCGCTGTCTGCCACAAAAGTCCACCTATTAATAATCCTATCGGCTTGATCAAAATTTTCATGATTACGTTGGCAATTATTGATGACCGGGATCATCACGGAAGAATTGCCAACAAATTACAGAAATTGGAAATTATCTCCAATTTCCGTGGATCAACTGGGCTCAATCCTCATCATCCTTCACGCCTTTGACGCGGACTTTGCCACGTAGCTTGGCCTCGATGAAGGCATCGATATCTCCGTCCATGACATCCTGGATGTTTCCCGTCTCCTCGCCGGTGCGCAGGTCCATCACTTTTTGATATGGTTGGAAAACATAGGAGCGGATCTGGTTTCCCCAGGAGACATCGCCCTTTTCTCCATAAGCACGATCGGACTCCGCGCGTTGTTTGTCTTCCTCGATCTGATAGAGCTTTGCTTTCAGAATCTGGTAAGCCATCTCGCGGTTGGCACCCTGCGAGCGAGCCGCTGTCGAGCGGATTAAAATGCCGGAAGGAAGGTGCCGTAGGATAACCGCCGTCTCCACCTTATTGACGTTCTGTCCGCCTTTGCCACCGGACCGGGTGGTGGTGATTTCCACATCCTTCTCGTTGATCTCGATTTTGATCTCCTTGGAAATTTCCGGAGTTACATCGATAGCGGCAAAGGACGTGTGCCGCTTCGCGGCGGAATCGAAAGGAGAAATGCGCACCAGACGATGCACTCCCCGTTCGCTTTTCAAAAAGCCATAGGAATAGGGGCCGGTGATGCGCAACATGGCGGAGCGGAGGCCCGCCTCATCACCATCCTGCCAATCCAGCGTCTCCACGGTGTAGCCTTTCCTTTCCGCCCAACGGGTATACATGCGGTGCAGCATCTGGGCCCAATCACAAGCCTCGGTGCCGCCGGCTCCGGATTGTATCACCATAAAGCAAGACGGTGAATCATCGCCGGGATTGTTCAGAAGCGTGAGAAGCTCATAAGAGCGAATATCCTTTTCCAAAGCCTGGGTCCCCTCGATCGCCTCCCGGGCAAGCTCTTCGTCATCGAATTCCTTGGCCAGATTGATTCCCTCGATAATATCGCCGATGCGGGACTCGAGATCGAGAAAGCCCTCGAGCTTCTTCTTCAAAGCGGCCGCATCTTCGGAAATTGAGCGCGCCTTTTCCGTATCATCCCAGAAGTCGGGGGCACCCATCGCCTCCTCCAGCGTCTGGATTTTATTTTCTAAAACAGGAACGTCAAAGATACCTCCTGAGTTTTGACAGGCGGCTTTTGATGCCGTCCGTGTCAAGCGCCAGGAGGTCAGCGGTAGGTAGTGTGGACATGTGGAGCGAAGAAACCGCAGCTCGGACAGCCCCGCAAGAACAATCATGGCAGGAGAAGAATCCGCCCGTTTCCGTATTTTCCCGATTCGGGTTTGAAATCGAAAAATCGGGCGTTAGCGTTGCGGCCTATGAGCAACAAAATCGTTCCTACTATCTCTTCCGGCACACCCGGCCCTCTCGGCGTCCTGCATCTTCCCCGCTTCTGGCAGAAACTTTCCCTTGGTGCGGCAGGCAAGCTCGCCGAAGATTATCCAGCTTGTGGCCAAGGCTACGACCAAATGGTTCTCGATGGCCTGGGTCTGGATAAGCAGGCGCTTCTCGATTTCGTTGCGGAAAAGAAGCCTACCTACATCCAGTTCGAAAAATTCGTTTCCGAGAATGCGACCAAGCTGAACCAAACCGCAGTTTCACAACTCAATGCGGCAATCACCGGCTACCAGCACACCGATGAAACACGCCAATCGATTCTTTCCTCAGTCGGTCTTCCGGATGGCAACCCGACTGATGCCGTGAACCTCAACAACCTTGATGACTGGCAAGGTTTCCACGCCGCCGAGATCGCATAAACCAGCGTTTGAAAATCTATCGAAAAGCGGAGAGGCAAAATGCTTTTCCGCTTTTTTTATCGCTAAATTCCCGGATTACCGGCTCTCCACCGCTCCACTCCCAGCCGCAGCCCTTCCGCCTTTTGCAAGGTCTCACGATATTCGTCTTCCGGAATAGAATCCGCGACAATTCCCGCACCAACCTGGTATTTCAAAATCCCATCGCGGCGAACCATCGTCCGTATCGCTATATTAAACTGGCTTTCTCCATTGAAGCCAAGCCATCCCATCGCCCCGCAGTAAATCCCCCGTGGTGATTGCTCAAGCTCCGCGATGATTTCCATCGCTCTCTTCTTCGGAGCCCCGGTGATGCTTCCGCCGGGAAAACATGCGGCGAGAGCTGACAAGGCATTGGACTCTGCTCTCAATCTACCTTTCACGGTTGATACGAGATGGTGGACTTGCGCCAGACTTTCCAGCCGAAGCATCTCACTTACTTCCACACTGCCAAACTCGCAGACTTGCCCGATATCATTCCGTAACAAATCGGTGATCATCACAAGCTCCGCAACTTCCTTGGGCGATGTCTGAAGCTCCACCGCAGAGCGCAGGTCCTCATCAAGATCGGAAAAACGTGGCCGGGTTCCCTTGATCGGGCGTGTCTCCACCCCTTTTCCGGATATTTTCAAGAAGAGCTCGGGAGAAGTTCCTAAAACTTCAATCCCATCCAGAGACATCCAGACACCCATCGGTGCCGGGCTAGCATCCCGAAGCACCTCGTAAAGCCCGAACAACGATCCTTCCCCGAAAACCTCGGCAGAGAATGCCTGGGCAACATTCACCTGATAAATATCCCCTGCGGCGATCCAATCCTTCACCTTCCGCACAGAATCCAGAAACCTTTCCCGACTCATTTCTCCCGAGAATTCCCCGAGGCGGGCCCCGCCTGGTAACGGATCACCCAACTTTTGCGAGAGTCCTCCCAGCTCCCACCAATCACCGCTCTCCTCGTCCCGGACCAGCATCTCACGATATTCGCCGAACACGTAGTCCCCTTCGTAACTCACCCATCCACACAGGCCTCCTGCCGGGAGACCGAGATCCCCGCCAACAGATGCATTCCCGGCTAACACCGCATCCAGCACCTTCCTGTCGCTTTCGGAAAAAATCGATCCCCGGAAAATCTCAGCCGGAGCGGCCGAAACCACCGAGATCGCCCTCCCGGCATTTTGAGGCACATTCCCCGCAGTATCGAAAAACACGGGATTCCCCAGCCATTCAAGCCTCCGCACCACCTCGACAGCCTCCATTCCGGCCAATTCCGCCACTCTTCGCATGCCGCGTTCCGTCATATTCACCGCCAAAACAATGACCGCCAGGCCACTGTCCTCAACCCAAATCCGCAATCAAAGGTTGCAAAACCCTTCCGCTCCGCTAAAACCCCGCCCCGCCGGGATCTCTCGGCCGCACCAAACCACTACACATTACAGGCATGAAGGACCTCAGCAAATATCGCAACATCGGCATTTTCGCCCACGTTGACGCCGGTAAAACAACCACCACCGAGCGTATTCTCAAACTCACCGGCAAAATTCACAAACTTGGTGAAGTTCACGACGGCGCATCAACCATGGACTTCATGGAACAAGAAGCCGAGCGTGGTATTACGATCCAGTCCGCTGCCACTACCTGCTTTTGGAAAGACCATCAGTTCAACGTTATCGATACTCCGGGCCACGTTGACTTCACGATCGAAGTTTACCGTTCCCTCAAGGTTCTCGACGGCGGCGTCGGCGTTTTCTGCGGCTCCGGTGGTGTCGAGCCTCAATCCGAGACCAACTGGCGTTATGCGAACGACTCGAAGGTTTCCCGTATCATCTATGTTAACAAACTCGACCGTATCGGCGCTGATTTCTACCGCGTCGTGGCTCAAGTGAAAAAAGTCCTTGGCGCGACTCCTCTCGTCATGGTCCTGCCAATCGGCACCGAGTCCAATTTCACCGGAGTGGTCGATCTTCTTTCGATGAAGGCATACGTTTGGGATGACTCTGGCCAGCCAGAGAATTTCTCCATCGAGGAAATCCCGGCCGACATGATTGAAAAAGCCGAGCAATACCGTGCGGAACTGATCGAAACTGCCGTCGAGCAGGACGATGCCGTGATGGAAGCCTATCTGGAAGGCAACGAGCCTGACATGGAAACCATCAAAAAATGCATCCGCAAAGGCACCATCGATCTTGCCTTCTTCCCTACCTACTGCGGCTCCTCCTTCAAAAACAAAGGCTTGCAACTCATTCTCGACGCGGTTGTCGATTACCTGCCTAACCCGCTTGATGTCAAACCTCTCCCGGAAGTTGACGCAGAAGGTAACGAAACCGGTAAATTCGCGATCATTGATCCATCCGCACCGCTCCGTGCACTTGCATTCAAAATCATGGATGACAAGTTCGGTGCACTCACCTTCACCCGTATTTATTCCGGCACGATCAAGAAAGGCGATACCATCCTCAACTCGTTCACCGGCAAAACCGAACGCGTTGGCCGTATGGTCGAAATGCACGCGGACGACCGCAACGAAGTCGATGTCGCTCAAGCGGGTGACATCATCGCCATCGTTGGCCTCAAAAACGTGCAAACCGGCCACACTCTTTGCGACGAGAAAAACCCGGCCACTCTTGAGCCTATGGTCTTCCCGGATCCGGTTATCTCCATCGCCATTGCGCCGAAAGACAAGGCAAACGCCGAGAAGCTCGGCAACGCCATCGGCAAGATGGTCCAGGAAGATCCATCTTTCCGCGTCGAGACCGACGAGGAAACCAACGAGATGATCCTCAAGGGCATGGGCGAGCTCCACCTCGATATCAAAATCGATATTCTGAAGCGCACACACAAAGTCGAAGTAGAAGTCGGTGCTCCACAGGTTGCCTACCGTGAAACGATCACCAAAGCCGTTTCCGACAGCTACACCCACAAGAAACAGTCCGGTGGTTCCGGTCAGTTCGCGAAGATCGACTACAGCATCGAGCCAGGCGAGCCTGGTTCCGGATTTGTATTCGAGTCCAGCGTCGTCGGCGGAAACGTTCCAAAGGAATACATTCCAGCAGTTGAGAAAGGTTTCAAAACCTCCGTCAGCAAAGGCCCTCTTGCTGGTTATCCATGCTTGGACTTCAAAGTTACGTTGAAAGACGGTGGATTCCACGCGGTTGACTCCTCCGCCATCGCGTTCGAGATCGCTGCGAAAGCCGCTTACCGCCAATCCATGGTGAAAGCCGCTCCGCAAATCCTTGAGCCTATGATGAAACTTGATGTCTTCTCTCCTGAAGAAAAAATCGGTGATGTCATCGGCGATCTTAACCGCCGCCGCGGTATGATTCACGGCCAGGAGCCAACTCCGGGCGGTGTCCGCGTCAAAGCGGAAGCACCACTTTCAGCAATGTTCGGCTACATCGGCGATCTGCGCACCATGACTTCTGGCCGCGGCCAGTTCTCCATGGAGTTCAGCCACTACGCAGCATGCCCACGCAACATCGCTGACGAAGTGATTGCAAAGGCCAAGGAGCGCGAAGAAGCACTCCGTAAGTAATTGCTAAGCCGGTCTTCCCGGCCGGCTCCTAAAGTAGACCTTCAAGCAAACCCGCATCGGCATACAGTCCGGTGCGGGTTTTCTTTTTGCAATCCAGTCAATTCGGAATGATGGTTGGAACCCTATCACCCCATGAAAGTTCCCACGCCAGCTCTGCTCCCCACCTCATTTTTAGCCGCCATTTTCCTATCTGCCTGCAATGAAAATCGCGGAGAGCCACGCCAGGATCAGCTCGAAATCTCTGCGGAGAATCTTGAAGCCAAGGCGGAAAAACTCAAAACCGATATCGAGCAGACTGCGGAGGGTAAGGAAAGGCTGGCAAAGGAACTTTTAGAGAACGATGGCGATAAGGATAGTGCTGCGATCTTGGAGAAAGATGCGGATGAGGTCCGCAAAGTTGGAAAAATCCGAGCCCAGCAGCTTGAAGAGCAAGCAGAGAAGATTCGTGAGCAGAAAGAGATCCTGCCGGATTCCGAATAACCCGCAGCTTGCATGATGCATGGTCGAGGACTGGCATAACACACGATTTCCGCGCCTTTAACCTCCGGAATCCCTGTAAACACGTATGGCATCTGATCTGCAATAGGACACTATAGCCTCTAGGCAATAACCACTACCTACTATGAAAACTAAAGCAATTACCTCAATTTTCGGCGCTTCTATTCTTGCTCTTGCCGCTACCTCTTGTGATTCCCCGCAGGAAAACGCTCGTGAAGATGCCGTGGAAGCCAAAGCAGATAACATGGAAAACAAGGCCGATCAGGTCCGCCGTGATGCGGAGAAGAACGCAGATATGAAAGAGGATCGCGCTGATCAGATGAGAGAAAATGATCTCAATGACGCCAATGGAAACATCGACAAAGCTTCAGACGACGTGGAAGATGAAGCCGACCGCATCCGCGAAAATGCCGAGAAACGTGCCGATCAGCTCGAAGAGGATGCTGACGCCGTCCGTGACTCCGAATAAAACTCATCCCCGATTTATTTAGAAAAACTGCCACCGGTCATATTGATGGGTGGCGGTTTTTTTGTATTTTTTGAGCTGTCTTGACTCAGCACGTAACAAATCCACACTCGCAGCATGTCAGACAACTTTACGTTAAAACCTAATATCGCCCTCGGAGTCGTCCCAACCCACATCCGCTTTGTCGGAGGCCTGGTGCCTGACGAAAATGGGAAACTCCCGCGTGAAAGTGACGGACGAATCTGCTGTGTCGCGGAGATGGACCGGATCTGCCAGCAGTCTCCTGTTCGCCCTAGCTGCACCCAGATTTCTTTTTTCCCCGGCACAGATGAGGGAGATGTGGAAGAGATGATCTCAGGGCTGAAGTTTCTTGATCTCGCGGTTCACCTAGTCCTCATGGTGGGTGGCGCAAATCCAATGAATCCGGCCGATGAAGACGCAGTGGTTTCCCAACTAGTCGCCAGTCTCAAAGGCGCGATCAAGCATGAAGTTGCCTCCGTGGGCTCCACGTCAATTGAAGAGTGGATGAGCAACGAAGCTCCGCGGACAGGAGCCGATTTCGATGCAGCAGTGGCCCAGAACGTAAAGGTTCATCTGCGTGCCATCAAAGAGTCCGGCTTGCTCGAATCGTCCATTGACACCTGGCACCTGGAATTTCTCCGCCCGGGCGAATTCAAAACCTTCACCAATATCGATCGCGCTTGGTCCTTTATCAAAGAAATCAACAAGGCACTCGGTCGCAATTTCTTCAAAATTCTCGTGGATGCGGCTCATTGTGGTGACTCTGGATTGTCCATGGAAGAAAATCAGCGGCTCATCGCTGAGGTTGCAGCAGCCGATCATCTCGGCGTCTACCATGCCTCCGCTCCGACCACCCGTGGCTGTCTCAGCACGGATGATGGTTGGATTGGAGCAACACTTTTGGCGGCGGCGAAGAGCGGAAAGCTGGAAACCGTTTTCGTGGAACTTTTCGATCACGAGGACGATGCCCTCGGAGCTCTCCGCGATCTTGGCACGGGCCACGGAGTCGATACACGTGACGGCCGCTCATACACGCAAACCACCATCGATGCCCTGGTGGAAGTCGCCCGCCGCCTGAACAATCTTCAAGCGCGCGGTTTCTTGAATTAACCGCCACTCCCGCTACGCGTTAAACTTTTTCCTGATTTCTTTATGCCCACCATTCGCCTGTTTTTCTTGCTACTGCTTTTGCAACTGCAATCTCCCGCTCAGGAAGCCGGGCAGGATCAGGAAAAAGTTCAAGCGCCCGAAAGACCGATCATTGAGCAGATTGATGCCAACCAATATCGGATCGGGACGGTAACTTTTGATAAGAAGAGCCGTGAGATCCGGTTCCCCGCGCAGCTGAATATGCGCGAAGGACTACTGGAATACCTGTTGGTTCACCAGAATGGTAAAATCCATGAGGCCCTCTTCCGCACCGAAACCAGCCCCACGAATATCAATCTGGCATTCACTCTCCTCCGATATAAGCCGTCGAGAGAACTTTATCGAATCCCACGGGAGCCTGGAGTGCTTTCGAATGATTTTTATAAGGAGGACGAAGCAACCCGGGCTGCTGCAAGAATTGCCATTGATGTCGAATACACCATCGATGGGGAGACCAAACGCTTTTCCGTCAATGAATGGATCAGCCATGGCACGACCGGCAGAACGATGCCGCTTACCCATTGGGTTTATGGTGGATCAGAATTTTATGAAGGACAATACGTCCCCGAAACCACCGGGGACTTGGCGGCGATCTTCATCACCAATGCTTCAATCATCAACTATCCGGGTGAAGACAACGGCAATGATGATGTCTGGACCGTTTTCACCCGCAGGGTGCCTCCGTTGGAAACAAACGTTACTTTGATTGTTTCCCCGTATAAAGAGCCCTAAGATTTAGCCACCGGCACGCGTTTCACAAAGAACCGGAAAACGTTTACGGACAACTCAATTAAAATCCATGAAATCACTTCTGCTAAGCTTCGCCATCTGTATTGGCTCCACTGCCGCCCAGGCTCAAAACGAATATCTATCGATTAAAAACGAGATCCGCCAGTCTATCGCCCGCGGGAATGCCTGGCTCGTCGACCAGCAGAATGAGCAGGGTTTCTGGGATGATGAGGGCCTGCCAGCGTTCACAGGTCTTGCCCTCACCGCCATTGTTCGTGATCCAAACCTGCAATCCCCGGCAGAGAAACTGCCTACCTCTGCCGAAAAGGGTTTCGCCTGGCTTCTGAAACAACAGAAAGCAGATGGCGGCATCTACAATCGCGGTCTTTCAGTTTACAATACCGCCACCTCTCTCACCGCACTGTCCTCTGCCGGTAGAGATGTATTTGAGCCGGCAATTATCAAAGCCCGTCGCCATCTGATCGCCAACCAATGGGACATTGGCGAGAAAGGAAAGTCGGACAACCCGAACGATGGAGGCATAGGCTACGGCTCCCATGACGATCACACCGATATGTCCAACACCTATTTGGCGATCGAAGCGCTGGCGTTGTCCGATAAAATTATCGAGGATGGAAATCATGCGGACGAGCCCAAACTGGATTGGGACGCAGCACTGACCTTTCTTTCCCGCAGCCAAAACCTCAGCGCCACCAACGATCAGGAATGGGCCTCGGATGACGAAAAGAACAAGGGTGGTTTTATCTACACTCCGGGTGACTCAAAAGCCGGCACCGATGTTACCAAAGACGGAAAAGTTGCCCTCCGTTCCTACGGATCAATTTCCTATGCGGGTTTGCTCTCCCTTGTTTATGCAAACGTTACCCCTGACGATCCGCGGGTGATTGCCGTGAAAGAATGGCTCGGTAAAAACTACACCACCGAGGAAAATCCCAATATGGGAGCGGAAGGCCTCTACTACTACTATCAGGCGATGGCCAAGGCTATGAACGCATCTGGAATCGATAAGTTGAAGCTTGCCGATGGCACTGAAGCAGATTGGCGCAAAGATCTCGCCGGCGCTCTCCTTACCAGGCAACGCGAGAATGGCTCGTGGGTAAATGACAACGGACGTTGGATGGAATCCAACCCGATCCTCGTTACTGCCTATACGGTTCTGGCGCTTGAGGAAATCTATCGCTCCATTCGCTAATTCGACGAGTTGAGCAACTTAACTGGCCACGGAGTAGGAATGTAGAAATTCCTTTGAAGAGGGATCGGTTCATCGTTCAAGAATTAACCGGCGGCTTCCCTTTCCTTAGCAAACGGTCGCCCGAGCCGGGCGACCCTACCTTCATTCAATGAATTGGTAGGGCCAAGCGGCTCGCTTGGTCGTGATATCAGAACTCTCGTTTAGATTTGATCGCTCATTCCTTCAGTTTTCTAACTATCTGAGCAACGGTCGCCCGGGCCGGGCGACCCTACCTCTTGTACAGATGGGCACAAAAAAAAGACGGGCCGAAGCCCGTCTTTAGAGAAGTGTATGTGTGTGTCAGATAGCAAAAACTAGCGTCTACGACGAAGAAGACCAAGCACACCAAGCGCACTCAACAAAAGTGCAGAAGGCTCTGGAACCATTGTAATTCCTGTTGCGGCACGAACGGGATCTGGCCCACGAAAAACAGCACTATAGTCAAATGTAGCGCTATCAGTAGGGATTTTGAATGATGAATCATCTAAAAATCCTGCTGAGTTACCAGAAGTATCAAACCAAACTATACGGAATGCATCACCTGTAGAAACCCCATTGGAACCATTTAGTTCTATCGTTGTGATAGATCCAATTCCACCTACTCCGCCCGGATTCTGAGGAACCGACTGAGCCGAAAATTCAGTGAAAGCAGACGTATTTGAAGTGAGCGTATTGGAGAGAATCAAAACATTACTTCCGGTCGTTCCCCCAGTGCTTAGGGTCGATACCAAACTGGGAGATAGAGTCAGTTTGTCATATGTTGTTCCGAAACCAGTGTTATTTGTATCCACGATAACTCCCCAATAAAGGCCATTCATTGCAACCCCTGATGCATCAGCAAAATTAGAAGTTACTCCACCCGTAGTTGAGAAGGGCTGTATAAACTGTAAGGTAACAGTCGCCATAGCCGATGAGGCGAAGATCACAGATCCAGCCATGACTGCCAATGTATTTATTTTCATATAAGTATATAATATTAATTTGATCCTAAAATCTACAAGTCATCCAAATAGTTTTGTTCAATGGAAATTTCACCATCTCCTATTGGAGCTCCAGCAGAGCGCCGCAATACATAACCTTGTCCTGATTTCAGCTTATATAGGCCCGTTTGATCACCAGATACACCGGCGACACCAAACCATGCTGTTCCTGACCAAACAAGAACCTCAGACGCTGACTTATTTATACCCGATGTGCTATTGTCAAATGTCAGCAGGTTGTCTCCAGGAAGCATACCTCGCAGGTTTTCAATTGGCTCATCGACGGGACTGGTAATCGAAATTCTGTTATCTTGGGCATTACTATTAATTTTTGTGATCAGCGCCCGCGATTTAGTTAGCGGAACGTTTCCGGTCACTACAAAGCCGTCAATAGGTGCGCCTCCGGAACGTACAATAAATGATTCGCCTGGGAATAAAATGGTATTCGAGTCATTTTCGAGGCCGTTATCAGCGCCAGAAATTTGAAACCATGAAGTCCCGCTCCACACAAAAGCCAGATCGGAGGCTAAGTTAGAGCCAGCTACTGTTCCCGAGTATGCTAAAACGTTGGTTCCCGCAGGTAAAGTCGATGGGAAGAATGTGCCTAGGGTCCAAGCCTTCGAAATCACAAACGTATCATTTGCGCTAACTCCTGATAAATCACCCACAATTATGCTACCAAGATTAACACTATTTGCAGTATTTGCGGAAATCAAACCGATAAGACCTTCTTGAGAACCTGAGGTTATCTTGAACTGGTAGGGAGTTGCAGGATCACCCGCTAATCCAGATACAGGCAAGACGTTTGTATCGAGAACCAAATTAGATCCTGAGACAGAGCTAATCTTACCAGAATATTCGGGAGCACGTTCTAAGGGAATAGAAACGGTAGCATCAGTATTCGCTGTGATATCAGGTATTGCTGCATTCGAATCCGGATTACCTAACGTCACATAGCCAGAAGGCTTCGAATACGCAGTTTCTGCGTGGGAGATGCCGGGCGCGGCGAGAGCAGCGGCGGCGATAAAGGGGATTAAATTTTTCATTGCGGGCAATGGAGTAGTTTTTTTTTTGGTTTCGGTCAGGCCGTATAGGGTGACATTTCTGTCACGACTCCGGCTACTTCACGGTGTTTCCACCGCACACACAGGGCAAAGAAACATCATTTGTAAACACAGAGCAAGGGCAAAAATTTATCCCGGGATGGCTATTCGTGAGTTTTTACATTCAGTTTACATAGCCGCGATCCACACCTCACACAAACTCCTGCTTTTCAGCAGTTTACATAAAATCCAACCAACCGTATAAATCTGCTAGATATCCGGTGTGGAGGTTAGAATTTTCAATCCGGCCTGTATGCGGTTTTCTATAATGCAGGATGCTTTGAAGATTTAACCATTTCTATTCAAAAAACAGTGTGGTTACTCGGGCCAATGGGTGAGATTTTTCAGGAGTGTCAGACGGTTCTCGATCTCATCTCTGGAAATGTGGGCCAGCCGGTTGGCGGAGAAGGCCTCACAGGTGAAGGAAGCCACGACAGATCCATAAACGATCGCACTGCGGATATCGTCGAAGGAAAAGTCCGTCTTTCCGGTGGAAGCGAGGTATCCGGCGAGAGCGCCGAGAAATGAATCCCCCGCTCCTGTTGGATCGGCCACTTCCACAAGAGGGAACGCGGCGCATCGGAAAAGATCATAATTTGTGCCAGGCAAGGTGAACTCTGTCGCAGGGCTCCCTTCCGGGTGTTTTGAGAAGAGGATCGCCCCGAACTCGCCGAGTTTGATAACCACATTCCGGGGTCCTTTCTCCAGAAGTCTCTGACCGGCGGTAATCAGGTTCGCGGTCTTACAGAAATCCCGTGCTTCGGATTCATTGATCACGAGAAGGTCGATCTTCAGGAGCACTTTATGGAGATCCTCGTTGGCGATGGTGATCCACAAATCCATGGTATCCGCTGCGATGAAAGGCCTTTCAGCGGTGAGCTGGTCAATCATCTGAAGCTGGTTGAGAGGATGCATATTGGCGAGGACCACGATGGGCGCCGAAGCTATTTCTGCGGGAATTTTTGGTTCCCAGTTTTCAAGAACGTTGATCGCTACTGCCAAAGTATCACGATCGTTCATGTTCTCGTGGTATTCTCCGGTCCACGAAAAAGTGTCCCCTTCGGAGCGCTCAAGGCCGCTGGTCGAGATGTTTCGGGAAGCAAACAGATCCAGATGTTCCTGCGGAAAGTCCTGCCCGATGACTCCTATCAGGTGAACCGGATCGGTAAAATATGAGGCTGCGATCCCGGTGAAAGAGGCGGAGCCGCCAAGAAGATTTTTCCCCTCCGCGGTGGGGGTTTTTATGTTGTCGATAGCGATCGAGCCGCCGATCAATACTGCTGAACTGGTGTTTTGCATGCCGGTTGGTTAATCACAAACCTCCAATATATCTAGCCGAATGAGATTTTTGTTGGGGGCACCATTACTGCCCGGCCGAATTTCAATCCGGGCTAGGAAATCGCAGCAACTACGGCATGGCGGCTCCCAAAATTCATCCATGCGTGAAAAATGGGTGTTGATGAGATGCATTACAGGTGGTGGATTGTTCGGAAATGAAAAAGCTTCACCCGAAAAGTGTCATCCTGGCTGTTCTAGCTATTACAAGTTTCCCGATGATTTCCGCAGCGGAAGATGTTCCACATAAAAAGCTGGTAATGATCGCCGGTAAACCCAGCCACGGCCCGGGAATGCATGAATTCAATGCCGGATGCGAGCTACTGAAGAAATGTTTGTCCGGCGTGGAGGGCCTGGAAGTGGAAGTCCACCCAAACGGATGGGTGAGCGATGATGCCGTGCTCGATACGGCGGATGCTGTCGTGATTTATGCGGATGGAGGAAAGAAACATCCGGCGCTGGAAGGCAATCGCCCGGAGCTGATCCAAAAACTGGTCAACCGCGGAGGCGGGGTGATGATGATGCATTACGCGGTGCAATGTGCTGACGAGGGAGAGAGTGGTAACGACTTCCGCGAATGGATCGGCGGAGCTTACGAAACCGGCTTTTCCTGCAACCCATATTGGGAAGCAGATTACAAAAAATTCGATATCCACCCCATCACCCAAGGGATCAAACCTTTCAAGATCCTGGATGAATGGTATTTCTCCATCCGTTTCCCGGAAGATATGAAGGGCGTGCAATCCCTGCTGGTCGCGACCCCTTCCGATGAAGTGCGGGATGGCCCCTACGTTCATCCGAAAGGCCCTTACGAACACATTCAGGCAAGAAAAGGCGAGCCCGAAACCATGATGTGGAGCATCGAGCGCCCAGATGGTGGCCGCGGGGTGGGTTTCACCGGAGGACACTTTCACAAAAACTGGGAAAACGATAGTTTCCGCAAGATTGCTCTCAATGCGATGCTCTGGATTTGTAAGATGGAAGTCCCGGAAAATGGCGTGGAATCCACTGTCAGCGCAGAAGATATGGCCGCGAATCTGGATGACAAAAGTGATCCTGTGAAAAAGGCCAACAAGCAGAAGAAGTAACCCCTGATGAGTCAGAAAAAAGGAATGCTGCTGGCAATGCCGGAGCGGTGGGATGAGGCATGCTTTGCGATTCCGGCATTGCGCGCACTGCACCAGACAGGGCTCGTAGCCAGCATCGTCTGCCGTGAAGAGCAGCAGGCACTTTGGGAGAGTGTCTGCAATGCCAGGCAGTTCCGTTTTTCAGAAAAGACAAAGGTGGGGGCTCTCGTCGACCAGATAGGCGGAAGCTGGGAGGCGACACTTGCGTGGCAGGACGGCACCGCAGCAAAGGCTTTTGCGAAAGCGAAAATCGAGCGGCGGCTCGGGCCCGACGAAAAAAAACTTTCCAAGCTCCTCACCCATCCAATGGCCGTCCACGAGGGCGCGACCGAGCACCGGGTGCGCATGTATTTGAAAACCTGTGAAGAACTGGGCGTCTCCGTTGACAGACCGGAGTATTTTGTCGCTTCCCCCATGGGCATTCCCGCTGGTCACAATACTGTCCTACTATGCCCCGGCTCCGACTTCGGACCGAGCTACGAGTGGCCGCTCGACCGTTGGCAGGAGCTCGGCGAAGCAATGCTGGAACGTGGGAAACATGTGACTGTCGCAGGTGCGGTGGGAGGCCGCGGCCTCGGGAAAATTCTGTCGGTCCGGTTGGGAAGCGACGTGGAGTTTCTCCACATTTCTCCATTATCCGCAGCGCTTCCGATGCTGGCCGCCCACCAACTGGTGATCGCCGCAGATGGATCGCTCCCTCATCTCGCAGCTCATGCGGGTGCAACTTGCGTCACGCTTTTCGGGCCCAATGACATCGCCTGGAAACGACCTCTCGGGAAGCGCCACGTCGCAGTAAAACGCCACGTGGAGTGCTCTCCCTGCCTCTCTCCCAAATGCCTTATGGACGGGAGATGCCAGTTGGAGCTGGATGTGGTAAAAGTTCTCGCGGCGATTCCAAAGTGCTTCTAAGCGAACCTTTTCTGACCAAGAAACTAGCCCTTAATGAGCATTCTTGCTCCAAAAACCACCAGAACCACCCCGAAGGTGCGGGTCAGCACCTGATTTGACAGCGACCGCATCAAATCACTTCCGAACCAGGCTGTCACGGCGGAGGCGATCCCTACGAATACCACGATTTTCCAATCGATGAGATTCCCGGCACGCGCGTTGTTCAACGTCGCTACCAGCGAGGTTAGAATAATTACCGCGAGGGAAGTCGCTACCGCTTGTTTCTGCTCGAATCCGAAAAAAGCAACGAATGCGGGAACCAGGACGATTCCCCCGCCCACGCCACACAGTGCCCCGAGCAAGCCAGCAAGAAGTCCGATCGCAATGGAAAGCAGGATAATTTTCACCCCGCTGCAATGAACGGCTTTTACTAAAACATCAACTGTGAAACCGGTTTCGCCCGCCGATGCCGGGTTTTCCGTTCACATGAAAATACGCCCGAGAGAGGGAGCTTTCAGATTGGCATTTTTGTAAAGCAAGCTCCGTAGCCGCTCGATTAAGCGTCGAGCGGCCAAGCTGTCACGACACAACGCTCGGACAACTCTCACCTCCCCTCCTTCAAGAGCACCGTGCCCCAGGTAAACGTCCGCACCGCTGAGCGCATCGATCTCCGAAGCCGGCCAGTTTTCCTGCATTTCTCCAGCCACATAAATGGAAATATAGTGCCCCGCCTCAAACATCGCGGTAATCCCCTCCAGGCCCTCTCCCGGCATTTCATAGCGCTCCCGCGCCACAAGTTTACCCGCCATCTTCAGATCGAACTCCCAGCGCAGACTCTCGTATTGGAAGATTTCCCCATGCGCGACCCTTCCCGGCGAGATCCAATCGATGAAAAGCAATCCAGCCTCCCGCTCCAATTCGATTTCCGTGCGCTGCACGTAGCGTGCGCCCGCATGGGGAATAAATGCCTCGGGGATCCACTCAAGAAACCCATCGGCTTCGACTGAAAACTTTTGCTCACAAATCGCCGCCTTTCCGTCATACTTCCGCATTCGGAACACCCGTGAAGAGCTTGGAGTGCTCATTACCAGGCGGGCTTTGGCGCCGACAGAAATGTCGCTGAGCAAGCGGTCTCCATCAAAAAAACCGGCAGTGGGATTGATCACCGTCACCACCAGCTCCGAGCCATCCTCGGACACATGCGACTTACTCAGATGCACCGGCGCACGGAAACTCTGCCGGGAAAGGAACGGCACCCCGTCTGCCCGCACCTCGCAGCGCAGCCGCAAATGCCCGCTGAGAGAATTTCCAGTCATTAGCTGCATCAGACAAAAAGATATTCGTGCTTCAGCCAGCCGAGAAGCTCTTCCTTGCCCTTCTCCGATTTTAAATCAGCGAACACGACAGGCTTTTCGCCGCGTTGTGTCTTCGCATCCCGCGCCATGACATCAAGATCAGCCCCCACATACGGCGCGAGCTCGATTTTATTGACCAGCAGCAGATCACTTGTGCGGATCGCAGGGCCACCCTTTCGTGGAATTTTATCACCCTCGGCGACATCTATTACATAAATGTAGGCATCGACCAGCTCCGGGGAGAACGTTGCCGAAAGGTTGTCTCCTCCGCTTTCGATAAGGATAAGCTCCAGATCGGGATGTCGGCTCTCCAGATCCATAACGGCTGCCATATTCATACTGGTATCATCACGGATCGCGGTATGTGGGCACCCGCCTGTCTCCACCCCGATGACACGATCCGCAGGTAACACGTTTGCCCGCAGGAGAAACTCCGCATCCTCGCGGGTATAAATATCATTCGTGATCACGGCGAGCGACACCTCCGTCTTCAGCCACTCGCTCAAGCGCAATACGCACATCGTTTTGCCCGAGCCTACAGGACCACCCACACCTAGCCGGAAGGGTCTTTTATTTTGATTAGGAGATGAAAAGTCGTTCATTGGAAACTGCATGTTTGAGTGAAGCTATTTCTAGCAAGGGGTTGAAAAATCCATCGATCTCGGCTTCCAACGAATCCGAGATTCTGGTGCCAAGCGCGCCGAGCACGCGGTAGAGAATTCCCTGGCATGCGGTCTGGCCGATGCGCATCAACTTCATCGAAGCAGCAGTCCCTGCCACCACGGCCTGATAGGAAAAAGCACGTGCGGCATCCCCCACGCCCACGCCACGGAGTTCAAGAGCCGTCACGACAAGATGGTGCGCACGGGGACAGTTTTTCTGGAAATCGGTGATCAAGGGATCGCCATCCAGCTCGCACAATAATCCCAGGCGCTGCGAACCCACACGGCGGCTGGCATCGCGTAACTCGGCAGCAATCCGCCAGCCGTCCAGCTCCGCGTCCAGCTCCGCCAGCAGCACGGAATCTCCCTCTACTGCCGCAGCATGCGCACGGGCGAAAAACGGCAGCTCAAACTTCAGCAGAGCCGGTAAAACCTGCCGCATCAGGTATCGCTCCAGCTCGTCTGCTGTAGTCACGACCCCGGCTCGCACAAGCTCTTCCAGGCCATATGAATGAGCGTATCCACCCGAAGGATAACCGGTATCATTTGATTGCAAAAGCCATAGCAGTCCGTCACTCATCGTTAATGGAAATTCAGCTGTGAGCGATGGCTTTCATCGGTGTGAATATGACGACAGGCTCAGAGAAATCCCATCCCTCCCGCGCTAACAGATGTGCCATCGCTTCATCGTGCAGCACCCGAAGCGCTCCCATCATCACCTGTGCCGGAAGATGAAGATTCCCCACCTTCCAGCCGACCAAGGCAGCATGGGCGGTATCTGTGAAAGGGACTTCGTAAACCGGCTCCGGCAGCTGGCGGACGATGTAGTCTTTTCCCCCATTCTGATAGATCACGCAGCCGTCGATCAACCGACTTTCCAGGTCGAAGCCAAACTCGCTCCCATCCTCGGCGACTCCCCGCCAACGGCGCTTCAAAAACAAGCGTCTCTCCACTGCCAGCTCGACACGATCCCCGGCAGCCTTTTCAGAACGGGAGGCCAACATTTTTTCGATCAGCCTCATTAGAAAAGGAAATATCTCTGTGCCATCGGCAAGACTGAAAGAGGCTCGCAGCGAAGCTCCCTGCCATCGGCCACCACGCTGTAAGTTTCCGGATCGACGGTGATCCTGGGCAACGCATTGTTGAAGAGAAGATCATGCTTGGTGACCTTGCGGCAATTCTTCACCGCTGATAACCGCTTCTGCAGCCCCAGGGGATCAAGTGCTCCGCTCTCCAAAGAAAGCGCACTAACAAATGTGAGAGAAGTGGCAAAAATCGATTTACCAAAAGCCCCGAACTGTGGGCGATAGATCGCGGGCTGTGGCGTCGGGATGGATGCATTGGGGTCTCCCATGTTTGCCCAGGCGATGAGACCACCTTTGAGAATCGTCTCCGGTTTCACCCCGAAAAAGGCCGGCTTCCAAATCACAATATCCGCCAGTTTTCCAGGCTCGATACTGCCGACCTCGTGAGCGATCCCGTGAGTAACCGCAGGACAAATCGTGTATTTTGAGACATAGCGCAACGCCCGGAAGTTGTCTGCGGCAGGATGTCTTTCGTCCTCCAACTTGCCAAACTGGACCTTCATTTTATGCGCCGTCTGCCAGGTCCGGGTGATGACTTCTCCCACCCTTCCCATAGCCTGGCTATCGCTCGACATCATGGAAATCGCTCCCATATCGTGCAATAGATCTTCGGCCGCGATCGTCTCGGGCCGGATACGGCTCTCGGCAAACGCCACATCCTCCGGAATGCGGGAATCGAGATGATGACAAACCATCAACATGTCCAAATGCTCGTCAATGGTGTTCGTAGTAAATGGGCGGGTGGGGTTTGTGGAAGATGGCAGAACATTGGCCTCTCCACATACGCGGATGATATCCGGAGCATGCCCACCGCCGGCGCCTTCCGAATGGTAAGTGTGAATCGTTCTACCGTTGAAGGCCTCCAAAGTCGTCTCCAGAAAACCCGCTTCGTTAAGCGTGTCGGTATGGATCGCCACCTGGACATCCATTTCATCCGCAACAGTCAGGCAGCTATCGATCGCGGCCGGCGTGGTCCCCCAGTCTTCGTGAAGTTTCAGTCCTATCGCACCGGCCATCACCTGCTCGCGCAAGGGTTCGTGAGAAGAGCAGTTACCTTTTCCCAGGAATCCCAGGTTCATCGGAAAAGCTTCGGCCGCTTCCAGCATCCGGTGGATGTTCCATTTTCCGGGAGTGCAGGTTGTCGCAAAAGTCCCGTGCGCAGGGCCGGTGCCCCCTCCCAGCATCGTGGTCACCCCGCTTGCCATTGCATGCTCAATCTGCTGCGGGCAAATGAAATGAATGTGTGTATCGATCCCACCTGCTGTGACGATACAGCCTTCTGCGGCGATAACCTCCGTTGCCGCTCCGATGGTCATGGTGATACCATCCTGCAACAAAGGATTCCCCGCATGGCCGACACCGATGATACGACCGGCCTTGATCCCGATATCCGCCTTGATCACTCCGTGTGCGGCATCAAGGATCAAAGCGTTTGTGATGACGAGATCGAGGGAATCCGCATCAAGCGCCAGTGGCGACTGCGCCATCCCATCGCGGATGACCTTACCTCCGCCGAACTTTACTTCATTTCCGTAGCCACCGTTTTCAGCGATCAGATCCCGCTCCACTTCGATAAAAAGCTCGGTATCAGCCAGCCGGACTTGATCACCCACCGTCGGGCCAAAAGTCCCCGCGTAATTTTTTCGGGTTTGTTTCATCATTCAAATCTTTCCATTAACCGCAGAGTTGAAGCCATGGATCTCGCGTTTCCCGGCGAACGCCACCAAGGGAATTTCCCGGCTGTCCCCGGGTTCAAAGCGGACAGCGGTGCCTGCAGGAATATTTAACCGAAATCCACGTGCCACCGCCCTGTCGAAATGCAGCTCGGCATTCACCTCGGCAAAATGAAAATGACTGCCCACCTGCACCGGCCGGTCGCCACGGTTTTCGACGACGATTTCCATCGTATCCAGACCGGCATTGAGCTCGATATCCGCTGCACCTTCCGGCGTAATGATTTCTCCTGGTATCATTTCTGTTTCAACGGATCGGATTGTGGACGGTGACGAGCTTTGTGCCGTCCGGGAAGGTTGCTTCCACTTGAACATCGTGGATGATCTCGGCCACGCCTTCCATCACCTCATCCCGCCGCAGCAGGGTAGTCCCATAGCTCATGAGCTCGGAAACCGATTTTCCGTCCCGCGCACCCTCCATGATTTCTGCGGTAATGAGAGCAACAGACTCCGGATGGTTCAGCTTCAATCCACGATTCATCCTCCTGCGGGCAAGATCAGCGGCTACGACAATCAGCAGTTTTTCCTGCTCTCTTGGGCTTAGATGCATGATGTGGAAAAATCAGTGGCGGGAGGTTGCATCAGACCAAATGCCACCGTCCTTTTGAAAAAAAGCAAAGCCCAGGCAAGCCGCCACTCCCGTGAGAACCAATAAGCCGCCCAGATCGAAATCACTCTCCAATGGTTTTGCGGAAAACTCGGTGACCGGCTCATCAAACTCATCGACCTCGTAGGGGTGATAATGTCCCGGGGGGCCAGGATGAGCTGAAACGATAGCAGCCGAGGACAAAAACAAGCCTAAGACGGCAGCTCGGCTAGAGTTCCTATTCATTGTTTTCATAGTCTTCACTAAACACGGGAAAGCATGGCCCGTGCCAAAAACAAAAGTCCCTGCCTTCCCGTTTTCCGGGGCGGCAAGGACTCTGTGACAATGAGAACTGGTTCGAGTGAGGAGTTTCCGAAAGAAAATCCTCTCCCGGATTTCACGATACATGCGGGAAGGTATGAGGCGCTCTCACACCCCAAAACCCTCCCGCACGCAACCGTAACAACAGGGAGTCTTAGTAAAAATTAGAAGGAGAGACCGAGGCCAATATTGGTGGCAAAAAAGCTATCTTCCGTGTTGACCCCTTGTCCAATGACATCGTCGTCAGTGAGGTAGTAGGTCACCCCGGCGTTTAGAGACCAGTCGCCATAGGCATCGCCAATGATGCTATTGAGAGGCAGGGATGCCTGGGCACCGATGGAGGCAAAACCAATGCCACTATCACCGGATGCCGCGTGGTAACCATCATCAACGAAGTAAGCGAGACTGAAAGGGAAGGAGATCGAGACCGGTCCCGCTTCGATTCCGTGCTCCAGTCCAAGAACCAAAATGGTTCCTTCATCACCTCCGGCAGGACCGGCGGCACCTGCATCAAGCCGATTGTGAATCGTCAAAGACGGAGAAAGAAAGGTGTCATAGGAAAGGGAGATATCGAGGATATCCTCCGTGTCATTTCCGTAGAACCAGTTTTGATAGGTCACCCCAACTGTGAATTTTTCATACGTGTAGGAAAGACCATACCAGAGATCCACCTCAAGAATATCGCCGCCAAGTGTGGCCGTAGTATTCGGGCGATCCTTATCATGAATTTCCGCCCAGATCCCGAGCGTGGCAGTGAAACCGGCAGGGAGGGCAAATGCGAGCTCTGCGGACGGATACAGCCCCATACTGAACGCATCGTCACCATCGTTCCAAACATCGTTACCGTAGGAGAAAAAGTGGGAGTTGAAGTCCAGGTTGAAGGATCCGGAAACGACATCCGTATCCGCGATTTCCATGGGAGCCGCAGGGGCGGATTCCATAGGACCTGCGAGAGCGACACTTCCGGACAATGCTGCGGTAAAAACTGCGGATTGAAGGAAGTTACGATGGTATTGATTTTTCATAGTTCAGCTGTGTGTTGAGGAGCCATGTGCGAATTGGGAGGCTCACCCGAAGATTAGCGTTTGGCATGCCATCAAATGAAAAATCAGGAAAACATCATGAATCCAAACCCACTGCAAATGAGCCAACTATGAATGAAATTACTTCACCACCCCTGAACAGAGAAAGGAGCGGACAGACACGCTTTCCATGTCTCCGCTCCTTTCATCGGGGGAACCGGCCTACCGCGGCGCTCCCTCCACTACACGAAGCCCATCTACTACCATTCCAGTGGCTCGATCATTCAGTCGTGCGCAGATAACCTTCCGCTTATTTGGCCGGGGAAAAATCCGTGGCTTTCAAAAACAAGGATTGGACGCCTCCATCCGCGGTGAGTGATCCCCCGGCTTTCTCCTCGGATGATTTTTTTGCGGCCACCCAGGTCTCATCCTGACGGAAGGCATCCCAGGATTTCCCGGCCCCCTCCACACTTCCGTGGCCGAGAAAGTAAAGCAGGGTTTTATCAGCTCCCGCCTGATCGGGAAGGAGGCTATAATACCCTGCATTGAGCATATCGTGCTTTTCGAACAATTTGAGTGCGTGATCACGGAAACGGGATAGCAACGCATGCAGGTTCCCCGGAGTGGCAGTATAAGTGCGCATCTCGAAGATATGTTCTCCCTCCCCCTTGGAAAATTGTTCGAAGCCCTTCGAGAAATCGGTCGCCTTCAGGTAAACGCTATCGATTTTTCCAACCAGTTTGCCGTCCCTTTGAGATGCCGCTGCGACTTCTTTCCACTTGGGATCATTTACGAATGCTTTCCAGGAGGCAGCCGCCGACTCCCGATCCGGATGCGCCAGCAAGTAAATAAGAAGGTTGTCCGGATTTTGGACCGGGACCCAGTAGCCGATGTTCGTCATTCCGTGCTTTTCAAAAAGCATGCAGGTATGATCCCGGAAACGGGACAGCAACGCATCAAGTTTCCCGGGATTCGCCTGATAGGTGCGAAGCTCGAAAACCCGCCCATCGGCTGGCTCCTCGGCGGATGCCGCGGAAAAACTGGATACAGCGACCATACTGACAATCAATTTTAGTAATTTTGACATGACGCAATCATGTCGCCATGCCTCCACACCGCAACCAATAGTTTTTTACCATATCCGTTCCAAAAAATGACCGGGGAAGCCATGCCGCAGAGGTATCGGCAAATCCTTGCAAGCTCTGGAAATCAAAGAAAGTATTGCCGCGTGTTCCGCGTGATTCTGCCCAGCCTGTTTTTATCACTATTTCTCCAGTCCGCGCCGGCTGCTCAGGTGTGGCAGCCGATTATCGATTACACCATCTCCTTTCCCGGAGACAGACCCGATGCAGCCCCCATCATCAACCCTTTCGAAAACTTCACACATTTTGCCTCGGACTTTGGCTGGATGGGCCCCGGTGGAGCCCGTATCGACTCGCGCAACGGCGTCATCCACGTCCGTCCGGATGGTGAGTGGACAGGCGCATGGCATTCGCTGGCAGGCCTGGCGGCGGATTCATCCCGCACTCTGGATCCTACCGACCTCGTAGGCTTGCAAGCCCCCCGGGAACGACGGACGGGAATCCGCGCTCTCAGCGTAAATGCCAGTGGCTTTGGCAGCCTGCGCCTTGAACTTGCCGACGTGAACCGGGAGATCATTTGGAGCAACACGTTGGAGCTCGCTACGCAGCACACGATTGCAAGCGCTTTGCCGATTCCATCCCACCTGACCAAACGGATCAAATTCATGAACTGGATCGCCGAGCCTGGCGCGGAACTGCGAATCTCCTCCATAGGCTTTCTGGCAGAACGCCCCGAGATGAGCCCGGAGGAATGGGCGTTTCGGATTTCCCTTGGAAAAATCCGGCGCTGTCATGATCCCGATAGCGGATTCACCCGGGATCGCGGGCATCTTCCCGCAGGTGTTTTTGATTCCATCGCATCGACAGGATATCACGCACTTTGCAGCGCGCTGGGGGCAGCCGAAGGAATTCTGGACAGGGAGGCGGTTAGCGCGGAAATCGAACGCACCATCAAGGCAATCCGTAAACTGCCGAAATCCCACGGTTTTCTTCCACATTTCGTCTCCAAAGGAGAATCCGGCAGAATTTCCATACACCCTGGGACGGAGTTCAGCACGGTCGATACCGCCATTTCGCTCCAGGCCCTTTTACTGGCTACGGAAATTCTCGGCCGGACCGATCTACAGGAAGAAGTCGGCGGCATGATCGCCGATCTCGATTTTCCGGGGGCGACCGATACCGATGGCTGGATCACCCACGGATTCCTGGACGACGGCCACACGATGCTAGCCGGAAGATGGCGCGATTGGGGTGGAGAGACAGCTCTCGTCCTGGCACTCCAAGCCATGACTCCCGGAGGAAAATCCGCCATACCGAAGATGACCAACAGCGGCGAGGTCTATCGTGGCGTGGGGTTTATTGCAGAGATCCAGAGTCTGCTTTATCCGGATTTTGATAAGACGGACAAAGATTTGATCTCATCCATCTCTTGGCCGGAGGCCCGCAAGGCTCTTCTCGCGGATCAGATCGCCTATTTCCAGCAGTCAGCGCCGGAGACATCCGCAGCAAAACAGGGAGTCTTCGGGGTATCTGCCGGCGAGGCGGGTATGCCGGGAGCAGGCTATACGGCAAACGGCACGGAGGTTATCGGAGTGCGTTGGATCCATCCCCATTACATGCTCATGGGACTGGCGCTTAGCGGTGGCGAGCTTTATCACGCCGGACTGGAGCGGCTGGACGCGATTGGCATGCTTTATCCTCTGGGATTGCCGGAAAACACCGAGGTGGATTTACGCCTTCACAATCCCATGCAAGGCTCGCTGAACGCCTCTTTCGAAACCCTTGCCGCCTACCATGGCTGGCGGGGGCGGAGCACGGAGAAAAACCTCCTCGACCAAGCCAGTAAAAAATGTTCATACACCCGCGAAGCAGCGGCGATTTTTTACGCACAATAATCCATTCGCCTGCCTACCTCACGCTTGCCAAACAATTTCCCGAAAAAATCGACCCCCTATCATGCGCCCCGGCCTTATTCTCAAGCTCTCTTCTCCCGACCACCCCGGGATTGTCGCGAAAATTGCTTCATACGTAGCATCACACAGCGGGAATCTGATTGAGTTCAGTCAATTTTCCGACCAGCTGCAAAAAAAGTTCTTCGCCCGTCTTGAGATCGATACTTCGAACCTTAATGTCGATATCGAGGACTTCAAAAGCGGCTTCGGCACGCTCGGCCGGTCACTTCAAGCGACGTGGCACTTTCGCGTGCTTCCCTATAAAATGAAGACGGCCGTGCTGGTGACAAAGACCGACCACTGCCTCAACGAAATTCTCTGGCGCACCGGCCTCAACGAGCTCCCAATTGAAATCACCTCGATAATCGGGAACCGTGGCAATTGCCGCCAAATCGCGGAACAAGCAGGCCTGCCTTTCCATGAAATTGATATGGACGGGGACAAGCGGGAAGCTGGCTTCCAGCAAATCCGCAGCCTTCTCGTGAAACAAAACGTGGAATTAATCGTTCTCGCCCGCTTCATGCAGATCCTCCCCGACGCATTTTGCCAGGAGTTCTCCGGCCGTATTATCAACATCCACCACTCCTTCCTGCCTGCCTTCATCGGGGCGAATCCCTACAAGCAGGCTCACGTCCGTGGAGTGAAACTCATCGGTGCCACGTGCCACTATGTAACGGCTGACCTTGATGCCGGCCCCATTATAGAACAGGAGGTGGACAGAGTCTCCCATTTCCACAGCCCCTCGGATCTTTCCCGCCTCGGCCGTCATTGTGAACGCATCGCGCTTGCAAAAGGTATCCGCTATCACGTTCACGATCGCACTATTATCGACGGGCACCGCGCGATTGTTTTTCCTGACTAAACCCACCGGTTTTCCCCAACCAAACCCACTGATCAGCAGATCGGAGCCAAACACGCGGGCCAACTGCGAACAAATCCAGTTGCCAAGCCCTCCCCACTGGCTCTAGTTTCCCCGCCCCAACGCAGAACCTTTATGAACATCGTCGTCGACAAACAGCCAAAATGCATCGCAACCCTCAACGTGGAAGTTCCATCCGCCGATGTTGCAGCCAAACGTGAGGCCATCACCTCGTCCTATGCTTCCCAAGCAAAAATCTCAGGATTTCGCCCGGGAAAAGCTCCCAAAAACGTGATTCAAAAACGTTTCGGCAAACAAATTTCAGAAGAGCTCAGAGACGCTCTCTTCGGTGAAGCTTGTGATCAAGCCCTTGAGCAAGAGAAACTCAAGGTTCTCGACTTCGGCTTCCCGGACAAGCTCGACGAGCGCGAAGACGGCTCAATCGCCTTCGAAACCAAACTCATCCTCGCTCCGGAGTTCGAACTCCCGGAATACAAAGGTATCGAGGTAAAGGCTCCTTCCACAGATATCACCGACGAGGAACTGGGCGAACAACTTGAAAATCTTCGCGAGCGCCTTGCGGAGTTTGAAGATGTGGCGGACCGCCCACTCCAGAACGACGACATCGCGGTTGTCGATTTTACCACCACTCTTGATGGCACACCACTCGATGAGGCAATCGGCGAAAAAGGAAAATATCTCGCAAAACGCGAGAACCACTGGCTCCCTATCAAAGAGGGTTCCTTCCTCCCCGGCTATGCCGAGCAACTCGTAGGCCTCAAAGAAGGAGATAAAAAGGACGTTGCCATCACTCTGGACGACGAGTTCCCTTTCGAAGACCTCCGCGGCAAGGAAATCGTTCTCCACACTTCTGTGGAAGGTATCAAAACCGCAAAACTTCCGGAACTCGACGACGCGTTTGCCGAAAAACTCGTGCCTGGCAAAACGCTTGAGGACATCAAGGACATGATCCGCGACAACATGTCCCAGGAAAAGACCAAGCAAATCAACGAATTGAAGGTCAACCAAATCGTCGAACACCTCAACAAGGTGGTAACTTTCGAGCTTCCCGAGGAAATCGTCCAGCGCGAGACCCAGAACCAGGCAAACGCGCTCGTCCGCGAGGGCACAAAAGCCGGTGCCTCCAATGAGGAAATGGCCGGCAACCAGGAAGAAATCTTCAATGTCGCCACCGAGCGGGCACTTACAAATCTTCGCACGAACTTCCTCCTCCAGGAAATCGCCAACACCGAGAAAATCAGCGTTTCCGATACAGACCTTTTGGGTCACATCTCAAAAATCGCGGAGTCCCGCAAACAGCCGATCAAAAAGGTCATCAAGGATCTCCAGAAGAACAATCAGATCCAGTCCATCCGCAACTCGATGCTTATTGGCCAGACCATTGACTTCCTTTTGGAACAGGCGAAGGTGACTGAAGTTTCCCAAGAGGAATTCGAAGCAACACCTGCCGAGTAAAAAATGAATCTATTCCCACCATCCAATCATTCGGGCTCCCACGGCGCCCCGCAGAACAGTTATTACATCCCTACGGTCATCGAGTCCGATGGCCGCAGTGAGCGCGCGTTTGATATCTACTCACGCTTGCTCAAGGACCGTATTATTTTTATCGGCACAGCCGTCGACGATGGTCTGGCGAACTCCGTGATCGCCCAGCTCCTCTTCCTGCAAATGCAGGACCCGAAAAAGGACATCCACATCTACATCAACAGTCCCGGCGGTTCCGTGACCGCAGGCCTCGCGATGTATGATACCATGCAGTTCCTGACCTGTGACGTGAACACCTATTGTATCGGCATCGCCGCATCAATGGGCTCAGTCCTCCTCACCGCGGGGACCAAGGGCAAACGCTACTGTCTGCCTAACTCCCACGTCATGATCCATCAGGTTTCCGGCGGCGCCCAAGGCACGGCATCCGATGTGGAGCGCACCATCGGCTTCATGTTCAATCTCAAGAAGCGCCTCAACGGAATCCTTGCCCATCACACCGGCAAAACCGTCGAGGAAATCGAGCATGATTCCGACCGGGACAACTACATGACAGCGGAAGAATCCGTCGCCTACGGTCTCGTCGATAAAGTCCTCGAGTCCCGCAAGCAGCTTCCTGACAGCGTTCAGGAGAAACTCGCCGAGTAAGCCTTACACTTCAGTCTTCCAGTTCTCAGAATTTTAGTTTTAATATAACAAATGGCCCGTGCTTCCAATCTTACCATGTGCTCCTTCTGCGGAAAGAGCCACTCAGAGGTAAAAAAACTCATCGCAGGCCCGGGCGTCTACATTTGCAACGAATGCGTGGATGTTTGCGGAAACATCCTTGCAAAGGAACTGAATCCACCTGAGAGCACCGGAGGCTCGAAGAAGGGAAAGGGAAAAATTTCACACGAAAAGGAAGATATTCCCACTCCCGCCCAGCTACTCACTGAGCTGGACAACTATGTGATCGGCCAGGAGACCGCAAAACGCGTGCTCTCCGTGGCTGTTTATAACCACTACCTCCGTCTCAATCAGAACAACTTCTCAATATCCGCGGAGTTCAAGGATGTTGAGATCGAAAAGTCCAATGTTCTATTGTTGGGCTCCACCGGCTCCGGGAAAACTTTGCTCGCACGCACCTTGGCCCGGGTTCTCGATGTTCCTTTCTGTATTGTGGATGCCACCACACTTACCGAGGCAGGCTATGTCGGGGAAGATGTGGAAAATATTATTCTCCGCCTTCTCCAAGCGGCAGACTTCGATGTGGAGCGTGCGGAGCGTGGCATCATCTACGTCGATGAAATCGATAAAATCGGCCGCAAGACCGAAAACGTATCAATCACCCGCGATGTTTCCGGAGAAGGTGTCCAACAGGCGCTTTTGAAGATTCTCGAAGGCACCACCTGCAACGTTCCCCCTCAGGGAGGACGCAAGCACCCCCAACAGGAATACATCCAGATCAACACGGAGAAGATTCTTTTCGTCTGCGGTGGAGCTTTTGTCGGGCTGGAAGATATCGTGCGCCGTCGCTTGGGCAGTAAGACACTCGGTTTCCACAGCGACACCAAAAATGATTCCCTCGATGCGACAAACTCGAAAATTCTTGAGAAAGTCCTGCCGGAAGACTTGCTCCACTTCGGGTTGATTCCGGAGTTCATCGGCCGTCTCCCCGTCATTACCTCATTGCGGAAGCTCACCGAGGATGAGTTGGTAAAAATCCTTACAGAGCCGAAGAATGCTTTGGTCAAACAATACTCCAAGCAACTCGCACTCAACAACGTCAAGCTCCGGATCACCCGTGATGCGCTGCGTGCCATTGCAAAACAGGCGGTTGAACGCGGAACAGGCGCACGCGCCCTGCGCTCGATCTTCGAAGCGCTAATGCTCGACATCATGTTCGACGTCCCATCGCGTGGCGATATCGAGGCGGTATCTATCAACCGCCATGTCATAGAAGGCACCAAACCGCCATCCATGCGCCGTCGGAAATCCGACGCCAACGAAGATGCGGCATAGGAATAATCAGCACCTTCCTTTTCTAGCCGTCAGGGCTTGGTCTTTTTAGCGGACGATTGATTCGTCCGCTTTTTGCTTTTCCGGAGACGCGTGATTTTTCCGTTTTTTCCGGATTTTTCCTAAACAAAAACCTACTCCGGTGTCGCAAAATTTACAGGGTTGGATAAAACCACTTTCCATTTCCCCAACTACGAGACACACCCATGATTGAAGTAGCAAAACTTAGCAAACACTTCGGTAGCAAGCTCGCCGTCGATAACCTCTCATTCACTGTGGAGAAGGGCGAAGTCCTCGGTTTCCTGGGACCCAATGGTGCCGGAAAATCGACAACCATGCGTATGGTGACAGGATTCATCCCACCATCCGCCGGAGATGCCAAAATCTGCGGTATTTCCATGGTCGAAAATCCCGCAGAGGCTAAAACCAAAATTGGCTATCTGCCGGAGTCCGCTCCCCTATACAATGACATGACTGTCATCGGCTTCTTGAAATTTTGCGCTGAAGTCCGTAAACTCAAGGGCAGCGCAAAAAATGACGCGGTGGAAAAAGCGATCGAAACATGCTTTCTGACAGGTGTCGCCCACCAGTCCATCGATACCCTTTCCAAAGGTTATCGCCACCGGACCTGCCTCGCCCAGACACTTCTCCACGATCCGGAGGTTCTGATCCTTGACGAACCAACCGATGGTCTCGACCCGAACCAGAAATACGAGGTCCGGCAGCTGATCAAGCGTCTCGGCGAAGAGAAAGCGATCCTGTTTTCCACACATATCCTCGAAGAAGTGGAAGCTGCCTGCACGCGGGCGGTCATCGTGGATCGTGGCAGGATCGTGGCAGATGGAACGCCATCGGAGCTCATCGCTCAATCTGGAAGCGGATCACTGACAGATCTGTTCAGAAAAGTCACCACCACTGATACGGCAGCATAAGAATTCTCCAAGAACATGGTGAATTCCATGATTCCGATGGAAGCACTCACCTACTGATCACTTTTACCCTTTTTCCATTTATGTCCTCTCTGACAATTTTCAAACGTGAACTAAAATCCTACTTCGCACAGCCCACGGCCTACGCGATCATTGTCATCTTCCTCATCCTTTCACTAGGCCTCACCTTCACCTTCGGCAACTTCATGCGGGTGGGTGATGCCTCGCTGGAATACTCCTTCTTCTTCTGGCATCCGTGGCTCTACATGTTGATCGCGCCTGCTGTAGGCATGAAGCTCTGGGCGGATGAGCAACGCAACGGGACCATCGAGCTCCTCGGGACCTTTCCGGTCTCGCTCTGGTCAGCGATCACCGGGAAATTCTTTGCCGCGGCCACCGTCAGTCTTGTGGCCTTGGCGCTGACATTCCCGATCGTCCTAACTGTAAACTATCTTGGAAGTCCGGACAACGGGGCCATTTTCTCCGGCTATATCGGGTCATTTCTGGTCTCGTGCACGTTCCTGGCCATCACCATGCTGGTCTCCGCATGCACCCGGGATCAAGTCGTCTGCCTGATCGTATCTGTCACCATTTGCACTTTGATGGTGCTCTGCGGATACGATGATTTCACACGGGAGATGGCAAAAGCGACTTCATCGTCCACCGTCGAGGCCATCGTTACCTTCGGGGTTTGGGATCATTTTTCCTCGCTTAACCGCGGACTTTTCCGGCTCCAGGATTTTGTGTGGTTCGCCAGCTTCATCGGTCTCTGCCTACTTGGCACTTCCACGATTCTCGGCGCAAAACGCGCATAACCTTCCATCATTCCATTACCGTCATTTCAAAACTTACCCTTATGAAATCTCCCATATCACGTGCCGCACTAGGAATTGCCGCCCTCGTCGCAATCGCGATCCTCGCCAACTGGTTGATCTCGCTCACTCCTTTGGGGAACCGCGGTGCTGACTTCACGGAAAACAAAATCCATACACTTTCCGATGGCACCAAATCGATTCTCGGTGAGCTGGATACTCCCGTGGTTATTCGTTACTACGCCAGCCGTAATAGCGATTATATGCCGGAGCAGGTAACGCTTCACATCCGCCGTGTCGATGACTTGCTCAAGGAGTATTCCAACCTTTCCAACGGAAAACTACGTATCGAGAACCTCGATCCCGAGCCTGATACCGATGCCGAAGACTCCGCGAATCTGGATGGCATCTCCGGACAGCAAATCAATGGTGACAATCTTTTTCTCGGGTTGGCTGTCTCCGCATTGGATAAAAAGGTGGTCCTCCCATTTCTGGATCCAAATGAGGAAACGATGCTCGAATACCAGATTTCCAAAGCTATTGCCGAGGTCACAACCCCTGTGAAACCTGTCATCGGAGTCATGTCCGCACTGGATCTCGCAGGGTCTCCGGCCATGATGCCCGGACAGCCACCCCAGCAGTCCTGGGTGATTTACCAGCAACTGCAGCAATCCTTTGATCTCAAAGATCTAGGTATGACGCCTGAAAAAATCGATCCGGACGAAATCAAGGTTCTTTTGCTATTCCACCCTGCGGGTATCAGCAAGGAAACCGAATACCTGGTGGATCAATATCTACTGAATGGTGGAACCGTCGTCGCCTGTCTGGATGCTTACTCTGTGGCAGCGCAGATGGTCGGAGGCGGCAACCCGATGACCGGGCAGCAAGGTGCCCCGGCCACCTCCACTCTCCCCACCCTTCTTCAAGCCTGGGGCATGAAATTCGAGTCCAACGAAGTTCTCGCGGATCCGGTCAATGCGACGATGCTCGGTGGCAACCGCAACGGAATAGCCGTGCTGAGCATTCCTCAACGGGATATGCCCCAGAAAGATAACATCATCACCAATGCTCTTGGCTCGGTAACACTTTATCTTCCCGGCGCATTCAAGAAGGAAGGCAATCCAGGCGTCTCGATCAATACCTTGATGCGCTCCTCGAACCGTGCGGGCTTTGTCGATTCACTCAAGGCCTCACGTTTGGACCCATCGCTCGATACCTCCGTCAGACCCGAGGGAATAGCTTTCGACTTGCTAACCCATCTTTCCGGTAAGTTCAAAACCGCATTCCCCGAAGGGGACCCTCGCGCCAAGGAGGAAGCAGAAGCATCTGATGAAGCCACAACCGCCGGAAACGAAGACTCTGATAAAGAAACGTCCGCTGATAAAAAAACCTCTGACGCTTCGCTCAAAGAAGCAGTGAAAGACGGCAACGTCTTTCTTGTAGCTGACGTGGATGCTTTCTACGATCGCTTTGCCTACACAGTGCAGAACTTCGGAGGAGTTCAAATGGCAACACCCGCCAATGGTAATGCCACCCTTCTTCTCAACCTTCTCGATCAAGCCACCGGTTCCAAGTATCTTATCGGTTCCCGGTCTAGGGCTGCTACACGCCGCCCTTTTACCGTCGTCCAGGAGATGGAAGCGGAATTCAACAAACAGGTCGGCAGCAAGATCCAGGAGTTCCAGGTGAAAATGGATGAAGCCCAGGCAAAACTCCAAGAGCTGCAGGCACAGAAAGCCCAAGGCACGGAGCTCTATCTTTCTCCGGAACAAGAGGCGGAAATCAAAAAATTCCGCGAGCAACAGGTTGAATACTCACGCCTTATCCGGGAGCAGCAGAAGGATCTCCGCCGGCAAAAAGACAAACTTGCCGGCAATATCACTCTGCTAAATGTCGCGGCGATGCCGACCCTCGTAGTCCTCTTCGGACTAGGGCTTTACCTGAAGCGTCGCTCCTCCACACGTGCCAGATAATTTCCGGTATCGATTAATTCTGAACTCCTTTTAGCACTGATAAAACAGCTCATTATTCATCATTTTAGAACATCATGAAATCCCGCACAGTCATTATTCTCTGGCTAATCGCCATACTGCTCGGAGTCTCCGTGCTCTTGCTAAAACATTCGCAAGGAGACGAAAACAATACAGCCACCAAGCGTGCCCCAGGCCAAACCCTTTTCGAGGACTTCCCTGCGGACAAGATAGCAACCATCGAGATCTCCGGAGCAGAACACACCGCTACGCTGACGGAAAAGGACGACAAATGGACCGTCGCCGAGCGGGATGATTATCCTGCGGATACCCGGGCGATCAATGACCTGCTCCGAACTCTATCCGAGTTAAAGGTCACGCAGGGGATCGAAGCGGGGCCATCCTTCGCGCCACGTTTCGGCATGGACGAAAAATCCTCCAAACCGGCGGAGCATGGTCTGCGAGTCAGCTTCAAAGACTCGGCCGGCAAAGAGCTGGCCAAGGCTGCCTTTGGAAAAAATCTCGATGCGGCAGGCAGTAGTGCCTCTGCCTTCGGAGGCGGGGCCACCGGTCGATATGTCAGGAATTATGCCGACGAGTCCGGTTTCTATGCCGTATCCGAGGTATTCGGCACACTCTCGGAAGACCCCAAGAGCTGGTTGTCTGAAGAATTTATCAAGGTTGAGAAGATTCAAAGCATTGCCCTTACCCAGCCCGGCTCGGACGAGCTCGAATGGAAGCTAACCCGCGACAATGAAAATGCGGACTTCGAATTTACCGAAGCCTTCCCCGGGGTAAAAATCGACACCGCCGCAACTGCTCCGCTCAAATCCCTCTTCTCTTTCGCCCGTTTTGAGGACGTGATCTCCAACGCGGATCTGGAGAAACGAGCAAATCCCGAAAAACTACAAAAGGCGACGATCACCACCTTCGAGGGTCTCGTTTACGAGGTTACTCTTCAGCCCGACAAAACCGCCGCAGGACAATCCACACCTACCACGGAGAACTACCTGATGACGGTTTCAGTCACCGCGGAGCTGCCGAAAGAACGGAAAAAAGCGGAGAACGAGAAAAAGGAGGAGGCGGAGGCCGCGGACAAGGCGTTTGCAGATCGGAAAGAGGCTCTCGGCGAGTCGATCGCCAAAACCAAGGCTCTCGAAGGACGGACATTCCTCGTCTCCAAATTCACTGTGGATGCTCTCTTGAAAAACCGGGCCGCCCTCATGGATAAAGGCCCCGGCCCCGGGGAAAGTGACAAAGCTCCCGCCCCAGGGACTTCCGCTACTTCGGATCCGGTGGAAATACCTCCAGCTCCAGCCGCCGAGGATAACTAGCAACAGCTTGCTCTCTCATCCCGCCCCATTGTCCTACCGGCCACAGTGGGGCGATTTGCTTCAAATGCGGGACACTTAAAACTAGCCAACGCTTCCTTGGCAGGTTTCCATCTCTTCCGTGACCAAGCACCGCACAGACGACCTTCGCATTTCCGGCATCAACCCGCTTATTTCCCCTGCGGTCCTCGCCTATTACCTACCGATCAACGAGCAAGCTGCTTCTGTAGTGCACAACGCACGCAACGAAGCTGATGCCATCCTCAATTTGAAGGATGACCGTTTACTCGTTATCGTCGGCCCATGCTCGATTCATGATCCCGAGGCAGCGCTCGAGTATGCTGCCAAGCTCAAAAGTGAAGCGGAGCGCCTCAAGGCAGACCTCAGCATCATCATGCGGGTCTATTTTGAAAAACCACGCACGACCGTAGGCTGGAAAGGATTGATCAACGATCCGATGCTGGATGATTCCTTCGATATCAATCAAGGTCTCCGCGTTGCGAGAAAACTGCTTTTGGAGATTTCCAACATGGGCCTACCATGCGGCACTGAGTTTCTTGATACCATCTCCCCGCAATACATTGCGGATCTTATCTCGTGGGGTGCTATCGGCGCCCGCACGACAGAATCGCAGATTCACCGGGAATTGGCTTCCGGCCTGTCCATGCCTGTCGGTTTCAAAAACGGCACCGGTGGTTCCATACAAATCGCTCTTGATGCCATCAAATCCGCTTCCCGCCCACATCATTTCCTTTCGGTAACCAAGCAGGGTGTGTCCGCCATTGTCTCCACTGCAGGCAATCCTTCGTGCCACCTCATTCTTCGCGGTGGCAAGTCCGGCCCGAATTATTCGGCGGAAAGTATCACCGCAGTGGAATCGATCCTTCGTGAACAGGATCTTCCGCTTTCCCTGATGATCGATTGCTCACATGGTAATTCAAACAAGGACTACCGTAACCAACCATTGGTCGCGAAAGATCTAGCAGAGCAAATCGCAGCTGGCTCAAAGTCCATCACCTCTGTGATGATCGAGTCCAACCTTGTCGAAGGAAACCAAAAACTTGATCCGGATCTTAGCAAGCTGACAAGAGGCCAATCCGTGACCGATGCCTGCATCAACTGGGATGACACTGTGGAAACTCTGGAAGTCCTTGCCGCTGCCGTCCGCGACCGCCGCGCAAAAGCCTGATAACTTCCCGGATGCATTCTTACGAAAAAGGAGAAGGGTTTGATACTCTTCTCCTTTTTTAATGAGCGTTTCTCGGCGAGCCGACAGGAGCTTATCTTGCGCCTTTCGGAGTTTTCAGAAACTCTTCCACCTCCTGCACAGACCGGGTGTTCAGCACGTCCTCACGCCGCAGCCAGCCTTTGCGGGCGACTCTCACCCCCAGACCGAGATGGTGCAATCCTCCCCGTGAATGCGCATCCGGATTGATCGAGCACAAAACTCCTTTATCCCGCGCCCGCTTCCACCAGCGCCAATCCATATCGAGACGCATGGGGCTGCAATTCAGCTCAATGATCGTCCCAGTCGCCGCCGCACAATCAATGATCCGTGCGTGATCCACCACATAGGCGTCCCGTTTCAGCAATAGGCGTCCAGTCACATGCCCGAGCATCGTGACATGCTCGTTCTCCATCGCACGGCAAATCCTCTCCGTCATGGTCGCTTCATCGAGATTGAAAATACTATGAACCGAGGCCACACAGTAATCGAGTTTGGCCAAAATTTCGTCCCCAAAATCCAGGCTGCCGTCTTTGAGTATGTCCACTTCAGATCCCGCAAAAATTCGGAAACCTCCCAGTTTTTCCTCCAGTTCGCGAATCGCCTTCACTTGCTGAAGGAGCCGTTCTTCATCCAGACCATTCGCATAGACGGAGGATTTCGAGTGATCCGAGATTCCCAGATACTGTAGTCCTAGCTCCATCGCCTCCTCGACCATGCCTTCTAGGGTATCACGGCCATCGGAAGCGGTGGTATGATTGTGGAATGTGCCGCGGAGATTCATTAGCTCCACCAATCGTGGCAGCGCATTTTCCATCGCAGCTTCGATTTCACCGCGGTTTTCACGCAGCTCCGGCTCGATGAACTGAAGCCCCAGAGCTGAATAGATATCCTCTTCCTCATTCACTTCCGGTCTGGCCGTGGCTCGATCTGTAGGATTCAACCCGTATTCGTTGAGCGACCATCCTTTTTTCAGGGCCAGGGATCTGATGGCGACATTGTGTTCCTTTGAGCCGGAAAAATACTGGAGGGCAAAGGGAAACTCGGCACTTGTCACCGCTCTGAGATCGCAATGGATACCGTTTTTAAGACGAACCGAAGCTTTGGTATCACCGCATGCGATGACAGCATCAACCTCGGGTAACGTCGTAAAATCTTCGCAAACTCTGGCACCCTGTCTGGTGGCTACGAGAAAATCCAGATCGCCCACCGTCTCTTTTGCGCGCCGGTAGGATCCCGCAACCGAGACTCGTGAAACCTCCGGATGCTGCCTGAGCGTATCCAGAATATTCTCTACCATCGGCTTGATTTCCCCCAAAGTGAATCGATCCGCGAACTTCTCGTTTGCCGCGATCGCTTCAAGGATCTTAACCTGTGTTTTCGCACCGAATCCCGCCAATTTGGCTACCTCATCTGCTTCACAGGCCCTCTTAAGTTTCTCAAGGGAATCCACTCCCAGGGCTTCATATAGAGCTTTGATTTTCTTTGGCCCCAGCCCCTGGACATCGAACAAGTCAAAAATCGTATCGGGAAACTCCGCTATCAGATTCTCATAAAATTCCAGACGACCGGTTTTTGCCAGCTCCCCCAGTTTGTCCCGCAGCGCTTCGCCAATTCCCTTGATCCCTTTCAGTTGGTCCGCTTTTGCGAGCCCTACAATATCCTCCTCCAGAGACATTACCACCTCCGCCCCCTGCCTGTAGGCACGCACTTTGAATGGATTTTCCCCCTTTAGCTCCAGTAACAAAGCTATTTTCTCCAGCACCTCCGCCATTTTTTCCCGATTCATCTTGAGAGAAAATATGTCTATCCCAGCCGCACCACGCAAGAGCTGAGCACGATACCCCAGAGCTCGCGGCCACCCGGAAAATGTCACAATCAAGATCTGGATATATCCTGCAACTGGGGCACATTGGCTGGCCATGGATATCCCATCATTAGACCTCACCACCGAGTTTCCCCGTAGTCCCCGTGACACCTCGATCGCCGGCTATTGCATCGCAGCAAGAGCACTCGATAAATGCCGCGCCGTGCTGAACAATACAGCTGGCGAATATCATTCCGGATGCCCGCTGGATCTTGTGTGGCTGGACTTCGTAGGCATCAAGTTCAAAGCCTTTCGCAAATTTGTTTCCAGCGGTGCGGATGACGCTGCGGTCTCTGAATGGATCAAAGAAAATGCGAAACAAAAATCGCGCAGCGAAGTGATCAAGTGGAACAACAAAATGCGCGATAAACGTATCAGCAAGATGTCTCCCGACTTGCAAGAATTCCTGGAAGATTACATTCCCGCCAATCTCCCTGCGGATAAAATCGTGCGGGTATGGTTCGATGTATACGATATCGAAGAAAAACGTATCTGATTTCCACCGAATATCATAGTTCTCCCGGCTCCCCTTTCGATGGATTTTTTCGGATGGTGGAGCTTTTTTTGCCTACCACAACTACGCCTTGCGGGGTGTGGTTTGGTCAATATAGGCGATGATCGCCGGGATCGCTTGTTCCATGACTTTCGCCACTTCGACATAAGCACTTTTTCCCATCCCAATTGGGTCTGGCACATCCGCGCCAAGCCCTTTTCCGGGTAAATCCACAAACTCACAGGCGAGATAGTATTTGTCGGAAAACTCCGGGAAATGCTCTTCCAGCACCGCAAGATGTCCTTTTGTCATAGTGAAAACATGGGTGGCGTCCTCCAATAACTTGGCCGAAACCGGCTGGCTCTTGAAATTGGCCAATGGTGCTTTCACCGCCTTGCAAATCTCGGCGGTTTCCCGGCTGCAAGGTGAGCCCTTTGATGCGGCCACGCCTGCCGAACCTACCGAATAATCGTTTCTCCCTTCAATGGCTTTGCGAAAAAGTGCCTCGGCCATGGGACTGCGGCAGGTATTGCCAGTGCATACAAAAAGAACCCGTTTACTCGCTGTCATAATCTGCCGATAAGATGGGTCCCCCGGAGCGATGCGTCAAACGAAAGCCTATGGCGATCCACAGACAATTCATCGTTTCAAGATTGGTTCTAGCCTCTAAGAATCTCCAACGATTCCTTCATGTTTTTCATGAACTCCGGATTCTGAAGGAGACCCCTTATCCAAATAATTACCGGAGCAAGCCCGCCCATCATCAGGAAAACGGAAACCAAATACCAGGTTACGGATTTTCCCTTTGGAGCAACGAATTCCACCCACCAGGCCTTTTTATCGACAACCTTGGTGGTGAACATCTGGTTATTTTCCTTCAATCCCGCAAGCATCTCATTGGCAGCCTTCGCACGACCTGTCGTATAAAGATGTTTGTATCTCCTGCCCGGCTTTTCAGGGAGCTCGATATGTCGTATATGCTTGGGCACATTATCCAGCGGGCGCAACGTGAGGATCTGGATTTCGTAAACGAACTTCTCTTTTAGCCAGCGGTCGAATTTTGTGAGTTGCATAGAAGAAATACGATTGAGGCATCGATACTTGCGCCATCCACGGTAGGATCTAGATCCCGCTTTGCATCATCTTCGGCCCCATCAGGAAGATCGGAAGGAAAGTTCCGACGAAAACTGCTGCGATCAAACCAACGGCTATTAGCAAAACCACGAAATTGACTGTGGCTGCAAAGGCCGCCATGTGATTTTCCGCATCTTCCTCATACATCTCGGTAAGCATATCCAACTGCGAGTCAAGGGATGCCGATTTCTCGCCGATAGAAAGCATGTGGGTGACCTGAGAATCCACGGAGGTGTATTTTGCAAAAGCAGTCGAAAGCGGCACACCAGAGTGTTCATATTTATCCGCTGCTTCCCGTAGCTCATTGTAGAAAGGCGTTCCCATCACACTGTTTGCGGAAACCCGGATCGATTTGGCAAGGTTGATCCCGTTCGAGTGCAGCAACCGGATGGTTGAAATAAAAGTCATCTGTCTCAGGGACATGATGAGCAGGCGGAAAAGACGCCATCTGGACATAGCAATACCCAGGATCGTCTCGCGAACTTTGTTCGAGCGGACAATCGCTATCGCAATCCCAATCACGATCAGGAGAAAGATCCACCAGGTATCTTGGGTGAAATGACTGACTTTGAAGGAGATCGCCGTCAGGCCATCTGGCTTTTGTCCGACTCCGGTGAGCATTTCCTCCACTTGGGGAACGATCTTTACCTGTGAAATGACGAAAGCACCGGTAAGCACTCCGATGATGACACCGGGCATGACGGTGGCTTTCTTGATCGCTTTCTGGAAATGCAGCTCGCTGGTAAGTCGGGCCGCAAGAGAACGGAATGCCTCATGCAACTGACCAGCGTCCGAGCCCGCCTGGATCAGGCCGATAATCGTTTCGCTGAAGCGCTTGGTCCGGCGGAATGCCTCGTGAACATTCATACCCGCATTGATATCCTCTCTGACGGCATTCAGGGAATCGACGATGCTCTTATTCTGCAGACCCTGGGTATAATACTTGAGTGCGTCGGCGGTATTGATCTGCGCTCGCAGCATCGATCCGATACCACGGAACATGTCGACTTGTTCCTTCTTGGTAAATTCCTTCGGCTTTCCAGGGCTGTTGAAAAACGTGATCTGCTTTTTTTCAGGCCCTTGTTTTGGCTTGCCCAGCCCGGCCTTCTGAGGTGGGGGGCTCATACGAGACGGAGTCGCCGCCGTTTTCGAGGGAATGGAGGCACTAGTCATCTGTATATGTCATGTCGATAACCTTACTGATCGCAGCAAGGTCGGTTTTTCCTTCTTTCAGTAGACGGAGGCCGCTTCGGCGAAGATTCGGCAAGATCCCTTCCTGCGCGACTTTTACCTCCAGCTCATAGGGAGTGATTTCACCTTTGGACAATGCATCGGAAACTTTGGGGCTAATCGGAATGATTTCCAGAATAGCGGTCCGGCCGGAGTATCCTGTATTGCGGCATTCTCCACACCCGTCATCGTGTGCCTTGAAAATTGAGACATGTGCCCATGAATCATCCAGACTGAAAGTCTTTCTATCCAACTCCGAGATACCATTCGCGGCCTCCTTGCAATAAGGGCAGAGTAACTTCACAAGACGCTGGGCGCACGCGGCTTTGAGGGTTTGAGCGATCTTCCAGCGCTCAATTCCCAGCTGCTCGAAGCGCTCGATAATTTGGGAAGCCCGGGGGGTGTGGATCGTGGTCAAAACCTTATGCCCGGTAACGGCAGCTTCGATCGCGAGCTCCGCCGATTCCAAATCCCGAACCTCACCCATAAGAATGATGTCCGGGTCGGATCGCATGAACGAGGCGATCATCGGCTTGAACTCTTTAGGACTTTTCAGGTCACAGTGGGTGATACCGGGAACTTCGTCCTCCACAGGGTTTTCCAGAGTCAGGATATTCACTTCCGGTCTGTTCAGCTCGCGCAGAATTGCGTTGAGCGTTGTCGATTTACCAGATCCCGTCGGGCCGGACATCACGATGATCCCTGCAGGAATTTTCATCACCTTATTGAGCGCGAACATCGTTTCCTCATCAAAGGCCAAGGTTCCTTTTCCCAAAGTTACGTTGATGTTGCTCTTATCCAGCAAGCGCATCGTCACATGGTAACCGCGGTATGTTCTATGCCGCTCGTAGCGAATATCAATGGGTCGATGGAAATAAGAAATCGTAAAACGGCCGGAAATCCCCGGCACCGTATTGCGGATTTCCGTCGGAAGTTTCATCAAATTGAGCAAAAATGCGTCCAACCGATCTTTTAACTTCATCGGTATCTCCACTTTCCTACCGATATCTCCGTCCACCCGGAAGGCGTAATAGAATGTCTCCTTCTCAACCTTGAAGTGAATATCAGAAGCACGGGTCCGGACCGCATCCGACATGACTGTCGCGATCAGCTGTGCCATTGGCTCGCTATAATCCGTCGTAACATCAAAGTCATGGATACCATCATCCATATCCTCCACATCGATCGCCTCCAGATCGGAACGGCTGGGCCCACTATTGGTCCCCACGGACTCAATGGCCCGGGAAATCTCTGAGGCCAATGTGACGATTTTCACCAACTCCAAGTTCGGAAAACGCGGGGCTAGATACTCTTCCGCAAGGGGGCTCCATGGGTTAGCGGTCGCCACCACCAGTTTGTTATCTCCGGATAGACATAACGGTGCAAAGAAACCACGGGTCATGACTGTCGCATCGCAATAGGTATGCAGAGATGCATCACAAAACTCGGCGACCTTCGGAAAAAACGGCAGTCCATTGATCTTCGCGACAGCGGCCATAAAGCTATAGCGGGTCACACGGTTAGGCACCTGATCTTGGTCCAGATCAGCAAAGCCCGGATCGTGACCGGCAAGCTCGGTCATGATGCGTCGGCTGATTAACTCATTGAATGATATGCCATCAAAATCGATCACGGATATTAAATATAAAAATTACAGTTCGAAATGTTTGCGACAGAGAAACGCCCATGATTCATAATCCATCCGGGCGGTCGTAATGAAGGGGCGGATTCCGAAACGTTTCCCGACTATATAATGGATTTCCTCCCCAAGCATCGCCGCTGCGATCGGATTCACTGATGCCATCCCTATCGCATCTGTATCTTCGGCAAAAATCACCGGCGTCAGAAGGCGTTTTCCCAGCCGATGCATTGACTCGAAAGAATCATAAAATGCCGAAGGCGCGATGAGCTTACTGGCAAATGGAATCGAAGGCGGCACAGGATGCAAAGTCGAAGCAACCGCATCGCTAAAACTATTGATCACTGGCGCAATGTGTTCTTCTTCATGGCCAATCACACGGGCCAAAGTCTCAATTAACTCCATTGGCTTTCCCGCAGACCGGGATTTCCGGACTTGATCCAGAGCTTTGAAAATATCTGGATCTCCGGCCGCACCTGTTGCGCTCAAAGCCTCGGCAGTCCGCACAAGACAAATTTCCACAAGTTCAGCTTCGGATTTCCTTTCGGCGCGAGCGCTGAATTCCGGGGCTGCTTGAAATACAGATGAGTTCATGGAGTTCTGGAATAGTGGAAATTACCGACGCCGTGCACGGCTGAACTTCGGCTTGGTGCGCTCGGCCGCTTCCACAGGCTCTCGGGTTGGAGCAGATTGGAACTCGTCCTCGCGTGGATAATAAGGAGCTTCCGCAGGTTTCATCCCACGAATTGTACGTTTGAGATTTGGCTCGTGGGCAGGCCCGGGATTGTAAGGATCTATATGATCATAATCGCAAGGCAGCACGGTTTTTCCCTTAACCAGATTACTGGTTCTGCTGTTGGCAGAGACATCTGCGGGATCATACGATGTCGGCGTCACAATAAATACGAGTGATGTTTGCTCCTTGCTGGCTTCCTTACTCTTGAAAAAGAAATTCAGCATTGGAATATCCCCCAGCAAAGGAACCTTGGTTTTGTCTTTTGACTGAACTTCCCCGTAAAAGCCTCCAACGACGAGTGAATTTCCATCAGGAATACGCGCCAGTGTTTCAACCATGGATTCTGTCACACGCGGATACCGGTTGCCGACTCCCCCATTCAAGCTGACTCCCACAACTTCCCCTGTGATTTGGGCGGAGCGCGGACGCATTTTCATACGGACTGTGCCATCCGGCAGTAGGGTGGGAGTTACGGCGATCGATATACCAATTTCCCGGTGATTATCAGGATCCTCCGTAATCGCTTTATCCGAGGTGTCGATCTTATATCGAACTTCCTCTGTCACCGTTAATTGTCCGGTAGTGCTCGGCGTTGAGGTGGAAGTGATGATAGGAATACGATCAATAATCGAAATGGTCGCCTGCTCATTATCCTCGGTGATAAGAGTTGGGTTGGAGACTTGGTTGGATATTCCGCCTTCGTCCAATGCACGCAGTAGACCTGTTAGCTGAGCCGGTGCCAGAACTATACTTTCAGTTCCCAAACCACCGAATACATCGCTACCTACTGGAGCTGGAAGGCCGAAAATATCAGCTAGCTGAGTTGTAACGCCGAGACTCACCCCGGCATCACCCAGATTCTGCGACCAATTCACTCCCATTTTTTCACCAGAAGTGGAATTGATGCGAAGGATCTTTGTTTCAACAATTATCTGCCCCTTCGCCTTATCGATACCATGAAGGAGATTTTGGGCAGCTTCAATACGAGTCGCCGTATCTATAATAATCACCGTATTTGTCTTAGGCTCAAAATTTACAATTCCGGTTCCCGGAGTGAGCATCGGCTTAATCAATTCCTTGATTTGCTCGATATCCGAAGGTCTCAGATATTGGAGCTGGTAATGGTATTCCGCGCTTGGAAGCTGGCTTAATTGGGCCTGTGTCAAAGCATAGATCGTATTTCCCTTCGTATGGAGCGACAGGCCATACATGAACGCCAATTCCTCCATTTGGTTGAGCGGATTCCCATCATCCAGATGCCCGGTCACCATATAATCCGGACCGTTGATCTTAAGATTATGGAAATATTGCCGACCGGCGGACTTGGCCAGGAATTGAAAAATATCGTTAAGACCCGCGTCCTTGATGATATAACCTTCCGAAGTTTCCTCCATCTCCCGTTTTTGATCTTCGAGCGGTCCGAAAGGAGCTGATCCTGCTGCATTATCCGGCGGCTCGGGATTCACCGGAGGTAGATCGGCGGGATCCGCGCCAATCTCCGGCAGCTCATTCTCCAAATCAGAACGTTCCGGCAAAGTCGGAACCTCGGAGATATCTGCTGGCGTCGGCTCAGATATTTCTTCTTTCACCACCGAGAGAAGATCTTCCTGTGCGGATGAAACCGCCACTCCCAGCTGGAACAGAAGCAGGGCGAGCAAGTATTTCGGGTTAATTTTCATGGTAAGGGATTTAGCGGGATCGCAAAAAACTGGTTTTAATTTCTAGGATTAAAGGACTGATCGACACCTAGATCGAGTGGCATATTCTCCACAGGTGACACCATTCCCGGCGGTTGCATCTTATCGCCGCCAGCCACCATGCCAGGTGGTAGCATTTCGGTTTCCAAAGCGGCTGTTTCTCCTGTATCGAGATTCCGGAAAACGATCTTCTGGGTGGTCACTTCCATAACCTTCATGCGCATTTCGCTACCTTGGAAACGCAGAGGAAATTCCTCGTCTTCCTTAAATGAGCGGGTGCCAACCAGAAACTTTTTCTCACCCGGCATGATTGTCGTAACCCTGATCATCTTGATGATGTCTGCCAGTGGAGTTGGCGGGAGCGCCGAGGGTCGCCTCTGGGGCAAATTCGCCATTTTGTTAATCTTGGGAGCGGAGTTCGGATCCTGGAACAACCCGAAGGGATCGGTCGCCCTATTTCTCATCGAAAATACTGCTGCGCGGGCGCGGATATACGGATCCACATCTTGTCCGGCAAATCTCGATGGCTGGGTGTCAACAGGTCCCGGCGGCGGCAGATTATTCATTTTGCTAACCGGCGTTCCATCCCCTTCCATCATCTTATCGGTTTTGAAAACATCCGCAGTTTGCGAAAACCCCGCGCTACAAATTACAGCATATAAAACCAGCATCCTCGCGCCGCTTCCGGAGAGGCGTGGACTACTGAAATTTGCCAGTTTATATACAGCTTCCATAATATTTTTAGTTCTCCCAGGCAGTGTATGCGACCTGGAAATTGAGAAGTGAAGGATCATTAGGACCGATCGGGCTCATCGTCAGCTCCTGGAGCTGAAGATTAGGCATACGTGTCTCAAGCTCCAGGAATGCGCGTTGCACGCTTCTATAAGTTCCCCGGAAATTGAATTGCATTCCAGAAGATTTCTGAGCACTTGCCGCACCAAATCCAGTGGCTCTGGGTAAACGCTCAAACGCGGTTTGTTGGAACTCCTTCGGCGGAAGGTCCTCTGCGATTTCCCTTAAATTGGTTGTCACCAGTGAAAATGTCTCCTTTTTGAGGAGCTCCTGCCACTTGTCAGAACTAGCCTTTTGTTTGCTGAGCATCGCCTCGATCGCCAACGCGCCCATCTGGGTCTGTTTGTGCGTTGAGTAGTATTGAATTTTTCTGTCGAAGGAGGCTGTGATTTTCCCCTTTGCGAAAATACATCCGCCAATCAAAACGCCTGTGATTAGGAGTGGAATAATCAAGCCAAAGATGATGATAGATTGCTTATACATACATTTATGGTGCTTTCACTGCAGACACTGCCATAACATCGCCTGACTCAAAGCGTTGCGTGATCGTGAGTGTAAATGAGAATGGATATGTCGATTCATCGCCATCGAAAATGTCTTCTGCAGGCATCTGGTGAAACTGGGGATTCTCTTTTGTTTTCACATTGATGACCAGCGTCCTGGTAACCGGAGTGGGATCGTAGGCAAGATTTCCCGTCACTTTTGCAATCTCTGAGAAATGTGCTGAAATACCCTCCCGTGTATTCAGGCTGTTGAGATAGGCAAGCGCCTCGTCCCTCACCATGCCGGTCACCACCCATTCTTTGACGAACCCGATTTTCTTTTGTCCCGGTGCCGAGTCAGGACGAACCGTGTGGTCGACACCTTTGACCAGCAAACCGGATTTCGCCGGAAAAAGTCTAGCTATTGCCTCCATGGAACTCCAGGCCTTCGAGCGATCCTCCAGCAGATTGTTCCAGTGATCCAAAGTCTGCCGTTGTTTATTGAGGGTCCCCATTCGCATCTGCATGGATCTGGCCTCGTCCGCATTGAACGTCCACTCGGGCCTACGGATCATCGTCGCCACGGAGAAGCCCAGCCAAATTATGCTTAGTAGCGTTAAACAAAATAGTGCCACGCGCCCGTGTTTCAAATATTTGACCAGGCGCATCTCATTCCGGGTCGGAAAAACCTCAGCCGCCTCTCTGAGGGCAGGAAGGAAATCCTGATGAGGCCACCTTTCCACAAGTAACATCTTGAACGTCTGGCTCATCGATTCCGGAACTTCGTCCGGAGGGGATTGCACGGCCAACATTGGCTCAGGCAACCATGAAGGAAGAGGCTCGACTACTGGATAGCTCGTAAGCTTCACCATCGATTCCGGGAACGATTTCTGCAAGTCTTCCACCAGCTTGGGATCAATCTCATCACCCAAAGGAAGAATATGGATATCCGGATCAACAAATTCCAAAGCAGCATTCGTCGCCAAAACCGCATGACGGAAATTGGAAGGACGCCGCAAGCCGCGATGCTGTAGAGCTCTGAGCAACCTGAGATCCCCGTGTTCATTGAAAAATGCCATCGCCGTAAACCACGGATACTGCATGATTGCGACGACGGGTTTTTCGCCTCCAAAATCAATGATCGAAGGCAGTCCCATGATCGCAATCAATGGCGCACTGAGTGCCTGGGTGATGATCGGAAAATTATGATCATTCCCGTAGTTCCGGAGGCCAACTGTAAAAAATTCTAGGCTCCTGGTAAGTGATATTGTAGTGGCAATCACCTCGCTACCTGCCGCTGGGTATGGAAGAACCCGCCAGGAACCCTGGTCGGGCGGAACCGAGGAGTCATCGAGAATTTCTCCCGGATTGTGATAAGCTGTCTCGCGAAGCTCGGACAAGGCAGCAGGATTATCGAGACTCTGCTTGAGTTCGGCAGTCGCAAACTCGTCGGCGATATGTAGGACCACTCCCACCGAGTTCCCCTTCGAGGCCCGCACATACTTTTGAAGCTGTGCGGCGAAAACTGAAATTTGCTCCGGATCAACGAAAAGTTCATCATTGATAGCCGGGCCATCACTCCATTCATTCTTCGAGCGATTGTAAAAGAACGATTCTATCCTTGTCCCGTCTACGCTGATGTGCAGCTGCATATCCAATTCCAATGCGTTCTGATACCAGGCAGCTTGGCTTGCACGACTGCTTTCCCGATGGATCTCGCAGGCTTGGCGGAACCGCTGGAAGACATTCAACGATGTCGGATGTTCGAAAGAGGACAAGAATGTGGGATATTTAAACGTTAAAAGCGGATTGAATAATCCGGATCTCAAATGAAATTTCGATCCGCTCCAAAGGACTGGAGCGGATCGAAGAATGTCTATACGGCAATGACTTTGCCGCTATTGTGATCACCAGTCACCGTAGGTGCCTTCTTTTGGCATGTAGTCGACTCCTACGGTTGGCTCAGATTCTTCGTCTGCAGCGGCACCTTCGACTGCCATATACAGCGAACCAATATCTGGAATAGTGGTCGGCTCTGCAATCTTGTAGCTAAAGTTGCTTCCTGCTGGATGTGCACCCGCAGTAGGATCTTTTTCAATGAATTTTCCCGCACCAAAAATTTCGGTTCTGAGATCAGCGTCAGTATCACCAGCGTTCTTGCCGTTCATATTGGAATAAGAACGAACTGCTTGCTGAACGTTGCGGATTTGCAGGATGGATGCTGCACGGTCGGAACCTTTTTTCCACGCACGTGCGCCGATGAAAAGGATGGAGATGAGGGAAAGCAAGACGAGGATAACAACGGTAAGCTCAAGGAGAGTCATACCGGACTTGGTCGCTTTCACGTTTTGGGTGTTAGTCAGTTTCATGTGTATATTTTGTTTTGTTTTGTTTTGTTTTTTTCAAGGAGGAGCCGGAGAGGCGGTTTCCAGGAAAGTGTATAAATTTTCAGATAGTATCGTCGTTCGTTCGGTCCATTTTTGCCGATTCAACAGTTTCGTGTGAGATCAGTCCGTTTCTCAACAGGCGTTGGAGATTCGCATCCCACTGTATGTTGCCGGCCCGGCGTATCACATCCTCCAGCGATCTCGCGCCGCCATCGTAGTTGGTGATGGCGGAAGCGACCGCATCATCGTTGTTCTGTAGGAACTCGTAGGTCAGCACTCTTCGCTCTATCCCATTGAGGAGACCTTGCGAGTGCACGAAAATCAGAATCTCGGAGAGCCGGGAAAGCACTGAAGGATGATTCTCCCGAGGATAAAGCTCCAGAATACGGCCAATAGTTTTTACAGCTCCCGTAGTATGTAAGGTGGACAGCACGAGGTGACCGGTTTGCGCAGCTTCCATACAGGTCTCCATCGCTTCGCGATCGCGAATCTCACCCAGAAGGATGATGTGGGGAGCCTTACGAAGCACATCCTTCAACCCCTGCTTATAGTTTTTAACATCCCGGCCGACTTCTTGTTGGGTTACAATGGACGGCGAAGGAATACGGTGCCCCGGGTAGATGGGGTCATCCATATCGTCTGGATACTGATACTCGATGGGATCCTCGACAGTGACGATATGCTTCGGATGGTTCTGGCGAACCCAATCAATCAAGGAAGCAAGTGTTGTTGACTTTCCGGAGCCTGTTGGCCCCGTCACAAGACAAAGCCCCGCTCTTTTCAACACACTGTGCTTTAATGTATCTACCGTGTCCGGATCAATACCAAGGGTATCAATTCCGGGGATGAAATCATTCAATATCCGGCATGTGATGCCTAGTCCCGAGGAAGAAAGATGAGCCTGGATCCGCAGCCTTCCGGAACGTTCTCCATTTTCACCCATCGGGATTCCATCGCAGGAAAAATCAGACACCATTTTTTCGGCGAACTCTTCGATCGCCTGGCTGATTTTATCCTCCACACGCATCTCGACAGAACTGGCGTTACCAAACCCATGCGATGCTGACTCGCGGTTGCGAATGAGCTCTTTGAGAATTTCATCCATGTTCGCGGCAGTGAGAACGCCAAGGAAATCCAACTTCTCCATACCTTTGTTGGTATGGATATATACCGGACGTCCGGACCGCATCTGAATATCAGAAACCCGAAGTTCACGACATACCCGGAAAATTATACCAAGCAAATCACGCCCCGACATTCCCGGAATAAACCGCAGCGTAGCTGCAGCCGAGACCGGTCTCGGTGGAAGTGGTGGTGCTTGGGTGGTTTGCATAAAAAAGTAGTCAGGAAATTTAATTGGCAGTGGAGTCGGTGACGATCGATGTGCCTAAACTGAAGTTACGATCCAATGGAAGTCCCTCGAGACGGCTTATGGATGCCTCGTGGGCTTTTCGGATTTTCAAAACAAAGTTAAACCGCTCAAGTGCCTCAGTGACACGCATCTCAGAAAGGTTTTCCCATTTGTGATTCACAGACCAGTCTTCGGAGAGTTCCGCATAGAGGGCGAGTGACTGATCCATGACTTTTAACACGTTCCGCATTTGAGCGGTGGTATAGCGGGGATTCTGGTCATGGATGAGCCGATCATTCAGCATGAGCTCGACCACGTTTCCGGCAGCGGCGGCGGCAGTCAAAGCCTGGCGGGGATCATTGCGCTGATTCAGGCAATACGTGATCGTGTGATTTGCTAGCTTGGCAGCGCCGGCTGTTAGTTCCGGTCGCGTTCCCAGCTGGGGCTCGGTCAGGAAAAAATGGTAAGCGTTGTAGTTCCCGTAATGTCCGGGATCCAAATTGTATGCAAAGCGAAGTTTATCCTCGATACCTCTTCGGATGAAAAACTTGTGTGCGCTGGACGCAGACTTCGGATTGGTTCTTTCCTCGAGCCCCTGGGCAAGTCCTTCAATAAAATTTCTGAGTTTGTCATCCAGCGCTAACGATTCGTTGGAAGCCTTGCTCTTGGTATCCTTAACCGGATGATGTTCGCAATGCTCCGGATCTTCACAGACATGGCCGACATCCGCTGTAGCATGCCAGTAATTATCGATCGGCCCCTGCATCGCCATAGCAAACACCTCTCCATAGGGACTGTGGTTAATCCCTAAAACATTCAAAGGGACATCAATATCCCGGTTCTTCAGAAGCGGTCCGGAAGCAAACACAAATCCAGCCGCACCGCACCCAATGAGAGCGATGGAGATGATATTTGAGATAGATTTCATGACGACGGAGTTGAAGAAATATTTACATTAATCAGGCATTGGCACTTGTGCGGAAGCAGAGCCTTGAAATACCGACATTGACTGCGAGAATGGCTGAGAAATAGAGCACCATATTGGCGAAGACCTCGCTTGAGAGTGCGCCAGTTTTGAAATAGAGGCGCTGCGTCAAATCTGCGAAGCGATACTGGGGAGAGTAGAGCCAGAGAGCCTGGAGAGCGGCGTTTGCCTCCAGCTTGAGCATGTTATCCAAATAGCCCACCCCGTATAACCCGTAGAGAGCGATGAAGAGCGTAATGCCAAACCCAGAGATTCCGCCAAACCGTGAGGCAAGGGCACAGGCAAGTGCGAGGAGTGGAGCCACCACCAGTAGGAACAGCGCCAGATATTGCAGGTTCAACGTCCACCACATTCCTTTTTCGCCAGAGTCCGCCGGCATCGCCGCAAACAAGCAGATCCCCGTTGTGATCAGTGCCAACGGCAGAATGAAAGCGAAGAGCGCGAGCCAAATTTCGAACAACTGCCGGGTTCCCGAAACACCGGTCGTGCGGAAATACTCTCCGGTCCCGGATCTTGTATTCGATTCGCCAAGACGAGCAGCGGAGAAAAATCCCCATAGCATTGAGCAGACTAATAACGTTCCCCATGCGGCCTGAATGCGGGCAGGTTGCACAAGAATCGGCTTTTCTGAAGCGCTGGAAATCATTGGCAACACGAACGGAAGAGCAACCACTGCAAAAAGACAGATCGCCCACGCTTTCTTGCGAAAGATGGTTGTAAAAGTCAGTTTGAAAAGTCTCATGATTGTTGTTGTCGGAAAATTATACTTAATTGAGGAGGGCTTTGAGTCCGGACCAATTCTGATCCGCTCCACTGTGATGACTGATGTTTGCTCCTTCGATGAGGAGAACACTCGGCATGACCATCGCATCGTAATCTGGATGACATGAAACAAGCCGCAGGACGTTCTTATCAGATGAGTTCCACATCTCTTCAAATGCCTCCCGGGCAAAGGCATCGAGGCCACTAAAAGGTTCATCAAGAAGCAGGATATTACCGCAGTCCGGCTTGACCGAATACTCGGCCATGATCAACGCGGTCTTACGGCGGTTACCGGTGGAAAGACGTCCATAGATTTTGTTCACATCCAGTTCAATCCGATCTGCCAGTGCGAAGGCAGCCTCTTGCCTGGATTTTGGTAAAAGAGCTTTCAAAATACCTTTTGGCGTTACCTCGGGATCAAAGCGCATATCCTCAGGCAAATACTGCATGTAACCGTCTACGCAGTAATCTCCGGTCAGCGCCTTCAGGCTCCCGGCTATAGTCCTGAGCAGCGTCGATTTCCCTCTTCCATTCCGGGCCAGCAGAAAATGCGTCCCACCGCCAAGCTCCACGGACTTTTCAAAAGTCGCAAGTGGCGCGGTGTAACCAATTGCCAGACCGGAGTCGAGGCGTATGGATGGTGTGGGGGATTTCATAGAGTCGTTATTCCTTTACGATTCGTTGCGGTTCTAATGTTTTTTACGATTTAATCAAGATAAATTAACTATCTTGAAAGGTTTGATGTTTTTAATGGTAGATTTTACGGACAATTGCGCAATATTTTTTTAAATATCGTAGATTCTGAGCGATCAATGATTCCTGAATATTTTAAAATTTATCGTGCTCATATCGGGACGGTTTGCTATCGGACAGATTGATGGAAACTCAGATTGATGAATTCTTGCGGTTTCTCGCCGTCGAGCGAGGACTGTCAAAAACATACCAGCTCTCGGTAGGCCAGACACTTACGGGTTTACGTAAGTGGGCCGAAAAAAGTAAAATTACGTTTGTAGAAGCAGGAACGGAAGATCTGGCAATATTTTTAAAGGATGAGAAAGCCCGCGGAATCAGCGCATCCTCCAGACGGGTGGCGACAGTTCATCTTAAAATTTTTTATCGCTGGTTACACCTGCACGATAAAATCCCGATGGATCCCGCAGAGCCTCTGAATGCCACTAATTCCAATAGAAAACTTCCCGAGACTCTGTCCCCGACTCTGATCATGGCATGGCTGGAAAACCTACCCACTGAGAAACTGTTGGATAAGAGAGACAAAGCTATATTGGAGTTATTCTATTCGTCCGGTTTACGCCTTGCGGAGCTATGCGATTCCCTTCTCCCATGGCTGGATCTGGAGGAGGGTTTTCTGCGAGTCACAGGGAAATGCAATAAAACCAGGGTGGTTCGTATCGGTAATGCAGCACTGCAAGCCCTCGAAAATTATCTGGAGAATGAGCGTGCGCTTTTGACCAAGAAGCACAGCTCCTCCCATATTTTTCTAAGTGTGCGAGGCGGCCCACTGACTCCTGAAAGAATTCGTCAAATCGTCAAGAAGCGGGCAATTCAAGCAGGAATAGACACGACAGTTTATCCCCATCTACTACGACATTCGTTTGCGACACACCTGCTTGAGGGAGGCGCTGATCTACGAGTAATCCAGGAGTTACTGGGGCATGCCGATATCTCCACCACCCAGATCTACACCCATGTCAGCACCCGGGGGCTAAAGGATATGCATCGGAGATTGCATCCCCGCGGCTAAGAAGCACTCAGTCCTTTTTCGCCGGAGTAAGTTCCGGTTTTTCCGGACCTCCATAGGATCTGATTTCGAGCCCCTTGGACTTCTTTGATGCTGCGGGCTCAGCCTTCGGGTCGGACTTAGGTTGCGGTGCGCCAGGGAGGTTCAGCGGATTTACGATGATCGGCTTGGGCGGAACGGGCTCAGTGCGGATAGCCTGGAACAGCAGATTGTAATTGTGCCGAAGCGCTGCCGGAAAGGAAACCCTGCCCGCTTCAACAATTTTTTCCCGAAGCATTTTTGCAGAAATATCGGCAATCAAATCCGTCCCCACCTGCACAGCTCGATCCACGCCGGCAAGCTCCTGCCCTGCATCGGTTCCGCTACGTATTAGATCACTGGTGACGGAGCGCCCCTGTATCGCAATACTCGACTGCGCGGAAATGATCGTCCCCTTCTCGTCCACGGTGATTTCGAGCATGGCGTGATCATCGGAAGACAACCAACCGCGGACATGATCAATACGCAGAGAGATAAAAATTCCGCCGTCCGGAGTGGGAGTCACCTCCGGACGATAAGTCCGGTAGGTCGTCCCCGAAAGCGGATATTCAGCCGCGCGCCCGGCACGTTGTTTCCATCCGCCAAGAGACTTACCAAGCTCTGCCTCGTTGACAGAAACCTGCCCTAGAGCAATTCCCGCAAATAGGAACGATGAAATGAGGAGCGATTTTAGAATCATGACAATGTGGTTGGCTGCGTGTTTATACGTCAGGTGAAACATTTTTATTCAACCGAAATCGGGCTCTCCACCGAAATGTCTCCATCTCCCCCACCCAGGATTTTATCGGTGAGTTCGGACGCTTGCTGCTTGTGCGTGTCCTTTATGTGGGTCACCACTGCGGCCATTGCACCAAGAATCACACTCCAGTCATCGGTGAAGCCGGCTCCAAGAATGGCGTCCGGAATGAAATCCATCGGGAATATCAGATATCCCAAGGCACCCAAAATCACGCTTTTCGCCCACGCCGGGGTTTCCGGATCCCGCATGCAATAATACAAGGTCAGAGCGGAAGCCATGATCTTACGTCCCCCTTTTTTAGAGAGTTTTCGGATCACAAGCCAGAACCCGGATACGGAAAAAGCTTCCGGCATGTGAGTTTTGATGGCCGCCTTGTTGATTTTGGGAAATTTCATGACTTGCCGCCAAGATAACTCATCAGGTTGCAAAATCAAATCACCGCTTTTGCCGGAGAATGAGAGTTTTTTCTCCTTATTCGATTTGGCGTGCCGACACGGAAAGCGCTTGATAAGACCCATCTATGGCACAACGCGTTAAAACCGTGGCATCGATCACGGTAGAGAAATTTTTTGAGGCATATTCGTCCTCATTGAAACTGGTGATGATGGGAGAGCGGGTCGGTTTCGACCGGGTGATCAGCGAGCCTGCGGTCAACCGCCCGGGTTTGGCGCTAGCGGGTTTTTTCTCCTATTTTGCAAAAAGGAGAGTCCAGGTCCTGGGGAATCTGGAAATGGCTTATCTACGAAAACTGCCCGAAGAGATGCGCATTGATCGCTTCCGGAGAATGTGCGAACGGGACATTCCTTGCATTGTCGTTTCCCGGGGCGCAGCGCTTGGGCCGGAACTTATGCTGGTGGCGAAAGAACACTCGATCCCGGTGTTCGGCACTTCCCAGATCACCATGAAGTTTCTCAATGCAGCAACAATTAGCTTGGAACATGAATTCGCTCCTACGGTTACCATCCATGGCTGCATGGTCGATATGCGGGGAATAGGCGTGCTCATCGTCGGTAAAAGTGGATCCGGAAAATCCGAAACCGCCATCGGCTTGCTGGAACGTGGCGGATCTCTCGTGGCGGATGACATGGTGCGCATCAAACATGTGGGCGGCGAACTCATCGCCACAGCGCCCGATCTATCCCGCGGCTATATGGAAATCCGGGGAATTGGAATCATCAACGTTGCAAATTTATACGGCCTGGCATCAATCCGGCCGGATAAGCGTCTTGATCTGGTCGTGACCTTGAAACCGCAGGCGGATCTCAACGAAGTGGACCGCGTAGGACTCGAATCAAAAACTTACGAACTCCTCGGCCAACAAGTTGTCCATGTGGAAGTGCCCGTGGGCCCCGGCCGCGATACAGCGAGGATGGTTGCTATTGCCGCGCTCGATCAACAATTGCGTAGGCTCGGCTACAATATGGCGGATGAGTTCAACCAAAAACTTCTCCACCACATGTCTGTAAACAAAGGTCCGATCCCATGATTTCCCTTCTGGAAAGGAGTCTTGCCTAAAGTGAAAAATCTTTCAGTGAGCCTAAAACCCAATCCGCGCCAGCCTGCTCTAGCTGCTGGGCGGAGAACTGCCCGGTAGCAACCGCCAGGCATCTGGCTCCGATCGCATGTGCGCAAGCAATGTCTTTTGGAGTATCTCCAATAATCAAGGTTTGACGCGGATCATAGATTCGACCGGTAAAAGCAAGCGCACGCTCCAAAGCGATCGCCCCTAACAAATTCCGATCCGCCCGGTCCGAGCCGTAGGCGCCAAAACTAAAATGCTGATCCAGACCATAGTGTTTTAGTTTTATGGCAGCGCCCAATTCGGTATTGCCTGTCAATAGAGCCAGCTGGGCATGCTCTTTTTGAGCTAAAAGCTCTAGGAGTTCGATAACTCCTTCCAGCACTCTTCCATCTGCCGGATTTCCCTCCAAACTGGCCTCCAGATGGCGATGGTAGGCTTCGAAAAACTTGTGCGTTTGCTCCTCGGTCGCATCCACTTCAAAATGGACGTAAAGATTTTCCAAAATCCCTAGATCAGTGGAACCAGCCAGATCAAGTGGCGGTCCATCGCTTCCGAAGACCTCAATGGCGGTCTTCCGTAGAGCAGCCATTCCCTTTCCTCCGGTATCAACCAATGTGCCGTCGATATCGAACAAAAGGAGCCAGGGTTCGGAACCCTGGCTCAAAGTTTCGAGAAGATTTTTCAGATCATCCGCCATGAATATCAGGCCTTGGTTTCTTCGTCTTCCACATCCCCGGACTCCTCGGAGGAAACGTCAGCATCATCGAAGTCTTCGTCGTCTTCTTCCACTTCACCATCCTCTTCATCTTCTTCGATGAGTTCACCATGGTAGAGATGGAAATGACGCTTACGCTGATGAGCTGGTAGCGGAGAAAGAATCATCGCCACCGCACGTCCGTTGAGACGTGGAGGCTGATCAACGGCCGCCATGGACTTCAAGTCCTCGATAATCCGCTTCAGAACCACGAAACCGAGGTCCTTGTGCGCATTTTCGCGTCCCTTGAACTGGAGGACGAAACGCACCTTGTGGTTCCCTTCCAGGAAAGTTTCCGCACGGCCAAGCTTGATATTATAATCGTGCTCGCCGGTTCCAACCCGGAATTTCACTTCCTTCATACGGGTTGATGCCTTCGATTTACCCTTCTTCAGCTTTGCCTGGGTATATTTGTATTTCCCGTAATCGATGATCTTGCATACCGGAGGATCCGCCTGACCCGCGATTTCCACAAGATCAAGCCCTACGGACTGTGCTTTTGCGAGAGCTTCGCGTGATGACATCACTCCCAGCTGATCTCCGTTTGCGTTAACGACTCGGACTTTGGGTGCGCGGATGCGATCGTTAATCCGCGTCATATCGCGGTAACGACCCCTGTTGTTGTTTTTCTGTGGTCTAGCTATGGCTTTATCCTCCGGATGTGTTGATGCGACGTTCCGATACACGACAGTGCAAGAGCACTACAGCATAGCGAAGCGAAGAAATGATTAAAATGCTGACTGAAACGAAAAGTCATGAAAAAGTGACAAAAGACCCACACCGCCTCAAGGAGCCGGTGATTAAATGAGTGGGGATTCGTTCCGAAAAAGTCATTGGTAAAAAGTGTCAACCAGCTGCTGCCAACTGACTGGATGCTTTACTTGGGTGATAAGTAAGCGAGCTTCCGGCTTTTGCGCAAGTATGAAATTATGATCGCGGAATAGCCGCATGCCTTTGTGATCGATATTGACCGCCGCCCGCCCAGTCCGCATTGTCCCGCCATGACCTTTTTGCGTCCCCTCGCACGTCCACTAATTTTCACGCTCGGTGTCATTTTTACAATCACCTCATGCGGCGGCAATCCTCCACCTCCTCTCCGCAATCAGGTTGCCCAGAATTCACCACAACAGATTGCCAGCATCCCCCGCACACCGCCACCGGCAGTGGTTGCGGAAAGCGTGCTGATTGTGGACATCGCCAGCGGGAGGAACCTCTACGCGAAAAATGCCGATTCCGTCCGTGCGGTCGCTTCCACCCAGAAGCTGATCACCGCTCTGTGCGTGCTCGACGCGGGAAATATTGATCAAGTCGTCACCATCAGCTCCTACGATACCCGCTGCGAGCCAACCAAACTCTACCTGAAACCCGGTGAAAAATATACCCGCCGTGAGCTACTCAAAGTGCTAATGGTAAAAAGCGCGAACGATGTCGCCCGTGCGTTGGCCAGGGATATCGGCGGCAGCGTCGAAGGATTTTCCGATCTGATGAATCGGAAGGCTGCCCAGCTCGGCATGAAAAATTCTCATTTTGTGAACCCCCACGGCCTGACGGAGCCCAACCAATATTCCACAGCGCGTGATATGGCAATCGCCGCCCGTGCCGCCTACCGCAGCCCCCTTCTTCGTTCCTTCGTAGCTACCAAATCTTTCGTATTCCGATACAATGATGGCCGCACGCGCACGATCGAGAACACCAACAAATTGCTCAAAACCGTGGATTACTGCGATGGAATGAAGACAGGCACAACCAATGCCGCAGGCCGCTGCCTCATCGCCACTGGCACTCTCAACGGCCGCTCTGTCATCTGCGTGGTCTTGAAATCCAACACGCCAAATATTTGGAAAGATTCTGAAAAGCTCATGCGATGGGCTCTTGAGCGACCTGCCGCACAGTAGATGGAACCTACCTCTCCAAGGAGCCAGCTTGCACAGCTCTCCAAGCAGGAACTTTTGCGGGCTCTCGTCCCGACAGAGACGCTTGGTGGAGAAAGGGTTTTCCGGGATGGCAGGCAGCTCTGGAATTTCGCCTCGAATGATTATCTCGGGCTGGCCTCCCACCCAACGGTCGCAACTGCATACATCGAAGGTATCAAAAGATTTGGCGCAGGTGCGAGCGCCTCACGGCTGGTAACCGGGAGCTCGCCCGCTCATCAGCATCTGGAAGAGACACTTTCGGAAGCAAAACACGCTGAGGCAGCCCTCACCTTCACCTCCGGATTCTCTACGGCCTTATCGGTCATTCCTATTGTCGCGGAAAAAGGAGATTTCATTGTTCTCGATAAGCTTGCGCACGCATCCCTGATAGATGCCTCACGGATTTCAGAGGCTACACTGAGAGTCTTTCCCCACAATAACACCGCGAAACTCGCCCAGCTACTCGCAAAAATTCGCGCAAAACATGCTGGAGCGCGAATCCTTGTCGTCACCGAATCGGTTTTTTCGATGGATGGAGATCTATGTCCGTTGCGGGAAATACTAGATCTCTGCGAAGAGTTTTCCGCTCTCCTTCTGTTGGATGAGGCGCACGCCATCGGGGTCCTTGGGCAAACGGGCATGGGTCTGGCAGAAGCCTTGGGAGTGCAATCACGGATTCATTTCCAAATGGGAACCCTCAGCAAGGCAGTCGGGCTTTCCGGTGGATATCTTGCAGCAGATCGCGAGTGGATTGATCTGATTATCAATCGCGCCCGTCCTTTTATTTATACAACTGCTCCTCCACCCGCCCTACTGCATGCGGCTTCCGCAGCAATAGAACTCATTCGGTCCGGGGAGGGCAAAGCATTGAGAGAAAAGCTTTTCAAAAACATCTCGCAGCTTCGACAAGGTCACCCCAGCGCTATCATTCCAATGATTTTGGGAGAGAACCGGATCACCCTTGATGCCTCGTGCGCACTTGAGGATGCAGGCTTTCTGATTCCTGCAATTCGCTTTCCCACGGTGCCGAGAAATACCGCCAGACTGAGAATTACTGTATCGGCAGGCCATTCACTGGATACGGTAAAAAAACTTTCGGATCAGCTTTCTCAGATATTAAAGGGCTGATTCGATCTTAGCGATCCGAGCCGCGTGCCTGCCCCCTTCAAACTCCGTCGCCAACCATTTATCCACGATTTGTAGGGCCAGTTCTTCGGAAACAACCCGGCCTCCGAGTGAAATCACATTTGCGCTATTATGCGCTTTTGTAAGCTCGGCACTCCATAAATCCCAGCAAACTCCACAACGCACACCGGGCACCTTATTTGCCACGATCGCTTCACCATTACCGCTGCCTCCGAAAACCACGCCGAGATCACTCTCACCCGTGCCGACACTAACTGCTGCCGGGCGGACAAAATCAGGATAATCCACCGATTTCCCATCGTTTGTGCCAAAATCCAGAATCTCATGCCCAAGACGAGATAAATGCCCTTTGACCACCTCCTTGAGCTGAAATCCCGCGTGATCCGATCCTAATGCAATTTTCATGAGGCTTGATGTTTGAACGTTGTTACCCCGGCACCGCCGATCATGGAAACAATATACATCGCCAGATCGTGCTTTGGTGCCTTTTCAAATAATTCCGTGCGATCACGAAACACTAGGATCGCCTCGTTATCCGAAGAATCAAAACCAATATCCCTTCGGGAGACATCGTTTGCTACAACCAAATCACAGCCCTTTTTCTGAAGCTTCAGTTTGGCATTTTCTTCGACGTTTTCAGTCTCTGCCGCAAAGCCAACGAGAAAACCCCTGAAGCCCATGATCTCCCTCGCCGAGCCAAGGATATCTTTCGTTTTCACCAGCTTCAGGGTCAGCGAGTCGTCCGATTTTTTGATCTTCTGTTCCGGTACAACCGCAGGTGTATAATCCGCCACCGCAGCCGCAAAAATACCGGCATCCATACGTGGCAAATAATCGGCGACAGCCTGATACATCTCCTCGGCGGATTCGATCTGGAGAAAATCCACACCTTCCGGCACGTCCAAAGCAGTAGGCCCGGATATCAGTAAAACCTGATGTCCGGCATGCGCCGCAGCATTCGCGATCGCATAACCCATCTTACCGGAAGACCGGTTCGTCAGGTATCGGACCGGATCGATCGGCTCCCGCGTGGGCCCTGCCGTGATAAGCACTTTCATTGTCGATACAGAGAGGGAATAAGCGTTCGGCTATTTTCCGGACTTGATACGCTCAAGTTCCTTTTTACCGGCCGCCAAATCCTCTTTACTCAGAGTTTTCTCAAGCTCGGTAATAAAGTTGGCAGCATTCGCCTCACCGATTTCTCCAGCCAATTTCGCAAGCGCCCATCCCAGAGGTTTGTTCATTGTTGTAGCTGCACCCGCTGCGTGGAAACGGGCAAGGGCAAGCGTGGCACTGGCATTTCCCTGTGCTGCGGCAAGACTATAGAACTTCATGGCTTGTTCCAGATTCTGTGGCACTCCGGATCCACGCTCATACATCGTCCCAAGGTTATTTTGAGCTGCCGGGAGATTCGATTGTGCCGCGCGGCTAAACCAAGATACTGCCGCTGGAATATCCGCCGCACCAAAGCGACCGGAAAGGTAGAATAGGCCGAGCTCATTCTGGGCTAGGGCCATACCGCCATTTGCCGAGGTTAGCAAATGCCCGTAGGCCGTCTGCAAATCCGGCTTTTCTTGATTCAAATGCAAGACTGCAAGCTGGAAATGAGCTTCCGCATTTCCTGTCGAAGCCGCCTTTTTGAGGAGTTCCACACCTTTCTCTCCATCTGCTTCAGTGCCTATGCCGTTCAGGTAAAAACGCGCGGCCCGCAACATGCAGTCCACCTGTCCGGCTTCCGCACCTTTTTGGTAAGCCGCCAATGCAGCTTTGGGATCCTTGCGCGTATTTTCCTCATAATTTCCCAACGCCAGGTATGCCGCGAAATTCTTCTCTGCGATGGCCTTATCCAGCCATTCATGACCCTCCTTCAATTGCTCCTTGCTCGCATCTTTTTCCGTGAGCAAACGGGTCCCCAGCGCGACCATTCCGGCAGAATTACCTTTTTCGGCAGCCAATCTATAATTTTTCATCGATAGCCCGGGCTTTCTCATTTCGGCAAAGCCCATCTGCCCATCATAGAAGCGAGCAAGGAAAAGCATCGATGCGATATCGCCAGCTTCAGCTGACTTGCTCCACCATTTCACGGCTGTCTCCGGGTCCGGCTTTTCTGAAAACCGGCCAAGCAAATACGCTTCGCCCAAGATTCTCCCGGATACGCCGGCATCCGTCTTTGCCTGATTTTCCAATAGCGTCTTCGCTTCTTCCACATCAGACTTTTCCTGGGATGCCATCAGCATAAAGGCCAGCCGATACACGGAATCCGCATGTTTCTTCGCGACTCCCTTCCGGTAATATTCCATTGCCTTTTCACGGGAAGCCTCAGCACCCTTTCCGTTTTCATGCGCAAAACCCATCAGATAAATCGCCTCCGCATCCCCTTTTTCAGCCAGCGGTTTCGCCAGCTTGATCGCGTCATCGAACTTTCCAGCCTCATAGGCTTCGGTAGCAGCTTTTGCTGGACTGGAGGATTTTTTTCCTTCCGCTGCGAAAAGCTGGCCGGAGGCCATCGCGGAGAGAACGAATGCGGAGATGATAGTGTGTTTCACTCCCGAGAATTAACCTTTGGAGCCTATCATGGCAAGCATGCCGCAGTTCAAACATCTAGACCATGCTGGGACATGATCTCACGGAAACCGAGCATATGGGCCTTCGCTCTTTCAGGCAGCGATGCCTGGCTCGGCGACTCCAGAGTATAGGAAAGTGCGCAACCTTGCTTTGCCATGTAGATTGCCTCCGGCCATTCATCCGGCAAATCGGCCTCCGCACAATGAAAGATCCAGCCGGGCTCTCGCACGGCATGTCCGTCGATCACCTCACAAGGCTCAGGCGGCAGGACTTCCGACACCGCGGACAGGATTGCCCGTGCACGCTGTGGACAGTCCTCTCCACAATTGATCTCATAAAAATAGAAGCCCGTTGACTCCCAGTCCTCGTGGAATGAGATGAAGATTTCAGGCACCGGATGACGCTTCAGCCACGCGATATGGGCAGCTGTCTCCAAGCTCCTGCTCTGCAAATAATCCCGATTCAGGTCCACTCCAGCTCGATTTTCCCTGCGTCCCACCGCCAGGCCACCCGGATTGAGAGCCGGACAAATCAACCAGTGCACACAATGCGAAAAAGTTCCGCTTTCCATGAGTTCCAGTAATGCCAACGGGCCCGCCGGCTCGTCACCATGGATACCTGCCGAGAGATATACCACGGGGCCGGGCTGGGTCGGTTCCCGCTCCCAGGCGAGGATTTTTCCATCTTCTGTCTCTAGAAGCACCTCGGAGGTAAATCCCTGCTTCAATGCAGCTGCGGAGAAATCCGAAGAAAATAACAGCCAATCAAAGAGATTCCGCATCGCTATAATCCAAACGCTAGGATTCAGTGAAAATTTCCGAGAAGAACTGCTGCATATCCTCCCACGATCTCGCATCGGCCTTTGCATCGTAAGCGGCACCTTTCGAGACATCATTGCCCGCACTTTTTTGCGTGAAGCTGTGGACAGCACCACCATAAGAAACCAGCTGCCAGTCCACCTCGGCATCAGTCATTTCCTTCTGAAATGCCGCCACTTCTTCATTGGGAGTAAATGGATCAATCGCTCCATGCAAACAGAGAACGGCAGAGCGGACCTTACCTTTTTCAGCCTCCATTCCCTCTCCCGCGGACAATCCACCGTGAAAAGAAACGACACCTGCCAAATCCGTGCCAGCACGGGCGAGTTCCAGAACTCCAGTCCCGCCAAAGCAATATCCGATCGCAGCCAAGCGTGTGACATCAGTGCGTTCATCATTCCTCAAAACCTCCAGTCCTGCCTGCATTCTGGAACGAAAAAGTTCTCTGTCTGCCTTGTATTTTCCGGCAACTTCACCTGCTTCCGGTGGCTGCGGGCGAATCCCCGCCCCGTAGACATCGGCCGCGAAAACATTATAGCCCATCTCTGCCAGCATCCGCGCCCGCATCTTCTCGTAGTCTGTGAGTCCCGTCCATTGATGGATAATCAGCACCGCAGGACGCTTACCCTCGAGGCTATCATCAAAGACATGATATCCCTCCAGCCGCACCCCGCCTTGCTCGTATTCCACGGCATGATCCACAAGCTCGGCATGGGAATACTGCGAGATCAGTCCCGCTATCAGAAGTAATAATTTTCTCATGCCCTATCCAAAACGAGATTCCCGTGTGAGTCAAATGGCTACAGGCGGGATCCGGGAAATTTCCACCATCAGGAATATTCAGGTAAGTTAAATTTAAATATAGCTAATATATATGTATATTTGTGATATATTTATCTTGTCCGAATATAGGCGTTCATAATATTAATACCACGTCCATCCAACCATGGACTTCCCCCCAAAACATGAAAACGAAACTTCCGCTCATTGCGGCACTGTACTGTGGTCTCTGCACCGTCAGCTCGGCCTTCACCCTAGACTTCAATGGTTATGTAGGAAAAAGCCTTCCTACCGACACGATTTCCATCCTCATCGAAGGTTACGGAAATGTGACTTTCACCGCCGGTAACAAATCGACTCTCATTGTCGATGAGAAGTTTAAAAATGACAATGGCTTCGGCGCTCCCTCCCTGTCGTTCGACGAAGGTGACACGGTCAATGTAACCTTTGAAGGAGCTCAACCACTGAATGTCGATTTTGATTACGTTGGCGTTTCCGACGGTGAATCCTTTACCACAGAAGAGAGTCAATTCGCTTCCCAGACATTCACGATCAGCCTTGAAGGCAATGGTGATGGAGCAGGTCTTTATCAAATCAGCTGGAATCAGGTTCCTGAGCCTTCATCCGCACTGCTTGGGCTTCTCGGTAGCGCGCTGCTCGTAATCCGCCGTCGCCGCTAATCACCCGGTCAGGCATATCTCTTTTACTTACAAAGGCGCATCCCGCGGGATGCGCCTTTTTGATTTTTATAATCGCTCGATCGGGCAGCTCTCCTACCAGAAGGTATTTTTCAGGCACTGATACCGCTGATAAGCTCATGGAAAGTTGCAGGTTGAATAAAACGCTCGCCGTGTGACGCTATTCGGAGGAAATAGAAGAATATGAAACCCACACTGCTCCTTTTATCATTAACCGCGGTTTCCCAAGCTGATACCGCGATCACCATTTATAACCAAAATCTCGCAACTATCCGCGAGTCTATTGGTCTGACGCTGGGGGAAGGTATCTCCTCCGCGACTTTTGAGAACGCAACTTCACAAGTCATGCCGGATTCTGTCGTTCTTCGCGACCCTTCTGGAGAACATCAATTCTCGATTTTAGAGCAGAGCTACCGAAACGATCCTGTTAGCCCAGAACTTTTGCTTTCCTTGAACGAAGGCAAAACGATCGACTTCCGGGCGCTATACCCCGACGGAAAGGTGGAAATTATTCCGGGGAAAATCATTCGTTCGGGCTATGTGCCAAACGGCCAAGCCCAGTCGCCCATCATCGAAGTGGATGGAAAAATTCGATTCAGCCTACCAGGCGAGCCATTGTTTCCCAGCCTGGGAACCGATTCCGTGCTCAAACCCACCCTTTCCTGGCAAATACATTCCAGGGAGAAGGCTGAATTTCCCGCCCAGCTTTCCTATCTCAGCCACGGAATGTCCTGGCAGGCAACCTACAATCTGGTCGCGCCAGAAGAAGGAGAAACCGTGACACTCACCGGCTGGATTACTGTCGAAAACAATTCAGGCACGACCTTTACCGATGCAACAGTGAAGCTCGTGGCCGGAGATGTGAATATGCAGCCGAAACCCGAGCAGCTTCGTCTCCGAAAAATGGAATCATTCGCCCTTTCTGACAGTTCGCCGGGAGAAGTCAGCCAGAAAGCCTTCGACGACTTTCACCTCTATTCACTTCCCCGTCCGCTGACTCTTCACGATAAGGAAACCAAACAAGTGGAGTTCCTACGCTCGCCAGAAGTCACAGCGGTGAAAAACTACATTTATGACCCCATTTCCATGTATCGTTTTCAAGGAGGAAGCGGCATCCAAACCCAGCCGATCGAGGGCCAGCAGTTTCCCAAGGACGTGGCCATCTACTGGGAATTCAAAAACTCGGAAGAAAACGGCCTCGGCATGCCGCTTCCAGCAGGGAATATGCGTTTCTATCGCGAAGATTCGGACGATTCGAATCTAGAATTCGTAGGAGAAAACAGCATTGATCATACTCCGAAGAACGAAACAGTCCGCGTCTACACCGGCAATGCTTTCGACTTGGTCGGAGAGCGGAAGATTACGGATTACCAGCTCAACGAACGCCAGAAATGGATACGCGAGAGTGTTACATTGACGTTAAAAAACCGTTCGGAATTACCAAAGACGATCACTGTCCGCGAACCACTCTGGAGAGGGACAAACTGGAATATCGAAAACCCTTCTCATGAGTTTGAAAAAACAGACTCGAACACCATCGAGTTCACGGTCGATCTCGCACCCGACGAAGAAAAAGATGTGACCTTTACCAGCCATTACAGCTGGTAGAAAATCCGCACGTCGCAGGGCTTTGAGCTATCGGCCCTTTAGGCTGGTTTCACGGAGCTCTGTGGTCTCCCGGAAAATGAGTTTTTCTCCTACGTAGCGGGTTTTCTCCTCCTTCACAATGCCGATTCCGGGAGCAAACCAGATTGTCCGGCGAAGCTCGAATTTACCATCATTTCCAGTCATCAGTAACCGGATGCTTTTATATTCCCCGGCTGGAACCGTAATTTTCTCCCTGGCAACCACCTTGATTCCACGCTTACGCGCTCCATCCTGGGCGCTGAGCTTTGTCATTTCCTGCCCGGGACGCACTCCGGCAATCACAAACGGAATAGCTGGATCCAGCCACATAGGCTTGGCATCCAACATCTCAGGAAACGTATTTCCACGCATCATCACACGGTCATCGCCAATCTCAACCAATTCGCGCTGCACCGGCTCGCCTTCCATTTTGACATCGAAGGCGTCCGTCTCTGGCAAGTTTTCCGCGACTTTGACCTTGCCGACATAGGTTCGGATTTTTTCCTGATCAAGTTCCACTGCAGACGCTCCTTCCGAAGTAATCCCTGCAGGGACTTCCACGGAAATATTATATTTCCAGTAGTCACCCTTTTTAAGGGGAAGCAGCGGCATATCCTCGCGTTTCAGTTCTTGGGCGACGGGTGATTTGGCGGCCAGGCCTTCCGTATCTCCCTTCTCCTTTTCGCAGGCCAGGAGTAGAAGAAAGGTTACTGATGAAAGAAGGATGGTGGATCGTTTCATTAAAAAAGGGGGGATTATGGATGGAGAAGAATTGATGATCAGAGAAGGACTGCTCAATGGTTCAAAGTGCTATTTCCGCCAGAATATGGCGCTCCAAGACGGGGGGTCTTGCGGATGGCGGGAAACAAACGTGGCCCGCTTTTTCTTAATCTTAGAATAAAAAATGATATTCCGGCGATCAACGGTATCGCAGCGGCGGCACCTAGAATCGCGGCGATCTTCAGCAACCGCTTCCGCTTGTCATACTCCACGCGCTTTTCCATTCTGGCACTAATCAGCGACTCGCTTTGCAGAATCGCATTCCCGGTCCAATAGCGGAGGGCATCCGCCGCTTCTATCGAAGCCGCACGGATCTTGCCGAAATCATTCGGCTCCGCCGCCGCCCGTTTTTCAGCAGCGTCCAGCGTCTCCCGCAGGATTTCCGGCTTCACGTTTTCCGACATGATCTCACCGGGAAAAATCCATGGAGTCCGTGGATTTCCCGGCACATGAAGAACCACCGAATTGATTTTGGCGGCCCCCCACTTTTCAGCAAAACTCTCCGCCACATGCTCCAGCGGAGCATCACCGAGCTTGGGCAAAATTACCACCAGAACATCAATTCCCTCGTTTGCCAATATTCCCTGGAGAGGCAGGGAAATATCCAGACGCTCCTGTGGAGTGAGTATGTCGCCGGGATCGAAAATCGAGTCTCTCGGCCGCTCCTGAGCCGCTAGATCAATCAATGATTCTTCGGCCGTGGCACCCAGCGAAAGGAATAAGGAGAACAAAAATAGCAACAAGGTCTTCACTGGGATTTATGGGAAAGTTGTTTTTGCGAGCGGGTCCATGCCTTTTCCATCAGTGCCTGTGCCGACTTCAAGAATGCGCAAACCGCCTGTCCGGAATCGCCACGCCGGAAAGGAGTCACCGTTTCCCGAAGTGCGTAATTCCACATTTCATCCGATAGCCAAAGCTCTGACCGATAGCCCGTTGTTACCGATGCGCGGCCTGTCCTGGCGTCTACCAGGAGCAGAACCGACCATTCCCGGTCTTCGGCAGTTTCATTCTCCGCCAATGGACAGACATTCATAAGCCAGAAGCCGAACAAAGGCAGACTGACATTTGCTTCCAGGGTAACCGCACAAATTTTCCAGTGGAATTGAGGGAACCTTTTGTTGAAACGTTTGATGGAGGTGTCGATTTCCCTCTCCTCCTTTTTGGACCAGAAATCCGCGACATCCAATAAAGGCAACAGCGGTGGCGGAGAATCTCCGAACATGTCCAGCGACTTGGCACCGGTGAAGCCACAGCTCTCACACCATTTCGTATCGCGATTGATTTTTGCGTGGCATGCAGGACATGTCACCGCAGAGATCGCAAAACGTTTTGGTGAATATTCGCGCTCCTCGTTCATCTTTCCAAGCGGATAGAAGTGGATACACCGTGAGCGTCAAGCCCTTCCAAACGGGCAAATTCCTGGATGACGGAGAGCGATTTTGCCACGGCCGGCTTGTCCATTTTCACAATACTTGTCCGGCGCTGGAATTGATCCGCGCGAAGCCCGGAAAAAGACCGCCCCGCACCGCCGGTGGGCAAAGTATGGCTCGGCCCGGCGAGAAAATCTCCGACAGCCACCGGAGAGTCCGGCCCCAGGTAGATGGCACCCGCAGTGCGGATTTGCGCGAGTATCTCGTCCTCGTTTTCCACGATCAGCGAAAGGTGCTCTGGAGCGAATTCGTTCACGATGCGCACACCTTCTGCCAAAGATTCCACGTGCATGAGGAATGTTCCGGTCTTTAGAACTTCTTTGATGATTTTTGAGCGGCTGAGAAGCTCTGTCTGTTCCTCGACTTCCTTTTTGACCTTTTCCAAAAGCTCCATGGAGGGTGTTAGAAACCCAACCGCACTATCCCCTCCGTGCTCCGCCTGGGCGAGCAAATCTGCGGCAATGTAGGCCGGCACCGCCGAATCATCCGCCAGAATAAGGATTTCACTCGGCCCGGGTAGAAGATCAATCGATACCGCCCCGACGAGCTGACGTTTTGCTTCGACGACGAACCGATTTCCCGGCCCGAAAATTCTATCAACCGGAGCGATCGTCTTCGTCCCAAGCGCCATTGCAGCAATAGCCTGGGCTCCGCCGACTTTGATCGCTTCCGTCACCCCCGCCTGGCGCAGGGCGAAGAGCAGGGCCGGGTTGACCGTGCCATCCGGACCACAGGGGGTCGCCGCGAAAATATCTGGAACCCCCGCCGCCTGAGCAAAGCCAGCCGTCATCAACGCCGTCGAGACAAGCGGAGCTTTTCCTCCGGGGACATACACACCGACCCGGTCAAACGGAGTGAATCGCTCACCGACGGTCGCGCCTTCGGCATTTTTTCCAGACCAGTCCTTGCGCATACTCTTATGGGCGAAATCATGGATATTGTGCAGACTACGGCGGACAGCCTCGCGGGTTTCGGCAGATACGCTCGCCTCCGCAGCCTCAAATTCCTCCTCACTGATGAAAAGCTGTTCCCTCGTGAGCGCGGCACCATCGAAGCGTTGGGTGAGCTCCACAAGCGCTTCATCACCATTCGTGGCAACATTGGATATAATTTCCCCGACCAAATCGCGAACGGAATCTTCTGGGATGGCTCTGCGGCGCAGGCTCTGGGCAAATGCGGGATATTCCGCGTCCTTGTAAGTGAGAATTTTCATACCTGTGAACTGCGCAAAACATGCACAATCCACCGCTACACGCCAACTATCAATCGACGGACTTCTTCGAGCACGCCTGTGCCATGGCACGAATGACAATACCTAGGCCTCCGATCACAAACAGCATCGGAAACCAAATCGAGTAACCGGCAGCCTTTGTATCGGGCTTCAAGATCGTGAAATCATGGTCATCCGGGTTTACATAAACCTTGGTTCTAGCACCGGCAGGATATTTTTCCTTTTGGCTCTCGGCCTGATCTCGCTTGCTGGAATAAGGGTTTCCCCGCGATGTCAGCCGCTCCCCGGTCTTCGCCTCGCCATCCCATTCATAGCCGTAAAGGACCTTCAACCGATATTCCCTGGGGGAAAATTCGTTGGGTTCCCATTCTTCCACTTCCGAAGATAGAATCACCGCCTCTACCTGCGGCCAATCATGCATCGCGCTGGCCTTTAAATAGCTTTTCCACATCAACATGGTGAAAACGCCTCCGATCGCGGCAATGGAAAGCCCGAGCAGGACGAGGAAAATGGTGGATGCTTTCATTGGGAGACAGCAAAACAATAGTGCTCCATTGGAAAATGCAACGCTTCTGAGCAATTCGGCTTGTGATGCATCTCCCGGTGATGTGCAAACTCCGACTATAATCCCGTGAGCATCAACGCGCCGCAAATGCCCGCTTCCTGGCCGAGCTTTGGCGGCACGATGTAGGGCGCATTCTCAAGCGCGGGAAAATAACCGCCGGCAAGCTCCTTGATGAGCTCTTCCGTTTTCTCATGTAGCCCGGCAGCCTGAGAAACTCCACCACCGATAACCACCCGCTCCGGCGGAGCTATCGCAAGCAGCGCCTGAATGCCGTGTGCCAGATACCAGGCTTCCGTATCCCATGCCGGGTGTTCTGGTGGCAGCTTATCTCCGCATTTTTCCCAGCGTTGCTCAATCGCCGGGCCACTGGCCATGCCTTCCAAACAGCAGCCATGGAAGGGACAGGTCCCTGCAAAGTCATCGCCAGCCTTCCGCGGCAGAAGCAAATGGCCGAATTCCGGATGAAGCGCCCCGTGAAGCAGACGCCCGTCACAGAGGACGCCTGCTCCGATGCCAGTGCCAATGGTGATATACGCTACATTTTCCAACCCCGCCGCAGCTCCGATCCGGGATTCGGCCAGGCACGCGGCGTTCACATCGGTTTCCAACGTGATTTCCAAACCAGGAAATTTGGCCAATAGCGCCTTCGTGATGGAAAAACCGCTCCAATTGGGCTTCGGAGTGGGAAGCATATCCCCCCAGTTTTCAGCTTTGGGATTGATCTGGACTGGGCCGAAGGCGGCTACGCCCATCTTACTCGGAGTGCCTCTTTCTGCGATCCATTCCACGGCTGTGGTGAACGTTTCCTCCGGTGTGGTCGTTGGAAATCTGAATTCCTCCCCCAAGCTCCCGTCGCTCCCACCAATTGCCACCACCGTCTTCGTGCCGCCTAGTTCCATGGCTGTAATCATGGAACTAAGCTACCCCCATTCCTAAATACGGTCTAGGTATTTGGAGCGATTTTACTTTAGGGAAAACTCGGCAATGACAAATCGCGCGTTCTGCCTATGCTCTGCCGCGTGAGTTATCAGGTTTTCGCCAGAAAGTATCGCCCCAAGACATTTTCCGATGTTTTGGGCCAAGATCATGTCGTCCGAACTTTGCGCAACGCCATTGAGCAGAAGCGCCTTGCACACGCTTACCTATTCGTAGGCCCCCGGGGAACGGGCAAAACATCGACTGCACGTATCCTGGCAAAAGCCCTCAATTGCACCGGTGGACCAAAAGTCGACTTCGATCCCGAGGAGGATGTCTGCCGGGAGATTGCAGAAGGCCGCTCGCTGGATGTTCTGGAGATTGACGGTGCCTCGAACAACGGCGTGGAACAGGTCCGGGATCTCCGGGACTCCGTGAAATATGCTCCGAGCCGCGGACAATTCAAAATTTACTATATCGATGAGGTCCACATGCTTTCAAATGCCGCATTCAATGCGCTTTTGAAAACCCTCGAAGAGCCGCCGGAGCATGTGAAATTCATTCTCGCGACGACTGAAGTTCAGAAAATTCTGCCAACCATTCTTTCCCGCTGCCAACGCTTCGATCTTCGCCCGATTCCTACTCAAACCATCGCCGATCACCTCCTCCATATCGCCAAAGAGGAAGGCATTTCTCTCTCGGATACTGCGGCGTGGGCTGTTGCCAAAGGCGCGGATGGCGGGATGCGGGATGCTCAATCGATGCTTGATCAGCTGGTGGCATTTTGTGGAGAGACCATCACAGAAGAGAATGTTCTCGATGTTTTCGGCTTCACCTCGCGGGAAAAAGTCGCGGAATTGACCTCAAAGCTTCTTTCCCGTGAGACCCCTGCCGCACTGAAGCTCATTCAAAAAGAGGCGGAGAGCGGACGAGAGCTTTCCCAGCTTTTAGGCGAACTGATCGGATGCCTGAGAGGCTTGCTCATCGCAAAGCTAGACCCCAGCGCGGACGGAGAGGGAATCCCGGAGGCCCTCTGGAAAAAGCTGCTCGACGATGCGGATGAATATGCGCCGGAGCGGATTTTATCGGCAATCGATATGTTCGCGGAGACCGAAGGCCGGATGAAATGGGCGACGAACAAACGTTTGCATTTCGAACTAGGGATGATCAAAGCGATTCAAGTCCTCTCGGAGGTCCGCATCACCGATGTGATCAAGGTTCTTACCAAAGGCGCCGATCACCTCCCACAGCCCACGGCGCCGATCACCTCCCCTACCGACGATCATGCGGATACAGCAACGGTCCCGGAAGGCACTGCCGAGCGTGTAACCGTGCCATCTAGCCACATTTCTCCTGAACCCGAGGTTCCAGCATCTGCTGCGGAAGAGCAAACAGCACCGATGGCAGAGGCTGCCGCAAGCTTGCCAGAGCCAGAGGCTCCAAAGGCAATCACCCCGGAAGTAGCGTCTGCCCCTGCTGCGAACGTGGTCCGGACTCCACCCGCTCCGAAATCTCAAAAGAAGTCTCTCGATACCCTTTCCGCCTTTGACGAGTTAATCGCAAACGCCCCGGACGAGGAGGATGAGCCAGAGCCCGAACCCGTCCGCCAGGAAGTCCCAGCGCCTCCGGCCGAGGAAAAAAAGCCGAAAACCATCGATGAAGACACCTTTTACAAGGATCCGCTGATCCAACAAGCACTGGAAAAATTCGAAGCAAAAATTTTAGGTTCCTGAACCAAATCCCAACCCTCATCCAAATCGATCTATGAACATACAAAAATTGATGAAGCAGGCCCAGCAAATGCAAGCGGGCCTGGCAGCAAAACAAGAAGAACTCTCCGCCAGAGAAGTGGAAGTCTCCGTCGGCGGCGGAAAGGTGAGCGTAAAAGCAACCTGTGCCGGGGATGTGCTGGAGATTAAAATCGATCCCTCGGTGGTCGATTCTTCCGATGTCGAATTTCTCGAAGGCCTTGTCCTGAAAGGTGTGCAGGAAGCGATTACCACCGGAAAAGAGCAGGCTGCCGCAGAGATGAAAAAGCTCACGGGCGGTATGCGCATCCCGGGCATGTAAGCCCTCTTCCAATCACCGTCTCCCCACTCAAAGACATGTCCGGAACGCGGCGAGCAATCGGCTGGAGCCTGGTCGGCTGCTCGCTGTTTCTGCATATCATCACCGTCTGGTGTTATGCACGCCAGCCGGATTCTTTGGCAGCATTTACCGTGTTGCCGATATGGATCTGGGGAGGAGCGGGGCTACTTATGTCGGTATTTGCGTTCTGCTTTTTGCGGGCTCCGCTTTCACTGATTGTTACGGCGGTCTGGGCGGTCACGCTCTCCGTCGCCATGGACGAGGCCAAGGTTCTCTCGAATTTTTCCCATCCGCCGATCACCATCGAGCGATCTCTTGCAATCAATGGCCACCAGATTCTCCGTGTGGCGACGGTGAACTGTGCAGGCTTCAACTACGGAGATCCCGTAGAAGATCTAAAAAAATGGGATCCGGATATCGTCCTTCTTCAACAGGTCTATCCTCATCGGGTCAAAGAATTTGCCGAAAAACTCTACGGAGGCCGGGGTGATTATCGTGCATACCTCACGAATGGTATCGTCACCCGATACGAGATCCGACGAGAAGTCCGCAATCCCATCCTCAGCAACCAGCAGCTAACGGTTCGGCTTCCAAGTGGGGCGGAAATCGAGGTCGTAAACGTGCATCTCACGACAGCTGCAACGGATATGCGGCTTTGGAGCAAAAAGGGCAGAACCCTTCACCGGACGAACCGGGCGATCCGCCGCAAGCAACTTTCCGTCATCCTTCAGGTTCTTGAGCAAACGAGCCCTTTCCCCACCACTCCCACCATACTCGGAGGAGACTTCAATGCTGGCGCCACGGATGTGGTTCATCGCCAGCTCAGCCGGGATTTCGAAGATGCTTTTGCAAAAGTGGGCCGCGGCTGGGGTGATACCTTCCATAGGCGTTTCCCTATTCTGCGTATCGACCACATCTACTCCACCCGCCAGCTGAAACCTTTGAGCTGCGGTGTAGCTGTCTCGAAAAATACCGATCACCGCATGGTTATCGCGGATTTCATGATGGAAAAATAATCCTGGAGTCCTCGGGAACCGCAGGTCCCGAGATTAACTTCCGTGGCCGACCGGGATCGATTTCCCACTCCAATAGGAATAGAGATTCACAATGGCCATTGCGATTAATGCCACCGCAAATAGTGGCGCTTTAATCCCCATAGGCAAGGCATCGCCCGGGACATTCGGATGAAGATGGACGAAGATGGTCACCAGTAAAATTATCATTGCCGAAAGGTTCGAGAACAAAAAGGCCTTTGATGCCAAACTCGATCGCTGAAGTTTCATGCCTGAGAAGACCAAACTGAAAAGAATGATTCCCGTGATAATTTCGCCGGATTGCCCCAACCACTTCGAAATCAAAGGGTAAGGCAGTTGACTCTCCGTGACCTGGATATCGAACCAGGTTCTAAAAGGATTGGCAAATTTCGCGAGACCGGGAACCAGCATTGAAATCCCCAGGATCGCGGAAAACCACTTCATTGTGATTTTCTCATGAGCCCTATCGATACTTCTTTGTGAAAATTCTTTCATCCTATCTTCTTGTTGATGGTGGCTTAGACTGGATCTGACGAATTTTATTGGGTCAAAAATCGAATTATTTTAGCACCGTTACCTTTTGTTAGGTGCCGGGTGCGGAAATTTCGTTGGTCCCTATTAAAAATCAAACCCACGCCAGGAAACGAATAGACCGGTCGTCTAGAGATCGCAAGCCATTTTTTCCCGTAGCGAATTTCACAAGCTTAGGAATAAGTAAGGCTGTTCAAATTCGTTGGCAAAAAGCATATCTAGTCTAGCTTCCTCGGATATGCCAAAGCCTATACCCGGAATGAATTCTTTTGATGGCTTCAATGGCAATTTGAAGACACCTCCAAAGTATCGGCACCAGTGGAAATTACTTGGGAATCCCGCCGTCTTTCTGGAGCAATTGATCGGCGAATACGGAGACTTTGTTCACTACCGCGGGCTTATCAGTTTTTACCTGATCAACCATCCGGTTCTGGTGAGTGATGTTCTCAAAAACACGCACCGGAGCTATGACAAGCATACAAAAATATACGATCACTTTAGAAACATCTTCGGCAATGGTTTGGTCACCGCCGAAGGGGAGGATTGGAAAACCAAACGGAAACTCATGCAACCCATGTTCGCACCGGGGGCAATCAAAGGCTTTTTCGGCATCATGGTGGAAGAAGCGGAAAAAACCTTGGATATCTTCGACATTCTTTCTGAGAAGAAACAGGTGTTCGATTTCGCTCACGAGATGGCGGATCTGACCCTCGGAATCGCCGGACGATCATTTTTCAGTGACGATTTCGGAGATTCATCTGAAAAAATCCGCGGATGGACAGAAGCGATCAACCGCTATTGCGCGAAGCCCCCGCTGCCGATTCTTTCAAACCCACGATTCCCTACCCCCACCAATCTCCGCGTCCGCAGAGTGCTACGGGATTTCTCGGAATGCGTGGAACGTTTGATCGATGAACGGCAATCAATTCCAGCCAAAAACGACCTCCTTGCCATTCTGATGAACTCCCAGATCTCGGGTGGCCCAGATCCCTTGAGCCGCATGGAAATCTGTGAGGAAGTTCTGGGTATGATCATCGCAGGACACGAGACCAGTGCGACAGCCCTGACATGGCTGTGGTATGAACTCCACCACCATCCCGATATTGAGAAGGCGTTGCTCAAAGAAATCGAATCTGTCGTTGGTGATGCTGAACTCCAAATGCACCACCTCCCCGAGTTGAAACTTTCTTCTAACGTCATCAGGGAAACGATGCGTTTACATCCTCCGTTTTGGTTCGAGAACCGGAATACCATGGAGGATATCACATTGGGAAACACCTTTATCCCGAAAGGTTCCATGATTGTTTTCAGCCGCTATTCGTTGCAGCGACATGTGGAGTTTTGGGAAAACCCCCATGACTTCGATCCTTCGAGATTTGATCCGGGGAACTGTTCCAATCCCGGAATCGACTCTGCTTTCATTCCGTTCGGCGGAGGGCCACGCATTTGCATCGGCCGCCATTTCGCGATGATGGAACTACAAGTGATATTCGTGACAATTTTGAGAAAGTATCGGGTCGAGCTGGATGCGAGCAATCGCCATCTGATGACTGCGAAATTGACGATGGCTCCTACCCATGGAATGCGGGTAAAGCTTGTGCCCCGCCACCGATAACCTTTTTTAACCTCACGATCATGAAATCACTTCCCTATGTCACGGAATACGTGAATACAGCATTTGAACGTGAAAAATCGAACTGGGATTATGTTTTTCTCCGGCCGGTTCTGATCTTCTTTTACTTTTTTCTCAGGGTTTTCATCTTCCCGTTCAAATTCTTCTTCCACCGTCGGCCCTATGGGTTCGAGGCACGCTGTATTGATGGATTACTTGCATTCGGCATGAAATATTTTGCCACCAATGAAGCCGTTGAAATGATGGTCCGGCACGTTCAGATAGAGCCCTTGCTCTACCGTCATATCCTTTCCACCCAATCGGGCAATCACACCCCACCATCACCCTTGAGAAAATTCAACGGGATCGACGGAGACTTCAACATGGACGATCTGCGTGAGATGGTGATCAATAATCTTACGATCGGGCATGACGAGCTTTCCTATGAGATGTTGGAGCGCTTTGACAAAAATGATTTTCTCGAAAATCTCGATGAGCTTCGCCGTAAAATTCCGGAAGATCATGGGCTTTTCCGTAAAGGAATCCTGGAGGCTACCCAGACCTCATCCCGCCAATGGATTGGATGAACGAATGTGGTGATCATGATCATGATCGTGATCACGATCACTATTTTTGCCGATCTCCGCACCACGGTGAAAGCGCTGAACTCCTTCGACTCGGACTCCATCCTGCTCTGGGCTCTAAAACATATTTATGCCAATGACCGGGAAATCCTGATTGATTTGGATTTTTACATGCAGGTGGACAGCCACAGAGGGCACTACAACAGCAGCGCCTTCTTTTCAAATCCCAGCCTCTATCTGCATGAGCACATTGCGTTCGATGAATATGCTTATCAGACGCTACGCGAACGACCACCCACGCCAGATCCCCTAGATTCATGAACTGCTATATCACCCACACCGGTTCTTTTCTTCCCAACCTGCCAATCCCCAATAGCGAGCTGCCGCTGTATTTGGGCGAGTTGGATGAAGAAGCTGATGTCCGCAGAAAAATTCTCCGGATGAACGGTATAAAATCCCGGCATTACGCGCTGAACAAAGATCAGACACCCACCCATGATGTTTATCAACTCGCCGCGCTCGCTGCCGAGAAATGCATTGCCGACGATGATCCGGGCATTACCTACCTATCGGCAGGCTCCACCAACACTCCGTATATCGGCCCGGGTATTTCCAGTGTCCTTCATTCGGAACTAAGCCGGCGCGGGATACTGAAGCGTAACCTTGAAATCAATTCAAATTCCGGTATCTGCTCGGCTTCCGCCCAGGCGCTAGTCAATACAATCCTCGCTGTTCATTGTGGCGACCATGGTAGCGGATTATGCGTAGGAGTGGAGCAACCATCCGCAATTTTGAAATCTTCATTCATTGTTCCACCGGATGACCGGAAACTTTTTCCACCGGGATCACCGAAGTCAAAATGGTTCATGTCCGTCTTTCTCAGATCCATGCTTTCTGACGGAGCGGGAGCAGCCGTGGTCTCGGCAAAACCATCGCCCCATCAGATTTCTTATAAGGTAAACTGGACGTATTCCCGTTCTTTCGCAGACGAAGCACCATTGTGCATGACACTGGAAGCGCGCACCCAGTTACTCAGCCAGGACGTTGGAGTTTTGGCTGAACACATGGCTCCGTCGGTCCGGAAGTTAGTCGAGGGCGCCCTAGAATCAAAAGGCGATAAAATCGGGAACTACCAGATGATCCTCCCGCATCTTTCGTCATTTTACTTCAAAAGGTATATGATGAGTGTCCTTGAGGAGTTTTCCGACGGAAGGGAAGTCGCGCACTGGACCAACCTGGAAACTGTGGGAAACACCGGAGCGGCCAGCATCTTTGTCATGCTCGACGAGTTCACCCGCACCAGACCTCCACAACACGGTGAGAAGGTCATGCTCTTCATTCCTGAGTCCGGCCAGTTCAATTTCGTGCTGATCAGTCTTACTGCCGTCCACCCCAATTAGGAAACCTTACCATGCAAAAGCGTCTAGCGATCATTGGGGCGGGCTGCAGTGGCCTCATCACCCTGAAAAATGCGGTGGAACAGTTACCCGGTTGGGAGATTGTTTGCTTCGAGCAAAGCGACAAGACTATTGGTTGTTGGGGAAATCCGTATCCCGGCTTTGCATCGACTTCCACAAAGTTCACCACCCAATTCAGCTGTTTCCGAAAATGGTCTAGCTCCACGGAGCCAGAAAATAGAGCAACCAAGACAGATTTCTTCCGCGATGACGAATACGAACAATATCTTCTGGATTTTGTCCGGCATTTCAACCTCGCCCCCCACATTCGCACAAAAACAAAAGTCACCTCGATTAAACGTGTTGATGGCACTTGGAAGCTTTCGATCGATGATGGCAGCCTTCGGGAGGAATCTTTCGATAAGGTGATTCTTTGCACCGGTCTCGTGGCGAAACCAAAACACGTGGACTCGGAAGTCCCCGTATTGGAAAAACTTGAGCCCTTACCCCGGAACAGAACATTGGTCGTTCTCGGTGGCGGCGAATCCGCAGCAGATCTAGCACATCGTTTGGCAGCTCCGGCCCTCGGGAATCGCGTCTACCTATCGCTGAAAAACGGCATCCGTGTCAGCCCCCGCTACCATCCGATACGTGGGGTGCCATCGGACTTTTTGCGCAACCGCTTGCTTCTCTCCATTCATCAGAATCTCCGCAATGCCATCGGGCAAAAATTTGTGGAAGCGCGTATCAAACATCAGGAAAAATTCGAAAAATTCTTCAACGCATCCCCAAGGGACTCATCGTCTTCTGAATCCTGCCGCCAGCGTAGGAAATATTGGGATGCCAAACTTACCGCCCGTGCGAAGGATCAGCTTTTCAATGTGTTTCACACCAAAAGTGATGATTTCCTCGATGATGTGGCTGAGCAACGGATACAGATCGTTGGGCCACCAACAGATGCTTCCCATAGGGTGTATGCGGATTTCGAGGGCGTCAGCTCCCTTGAGCTGGCTCCTGATCTCATTTGTCCGATGATCGGATACAAATCATCATTGGAAGATATTTCGGAAGGCAGAATTCACGTCGAGGATTTCCATATGGGATGTCTACACGTGGAGTGGAGTGATCTTTTCCTAGTCGGCTTTGCACGCCCGATTATTGGCAACATACCGACGATAAGCGAGATGCAGGCACGTTACGTTGTGGGAACAATATCCGGGAAATACTCACGTCCCGAGGGTATCCGGGCGCTTCATGAACTCGATAGACAGCGCCTTGAAAGAGATTTTCCCAACCTCAACACCCTCGCCATCTATCCGGTCGAGATGTTCCCATATTGTGACAAACTTGCCAGCCTGATGGGCAGCTACCCCTCCATAGGTAAGACCGGCAGCATCGTGGATTGGATAAAGATCCAGCTTACTCCCGCTTCAACCATCCATTATCTCGATGGCGACTACTCGACAACAGACATAAGAAATCAAATTATCCACAGTCCTCCTCTGATTGTCTTCCTGTTGTTTCTTATAAAAATAATCGATTACCCCTACCGTTTGATCCGAGGATCGGGCCGCTAGCTCTCTCAACTACCTTGTCAAACGTGGCTCCGGCAGCCAATGGTGTGCCAGTGAAAACTAAATGGATATTGCTCTTTCTGATCACAGCGGCAGCCGTGGCAGCTATTTTTCTCCGCAATCCCGGATCACAATCCAGCAAGCTGGGAGAAGACGCCCATGCCGTGACCATGGAAATTCTGGCGCAGGGTCCACGGCCTCCAGGCAGCGAAGGATTGGACAAAGTCCGCGCTCTTCTGAAAGACAAATTGGAAAATGCTGGCTGGGCGGTAACATTCCAGGAATTCGAACGCGACACATCCATTGGTAAGATCAAATTTTCCAATCTCCGCGCCCGTTTCAAAACCGGCAAAGAAGATCCATGGGAACGGCAGGTCCGCGGGATTCTCTGTGCCCACATCGATTCAAAATACTTCAAGGATAAGGAATTTCTGGCCGCGGACGACGCGGCCTCCGCATGTGCCGCTATCGTGGTGATGGCGAAAAACCTGGCTGAGGAGAAGCCCCAGCAAGCCGCCGATTTGGAATTGGTCTTGTTTGATGGTGAAGAAGCTTTTGCCTTCAATATGACAATCCTAGACGGCCTGTATGGTAGCCGGTTTTATGCGAACTCATGGCGTGCAAGAGACGACAAGCCGAAATTCGGAATACTCCTCGATATGGTGGGTCATAAGGATCTCAAAATCCGCATCCCCTCTGACTCACCGGAAAAACTCTCTTCCCTGATGTTCTCTGCGGCGGAGAAAAATGGAGTATCAAAGCATTTCGGAACAGCGGCAGGCAGCATCATGGATGATCATGTTCCCCTCAATCTAGTCGGCATCCCAACCCTGGACATCATCGGCGATTTCCCGTCGACCCGCTGGTGGCACACCCCGGGTGACAACGCCTCGATCATCTCCACGGAGTCCTTGGGAATTACGATTGGCGTCGTAGAAAAGATGTTGGACGAATTATTGAAAGAATGACTCTATCGGCTCTGATACGCGGCAAACATTTTTAAGAACGCCGGTGAAAAGTCATCTGGTTTCTTCTCAATCCATTTGGCGATTTCAACGATCGGAAACGGCATCATTGATTCAATTTCGGCTGCCGGAAAACTAACGGAGCCTGTATGACGGGTGAGAAACAGATAGATATGCTCCCAACCGTTTTCAGCAGTGGGTTGTAAACTCGCCAAATGCTCCAGGTCCTCGGCAGTCACCTTCGGAATTCCAATTTCTTCGCTCAATTCACGAATTGCAGCCTGCTGGTAATTTTCGCCGGCATCCAGATGACCTGATACGCTCGAATCCCACAAACCCGGGTTCCGATCCTTACGGAGCGAACGTTTCTGGAGGTATAGATCCCCGTTTTTGTTTATTACGAAAACATGAACCGCCCGATGAATGAGATTGTCCCGGTGGACCACGGCACGTGTCGCGGTGCCCTTCAGCTCATCATTTTCATCGACGACATCGAAGAGTTCATCGTCGTTCTGAGGTTTATCTCCCAACGGATTCGAGTCATAAGCTCTCGTCAAATCAATCCATTTCTGCAGATCCAGGGCTTCTCCCCGGACGGTGAGAGGTAGGCCGAGTTTCTCGGAAACCGCTTCCCAGGAAGGCGTATCGGGTAATTGCTTTTTGATTTGTTTGCGCCGCTGGGCAAAGCCACGGCGGACAAGCTCGTCAAACAGACGTGCGTCGAAAGTAGGTGCGTTTTTGTCCTCCCGGGGAGTTAGCACGGCCACGGCGGAATCGATACTTGGCCGCGGATGGAATGCCTCCGGCGGCACTACGCGCAGCGATTGGATATGCCAGTTCACCTGCATTCTAAGACTCAGAACACCATATTCCTTACAGCCGGGCTGTGCTCCAAGGCGGTCGATCACTTCCTTCTGCAACATAATCACCGCACGGGAAAATGGATGAGGCCGCGACAGCATGTTTTTCATAATCGCTCCTCCGGATGAGTAAGGCAGATTTCCTAGAAATTTCACAGTGCGATGCTTGAAAAGCAAACGTCGATCAAATTTTGCTCCATCGGCGAGGTGAACCTCCACATCCTCACGATCACGGAATCTCTCGGTCAAAGCCTGGGCCAGACGCGGATCGAACTCGATGAGTATAACGTGTTTGGCTTTTCCTAGAACATGCTCGGTCAGCGAACCGGTTCCTGGCCCGACTTCGACGACAGTGTCATCTGGCGTGAGTTCCAGTTGGGAAACGATCCACCGGGCCATGTTGGGGTCGGTAAGGAAATTCTGCCCCAGCTGCTTGCTAGGAAGAACATTGGCGCGCTCAAGGATATCGCGGATTTCGTGACCAGTCATTTCTTGCAAAGTGGAGAGCTTCAGCCCGATTGACCAGCGCGTAAATTTGGGACTCGGGAAATTATCTCCCAGTGAAGACCTGTCCCTTTCCAGACTGCCAAGCCGATTTCACACTTTCGAAAAGCGCCTCCAATTGCTTCGAGGAAAGAATCCGGTATTCGATGCTCTTCGCATGGGTGGTGACCGGATAATTTTTAGCCACCATGTTGTGAATCTCCACCCCGGTCACCTCGGCTAGTCGCGCGCCGGCATTCAAGCCGCTTTCCGCGAGTTTTTTGGTAGCACCTCCCTGATCCGATGCATTCGCCGGAACGACAAAGTAAAATCGGCCTAATGCCTGCCCTTTGGTGTCGATTGATACTTCATCGACGATCAACGCTCCATCCAGCACGTATTTGTGCCTGCTGACAGATGTAATCTGGTTCAATGCAACGAGATATTCCCCACCCTTCAGCCGCGCTTCCCAATATCCCGATTTCGCCACCGTTTCAGCCCCCTCGTTTTGCTCTTCCACCGGCTCCTGGCAAAATCCCGAGGTGATACAAACCAGGATTGGAATCAAAAATAGCATTGGATTTTTCATCCCTGACTAAATGCCACCGAAATGTTTTTTTGGCGAGCCTCCTGACGTATTGCTCACTGTAAAATAGTTGATTTACAAAAAACTCAAGCCATGGTTCCGCCATGGTTCGTTACCGCCCGAATGTTGCAGCATTAATCCTCAATAAAGATGGAAACTTATTGATCTGCGAGCGCTACACCGTTCCCGGCGCCTGGCAGTTTCCCCAAGGTGGAGTCGATAGCGGAGAGGCTCTCGAAGCCGCTCTTTTCCGGGAAATCCGGGAAGAAATCGGGTTGGAAAAGAATCACTACGATGTGCTGGAATCCCGTGGTGACTATCGTTATCTATACCCACCCGATGTTCGCGCGAAAAAAATCAAAAAGCACGGCAATCATGGGCAAGAGCAAACCTACTATCTCTGCCAACTCAAAGATGACGCCCCGCCGATCAATGTGAACCAATCTCCCCAGGAGTTTCGCGCCTATCGTTGGATTCATCCCGAGGAGTTTGATCTTGATTGGCTCCCGAGCTTCAAACATGAAGTCTACTCCTCCGTAATGCAGGATTTTTTTGGTATATCACTCATGCCTGAAAGTTAATTGCGCTTCCCTGGAACGTTAGTTCTACAGTAGAGGATCCCAATTCTACGGCCTTCCACTGAAGGATTTTCGTAAAAATCCTGCAATTGTTGCAATCGTGAGAATTGGACTTCCAAATTTCGGAAATTAGGGGCTATATATTCTCGTGAGCTTGCTAGTTAATTGCAATTAACAATCAATCTCATCCCATTCCTGTTTTTCTTTATTTTGTGCTGCGAGCACGCAACTCCGGGGGGAACTGCGAGCTTGCCGCTTAGTTCAGAAATTCTTTGGGGGAATGTGCAATAAGGCGCGGACTAATTTTTTAGTCCGCGCCCTTTTTGTTTTTAGAATGTATTCTCAGGACTGCTCATCCGGCGGAAGTAAGCTCCGCCGGATAATCTCCCTTTTCAATGAGCGCTCGGATCGAGGTCACCACGTGTGGTTTGTCGTCTGGATAGGTAACTCCAAACCAAGAAGCGCTGGTTTCCAGCACCTGGCATTTGGTAACCCCTTGGCTGATGAGTGAGTCTACCACTGTGGGGATGTAGCACTCGCTTTTCTCCTTTTCCACGTTGTCGGCGAGGAACTTTACAAATTCTGCCTCCAGGTGCTCCATAAAATTCGCCGGAAAAGCCCAGAAATTCATTGAAGCGGGAGCATCAGGAGCAATTTCGCGTTTGCTCCCATCCAAAGCATCTCCGCTGATCATTCCGCCGTCCGCACGCGAGATCTTCACAATTTCCTCCACATTTTGGAGGTAGCCTTCCTTGGAAACTTCACAAATTCCGCGGTTCACAGTGCCGTGATCGGAAAGGGTATTTTTGAGAGGGTAGGCAATGAGTCCACAACTATTCTCTGTATTATTATTCAGAAATTCACTCGCTTTCACGTAGGCGTCACTACCGTAGAAGTCGTCTGCATTGATCACCGCGAAGGGTTCGTCGATAATTCCACGGGCGGCGCGCACGGCGTGACTTGTCCCCCATGGCTTTTCGCGAGTCGCAGGCGGAGAATATGGTGCAGGAAGGTCATCCAGCTTTTGAAATGCGTATTCTACTTTGATACGATCCGCGAAACGTGCTCCAATGCCCTCTCTGAAAGCATCTGCAAAATCCTCACGGATCACAAAGATCACTCGATCGAAACCTGCGCGAATCGCGTCATATACCGAGTAGTCCAAAACAGTTTCCCCGTTTGGACCCATAGGATCGAGTTGTTTAAGACCGCCGTAGCGGCTCCCCATACCGGCAGCAAGAACTAATAGTGAAGGCATGGGCAATGAATGCACACCCCATGCTCGCCAGACAATACAATTATAGAATTAGCAAATTAGAAACGAGCCTCCGGATCAGGGTTGCAGAGGCTCGTTTCCAAAAAATCAAGGCAAACGGCGTAAATTCTAGCAGTTAGGCAGGTTTCATCAGATATCCAGCTACCCAACCTTCACTGCCATCATGGTTTTTACACCAATGCCAGCCGTGAACTTGGCGAATGGAGCTTACCTTTTCCCCTCTTTTGACATTCAGAATTGTGGGGTCGAAATCCTCCAAGACAGCCCAGCGATCCTCTCCGAGCGGTTCGAGAATGCTCGCTGGCACATAGCCACTACATTCATCGGCATTGCTTGCCCAAATCCAACCGGGCCAGGTTTTATCCGCTGGCCCGCTGGTAACTTCCTGTCCTGCGGAAAGGTGAAGAGCGCGAGAATTTGTCTCCTCATAATCCGCATTGATAAGGTAATCCATTTGAATCTAAATCGTTGGGATTTACTCTGCTCCGACAGTCTCAACATCCGGCTCGGATTCCGAATCAGGACGGGTGCTGTCAAAAACAAGCTCTTCCGAGTCTGCTTTCTTTGTCACAGTAACAATGTCTCCGGTCTTGACCGTGCCTCTCAGCAAAGCCTCCGCAAGTGGATCTTCAAGGAAGCGCTCGACCGCCCGGCGCATCGGTCTGGCCCCATAATTCGGATCAAAGCCTTTTTCCGCGAGGAGGTCTCTTGCATCTTCCGCAAGAGTGAGATCGATCTCTTTCTCCTTCAGACGTTTGACAAGTTTTGCAACCTCCAGATCGACGATTTGGTTCAGGTCCTTTTTCTCCAGCATATGGAATACGACCAAGTCATCCAGACGGTTAAGGAACTCCGGTTTGAAGTAGCGTTTGGATTCCTCAAGAATTTTTCCTTTCATTCCTTCAAAATCGCCCTGCTCCTCGTTCATCGCACCAAAGCCCAATGAAGTCTGACGCTTGATCGTGGACGCACCCACATTGGATGTCATGATGATGATCGTATTCCGGAAATCAATTTTCCGACCTAGCGAATCCGTCACTGTCCCGTCTTCAAGAATCTGAAGCAGCAAATTCATGACGTCCGGGTGCGCTTTCTCGACCTCATCAAAAAGGACTACGGAATATGGCCTCCGGCGCACTGCCTCGGAAAGCTGACCACCTTCTTCATATCCAACATAACCTGGAGGAGAGCCAATCAGACGGCTCGCGGTGAATTTCTCCATGTATTCGGACATATCAATCTGAATCAACGCTTCAGTATCTCCGAACATGAACTCCGCAAGATTTCTCGCAAGGTAGGTCTTTCCAACACCGGTGGGTCCCAGGAAGAGGAATGAGCCGATCGGGCGCTTCGGATCCTTTAGATCCGCACGAGAGCGGCGAAGTGCTTTCGAGATGGCAATGACAGCCTCATTTTGACCGATCACACGGTCTTTCAAGTCATCTTCCATCCTGAGGAGCTTTTCGGTTTCCTTCTGCTCCATTCTCTGGAGCGGAACACCGGTCCACTTGGAGACAACCGCCATGATATCCTCATCGTCCACCACGACAATTTTCTCCTCGGAAGAGGCACGCCATTCTTTCAGGGTATCTTCCAGCTCCTTCTTCGCGTTTTTCTCATCATCGCGCAAAGCAGCAGCTTTTTCGAAATCCTGTTCGGCGATCGCAGCAACCTTTTGCTTGTTGATTTCGTCAATCAACGTCTCGGCTTCCTTGATGGACGGCGGGCGTGTCATAGTTCCAATCCGAGCGCGCGCACCTGCTTCATCCAGGACATCGATGGCCTTATCGGGAAGATACCTTGCGGTAAGATAACGGGAGGTAAGCTTCACTGATGCCTCGATGGCCTCAGGGGTGTATTCCGCCTTGTGATGGGATTCATACTTATCCCGCAGACCCTGAAGGATGAGAATCGCATCATCGACCGATGGCTCATCGACTTTCACCTGCTGGAAACGGCGCTCCAGCGCGGAGTCCTTCTCGATATATTTCCGATATTCGTTCAAGGTTGTCGCTCCGACACATTGGAGCTCCGAGCGACTCAGCGCCGGTTTGATGATATTCGAAGCATCCATCGCCCCTTCCGCGGAGCCTGCTCCGACGATCGTGTGAAGTTCATCGATAAATAGTATCACATTTTTCACCTTACGGATCTCGTCCATCACCGCCTTGATGCGTTCTTCGAACTGCCCGCGATACTTGGTTCCTGCCACCATCAGCGCAAGGTCCAGAGTGATCACTTTTTTCTCACGGAGGAGCTCCGGAACATTTCCACTTACGATTTCCTGGGCAAGCCCTTCAACAATCGCAGTTTTGCCAACTCCGGCTTCTCCAATCAATACAGGATTGTTTTTCGTGCGGCGGCAAAGAATCTGGATTACCCGCTCGATTTCGTCTTCGCGCCCGATTACGGGATCCAACCCGCCTTCTTTCGCGAGTTTTGTTAAATCACGACCGAAAGCCTTTAGTGCCGGCGTTTTGGCTTTCCCCTCACCAGGGTCACCACCGTTGGAACCATCACCTTGGGAACCGGATTCCTCATCGAAGACACCGAGATCGTCATCGTCCTCTTCGTCATCGTCATCATCCATATCCTCAGGGGAAAAATTGGGATCGATTTCCGCGAGGATTTCATTACGGGTGCGTTGGATATCCACGTCCAGGCGCTTGAGCACCCGTGCGGCGACGCCTTCACCTTCACGTAGAAGTCCGAGCAGAAGATGCTCTGTTCCCACGTATGAATGGTTCAAAGCTTTCGCTTCCTTGTTGGCCAGAGCCAGAACCTTCTTTACCCGTGGAGTGTAAGGAATATTTCCGGTGCTTTGCTGCGGGGGACCGGAGCCCACTTCTTTTTCGACTTCGAGTCGCACGGTTTCAAGCTCGAGACCCATACGCTCGAGGACATTCACCGCCACGCCTTGTCCGAGCTTGATTAGACCAAGCAAAAGATGCTCTGTGCCTACATAGGCGTGATTGAAGCGATCGGCCTCTTTGCGGGCCAGCGCCAGGACTTGCTGAGCTCTTGGAGTAAAATTGTTCATGCGTTTTCAGTGTTGCCGTCCTCAGGGAAACGGTCGGTTTGATCATTCTTTTGATTAAAATTATCAGGGGAATTGAGGGATTGCAAACGAGAGCGAACAATTTCCGCCCGAATCGAATCCCGATGCTCCGGTGATAGCTTAGTTCCAGCATGTAGCTGAAGGTGTGCCTGTTGAATGTCCATCAGCAGAGTATCGCACAGATTCACGGTTTCAGCAGGAAAAAATCCCAGATTACCTCCCAGCCTGAGAAGGGAGAGATGATTCAGCGCCTCTTTGGAATCGATGATGAAAGCATGTCTGAGCACGCCATAGGCACGGCCGATTTTATCGGCTACCATTTCAGGATCTTCTTCCATGAGCTTCTCCCGAGCATTCTGTTCATGGGTTGCAACCTGGGCGATCACGCGCTCCAAACGGCTGATGATAGTTTCCTCACTTTCCCCGAGTGTCGATTGGTTGGATATCTGATAGAGATTGCCCAAGGATTCGGTCCCCTCCCCGTATAACCCGCGCACGGCAAGTCCGATTTTGTTCACCGCTTGCAGCACTTGGCCGATCTGATCGCTCAGCACCAAAGCGGGAAGATGGAGCATGGATGAAGCCCTGAGACCGGTGCCAAGGTTGGTAGGACAGGTGGTCAGATAGCCCAAATTCGGATCAAACGCATATTCAAGTTTTCCCTCCAGCTCGGTATCGAGCTCGGAAAGCGCCTCGTATGCTTCAGTCAGCTTCAAGCCCGGGCGAATCGATTGCATGCGCAAATGGTCCTCCTCGTTCAACATGAAAGAGAAACTCTGCCTCCTCTCGATAACGGCACCGGAGCCATCAGTGCGGGCGGCATGCTCCCGGGAGATCAGGTGTCGCTCCACCAATACTTGCTTCTGGACCGAAGAAAGATCGCCCAACTCTCTGGAAAACGCATCTTTCATTGCCGGGAGCTCTTCCACAGCAGGACGGAGGATCTCTAGGGTTTTCACACGTTCCGCTTTCCTCGCCCAGCCGGGGAATGAATGTCCCCGCAGGTTCCGCGCAAGACGTATCCGTGAGGTGATCACCGCGCTATGCTCCGTCTGAACACCCGTCATCCAGTCCGCGGGATGGCGGATCAATGTGGAAAAACGCATCATTTGCTTACCTTATCGAGATTATTGATTTCGTCCCTGAGTTCCGCTGCCTCTTCGTAGCTCTCCGAGGCAATGGCCAGCTCCAGGCGATCCCGCAGCTCTTCGAGCTTTTGTTCACGAATGCGGACCTCCATCAAGCCTTCCGGGACTTTCCCCACATGGCTTACCCCTTTGTGCATACCACGCAGCATGGGTGCCAGATCGCTGGCAAATACCTTGTAGCAATTCCCGCACCCAAAGCGTCGAACTTTTTGCAAATCCTCAAATGAGAAGCCGCATTCCGGACAGATCCGGGCATTCCCTGCGATTTTTTCCTTCCGTGGAACGGGCACTTTTCCCATGTTTTTCTGGAAATTTCCCAGCAGTAGATCTGACATGGAAAAACCCGTTGGATCGGTTACACCGCGCTCCTTCGCACAGCTATCGCAAAGGCAAACTTTCTTCATTTGCCCTTCAGCAAGCTGTGTCAGGAACACGGTCGCTTTGTTATCGCAGTAGTCGCACTTCATTATCAGGATAAAACTCTAGCATATCATGCAAACGGGGTTCCAGTGCTCATCGCCAAGCTGTGAAACTCTGCGAGGAACTTCCTGGTCAGCTCTCCCGGCTTGCCATCACCAATCACACGTCTGTCCAAAGAGACAACCGGAATTACCTCTGCTGCCGTGCCGGTGAGGAAGCACTCATCCGAGATGAAAATATCATAGCGGGTCAACGAGCGCTCCACGACTTTGACTCCAAGCTTCGCGGCAATTTCAAGTATCACCGCGCGGGTGATACCATCGAGGGCACCATCGGAAATCAACGGGGTGAGGAGCTCGCCGTTTTTGATGATGAATAAATTGTCGCCGGTGCATTCCGCGACGTAGCCCTGCTCATTGAGCATCACAGCCTCCAGGGCACCACCTTGGATAGCCTCCACTTTGGCCATCACATTATTTAGGTAGTTCAAGCTTTTCACCTGCGGCATCAAGGCTGCCGGTGCCGGGCGGCGGGTCGCGCATGTGATCAGCGCAAGACCATTCCGATAATGTTCTTCCGGATACAATTTGATCGTAGAGGCAATGATAAACATCGAGGGCTTCGGGCACAAATATGGATTAAGCCCCAGCTCACCAGCACCACGTGTCACCACCAGGCGGATGTAGCCATCGGTAATGCCGTTTGCAGCCACCGTTTCACAGGTGAATTTGCACACCTCTTCCTGCGTCCAAGGCATATTGAGAAGAATCGCTTTAGCTGAATCAAACAGGCGGTGGATGTGCTCCTCCAACCTGAAAATCCTTCCATTATAAAAGCGAATCCCTTCGAAAACACCGTCTCCATATAACAAACCATGATCAAAGATCGAGATCTTCGCTTGCTGCTCGTCTACCAACTTACCGTCTAACCAAATTTTCATGCTTTTCTCGCCCACGAACCTAGGCTTCTCACAGCCAGTGGCAAGCTGGAGATGAGAAAATCGGCAAATCATTTTCGTAAAAATCGATCTCCCCGGTTTGCGGGAATTACGAAGGATTCGCGGTTGAAACTTTCCACGGAAAAAGGAACGCTTGGAAATGCTCCAAATCACCGCAGACCTCAAAGCCCTCCTTCTAAAAAAATCCGTGCGAACCGGGACTTTCACCCTCGCTTCCGGGAAGCAATCCGACCTTTATATCGACTGCCGGATGACCGCCATGGACCCCTTTGGCGCGGCGCTCATCGGAGAACTGGGCTGGCATGCGGTCCGCTCAAAGATTCATTCCGAGAAGCTCTCCATACAGGCAATCGGCGGAATGACACTCGGCGCGGACCCCATCTCCCTGGCGATCGGCATGGCATCCGCCCGCAATCATCCCGAGGAGGCACTCCAGGTTTTCACCGTAAGAAAGGAGCCGAAAGGTCACGGAGCAGGAAAGCAAATCGAAGGGAATTTTACACCCGGGCAGAATATCGTCGTGGTGGATGATGTCATCACCACCGGAGGGTCCACTCTCAAAGCGATCGATGCCATTGAGCGCGATGGCGGCGTAGTCAAGTTCGCCATTGTCCTGGTGGACCGGGAAGAAGGCGGTCGGGAAGCAATCGAAGCCCGCGGTATTCACGTGATCCCACTTTTCACCCGCAGCACCCTACTATCCTGAGTGTATTGCATTGACAGAACATTCCTTCCCCATGCGATATAAAGAAAATACATGGCGGATTTTCCCAATAAACCCAAAGTCGCCGTCCTGGTAAGCACCGCCAACGGCTGGGGACGGAATATTATCAAAGGTATTCTTTCGTATGCCAGCGAGGTTGCGCCCTGGCAGCTATCACTGCGTTCCTCGGAGCTGGAGAGCTTTTACAGCATTCCCAAAGACTGGAACGGAGACGGAATCATCGGACGCATCTCCGATCCTGCCCTCGCGGAAGAAATCAAACGCACCGGGCTTCCCGTCGTGGACGTATCGGATACCTCCCTCAGCGGCTTTTCCTCCCCCTGTTTCCGAACGGACGACTTGGCGGGGACCAAAATGGCAATCGATCACTTCAAAGAGCGCGGCCTGAAAAACTTCGCCATCGTTGGCCCTTTGGATAAGCCTAACCCGCAGTGGTATACCGAGGCCTATCGGAGCCACCTGGCCACTCTGGGTCACACTTGCGAGACATTCACGCTGGAGGATATCGACAAAGACCAATCGGCAAAATTCATCGACTGGCTCCAGAAGCTTCCGAAGCCAGTCGGAATCCTTACATGGGGACATAATTTCGCCATGAAAACCGTCAGCACCTGCATGGACATCGGCATATCCGTCCCGCATGACATCGCTGTTCTCAGCGGAGATTATGACGAGCTCCTGAGCAATGCTTGCTTTCCGGCGCTGGCGGGGATCATGCTGCCAACAGAGCAGATCGGCTACCGCGCGGCCCAGACCCTCCACCGGATTCTTGAGGGTGAGCCCATTGAGGACTCAATCACCTATATTCCTCCTCTGGGGATACAGCCTGGACCATCCACCGATATGCTGGCAACCGACGATCCCAGAATGGTCGAGGTGGTTACATTCATACGGGAACATGCTTTTGCACAGATCACGATGAAAGATATCATCAAAAAAGTCCCCATGGCCAGGCGCTCGCTGGAGCGTCGTTTCCAGCTGGCTTTCGGACACTCACCGAGCGATGAGATCCGCCGCATCCGCATGGTTCACGCTAGGGAGCTTTTGGTGAAAACCACATTACCGATGCAGCAGATCGCGGAAGCGTGTGGCTACGCGACCTACAATCATCTCACGACAGTGTTCAAAAAGCACGTCGGCTGCACGCCGCGGGACTACAGGAAACGCTACCGCAAGTAAGCTTCGCCGGAGCCTCGGCAGTAGCCCGGATTGACCCGCCAGGGACGCGGCGACATCTCAATCAAAAGGAGCGGCAATTCTGTCCCAATGGAAAGTTTTCACTGCGTATTGGTGTGACCGATAACTCAACTCGGCGATATTGCCAGATTACGTATACTTTTTACGCATTTACGAATTTCGACGAGCCGGATTTTTCCTATTCTGACTAGTTCCAAACTCCATGCAAACATCCCACCTCACGAAATTATCCGCACGGATTCCTCTCCTTCTGGCCAGTCTTTTGCCACTTGCATCCATTCATGGGGGCACCTCCATGGAAAAGCCGAATATCGTATTCATATTGGTAGACGATCTGGGTTACGGCGATGTGGGATTCAATGGCTCCAAATACTATGAAACACCGGCGCTCGATGCATTGGCCGCGGAAAGTCTCGTTGTCGATAATGGATACATGTATCCATCGTGCTCCCCATCCAGAACCTGTTTTTTCACAGGCAAGCAATCATTCCGCACAGGAGTTTACACAGTCCCCGTCCTCGAAACAGGAGACGACCAGGAAAATATCTTTTCACGATGGACCGTCGAGTTGAAGCACACGCTTTTTGCCGAGCCGCTGGAGGATATCGGCTATCAATCGATTCATCTGGGAAAATGGCATATCGTCGGCCCGTATCCGGATGAGGAGTTGGCCTCATCTTTCCCATTGAAGGAAAAACTCACGCAGCCGGATCCGGGCGAATACGGTTGGTCTTACCGGCACAAAACTCCGGAGCTTCAGAAATATTATCCGGAAGGACGCGGATTCAAAAAGAACGTCGGTGGCACCTACCGCGGCGATCCCGCCCTGGAAGTCGGCGGGTATAAAAGCGAGACAGGCGGATACTTCGCTCCTTTCAGCAATCCCTTCATTGAGCAGAAGCCCGATGATGAATGGCTTACCGACCGGCTCACTGATGATGCCATCGAGTTCATGGAAGAAAACAAGGACGCCCCGTTTTTCGTCAATCTCCACTACTACGCTGTTCACGGGCCCGTCCGCGCACGCAGTGAAGAACTCTTGAAAAAATATACGGAGAAGGCTGGAGACCCGGTGCTAGGACAAGGTATGGCTACAGGGAAACGCCATGCCGAGCAGGCCGCGTATGCCACGATGATCGAATCTGTGGACGATAATATCCAACGCATTCTCGATTACCTAAATGAAAACGATCTACGTAAAAACACTCTGATTATCTTCACTTCTGACAATGGTTATAATGGTGGAATGAGCGCAAACGATCTCCTCCGTGGCTCCAAGGGCTACATCTATGAAGGCGGTATCCGCGTCCCCTTGCTTCTCAATTGGACTGATAAAATCAAGCCGCGCCGCACCGATACCGCAGTCAGCGTTCTGGATTTTTTCCCAACGTTTCTTGATGTTGCAAATGTGAAGGACTATTCCGGCACCTTGGATGGTGATTCCATCACACCTCTTTTCCAAGCCGAGGACGCACAACTAAGCGACCGTCCGCTTTTCTGGCATATCGCCAGCCAGTGGAAACATGGCACCTGCTCCGTCATTCGAAAGAATGACATGAAACTCATCCAGTTTCTGAAAGATGGAGCACTGGAACTCTACGATTTGAAAAAGGACCCTCTGGAAGCCCACAATCTGGCGGAAGAGGACAAGGAAACCGCAAGCAAATTGCTCGCGGAACTTGTCGAGTGGCGGAAAAGCAATCAGGTGCCATTACCGCCAAATTCGAGCTTGGAATTCTAAATCCTCGCAGAAGATTCTCCGTATGATACATATAGATTTTTCCCAGCTTGAAAACTTGATTTCCGTATCATACCACCAAAACAACTCTGAAATTCATGATTAAACGTAAAAATTGCATCACTTTAGTGGCGTCGTTTGTCAGCCTGTTTGCCCCGTTGCACGCCGAGAAGACAGACACTTCTGATAAACCAAATATCATCTGGCTGATGGCCGAGGATATGGGACGCGATCTCGAATGCTACGGCATGCCGGGAGTAAAAACCCCCAACTTGAACAAAATGGCAGCGGAAGGCGCCCTGTTCACAAAAGCCTATTGCTCGAACCCCATCTGCTCGCCAAACCGCTCAGCAATGATGGTCGGGGTGGATCAAACGGTGATCAATGCCCACCACCACAGAAGTAATCGCGATGTTCCCCTGATGGCTCCATACAAGCCAATCACCTCCTTCCTAAGGGACGCGGGTTACACCTGCTTTTTGGGTCACGATCTGGTTCTCGGGAAAGGCCGCAAAATCGATTGTAACTTCAAATACGAAGAAACCGGTCCATATGATGGCGTAAAGCATTTCGGAATTTTCGATAAAACGGAGAATTTCAGTGCGGAAAACCAACCATTTTTCAGCCAGATCCAACTGCAGGCCACCCACCGTGGCGACTGGTGGAACGGCATACGTGAAAATTCCAAACATCCCGTAGCTCTCGATTCAGTAGTGCTTCCTCCCTATTTCGCGGATACTCCCGAGATCCGCTACGACTGGGCGACCTATCTCGACACCGTGGAATTCATGGATAACGAAGTCGGACAGATCATGCAGAACATCAAGGACCAGAAGCTTGATAAAAATACGATCGTGATTTTTATCGCGGATAATGGCCGCTGTAACTTGCGGGGCAAAGGCTACCTCCAGGAAGCCGGAGTCCACATCCCGATGATCGTCTGGGCTCCCGGGCTTATTGAACCTGGAACCAGGATCGACAATCTGGTGTGCACAACGGATATCTCAGCCACCGTCCTGAAGCTCGCCGGCGCAGAAATCCCGGAATACATCACCTCCAAACCCTTCCTCGGAGTCGACAAGCCGGAATACCGGGAATTCGTCCGCTCCGCCCGGGATATCTGGGATGAAATCGATGATTGTTCCCGCAGCATTTCCACCTCCAAGTTCAAATACATCCGCAACTACATGCCGGAGGTGATGTGGGCCAATGATCAAGCCTATCTGGAGCTCAACCGACCGGCTCTTCACGTCATGCGACGCCTGAAAAAGGAAGGAAAACTCTCCGAGGCAGAGCAAACCTTTTTCGCCGAGCGCAAACCCTACGAGGAACTCTACGACCTCGAAAAAGATCCTGACGAGCTAAACAACCTCGCTGAAAATCCGGAGTATGCCGCCGTTCTTGAGGAGATGCGTGCAAAGGAAACCGAGTGGACCGCGAAGAACCGCGACTACGGACTGGAAGATCTTGGCAAACGTAAGCCCGAGGAAGGTCTGGCCTCCGTCACCACGCGTGAAGCGGTTAAAAAAAATGATCCACAGCTCTGGGAAGAGCTGGAATCCGGGAAGCTGATGGAAACACAAGCCTGGTCCAAAAGATACAGAAAGCCCAAGAAGTAGCCCCTCGTAGCTGAAAAATCCGGCCTGCTTGTCTTCGCCGACAGGCAGGTCTTCTTAACTCATCCCAAAATGCTTACCCACACCGCCTCCATCCTGCCGCTTTCGGCCTCAGCTGTTTTAGCCCTTTCCTGCAATGCCTCAGCGCTGGAAGTCATCAAGCTGGAATCCTCTTCCAAGGACATGACGCCCATTGTCAGAAAGGCCATTTTTGATGCGCAGGATCCCGAGCTGAAAATTGTTTTGGCACCCGGAACCTACCGTTTCCTTCCGGATTACGCCTTTCAGAAAACATGCACGATCACCAACCATTCAAACGGTCTGAAAAACATCATCTTTCCTTTCCAGGGACTGAAATCGATTGAGATCGAAGGCAATGGAGCAGAGCTCGTTTTCCACGGACAGGTTCTTCCATTTCTCTTTGAGGATTGTCAGAAGGTGACCGCCAGGGGCTTCAGTATCGACTGGGATATCCCATTCATTTTCCAGGGAGAAGTAGTGGCGGTGAATGAAAAAGAAGGCTGGCGTGATATCAAGCCCCATACAGAAGGCTTTGGCTGGGAGCTCCACCGCGGGAAGGTTCTTTTTCCGGGAGTGGATGGCTTCAATTATGAAATTCTTGGTAGCACTCTGGCATTCGATCCGGAAACCCGGCGCGTTTCCCACGGAGCTCTCGATATGGAAAGCGATCCGCAGCGGGTGGAAAAACGACCGGGTGGAATCCTCCGTTTCCACGAGCAGTTGCGTCAATACCCCGCGGTTGGCTCGGTGCTTACTTCAAAGGGCGATCGTGCCCATGATCGCTACGCCCCGGCGGTTCATGTAAAGGAATCATCAAACATTCATCTGGAGGATGTGACAGTCCATCACGCCCTTGGTATGGGCTATTTGATGGAGCGCTCTCAAGACATCGTGATGTCTGGCTGCTCGGTGGTTTTGAAGGATGATACCCAGCGGCTGATTTCCTCCACCGCAGACGCGACCCACTTCGCCAACTGCAAGGGCGATATTCTTATCGAGAACTGTCGCTTCGAAAATATGCTCGATGACGGCACCAATGTCCACGGAACCTACGTAACGATCGATGAAGTGCTGGACGAGCGCTCGGTGCGTATCAAACTGGAGCATTTCGAGCAAACGGGATTCCGCTTCGCTGGCGAAGGAGACGAAGTCTGGTTCATCAAATCACCAAGCCCGAAACGCGGACGGGTGAATGAGGTGATTTCTTCCCAGCCCATCAATGATCGTTTCTCGATTCTGCATTTCAAAGATCCCCTTCCTCCCGAAATCACGGCTGGCGATATCCTTGAAAACAAAACCTGGAACCCGACGTTCACCATGCGCGGTTGCACCATCCGCAACCACCGCGCACGTAACATCGTTCTTAAAAGCCCGCTGAAAACGGTGATCGAAGACAACGATTTTTCCTCGATGATGTCTTCGGTATTTTTCCGGGGTGAGACCTTTTTCTGGTTCGAATCCGGTAGTGTGAACGATGTCACCATCCGCAACAATCGCTTCAATTACTGTGCATATAGTGGCATGGAGCATGCGGTATTGAACATTACCCCGCGCCTTGGCGCAGCCTTTGATCAGGAAGAAGTCTACGATAGCAACATCCGCTTCGAGAATAATACCATCCATACCTTCGATAGCCGCATCGTGTGGGCGGATCGTGTGGACGGTTTGGTTATCAAAGACAACACCATCGTCAGAACAGATGATGCGGAGCCGCTTTATCTGGATCGGGCACTTTTCGATTTCAAGAACTGCAGGAATATCGAAATCACCGGAAACAGCTACGACGGCGAGGTTTCCAAAGACATTCAAGCAGATGATTCCTCACGCAAATCCCTGAAAGTCGAAGGCAACACAGGATTCTAATTTTTATCAAAGCAGACGAATATGAAACACCACTTTCTAATTAGCGCATTGGTCGCACTTTCAACTTCCGCATTCACGTTGGCCGGAGAAAAGCCAAACATCCTCATCATCTACGGAGATGACATCGGCTACGGCGATTTCAGTTGCTACGGTGCGACAGGCGTTCAAACGCCGAACATCGACGCCTTGGCGAAAAACGGGATCCGCTTTCGCTCGGCATACGCCACCGCCGCCACCTGCACCCCCTCACGTTATTCGCTGCTCACCGGCGAGTATGCGTTCCGCAATGAGGAAGCGCACATCCTGCCGGGAAATGCCCCGCTGATCATCAATCCGGAGCGCCCGACGGTCGCCACCTTCCTTCGAGACAATGGCTATTCCACCGCTCTCGTGGGTAAATGGCATCTCGGCCTCGGCTCAGTAAGCGAGCCCTTGGACTGGAATGGACTTATCAGCCCCGGCCCCAAGGAAGTAGGCTTCGATTATTCATTCAACATGGCAGCAACCGCGGACCGGGTTCCCTCGGTCTATATCGAAAACGGACACATTGTCGGCTTGGATCCGGCGGATCCCGTGAAAGTGAACTATGCGGAAAAAGTGGGAGACGAGCCGACCGGGATTTCCCATCCCCAGCTTTTGAAAGTGCAGGCAGATGAGCAACATTCCGGCACGATTGTCAACGGCGTGAGTCGTATTGGCTGGATGACAGGTGGACATGCCGCTCGCTTCAAAGATGAGGATATGGCGGACACCTACCTCAACAAGGCAATCGAATTCATTTCCGGGACCAAGGAACAGCCGTTCTTCCTCTACTACGCGCCAAATGAAAACCATGTGCCGCGCGTTATCCATCCACGCTTCCAAGGCTCCACCAATATGGGCCCGCGTGGCGACGCGCTTGCCGCCTTTGATTGGTGTGTGGGCCGCCTTGTCCAGGAACTCAAGGCTCAGGATAAATTCGACAATACCTTGATCATTCTCTCGTCTGACAACGGCCCGGTCCTTTTCGATGGATACTGGGACGGAGCGGTTGAGCTGAACGGGGACCACCGCCCGGCAGGGCCCTGGAACGGGGGCAAATACAGCCGTTGGGAAGGCGGGACACGGGTTCCGTTCATCGTTTCCTGGCCAAAAATGGCTAAGCCGGGTGTCTCGGATGCGCTCGTCAGTCATGTCGATATCTTTGCGTCCATCGCCGGCTTGATTGGAAAGCCTCTGCCGGATAAATCCGGCGCGGATGGTGAAAATCTGATCAAGGCTCTCACCGGGGAATCCGCCATTGGCAGAGAATTCATCGTCCAGCAGGCTCTCGCGCAAATTGCGATCCGTAAAGGCGATTGGAAATACGTTCCACCCGGCAGTGTCACCCAGCGGGGTGGTATCGATCAGTGGATCGAAACCCAGGTTGATGCTCCCGGTCTTTTATTCAACCTCGGAGAAGATCCGGAGGAAACCACTAACCTCGCAGCAGACTACCCTGAAATTGTCGCGGATATGCAAGGAATCATTGAAAAAGTGGCCCCGGAAAAATCTTCCGGAGATAAGAAAATCAACAAAAAGCAGCTCGGTTTCTAATTTTCCATCACCTCGCTGAGCGCAATCCCAATCATTTCAGATCATGCAAAAGAAACACCTTCTCACACTCGCTGCCATGCTAGCAGCAGTTATCATTCCCAGCCGGGCCGAGGATGCCAAAACCCTCGCCGATGGAAAGCAGCCCAATATCGTTCTGCTCTTCGTCGATGACTGGGGCTGGGCGGATTTTCATGCCCGGAACCCGAAATTCGAGTCTCCCAATATTGATCAGCTCATGTCAGACGGGATCGATTTCACCCAAGCATACATCGCTTGCCCGACTTGCAGTCCTAGCCGGGCCACTCTGCTCACCGGCCAACACCCCGCCCGCCTACGGATCGTCCGCCACATTCCCACGGCACCGAACAAGGATGGCTTCGATCAATTCGGAAGAACCGATGAGGAATTCCATACACTCAAGACAGACCCCGCGAACTTCCCCTGCCGGAACTGGTTGCCACTTGAGAAGACCACCTATGCGGAAGCTCTTGGAGAGCTAGGTTACTACAACTATTTTGTGGGAAAATGGCACCTCGGCCACGAGCCGTATCATCCGATCCACCAGGGTTTCGATTCACAGGCAGGAACATCGAACTGGGGCCATCCGAGCAATTATAACCCACCCTATTTTAAGAATTCCGATGTCTACAAAGATGAGAAGGAACGCTATCTCACCGACAAACTCACCGATGAGAGCGTGGAATTTCTCGAGAAATATGATAGTAGCCAGCCCTTCATGTTGAGCCTCTGGTATTACACAGTCCACGGTCCACAAATCGGGAGAAAGGACTACGTAAAACACTTTGAAGAAAAAGGCATGACCGGAAAAGACGCCCACTATGCGGCGATGGTGAAGTCCTTGGACGACTCAGTAGGCAGGATCCGCGAGACACTGAAAAAACAACAACTTGATCAGAATACCATCGTCATTCTTCTCTCGGATCAAGGTGGCACCTTCGAAAATCCACCTTTCCACGGCGGGAAAAAATCGGACACGCTCTACGAGGGCGGAGCACGCGTCCCCTTCGCATTCTACTGGCCGGGAGTGACGAAGCAGGGAAGCAAGAACGAAAACATCGTTCAATCAACCGATCTTTTCCCCACGCTTGTCGAAATCGCTGGAGGCGATGTTTCGAAATACAAGGATTTGGATGGAATCTCACTCCTCGATGTCATCAGGGAAGACACCACGCTGGATAGAGGCGAGCCAATCTATGGCTACCGCGCTTATGAAGATCTTTACGCCAGCGTTCGCGAGGGCGATTGGAAGCTGCTCGCCTACAGAAGCGGCAAAGTAAAGCTTTACAATATCGCGAAGGATATCTCGGAAGAAAAAGACCTGGCCACATCGAACCCGGAAAAAGCTGAAGAACTCCGGAAAAAACTCGCGACGTGGGAGCAATCCATGGGCGTCGAAAAATATTCCGGCGTTCAGTAGCTGCTTCGTATTCCTTTTCCATAAAACCTGTATTCCTCATGAAAAATCTACTCTTGATCGCACTGCCACTGGCGATGGCCGGAGCACTTTTCGCAGCCCCGGAAACCAATCAGAAACGCCCGAACATTTTATTCGCTCTGGCCGATGACTGGTCGTTCGGGCATGCGGGAGCCTACGGTTGCGAGTGGATCAAAACTCCTAACTTCGATAAGATCGCCAAGGATGGGATGTTGTTCACGCGCGCCTATACCCCAACGGCAAAATGCGGCCCCTCCCGCTCCTGCATCATCACGGGACGTAATCCATGGCAATTGAAGGCAGCGGCGAATCACTGGGCTTACTTCCCGACAGAGTTCAAATCCTTTTCCGAAGCTCTTTCAGAGAACGGATATTTCGCCGGGATGACAGGAAAAGGATGGGCTCCTGGCGTGGCAAAGGACGAGCAGGGGAAATTACGGAATCTTGTGGGAACGGTATTTTCCGACAAGACCCTTGAGCCCCCCACCAACCAGATTTCCGATGTCGACTACACGGAAAACTTCAAGGAATTCCTCAATGCGGCCGGCGGAGAAAAACCGTGGGTTTTCTGGTTTGGCAGCACGGAGCCACACCGTGCCTACGAATATGGCACCGGCGTTTCCAAAGGCGGTAAAAAGCTGGCCGATCTCCCGCACGTTCCTCCCTACTGGCCGGATAATGAGGCTGTCCGCAACGACATGCTCGATTATGCCTACGAGGTAGAGCACTTTGACAAACATCTCGGCAATATGCTCGCGGAACTCGAAAGGCGCGGCGAATTGGAAAACACCTTGATCGTGGTTACCAGTGACAACGGAATGCCGTTCCCCAGGGTCAAAGGCTACGCCTACGAGAATTCCAATCACCTCCCCATGGCCATCATGTGGAAAGGAACCATTGTCCCGGACCGCGTTATCGAGGATTATGTCAGCTTCATCGATCTCGCCCCTACCTTTATAGAAGTGGCCGGCCTCACCGCAGAACAATCTGGGATGCACCCATTTACAGGTCGCAGCCTAACGGAGTTTTTCAAAACCGAAAAAAGTGGCAAGGTCGTCGAAGAGCGTGATCACGTGCTGATCGGCCGCGAGCGTAATGATGTCGGCCGCCCGGAAGATCATGGATACCCGATCCGCGGGATCGTGAAAAATGATCTGCTATACATCAATAATGTGGAGCCAGACAGGTGGCCAGGCGGGAATCCGCAGACCGGCTATCTGGATACAGACGGCAGCCCTACCAAGACCGAGGTCCTGAAATCCCGTCACGATCCGGATACAAAGAAATTCTGGGATCTCTGTTTTGGCAAACGTGGCGCGGAAGAATTCTACGATCTCAGCAAAGATACCTGGTGCATGAATAATTTGGCAAAAAATCCGGACAAGGCCTCTGCCTACGCGGGATTGAAAAAGCAACTCCAGGAAGAATTGGAAAAACAGGGAGATCCCCGCTCATCGGGCAACGGTCCTGTATTCAATACCTACCCGAGTGCTAACCCCGTGGAGCGCGATTTCTACAAGCGCGCGATGAGTGGTGAAAAGGTGAAGGCGGATTGGGTGAACGAGTCCGACTTCGAGCCCGATTTTCCAAACTGAAAACCGGTCCGTCCAAATAAACCCACACCATGCCGCCCGTAAAAGAAATCCCGCAAGTCGCCATCTTTGTCAGCACCTCCAACAGCTGGGGACGCAGTATCGTTAAGGGTATCATCTCCTATGCCAACGAAGTAGGCCCATGGCATATCTGGGTAAGGACCGGCACCAGAGAGACCTTGGAGCATCTGCCACGCGGCTGGCGCGGAGATGGCATCATCGCCCGGGTTGCCACGCCAAGTTTTGCAGAAGATATCAAGAAGTCCCAGTTACCGGTGGTCAACGTTTGTGACTTTGACGTCCCTGATTTCGCTTCCGCATGCGTCCGCACAGACGATTCCATCGGCACAAAATTAGCGGTGGAACATTTCATTGACCGGGGAATCAACAATGTCGCGCTTGCCGGGCCGTTCCATCTGCCCAATCCTGCAGCCTACTCACGGCATTTTAAAAATGCGGTCTCGCAGCACAAACTCCCCTATCAAACCTTCGCTCTGCGGGAAAGCGAACTACAGGACTCGAAAAAACTGGCCGAATGGATCAATTCCCAGCCGAAGCCTCTCGGCCTACTCGTCTGGGGCAACGAATATGCCAGGCAGGTCGTGGATTGCTGCATGCAGGAAAACATCAGTGTCCCACACGATGTGGCTATCCTGAGCGGCGGCTACGATGAGTTATTGAGCCATGCATGCTTTCCCGCCCTTTCGGGAATTATGGCACCTACCGAACAGATCGGCTACAAGGCGGCCGAGCTGCTTCACCTCAAACTACTCGGTGAACCGGTTGAGAACAAAACCATTTACCTTCCACCCATGGGGATCATCGAGAGACTATCAACCGATACCCTTGCCGTGGAAGACCCTAGACTCGTCCAGGTCATCCAATATATCAGAGACCACGCCTTCGAGCCCATCTCCATGGATGATATTCTAAGAGCCGTCCCCATGGCCAGACGTTCCCTGGAGAATCGATTTCAGCGAGCTTTCGGCCGTAGTCCGACAGACGAGGTCAGGCGGATCAGGATCAAACGTGCCAGCAAGCTCTTATCTGAAACAGATCTGCCGATGCAGGATGTGGCAGAGGCCTGCGGCTACACGACTTACAATTATTTGAGTCATGTATTCAAAAAATCCACCGGCCAATCCCCAAGACAATTTCGCAAGCAATTCCGAATCTGACGCGAAAATTGGTATTATCCACCGATAAAATGGCACAATCACACACATATTTTACGTAAACGCGAATTACAATTACGGGTCGAGCTGATAGATTAAGTTTAACTAATGTCCAAAATTAATCTTAAGAACTTCCTGATAAGCGGGTTTTGCCTCAGCACCGCCCTCGCAAATGCCCGGGATATCAACGTGGCAGACTTCGGCATCATTCCTGGAAAGGATGCGAGCCTTCCCCTGAATGAATTGATCCTCTCCGTCGGAGATGAACCGGACGTCACCTTGATCTTCCCGAAGGGTGACTACGATTTTTACCCGGATCGGGCGCTGGAGAAATATCGCGCAGTGGCCAACCACGACAACAGCCTCAAGCGGATCGCTTTCCCGTTGATGGATTGCAAAAACATCACCATCAATGGCGGAGATTCCCGCTTTATCTTTCACGGCCGGATCGTCCCCTTCGTCTTGGATGGCTCCAGCGGTGTGACCCTGAAAAACTTTTCCATCGATTGGAAACGCCCGTTTCAGAGTGAGTTGAAAGTCGTCGAGCACTCGGCGAATGGAAAAGCGATCACAGTCGAGATCGACAGCGATGAATTTCCCTACACCATAGAGAAAGGCCAGATCCTCTTTGACCATTATGACTGGCAGGATCCGATCGCCACGAACATTCTTTTCGATCCCAAAACGCGGTCGCCCATGCATGAAACCAGGGATTACTCGCTAAATCCACGTCACCCGATGAGCGCTAAAAAGCTTGATGGGAATCGCGTCGAGCTCACCGCTTCGTTCAGCAAGAAACTGCCCCCTGTGGGCAGCGTCATCGTCACCTACGGCTCCCACCCGACCAGCCGTCTTGCTCCCGCCATTCACGCCTCCGATTCGAAAGACATCATCATCGATAATGTCACTGTTTATGCAGCGGGCGGTATGGGCCTCATCGCCGAGCGCTGTGAAAACCTGAAACTCGATCATATGGTCGTCACTTCTACCGACAAGCGTCTCATCTCCACCCGCGCCGACGCCACACACTTCATTGGCTGCAAAGGAACTATCGAGCTGGAGCACTGCCTTTTCGAGCACATGCTCGATGATGGTATCAACGTCCATGGAGCGTATGTCATTATCGATGAATACCTCGGACAAAAGAACTTCCTATGCACGATCAGCCATTTCCAACAATGGGGTCTGACCTTCGCGGAAGCGGGTGATAAAATTATGGTCATGGATCGCTCAACCGTTCTCCCGCTGTTTGAAGGCACAGTCGAAAGCGTCCGGCCGATCAATGAAAAGCATTTCATGGTTACCTTGGAAAATGTGCCCGCGGAGATTCCCCAGGGTCCGCTCTCCATGGAAAATATGACCTGGTATCCGGATCTTGTAATGACTCACAACGTCATTCGTGAAAATCGCGCACGTTCCGCTCTGATCACCACGAAAGGCAAAGTCACCGTTACAGAAAACTACTTTTCTTCGCAGATGCACGGCATCCTCATCGAAGGTGATAACAATGTCTGGTATGAGTCCGGTGCGGTCGAGGACGTGACTATCGCCAACAATACTTTTGTGAACATCGGCTACGAAGGGGCTGACCGCTATCCCCTTTACGCATCCCCACTCCTCAATGACGAGCAGAGGTTCGGTGATGGCCGCTACCATAGAAATATCAACTTCACCGGGAACAGCATCAAAAGCTTCAACGGGCTTATCGCCTACTCAAACTCGGTGGAAGGCTTGAATATTTCCGATAATACCATCGAACTTAGTAGCGATTATCCAGCTGCCCGGGACTTCCCGAGCATCGATCTCCACTACAGTGATAAGGTCACCATCAAGGGGAACAAGTTTATTGGCTTTGGAGAAAGCGGCACGATCCGGATCTCCGGTGATACGGAGAACGTCACCATCGAGCAGAACGAAAACCTGCAGCAGGAGAAAGCAAATCAGCCAGCACCAAGCAAATAGCATTTTCCCTTTCACCTGAACTATGAGGCTCTCCATCTAACGTGGATGAGCCTCTTTTTTTTGCCTTCCTACCTTACAGATGAACAAAGGTTGATCTCCAGAAGAGCGCTTCCCGAATCTCCTGAAGATCTACGATGGAATCAACCGATGGAACGAGCCTAACCCGGCGGAGCGCCTCATTCCGCCGTCAGCAACCGGACATCGCAAGGCTTCAGGATGATCTCGGGGGAAACTTCTTTACCGCTAATGAGATCCGTCACTTTCACGGGAGAATTCCCATCACCCAATTCAACAATGCGCTCAAAACGGCTCACATTATTCAGCGTGATGGATACAACTCCCGTTTCCTCATTAGGATGTTGCGTAATGATGACACCGTAGGCGGGTTTGCCGTCCGCATCCGTGATCCGCACCTCACAAGACATCGAGAACAGGTCAGCATCCATCTCTTTCCGGAACGTCGAGCAATATCCGTCTATTGTGCTTTCAGCGAAGGACCGCACGGTGTCTAACGTTGTTTTCTCGCCGCGCTCCTTTCCCAATTCATTTTTCACAAAGCTTCTCTCCGGCCCCACAGTCATTACTCTACCACCCCCTTCGATGAATGCGCCCAGCCCCTTGAGGTTCTTGTCCGTGATAAATGGAGTGGGCGTGATCAACAGAGTTTGTTTCTCCAGATTCAGCTCACTGAGCATCGAAGGAGTCGCGAAGCCTACGGGAACATTCAATAGCTTCAGTGCCTCGTAGACCGCTTTCACTCCAGCGATATACTCACCGGTCTGGATAGCTGATTCCTCGCAATAATAAATCATCACTTTCCGCAGATCCGGCACTGCTCCCGCGACATGCTCTGAATGGGCATTCAATTCCTTCATCACTCGTCCATAGGCATCAAGCGCGATAGGTTGTGTGGATAGCTCACCGATGTGATCCGCATTGGAGCCCAGCGCTCCATCTTCAGACCTTCCCCAAAGCCAAGGATTGATCGCGCCCATACCATGAGTGAAAGCAAGCCAGAGCGACGAGCGGACATACTCCCGCTTGAGATCAAAATGTCGCCAACTGACAGAGCTCAAGCCATGCCATTCCGAATCGTAGAAAGGCCGATCGGGACACAGAGACTTCGAGAAATCCAAATACATGGATTGCTCCTGCCACTCGTAATCGTAATAAGCCTGCCAACCTTTTTCGGGATCGTTCCCAACCTCGTTTTTCCCGAAAAATTGTGCTCCCCGTGGGGTGACCCGGAGATCGGCACCTACGATTTCCTGAAGACGGGTGAGATATTCCATATCCATTCCGTCATCCCTATCTTCATCTCCCAGAATGTATCCGAGCATCTTGATCGTCACTGGAGATTTCTCGGGATCATATGCGTGGACACGCTTTTTCAAAAACGTGAACCACTCATTTACCCGATCCATATTGAAGCGGCACCAGTCATACCAGACTGCCGTTCCTCTAAGCGTTTTATCAATGGGCAATTCCACATGCACCTGATCGTATGAGGTATATTCGGTGCCATGGGATTCATTGAGCGCGGCAAGCGTTTTGTATTTCTGAACAATCCATTGCCGATACTTCGCCATCGTTATGCCGGATACTCCGTTCTTTGCCAGCCATCCGCCCTGTTGGGTCGAGAAATTCGGCTCGTTTGCCAGCAAATGCATTTTGGGGACATTGCCGAAAGCTTGTGACCAACCTGGCAGCATTTGCGAAAAAAGCTGATCGAGACTTTCCCGAATGAAGGGATTATCGATATCATATTTGGTGAAGTGCCGGGCTCCATCCAGGATTTCCGGATGTGCTTCCTCCATCCAACCTGCAGCATGATGCCCGATGAAATAGTCTGCAGGAGCCATATTCTTAGCTGTCTCTTCTTTTGCCCGTCGATATACCGCATCTTTCCGTCCTTTGGAGACTTTCCCATCCTTTCCCAGAAAACTGATCCCATAGTATCCTCCGCCCATTCTCCCGAATGCCTCAAGCATTTCCTCGCTATCCCCCATCCACGTTATCGTGCTCGGAAAAACAATTCTTCCATCCTTCCGGTAGTAGGCGTCTTCCAATGTCATGCCACCCTTCGAGAAATCCACAGGTGCTTCGAGGCTGAGGGCCCCCTGCAATTGCTGTTCTAGCTCGGCAATCGCAAAATCCGCAACGGTCAGGCAATCCGTCATCTCATACACGGGGAGGTTCTCCGTTTCGGCAGGGTCGATTTTTGAATAGTAGCCGTAGGTTTGAAATATCTTGCGGACTTCTTCCAAGTTTTGAAAATCGAACTCCGCAGCTTTTTGGAAGGTTGAGAGAACCGTCCTGGAAACGGATGCGTAGTCCGTATTGAGACCTTTTTCTTCCGCCTGTTTGATCAGAGCGAGGAGCCGCTTCTCTTTTTCAGCCACTTTACCTTTCAGCTCCAGCCATTCTTTTTCAGCTGGTTTGGAATCGTTCTGAGCTGCCAGCGGCATGCAGCTGAGCACGCCAGCTAACATCAGCGGAAGTTGTAATATTTTAGTCATGAGCAATACGGACTACTCGCCAAATCGATCATTCTTTCAACGCCAATATCATTATATGACATGCCCACAGAATATCTCTCTTCGGAAACACTCCCAGCGAGCCCACTTGGTCTGGCCCAACGGTCTGTGGGTTGGCCTAATCGGCCTCAAGCAATCTGCAGGATACGTGATAGGCACCCCTAGTTTTCCCGGTCTTTCCGTCGGTAAACCATGTCTCCAGGAGAGCCGGACCGCGTTTCAAATCCAGTTCAAAGCTTACCGATCCAGCCTCCGGACTGAGCGCTTGTCGTGCTTCCTGTTCGCCGATTCTGATCCGTGCGTCAGATGCCTCGATAGGCTTCATGTTATCCTCAGGGAAACGGGATAGCTTGATTTCATACCTGCCTGCGGTTTTGACATCGATCGCCCAAAAGCCATTGATGAACAACTTATCGTCGTCCAGCTGACTGGGGCGCCAGATAACGTTCCCCTCTGTAGGGTGCCAATCGCGGATGGTAAACTCAGTGCTGCCGGACGGATCTGCACCCAACTGGAGGCGGGTAAATCTGTCATCGTGTGCCGAGACATCATCGAACCATTTCCCATAAGCCGCGAAAAGCTTTTCTGCGATGTCAGGAAACTGATCGGCCAGATCTTTGGTCTGCCCGGGATCCTGCACAATATCGTAAAGTTCACCGTTAACGTAACGCCACCTCTCGGTCAAAACCGCAAACTGGGGACCTTTGGCGCCCGTTTGCGTCAGAGTTGGCTTCCGGAGATCATCATTCTGCCGATCTAGAAAAAACATTCTGTCCGGCCATTCTTCTGCCTTGCCCGTGAGCAATGGCGCGATGCTTTTCCCGTCAAAATGAACATCCTGTGGAGCCTCCAATCCGCAGAGATCGATCAATGTCGGCAACCAATCACGGTGACTGGTAAGCTCGGTGATCTTCTTGCCCTCCGGGAAGTGATCCGGCCATTTCGCAAAACATGCCACCCGATGACCACCTTCGTAAACGGAACCTTTTTTACCCCGCATGCCCGCATTGAAACCATCTTCGGAATTTACACCTCCGTCTGATCCCTCGGCGGTGCCATTATCTCCCATGAAGATCACGATAGTATTTTTATCCAATCCGGTCTCTTCCAAAGAGGAAAGCAACCTGCCAAGATTCTCATCGAAATTCTCGATCATTCCGTAAAATGTCGCCCGTTTCTCAGGCATCCCCAGCTCGGTGAATTTCTTGGAATACTTTTCTTCCACGAAATGTGGGCTGTGCATCGCATTAAGTGGAAGGTAGATGAAAAACGGTTTTTTTGCCTCGGGCTGATTGATGAATTTCAAAGTTTCATCGAACCACACATTGGTGCAGTAACCTTCGAACTGCTCGGCAACGCCGTTTCGAAAATAGGTATCGTCGAAATAGTCGTTCCCCTCCGGGTTTCCAATCTCATCCGCGCCACCCGCCATGTGGCGGACAACGGTATCGAATCCACGGTAGCGGGGAGCAAACGGGAATGAATCCCCCAAATGCCATTTTCCAAACATGCCCGTCCGGTAGCCGGAGGCAGAAAACACATCTCCCATGGTTTTCTCATCTGGATTCAAAAGCTGCCGGCCCTCGGTAACCGCCCACGCTCCCGCACGGATGCAATACCGTCCGGTCATTAGTGCGGCGCGCGATGGTGTGCACACGGGATCCACATGATAGTCTTCCAGCGAAACACCTTCCCGCTGCAGTCTATCAAGATTTGGCGTATCGAGCCATGGATTCCCGTGGCCCGACATATCCGCATAGCCTTGATCATCGGTAAGAATGACAATCACGTTCGGCTGTCGAGGGTTTCCTTCTGCCCGCAGGGATGAAAAAGGAATGAGCAGCAACGCGGCTTTGAATATAAATCGAGATTTCATCACTTTTGTTTTTTCTTTGATCTTGCAGGCTTCAGCACGGGCAGATCCGGATTCATTCTACGCAGCATGGCTTCATCCGGGCCACCGCCGTATTGCGCCCAATACAAGGCTTTCAGAGGATTGATTCTGGGAGCTTCCACATCTTCATTTACCATTAATGGTTTAGCCTCATTCCACCATTTTTCATAGCTGGAACGTAGTTGCGCCACTACTTCCGGGTAGTCTGCTATAATATTTGTCGTTTCGCCCGGATCGGCTTTGAGATCATAAAGCGCTTTATTACCAACCAACGTAAAACGCGAGTTCTGGATCGCGCATTTGGTATATTTGGCTTCCTCGCTCCCTCCTTTTTCCCAACGTCCCACATGGTGAACAAGAATCCGATCCTGCCATTCGGCATCCGGGTTTTTCAATAGAGGAACCAGGCTGATCCCCTCGACCTGCTTTGCTGTTTTTTCTGAGATTTCCGCGCCAGCGATCTCCGCAAGTGTGGGATAAATGTCGATATTGGAACTCAACGCACTGGTTTCCTTCCCTCCCTTGATTCCCCCGCTGGGCCAGCGGAAAAAACACGGTGCGCGGGTCCCGCCTTGATACTCGGTTCCTTTCTGGCCACGCATTCCGGCATTGAAAATTCTCACGCCAGCAGTGCCGCCATTATCCGTAGCCAAGTAGATGACCAAGGTATTCTCCGCAATTCCCCATTCGTCCAACTTCGCCAGCATGTTGCCGAAGTTCGTATCGATATTTTCGATCATCCCATAGAACTTCGCCAGGTCTTCGCTCACGCCTGGCTTCCCAAGGTAGTGCTGGTAATATTCTTCCGGAAGGACATGCGGGCCGTGAGCCGCGTTTGGCGTGATATAGGCAAAGAAGGGCTCATTGGATTGTTTTTTCTTTTCCATCCATTTCAGTGCCTGATCAAAAAACAGATCGGTGCAATACCCCTTTGTCTTTTCCCACTTTCCGTTGTGCCACAATGCGGGATCGATATTTGTATTACCGGGCGCGTCTCCACACGATCCGGGATAGGTCTGTCCGATACCTCCGGCACCGTGGATGAAAACCTCATCAAATCCTCGGTTCTCAGGGCGGTAGGCCTCCTCGTCGCCAAGATGCCACTTACCGAAAATACCGGAGGTGTAACCTGCTGTTTTCAAAATCTCCGGTAGGGTAAATGTGTCCAGCGCCATACGCTCCCGCTCAAGAATCGTATGGGTGACACCGTTCTTGAATTCGTGCCTTCCGCTCATGAGCGCGGCACGACATGGCGCACAAGTGGGACTTACATGAAACTGCGTGAATAGCAGGCTCTCTTTTTTGAAAGCGTCCACCGAAGGGGTCTTCATGATAGGATTGCCAAGGCATGCATAGTCTCCGTAGCCGATGTCATCCGGCATCACGAGAATGATGTTAGGACGCCCGGCTCCCAAAAGGGACGAGAGGGAGGAAAGAAGCAGACTACCTAAGAGAGTTATTGGGAACTTCATATTCATCATTGGGTGTAACGTTATCCGATGCTGTTCTCACCACGGTTTTCCTTCTGCTGGATGGTCACCGGCCAACCGGGAAACTGATTGGAGTCTTTTCCATCCTCCGCATCCACAAGGAAGCGGTAGCAATCGAGCGTATAGGTTTTAGCCTCTGTATCGAAGGTGATGAAGCCAAAGCCACTACCTTTTTCGTGAGCCTTTTTGTAACGGTTTTTGTCTTTTCCAACCACAGGATTCCCCACGGCATACACATATACTTTGTTGCCAAAGCCGTCCAAATACTCACCGGTATGATCCAGTCCATGGTTTGGCCGATTCTCATGGGGCATGCCGCTCTCATCCGGTCGCCACCAACGGGGATACCCCGCGGAAATGGCCGGCGTGCAGAAAGACCAATTACTATCGCGCTGCTGATCCACTCCATACTGGCAAAGCGAGGCCAAATGCTGATCTCCATTAATGTGCAGCGCCATCGACGGACGCATCAGATCGATTGCCCGGTTGCGTGGAGTCTGCGGCCATGCTCCGGAATCCAGATCGCCTTTCAAGTAGCCGTCATAGTCGCCATGGTGTGTCGCCACGCCTGCGAAAACGGTCTGACTCAAGACCGCTTTAAGTTCATGGCCGCGCCAGTCCGCAGACCATTTTTCGAGAAATTCCTCCTGTCTGGCACCCAGCAGAACCAAGCCCGGTTTGTCTAGGCCAGCAGTGTCAAAGTCCGGATCCACCACGTGATCCTCCCGACCTTCTCCCGTATCGACATGCTCGGGGCCGCTCTTCCATTGACGATCCGCAATTATGGCAAACCCAACGTTCCCGTAGACCATATCCCCGTAGTAAACGCTGATATCCTGGAGGGATGGTGCAGGATCATAGGCATCGGGATGATGGGCCACGTTTGTTTTGTGCACGGCGTTCACCATTCGGGCGGGCTCGCGATATCCCCCTTTTGATGAAGCACTCTCATCCGCCCCGGTCATTGCGGCTCCGCCTTCTCCCCAGATATTTCCCTGGAACACATCATGATCATCCGGCAGGCAAAGCGTCGGCTGGCTATGCATCACATTCCGGAACGACCAACCAAACTGGTAAAATTTTCTCAAATAACACAGAATCGCTGGCTGCGCCGGCTCACGGATAATACCGTATCCACCATGACTTTCGTAGATCTGGTCTCCTGAAAAGAACACCAGGTCCGGCTTGAGCTTTTCCACATTTCGTGAGACCGGCTCATAGGGAAACCCGTAATCATTCTGACAGGTAAGTGCCGCCATTCTCAGAGGCCGCCCGCTTGGATTTGCCTGGATCGTCCCGGTCCATTCATCCGGAGTCTCAGTGCCATCCACATGTTTCTCCCGATAAACGAGCTTGTAGGGAATCGCGGTTTTTTCATTCCAATTCGGTATCCGGAAAGTCGCGACCCACGCATCCGGATCCAGCTTCGCTTCCCCCAGAGACTCCCATTTGCCTTCTCGTTGAACCTGGAGTTCCACAACCTGGCTGTCATCGGCTCCCATTGGACCTGTCAGTGCGCTCATCTTCATGACAAAGCCCTCGTCTGAACGCGAATCACTCAAGGAATACATCGACCATACAATCGGCCCGAACCTTTGTTCGGGCTGCACTGAAAATGCCTCGCCCATCATAGTCCAGTTACTAAAGCGGTAACGCGATGCCGCTTGAGACGCTTTCTTCGGTGCTCCATGCTTTGTGGAAGCTCCATAATTACTGACCAAGGCGACATTTCCCAAAATCAACTCCGCAGGGAAATGCTCTGTGATCGCACCAAGGCTGAGTCCATCCACCGGGGAGCCGGCTTCCAAAGTCACGGCAATTCTTCCATTGTCCGCTTTCACCGATAGCCGCAAGGACAAGTCCTTAGGATTCGCGTCCTCCGACAAAGGTTCGTGCTTCGCACCGAGGATCAGCTGTCCATTCATCACTCCCGCATTGATCCCGTTTCCGGCGAAGCAATTGCTGCGATACTCGTTTAGCTCGCTATGGATACCGATGCGAAACCCTGCTCCAGCATCTTGTTCGTTTTGCTCCAGCTGACTCAAATGGACTGACATCTCGAATCCCTTCGAAGGATCCGTCACCTGATGCGTTACCGAGTGGATGCTCCGATTCGGGCCCATGCTCTGGCACTCCGCCGCTCCATCGGCGATCTTCCAGTTTTCCATGGGATTGGCCCAAAACCCACCCCCCAGCCAAACGCGGTCATGGGTATTTGCCCATACGTCTTGCGCGGCAGCATCCTGCGCCATGGCAAACCGAGGCCCTGCGGCCATTCCGGCTACAGTTCCTGCAGCCACTAACTTGAGCGCCGAGCGCCGGGAAATTTTTTCGTTCATTGGTTTTATCTATCCGGTTTAGCTGGAAAGTTCAATTCATCGGCAGGGCAATTACATGCGCGACAAATCCCGCGCCTATCAGATTGGCCGAAAACGCCATAGTAGCTCCGCTGCCGGCAACCATCTAAACGCAATGGAGAGTGCCTAAATTTCACAAAACCGTTTCCCGAGAAAAGAAACGCTCATTTTTTCCAATCCCGCCATTTCTTTTCTTTTTTGACGGTTTCCTGCGGAAGCTCATCGTTATAGACCGATCTACCACTCCAGCGCAATAAGGCTGCGATCTCCTTTGCTTCCTCAAGCAACTCCTTCATCCGATCCGGAGTTATTCCCGGTTTGGTCAGCGCCGCCTTCACTGCGGCGTCCCGCTTCTGCAGAACGACAGAAGACAGCATCCCAAGTGCTTGCTCGGCTGCCTGCAGACCATCCCCGGGATTCATTTCCAGTAGACTCATCTCGCGATGCAAAGCCATCTGCTCACGTTTTCGAAGACTTGCGACGAAGGCATTGACCGCCGCACTCGAATTGGGATCTGGAGATGCAGCCAAAATCCGCTCCAGAAGGCCAACACCTTCAACCCACGCCTTCGCTTCGTGCAATGTTTCAAACTGCTCGTTGAGGAAATGTTGCGCTGGGGCGGATGCCAACGCCAGCTGGCAAAGATAACCCACGGTTCTGTCCAGTGCCAGAGGCTCCAGGTTTTCCTGATACTCTTCCACAGGCTCCGGGGAGCGATTGTTCGCCGCTCTTGTCGATTGTGTTTTCGCTCGTTTGACAGCACCCCCGATTCCCTCCCGCAGGGTGGCGGAACCCAGACCAAGCATGCTGGCGACCACGTTGATTTGTTGATCCCGGGAAGCGTGATCGCCCATCAATGCCAGCAGATCCGTGCAATCGCGGGAAAGCGATGCCTTGCCTTCCGCGCTGTCCAGGCTTCCGGCCTTTTTTGCAAATGCTATTTTGAAATCGAAAAAATCCCGGGCACTTTCCACCAATGCACGGAACGAATCCACACCTTTCGCCTTGATATAGGTATCGGGATCTTCGCCCGGAGGCAGCTCTACCACCTTCACCGAAAGCCCCTCCGGTGCCAGCTCGCGGAAGGCACGCTCGCAAGCTTTCACCCCTGCACTATCCGCATCAAAACACAACACTGCGGTTTGTGCGTAGCGTTTGAGAATCCTCGCATGCTGGGCGGTGAATGCGGTGCCCAAAGGCGCTATCGCATTTTCCACACCGGCCTCATGACAAGAGATCGCATCGATCTGGCCTTCACAAAGGATCACAGTCTTCTCCTTGAGGATAGCCTTTTTCGCTTTATCCAGGGCGAAAAGCACATTGGATTTTTTGAAAATATCGGTTTCCGGAGAGTTGATATATTTTCCCGACCGTCGATCCTCCCTCAGCTGTCTGCCGCTGAACGCAATCACATCGCCAATCTCGTTGCGGATAGGGAACATCAGTCGATCCCGGAAGCGCACATACAGCCCCGCCGCCGGTTTTTCCTCATCCTTGAGCGCCGCCAATCCAGAGCCGACCAGTTCCTTCCCGGTGAATCTGCGCTCCCTTGCCCATCGAAGGAAAACCTCCGGGTTCTCCGGCATCCAGCCAATCTCCCAGCGCTCCGCCATCTCTTTACCGAAGCCACGTTGTTTGAGATAGTTTCTGGCATGTTCACATGCGGGATCTGTCAGAAGATGTGCGTGGAAAAGAGCCGAAGCCTCACGATGAAGATCCAATAATCTCCCGCGGGATTGTCTGGCTGCCTTTGCCTTTGGCGTGTCCGGTTCCTCCTCCAGATGAACACCTGCCTTTCCTGCCAGCTTTTTTAGCGCATCCATGAACAGGAGCCCTTCATGATCCATCACAAAGCCAATGGCATTGCCGCTTTTCCCACAGCCGAAGCAGTGATAAAACTGCCGGGAGGGACTGACATTGAACGAGGGCGTTTTCTCGTGGTGAAACGGGCAATTCGCCTTATAGCCGGTGCCTGCTCTCTTCAATGGAATATAGCTCCCGATGAGGTCGACGATATCCGTCGCCGCCAGCACCTGCTCAATCGTTTCCTTGGCAATCAGGCCCACGGTTTATTCTATTTTTCCGGCGAATTTTCCGCGCCCTAGTTTTTCATCCAGGATCTCCCATTGCTCGCGGCTGACGATATATCCTACACAGCCCTCGCGCCCGCACCGGCAGGGATGATCTTCATAGCACTCGACGTCAAAACCATAATCGAAAGTCAGCTCCTCGCCCTTTTTGATGTCGCGGAGCGAGTGAATAAAAATTTTTTTTCCCACAGACCAGGCTTCACAATTCGGCTCGCAGGAATGATTGATCAGGCGTGCGGTATTCCAGGGAAAATTTCCGTCGATATCGTATTTATTGGAGAGATTGAAAATATAGACGGCCGCATCCCCCGTTTGCACCGCTTGCTCGTGCTGCTTCACCCCACGCTTATCACTCTCCGATTTATCAATCAGTTCACCGACATACTCGATGATTTTTTCCTCAGCAGGAATATCGCGCGTCGCATAAACACCCCGTCCGTGAATCTCGGACTCGCGGACTTCGCAAAGCTCGCTCTGGCCACGCTTCCACATGGCCAGCATCTTCCGGTGCAGCTCACGCTCACTGATTTTTGTGGGACTCTTCGGCATGATCTGGGGAGCTATCTAATCTGGCGCTTTTCGAGAGGTGGAAGTTCCAAATCCTTTGGCAGGGTAATGAAGAGACTACGTAAATCATTCACGGTCACACCCGCCCCATCAATGAAGGTCCAGCTGTCTTTTCCCTTTTCCGAAATTGCCACCTGGAAGCCAGTGCTTTCAATGACTACTGCCACAGGATCTCCTTCAATCATCGTGCGGAATCGGGTGACCGTGGGCACGAGAACCAGCCACTTTGTGTAACGCAGGCTCTCGACTTGCCGGCCATCAATCGTTTCCACCTTTTTCCCGGGAAACACCTCGAACGCCCGCGGCTGCCCCTGCGGAGTAAAATCCGTGATGGAAATCCCTTGTTGGAGCATCTGTTTTGCCACCCCATCGAGCTGTCTTTCCAGATTTTCCATCCCGCCCATACGCATCGCCGTGCGCTCTTTCCACTGAGGATACATCCTGTCCACCGCTACCTTGTAACGTCCGAGAACGACTTCCTGCCCCAAATCCGCCACAGCTTTCACTGCTGAGGCGATGACTTCCGGAGGAGCTTTCTCCACAGCAACTTCCTGCCCGCGCAGACTGATCACCATCGCAAACAAACAGAACAAGAACTTCATGTCACTACCCATGCCCCCCACCCGCCTTTCCGTCAACTCCATCTCGTATTGAGTATGTCCTCCGGGAAATATTTCCGTCCGTCGTTAGTTCCCGAGTCTCTGCACGAACTCATCCAGTAAAGCGTCCAATCTGCGCTCTCCGGCGATTTTCTGTGGCCGATCGAAGCCTATCCATATCGCGGTGGATCCTGCGGGACCCAGGCGCAAGGTCCAGGCATCCCGCTCGGACCCTGTTGCCCCTGTGAAGCTACGGGTTCCAGCCCGCTGTTCCAATACCGATATAGCCTCCTGGGCACCCGCGCTGCTCAATGCGGGATCCAGTGAAGGTGTTGCCCGGTAGATTTCCTTTCCTTCGAGGTTCTTGATCGACCTTATGAAAAACGGCTTTGGCTTTTTTCCTTTATTGCCCAGCGTTGCAAGTCCCACGGACATTTCCATCGGAGTCGCGGCAACGGCTCCACGAAATAGATCCTCCGTCTGGAGAAACGGGCCGGAAAGTCCACAACGTTTCGATAAACGCTCCACTTCCGCGGGGCCGATCTGACGGCCTGTCTGCAGCGGACTGCCGGGCAGGACAAGCTTCCCTCTCTCCGCCGCAGCTGCCGCGACAAATGGCTCGAAAGCAGAACCCAGATCACGTTTCGAGCGGGTCCTATCATAGCGGGAATGAGAAAAATCACGGCCGCCAATCAAGGCTAGAACCGCTCCGCTTTTGGTTTCGGTGGTGACGGCCGCATATTGCAAATAATCCGCTTCGGTTCCGCTTTCATGGCTGGAATGCGTCGGATGCTCCCACCCGTTTTCATTCTCCAACGCGAATACCGCCCGATTCAGCTCCGTCTCCAATCGCCCCTGCCAGCTGCTATCCAATGTCGTGTAAACCTTCAAGCCACTGAGCAGGATATCTTCCTTCTCCATGATCTTCTCCAGCTCTCTTTTGACTGCGAGAAGAGCGTATGAGCTTTGATTTTCAGAGCTTCCATCGTCCTTCGTAAGACGGATCTCCAGTTCCTTGACCGCCTCCGCCCGCTCCGTTGTGATAAACCCCGCATCAACCATCCGTGCCAGCGTCTGGTTACGCTGCTCAATGGCAGCCGGTAAGTTTCTCAGAGGAGAGAAAATGTGGGGGCCGCGGATAATCCCCACAATCATCGCACATTCCCCGGGATGGAGCTGCGCGGTCGACTTTCCGAAATAAGTTTTTGCCGCTTGTTCCACTCCGTAGGCCCCGGAGCCAAAATAGATCCGATTTAGGTAGCTGGTAAGAATTTCATCTTTGGAATAGCGGCCTTCGATCCGAAGCGTGAGAGCAATTTCCACAGCCTTCCGGTGAAGCGATTTCGCGCGCATCTCAAAAGTGTTCCGCGCAAGCTGCATGGTTAACGTCGATGCGCCCTGGGTAAAATCCCTGTCCTTCACATTCCTCACGGTCGCCCGCAGTAAGCCCTTGAAATCCACTCCACTGTGCTCGAAGAAATGCGCGTCCTCCCGGGCAGCGAGGGCTTCCACCATAAAATCCGGGATTTCATCCCTGGAAACGATTTTGCGCCCGGAGGACCCCGGAACATCAATCTCTTTCCCATTCCTATCGTAATATACAGTGCCGCTAGGCAGCTTCGCGACCTCATCGAGATCAAATTTGGAAGCTAGGAGAAAATAGAAAAACGCAACTCCCAGGGCGATCACAGCGCCGACCACCGATAGAGAGAACATGAGAACCGCCGGCCCATGTAGCCAAGCTGGTAGGCACCTTCTCCATAACGGTGCTTTTGTGATCGGGCGCCAGGTTGACATTATTCAGATAACTTCTTTGTGGGACGGGATCACACAATCGCCCTCACACCAACCTCAATCCAGGCTGTTCGCAAAATTTACTCCTCGTCGGCAGGATAGCGGAAGTGGCCGAGAATTTGATGACTGAAGACTGAGGGCTCCCATTTTACGCCGCCACCTGCGGGATGGTGAACCACCCAGGGAGTCGAGCCTTCTCCGGAAGGGCCTGGAACCACGATTCCGATATGGGTTTCGGCATTTGCCAGCGCCCATACTACAATATCTCCCGGCTTGTAAGTGGAGGGATCACGGGCTTTGTCCGGCTGAACGGTTTCTCCATAGCGCGAGAAAAAGGCCTGAAGATTCGGCACCCGTCTGTGATCAATATTCGAATCCGGTTCCGAAGAGGTCCAAAGCTGCGGATAGCTGCGGTAATCGCTTTCCATGTCTTCATGGATTTTTTCCTGCAGGTCTATTCCGATCTCTCGATAGCAGCGGACCACCAGATCGGCGGCCACCCCTTTGGATAGCGGCACATCGCCGTTAGGATAACCGATTTTGTAGTAAGCCGGATCATAGGTGATCGATTTCGAAGAATATTTGAGCGCTTCCGAAGCGAGTTGATCGCCGATTTCACCCGTATGCTCCAGTTCGCGGATCACGAGTTCCACCTGCTCACTGGTGGGGCCATTTTGTGCAGCCATCAGGCTACCTATCCAAGGTTTTGCAAAGAAGAATCCAGCTCCCAGGGTCATTGCGACGATAACCCAGCCTCCAAAAAAATTCGGCTTCTTCGGTTTTTGCGGGCGTGGCCCGATGTATTCGATCGCGTTGTAATATCCTGAGCGTGAACGTGCCATTTCGTGTAAGATTGCAATCAGGAAAGCAAAATCAGCACCAGGTTACCACGAAAAATATAAGATAATCCCATTATTTTTGGAGTGGGAGAATGGAGGCTGGCCACGGGTTGTCTTTTGCATTCAAACATAGCCCATGAAAATTTTCAATTCACCGTCATTGCTATCATGGGGCGAGCTGGATCTTCCACTTTTCGGGCTATCCTCGGATTGGTTTGGGAAGCCATTGGATCCCCCCCAGGGATTTGCTCTGGCGATGGATTCGGAGCAGCTATGGTTTATCGCCACACGGCAGTCCGCCGCGCAGACAAGACCGGATGCCATCCCGGGTGCCTTTGTCTATGGCCTATGGGAATATGATGTTGCCGAGCTTTTCATCGCGCGTCCGGATAGCGGGGAGTATCTGGAATTCAACCTTGCGGCAAACGGGGCATGGTGGGCATCGAAGTTCAGTGCCATTCGCATGCCGGCCCAAAATCAACCGGATTTCACCGGGATCATTACCAGCTACCATCAGGAAGATCCGTCGGATTCCTGGTTGGCAGCGCTGGCGATTCCCCTGTCCTTTCTGAAAGAGGCTATCGGTTTCGGAGAAGAAAGCAGAATCAATGCTTCATTCATCCTGGGCACACCAAAGCGGACGTTCCACAGCGTAAACCGACTTCCCGGCGAACAACCGGATTTCCATCAACCGATGGCGTTCTCCAAGGTGGATCTCATCGATATCCCGTCATTTTAGCCCTCTTCCTGCTTGGAGCGACCCGTTTCCGCGTCTAACATCTTCCGACAAATGAGCCGGTTCGAAATTGAAGAAATTATCGCGCAAGGCGAAACCGGGATTGTTTACAGAGGCACTGATACAAAAAATCACGAACCTGTGGCTATCCGCAGGTTTTTTCCTTATGGACAAAATGGTGGCGGACTGGACGCTGCCGAAGCTGCATCATTCCGATCTGCGGCTGAAAAGCTATGCTTTGTGGAACACCCGGCTCTCCGCTCGATCGTCGCGGGTGATCTGGATCCAATCGACGGTATTCCATTCATTGTAACCCAATGGATTGAAGGCGTTTCGCTCAAAACCATTATTGCGGGAGAAGTCCTTGATCCGGCATTGGTGATCGATCTTCTGCGCATCGCTCTCGAGGTTTCCATTGTCCTTTCCCACGTTCTTGGCGAGGAAGCCGTGTGGATTGAGACCGATGTCGAATCCATCGTCCTCGGCACCCAGGATAGCGAGCGAAGCTTCACCTTTTGGATTTGTCCGTTCAAGTGGTTGGGGCGCGATATCGAGTCCCGGACTCTATCCTCGATCGCGGAGCTTGGCGAAGAGTTAGCCGGGTGGCAAAACAAGCTTGTGAGCGATCAGGCAGGCAACGGCTTGGGCGGCTGGCTGAAATGGATAAAAGCCAACCCCGAAACCAGTTTGCGGGAAGCCAGAGAGAGACTTGCCAGTTGCACCGGTGGCGCAGCTCCCGACCGTGAGTCAACCCTGGTCCGCCGCTCGACACGCCCTGCGAGCACTGTCATGGTCAAACAGCCGAGCTCGAAGACCCCTCTGGTGATCGCCGCACTCATTGTGATGATTGGAGCGGCCGGCTACTTCTATCTTCCGAAGAATACGAAGCTTCCGACGATTTCCCCCCAATATACCGAGCAGACTATATCCGAAGTGATCACATCGGCCGAGAAAACACCTCCAGTCGAAAAGCCTCGGGAAAGACAATCTCAAACCCGCAGCGAAGCATTGTCCCGCGCAAACGACCTGGCGGAAAAACTGAGCCAGGAGGCAGCGGAAAACCACGATACCCAGGCTGCATTGCTCCAGGAGCAGCTCCAAATCATGGAAGAGCGGGGCGGAATACTCAGCCCGGATGACGTGGTTCTGGTGGAATCGTTCCCCAGCGGGACAGACGTCAAACTATCCGGCACCCTTCGCGGCATTCGCCTCTCCAGCTCCGGCAAGACACTTTATCTGAATTTCTCCAACCCCTACGACCCGAACCAAATCAACGGGATCATTCGAAAGTCCGATTATGAAGATGATTTTCCAGGTGGCGGCTTCACCGCACTCATCGGAAAAAAAATCCTCCTCACCGGAAAAACCTTTCGGGAAAGCTCAAAGAAGAAGCCGTTTGTAAAAATCACTTCCCGCAGCCAGATCTCCACTCCGTAGATTCTCTCCCACCACACGGCGGATATGATCTACCATTCCGGTGCCTGCTGCCGCACCGCCTCGTATAGAACGATCGCCACGGCAGTTGAAAGATTCAGACTGCGCGTTCCTCCTGGCACCATCGGGATTTTCAGAGCATGATCCCCCGCCCGTTCGATCAATTCCCCGGGAAGGCCTTTCGTCTCCCTTCCAAACACAAGACAATCACCCGGCCTGAAGTCTGCGGTCCATGGCGATTTACTTGCCTTGGTGGATAATAACCACATTTGTCGGCCTTGCATCGCTTCCTCCAGCTCCGGATAACTTTCCCAGACATGGAGATCCACATCCTGCCAATAATCAAGGCCGGTCCGACGCACATATTTATCCTCAAGCGAGAAGCCCAATGGCTTAACCAGATGCAATGACGACCCAGTGGCCAATGCCAATCTACCTGCCGCTCCCGCATTATGCGGTATCTCAGGCTCCAGCAGGACGATATTGAACATAGACAGGTTCATAATCAGCTCCCCGCACGATTGCCAAGTCTTCCCCGAAGAAAAAATGGGAAAAGAAAATCGGGCTGGCGGGATTCGAACCCACGACCCCTTGCCCCCCAGGCAAGTGCGCTACCAGACTGCGCTACAGCCCGCTCAATGTCGGAAGGAGAAAAAAGCAATCGATTCGCCGATTGGCAAGCCTGTAAAATCGTGAAATGTATTTGTCGTGAACAGAATCAAAACAGCCATCGTAGGAGCCAGCGGATACACCGGAATGGAACTTCTCCGCACGCTCCTAACCCATCCAGCTGTCGAGCTCACCGCAGTGACCTCCCGGGCAGAAGCAGGAAAGAGATTGGACGAGGTATTTCCGAGATTTTCCAAAGCCCGCTCAGCCGCTCTTACTTTCTGTGAGCCGGATCCCGATCTGATTGCATCCACTGGCGCGGAGGTTGCCTTTTTGGCTTTGCCCCACGGAGTCGCTGCAGAAATCGCCCGTGCCTTGCTTGAGCGCGGACTCAAGATCATTGATCTTAGCGCGGATTTCCGTCTCCGCTCCCCACAGGTCTATGAGGAATTTTACGGACACCCTCATCCCGCCACAGATCTCCTGGAAGAGGCAGTCTACGGGCTCCCGGAAATTCGGGAGGAACAGATTAAAAATGCGAAGCTCATCGCATCCCCCGGCTGTTACCCGACAAGTATCATCCTCCCACTGCTTCCCCTGCTACGAAACGATCTGATTGATCACAGCACGATTGTTGCAAACTCAATGAGCGGCGTCAGTGGAGCAGGACGCAAAGCAGATCTCACGCTTCTATTCTGTGAATGCAATGAGAGCGCCCGGGCCTACGGGGTGCCCAAACACCGCCACCTTTCGGAAATCGAACAAGAGCTCAGCATCGCCGCGGCAGAAAATGTGACCATTTCCTTCATCCCGCATCTGATTCCTGTGAATTCCGGCATCGTCACCTCCACCACTGCAAGGCTGAAACCCGGCGTGAGTGCAGAGCAAATCGAACAAGCACTGGAATCAGCTTATGCGGATGCGGCATTCGTCCGCCTTCTCGGGCGGGGCAAAGCTGCGGATACGAAAATGGTAACCCGCACCAACTTCATCGATATCGGCTTCGAGATTGATTCACGCACAAATCGCGTAATCCTGATGAGCGCCGAGGACAATCTCTGCAAAGGAGCTGGCGGACAGGCAATCCAGAGCTTCAATATCATGCATGGATTCGATCAGCGAACGGGGCTCGAAAACTGGTGAGTAAATTTATTTTACGATTTATTCAAAAATGAGCTTGCCCAACGGCTGGGTCCTCCATAGCGTCCCGCCCTCCAAGGACAGATGTCAGAGTGGTCGAATGAGCACGCTTGGAAAGCGTGTGTAGCAGCAATGTTACCGAGGGTTCGAATCCCTCTCTGTCCGCCATTTTTGCCCGTATTGCGAACTTGCGATACGGGCTTATTTTTTCCCAGCATATCCTTGATAGACAAGGAGATGGAGAAGAGGCGCAAATCCACGCGATACCACGAAGTTCGCATTTGGGTCACGAAAGCCTCGTCGTCGCACTGGTGCTTGTCCTTTTTCGGGTCAAATCGCGATACCCGAATTTCCTTCAAAATGAGGCTCAGAAGTTCGCTCTGCTCCTCGAATGTCAGCTCTCCGAAGAGGGACGTGAAGTCGGTGAGCTTCTCGCAAATGATCGCCTCGTCGGTGACGAGGTTCCGGCGGTAGTCGATTTCCATCTGGAGCTTCTGTCTTACGACTTGCAGGTCGCTCTTGCGCTTACCAAGCGCGTTGGCTTCTTCCATGAAGTCCGATGAAAGGTCTTTCATTTCAGGACGCTTGGCCATGTCGATGAGCCGCGCCACTTCGGTGGAAACGTCGCCCAGCTCCTTAACGGTCTTCTTGAGTTTTGCCTCGAAAGGCTTGACCGCTTTCAGATGATCCTTGCGAGCCGATTCCGCTGTTGAGCGGACGATCTCGGGATGCTTTCCGAGTTCGGACAGGAGTTTGAGAACAAAATCCTCGAAGGCTCGGGCGGGAATATTCCGCAGCGGGCAGGCGGTGTCCTTGCCGTGTTTGTTGAGGTCGCCACAAACATAATAGAGGTAAGGATTACCATCTTTGTCCTTCTTTCCGGCAGGCTTTGGGATGAGATGCTTCCCGCAATGATCGCACCTGAGCAATCCCTTGAGGAGCATTTCGTGTCGGTTCGCTCGGCGAGTTGCCGATTGCGGCACCTTCTTCTCGACAAGGCTCTTATTAGCTTTTTCCCACGCATCCTTTGTCACGATGGCCTCGTGGCGACCGGGATATTCCGCGTCGTTATGGGCGATGATTCCTTTGTAAAGCGGGTTGCGGATCAGTCGGGTGACGTTCTGGCCGACCCACTGCTTCCCGCCGATGTGCTTGGTTTTTCCTTCCTTGGTCGTGGTCGTCCGAGCCTTGGTGGTGATGCCATCATCGTTGAGTTGCTTTGCAACTTCGATAGGCGTTCCGTAGCGTGAAATCAGGGTGAAGATATTCTTCACGATGGGGGCTTCGCTCGGGTGAGGGACGAGCAATTTCTGATCGCTCGCGTAGTCGTAGCCGAAAGGCGGATTACCACCGTTCCAGTAGCCGCGCTTGCTGCGCTCGGCAATCTTGTCGGAAACCCTTCGGCGTGTGAGCTGACGTTCCCATTGTGCGAGTGAAAGCAAGAGATTGAGAAACAATTCTCCGGTCGGCGTGTCAGTGGAGAAAGCCTCGGTAGCCGAAACGAACACCACTCCGTGAAGCTCGAAGAGTTTCCAGAGTTCGTAGAAGTCGGCGATGGATCGAGTGAGGCGGTCTAGCCGATAGACGATGACGGCCTGGATGCGTCCGGCTTCGATCTCGGCAACGAGTTCTTGCAAGCCCGGTCGCTCGATTGATCCGCCCGAGTATCCTCCATCCTCGAAGATCTGTCCCAACGTCCAGCCGTCGGGTTCTTTCATGGCGACCGCATGTTTGCAGATGCTCGCTTGGGATTCCAAGGTGCTGAAATCCTTGCCCTGCCACTGCTCATCGGTGGAGCATCGGCAATAAATGGCCGCTCTGACGGCTTGTTTTCGTTCGGTGTTCATAGTTCGTATCTAATTTCACAAAGTGAATCAGATATGAGCGAACCTACAAGGCCGAAAGACTCTTAAATTACCGCATAGCGGGTGTTTCTAGTGCTGCCTGATTTGGCAAGATGGCCGCTTTTGACCATTGCATCGAGACGGCGGAACGCGGTCGAGCGGGAAAGGGAAAACCGTTCGCGCACTTCGAGAGGTGAGCATTCCCCCACTTGGGCGATGAAGATCAGAATGGGGTCGGCGTCTTCGGCGATTCTCTTCTGGTTCTGACGCGCTTTTTCAAGCTCTTCCCTGCGGCAGCGTCGGGCGACGGCGCGTGCCAACAACTCTCCGATGCGCTCCATGCGGGCGGGGTCGGAAGTCGGGGATTTTGTCAGAGAGCAAACCATAGTCGTTCTGTAGAACGACTATGGGCGGGCGCACATCCGGCACGGTTTGCATCAAAACGAACGCCGCCCGTTCTTAAAGCGCAGCTGCCAACCGCATCAAGGATGCCGAAAACGGTCACGGATGCGGCGTGATAGCGATGACCGTGATTTCTTTTTTCTGAGGTCCGTAGAACCAGAAAATGCGGTAGGCGGCGGGTGTCCTGTTTTCCGCGTAAGCCTCAAAAATCTCCTCCCCGTTCGGACCGGAGAGAGAGCTGTATTTGTGGGTGTTCAGACCGGGGTGTCTCGGATTCACTTCGAGATAGCCCAAAGCCTTCCTAACGGCCTTGAGTCGCTTGAGGAGGCTCTTGTCCCCCTCAAGTGATTTGAAATCGGCTTCGGCCTGTGCCGTGAATTTGAGCTGAAAGGACATGAATCAGTCGATGTCCTCGTCAGCGTGTTCGGCAAAGCTGCCGAGCGAGCTTGTCTCGCCGGAGGCAGCTTGTGCCAGTCCGACCTTTACGGCCTCAAGAGCCTGAGGATTGTCGAAGAGCCATTTTTCACGGGTAGGGATCTCCGAATAGGGTTCGAGCACGATATTGCCCTCCTCGGTTCTGTGTGCGCGAAAACTGCTGATTCCCTCGGCTAGTTTCCCAAGATTGATCCGGCCTTTTGCGTCCGGTCTGATTTGATGTGTGGTTTGATCCATAGCTTTTCCTCACTTTCTGATTCCAGTGTAGCAAATTGGTGGGGAAAAGTCAATGTGGGCAAAGCTATATTGCCCACATTGTGATTTAAACAAGCAATCCAAACAAATCCGGCTGCTGGGCAAGCAGGTCGTCAATGGCGATCAAGTGCGCGAAGTCGTTGTAAAGGTGGTTGTGTTTCAGGCTCACGCTCGTGTGGACAGCGTGACAGGGAAGCTCTTGACCTGCGGTTCTTCGGCGGTAGCGGTGCAGTTCCAAAGCAACTTGGCGATAGCGGCTCAGATCGCCCGCCAGTTCGGCAAGGACAATGGCGCGAAGCTTTCGCAAGCCCTGCGAGCGTTGCGGCTCCGCTTTAGCCTCCAGTTTGTCGAGTTCGTCCGCTCTCCAGCCATTGTAACCAGATTCCCGGACGCTCTCCCTGATTTCTTTCGGGGTTAGCACTCTTCCACCCAAAAGGTAGAACCATGGGTGGCCGGGGCTGTAGGTGCTAGGGCGGCTCTGTTGCTCTTCCTGTTGTGGTAACATTTTTCTCTCCTTTGTTCGTTGGTTGCACCCCGTGACCGAACCAACGGCAAATGGGGCGAAAAAAGGGAGAGGCGCGAAGCCTCCCCCTTGGGAGTGGTTTTCAGTGATTCCAGAAAACGAGGGTTTCGCTGTTGTGTTCGATGGTGAACACGTCGCTGATTTCCATGTCGCGGGCGAATGCCGCATAATCGAAGTAGTGACGCAGATTCTCAGGGATGGATTCCAGTTGCCCGGTTTCCTCAAGAAACTCGATGCACCAGTTTTCCAGTGAGTCCGCTGTCCCTGCGTATGCTTCGCTAAATATTTCAACCTGTCCGGCTTCAATGTCGTGCCCTCTGTGGGCGCAGAATTCGCAGAATATTTCCCAGTCGATCCCCTCGGCTTCGACTTTCTCGTATGCCTCCTGAATCGCGTTCAAGGTATCGGTTCCGGGATACTCGGAAAGTTGGCCGCAAAACTCATAGTCATGCACCGCCCATTCTTCGGCGTCCTCTTCTGGTGAAGCTTCGAGGATTTCAGAAATCCGCTCTTCGAGGTCTTCCGTTCCGTCGAGGTCGATCCAGTTTCCGTGCAGGATTCCGGCGTTATAGCTGGCAAGGCAAGCCACGTAAATTCTAGGTGTGTCGTTTGTCATATCAGGTTCCTTTCAGTTCTTGTTTCTTAGATAAGCCACTGGGCTTCATCGCCCCGCGCATGAAACCTTGGCCTTCGCCGAGAAGCGGGGTAGCAACGTCAAGGGAGGCTCCGAAAAGTCCCGCAAGAGCGTAGTGACGAGGACAATTTTGGGATGCCCTTGACGGTCGCGAGGGCAGCCAGCCCTTAGCCAGATCAGTTCGTCTTCTGGCAAAAACCGTTCGTCGGTTGGCACTGCCATCGGACAAAAGAACGCTGACTTTTCCACCGGAGGGGTGAGGCACGATAAGACCGTCCGGCACACGAAGCATGAGGGAACGGCGGGCTTTTGGTGTCCACGGGGTGCGGAGCAAACAGACCTGTTAGTCAGCTAACCCTGTGCGCCTAACGCCGCCACTCCAGAGAGTTTGAGAGGCGTTAGCCTTTCAGGAGAAGGGGTAGGGCTGCACGGCAGTAAGCCCGAGGGGAAGGCTTTCCCCCCTTTGAAGAAAAAATCAAAAAAATGAAAATCTGCCGGATAAACCTGCCACCACCATCGTTCCTTTGGTGAAATGCTCACACCAACCATGGAATATCCAGAAACAGCCAACACGAAGGAGGCACGCGAAGCGGTCTTCGAGCGACGTAAGGTGGCCGTAAAGCAGTCAATCGACGAATACCACGGCTACCTTCAGAACTACCTCTACGGACTGACACGCCAGTGGCAGGACGCGGAAAACCTGCTGCAAGATCTCTGGCAGTATGTGCTCCTCCGTTTCAAGGAAGATCAAATCGGATCGCTCCCTTTGCTCAGAAAGAAAGCCTACCAGCTTTTCATCGACCACTACCGCCGGATGGTCAGACGCGGAGAAACCTTGTCGGATTCACCGCCCGAACCAGTGACCAGACCAATGACACCTGACGCTTACACCGATGCGGAAGAAATCGCTCTCAAAGAAAAATTCTGGTCGGAGTATCCCGGCATTGATCTGACAGAGGAACAAAAAGAAGTCCTTTGGCTTCACGCTCGCTACGGATTTACCTTCGCCGAGATTGAGGAGAAAACGGGAGTTTCCAGTTCCACTGCCTGTGATTGGGTCGCCCATGGCCGCGACTGCATCGCCAAATTTATCAACCGCTAACCAACTACCATTATGAATGATTCACAAAGTGTCCCAAGCCCTCAGTTCGAGGCAAAAGAAGTCGATAGCCTGATCGCAAATTTCGGAGTGCAACTGTCTCCTGAAAAACGCGAAGAGCTGCACCAGAATCTCGATGCTCAAAAAGAGCAGTTTCTCTCGCAGGAATTTGATCTTGAGAAAGGTCATGACCGCGAAGGTCGCGGAGGCAGTTGATCAACGTGCTAACCCGATCTCCTCAAACACCCCGTGACGGCCTGCCGTCACGGGGTGTTTCCTTCATGATCCGTAAATACAACTTTAAGCGGAAGGCAGTCCAAGTTTGTCGAAGAACGCCCTATTTCTTTCTTTAGACATTTGTAGAAGGCGATCAAAGCTAATGACCTCAATGTATGCCTTTAGGCTCTTCTTGTAACCAAAGTATCCACTTCCGTCTGAAGTTCTAGTCAGGTCATGGATTTTTTCACACTGGTAAATCATAGTTTTCGTAATGTCTGCTATGATGTAACAAAATCCAGGAATGTCTTGTGAACCGGTGATTGGCCTTCCAGTAGCCGTGGTTATCTCACCGAGCCGTATCCGGTCGAGGTAGCGAAGAGCCTGTTCGATCGGATCTTTATCCTCCCCCGAGCGAACATCGTTTCGCATGGGTCTTTTGAGTTCAATGACCTCAAGAGAAGCGGGTGGAAGCGTGCTTGAATCTGAAAAAAGAACTGGCACATCAAACACGTTAAGTGAGCAGATGTCAGGCTCCTTGGTTTCAGTTGCACCAGTGATTGGCATCGAGCGGATGGTCTTGTCCGAAGCTAGGTAGTTGTGAAAAGCGAGCCGCTCATCTATCAGCCACAAATTTCCCGCGTTCAAGGCTGCTTCATTTGAGTCTGTCTGCATAGGCATGATCAGTTTATGAATCAGGTCTTCACGCGAATACTTTCCGTGAGAGTCAGTCTGTATTGCCTTTTGAAGAAGATCCAGGATGACCCGCCGATGAGAGACGTATCCTGCTAGATCTGAACGCTTAATATCCTCGGCTTTTGATAAGTAATCTTTTAAACGACTCTCATAATCATCGAAGTCATCTCCTGGACTTGCGGACAAAATGTCGTGTCCATCATTTAGAAGCTCTGCCTCAAGACTGGCCAAGTGTTTATGAAGTGTCAGCTCGACCTCTTTGTCTGAAGCGGATGGATCAATATCGAGTTGTTCCTCTGAGATGCGTGATAATATTGGTCGATATCTTGGTGCGCGATTGGCGATAAAAGTGTCGATGCGCTCGCGTGAACTCTCACGATTCTTCGAAAGCTGAGATTTGAGGTGGTCACCGATTTTTTCTGTAACGGCTTCCTTGATATTTTCGAAGGTCACTTCTGAGTCCTCGAATAACTCCTCGACTGTTTCAGGAATATCAAATCCGGTTCGCTCCGATCTCACATTGGCATCCAAAAATTTGGAGCTGACGTAACAAGAATAAAAATAGCTCTGGTCGCCTTCATGGATTTTTCCATGGAGCCCTGGTACCTTCCCGCTGATTTTTTCCTCGTCGACAACGCGTTTGTCGGCACAAAAAACCAAAGAATGACCTGTGTTTGTCGCGGTCGTTCTTTTTACGTGTACGAGATCGAATTCCTGACCCTTTACTTTGATTGTTTCTGGGGTCGGAGTATCTACTAGTAAATCTTCGAAATTCTCAGATATGAGAAAGCTCTCGTCTTCGTCCTCAACACGGATATCTGGTGCACCACCCGGCCTCAGGAAATACCAAAGGCAGTGCTCCACAATCGCCTCGGCAATTGCTTTACCTGTTTTCTTGCTGGCCTTGCGATAGCGGGATTTAAACCCTTCGAGTTCGACAAACGAACCTGTAGTGCTGCCATCTTCTGAATGTTCTTCATTCAGGTCAGAGACGGCTTCAACCTCCGAGAACTTGAAAGTCCGACGGCAAAGCTCACCATCCTTATCTTGGAAAAAACTCTTCACCTTGATTGAAGTAAACGCTTTGAGCCAAAGCAATCGTCCCACACCTCGCCCCCCAATCTCGACTTTGTGATCGGAATCGAGAGTCTGAAACGAGGTCATATTGGTATCGTTGAAGCCAATACCGTTATCGCTAACAACGAAGCCGTAAATTTCTTCCTTTGCTTCGCGACCCGGCTTCTTCGAGTCGTTTAGCTTAAGATCCTCAGTCCGATCATTTCTCAGAATCTTGACACGAATCGTGCCTTGGTCGATTTCTTTACCGGTTTCCTCGATAGCATGAATCGAATTCACGACTGCTTCAAACAGCGGTAGAAGCCCGCTGCTTTGAGGCAGCGATGTGTTCCTCAAGCGCCCGCTCAAGTTGGTCTGGAGGTGTAGATTTGACATGGGAGAAGCTTGGATCTAAGGCGGTGGGGCAAATCACGAGAGTCTATTGTTGTTCTCGAAACTCAGTCACCCAATTTTTTCTAGCCACTTTTACTGGGTTTGATTGCGCCTGTAAATCGCACCGTAGCTCCTTTTTCGTATTTTCCATCTCCATTCTAGGAAATTTTTCGACGAACTTTCCCAAACGCACGTTTTGCCACTGCATCCAAACCGTCTCGCAAACGTGACTGCCTTCGTTCCTGTTTCGGTGGTTCCGCAAGATGAAGCTCCTGCTGACGACGGGGGAGAGTTGCACTTGAATCGTAACGCCCAAAAAGCGATTCCGGCCTTATGGGTCAATTCTGGAGAAAGGCCGCGAACAAGGACAGGGAGGCAGGTAAGGAACCTGCTGATCAAGTCCGGTCAATCACCCTATGGTGGCTAGCTTGTTACCGGTTTTGTCACTTCGGCACTGTCTCTACCGTGAACCCCTATGCTAATATGCCCACGATGAAGCTCATCACTCCACGATATTTACTTGTTCGCACACAAACAGTCGAATCAGAATGGCTCTTTCGAGAGTCTGAGGAAGCTTACGAAGTCACCCTCCGGTTCGACCAAATTCTCGAAGAATGGAGAGGCCTTCGGGGGCTCACGTCTGAGTTGAGAAAATTTCTCAATCGGTATCCTTGGCACTTTGATGCCATGAACCACTACGCCTCTTGTAAACTGAATGAGGGGAAGACGCTTGATGCATTTGCTTTAGCTCAGACAGCCGTGAGTTTGGCTCGTTCGGCATTCCCTTCAGATTTCAAAGAAGGAAACCATCAAATTCCTGGTGGTTTCGTCGAAAATCGGCCATTTCTCCGCTGTTTGTATCAGCTTATGATCGCGCAAGCATGCATAAACGAATTCTTAGCAGCCATTACAACTGGATTTCAGATGCTTGATTATGACTTCGAGGACCGAATGGGTGCCCGCTTGGAATTGCCCAGATATTTATTGAAACAGGGATTCTATCAAAAAGCTGTAGAATTATTTGAGGATGAACGATTTGAGGATACTTTTCACAGTGCCAATTATCTTTACCCACTGGCCTTACTAGGTGCCGGGAAGGAGGATGAAGCAGGTGTTGCCATCGGTGATTGCCTCTCCAAGCCGCGCATCGCAAAGTATCTTCTTAATCCTCATCTCCCAGAGCCTGAACCTGAGAAGCCGTTTTTTGGAATTGTGAGCGGCAGCGATCTGGAAGGTTTTTATTACGCTCACCAATACCGATCCATGTGGGAGGCCGTTCCCGAAGCCCTCGCAATGCTTCGAGCACAAGCTCGCGAAGCAGAGGCACAGAATTGGCCAGCCTATTTCCGGTCAGAATAGAGTTCGGTTCGCTCACCGCTCATACCCGAAATCATCCCGTGAGCGTGAGTGGCTTCGAGCCAATTCCGGCTCCTGAAGGCGGATCGAGTAACGCTCCGACTTCCGCTCTCGCTCGATGCTCGCTTTAAGTCGCGCTTGTTCTTTCTCGTGGATTTGCTTCAGCCGTCTTTTCTCTCGTTCCCGTTTTCCAGTGGTCGTCTTGAGCTGTTCGCGATATCGCTCTCGTGAACTCCTGAAACTCAAGATCTGACCGTTAAGCTGCTGCTGTTCTTTGCGTGTCACGCCGAACAGGCGTTTCCACCAGTTGGTGTCCTTCACCTTGGCTGCTTGTTTCTCAATCTCGCGTTTCTGTTCACGAAGCTGGTAGTGCTTCACCAACTGCTCTTTGTCCGACTCGAACTGGTAGCGGTGTTTCAGTTTGAGCTTGTCCTGCTCGTTGCGGTGTTTGGCGAGCATGTTTTCGAGTTGCCGTGCGGCGAGAATTTCAAACGCTTCCAGCCTCTTTTCCTTCTCCGGGTCGTGAGTCCTTGCTCTGTCGATCACTTCATCGACTGACGGAAGTTTTTCAAGATCGAGGTCGCCCAGTTTCTCCCTGAACTCCTTCGCTTTCACGCCTTCAAGCTGACGTGTGGGATTGTGCGCCTTGCCGTGGACATCGACCACGACGGGACGCTTGCGACCCTGCGCGAGGGCGTATCCCTCACGCTCCAGTGCCGCGACGAATTCCTTTCCGTCGCGGCTGGAGTGCCATGCCTCCACGATCACCGGATCTCCGTAACGTGTTTTTTCCCCTTTCTCGCGCTTCTTCGCGTTCTTCTCCCTGCGCTCGCAGTAGATTTTGCCGTTCTTGCGCTCATACTCGCGGGCGAAATCCGAGAACTTCCGTTTCGAGTTCCGCACGTCTCCGGCAAGCCCCGTGATGGGGTGAACGCGGTTTACAATAACGTGGACATGTTTTTGTGGCTCATCCCTGTGGGCGACGATCACGCACTCGTGTTCGCTGAGTCCCATCATCTGGAGGGATTCACGGGCGGTTTCGAGCATGTGCGCCTTGTTGGGCTTCTGCTCGGGATGCCATGCGAGCGAGTAGGCGAAAACGGGCTTCTCCAGTTTTCGTCCTGCACGGGACTGCCCCGAGGCTTCCTTGAGGCGGTCTTGCTCTTTGGCCGTGTAGGCCATCACGCGCCACGCCTTCTGAGGGTCTTCCGTCCGCATGTTCTCGGTCTGCGCCCACTCAACGCGCTCCTGGGTATCGGCCTCCTTATCATGGAGGTAATACTGGAGTGCGCTCTTGAAGCTGATTCCGCCTTTGGTGATTTTCGGGATCATTCGTTTTCTTCGTGCAGGGCATGGTGGATGATCTCGTCAATGGTGGTGGCAAGCGTATCGACCTGCGAAGAGACACGCCCGTAGATGTGGGCGTTCTTGACGAGCTGGTTGAGGTTCTGACCGATGCGGTCGATGCGTTTGAGGAAAGCGGGATCAACACGCTTGTGGGTCTTGACCACGAGCTTCCGCTTTCCCTTGTTTGTCAGACGACGGGCAAGCTCGTTCGTTGACAAACCAGCCAGCACGGCCTTGTCGTGCAGGCTCGCATATTCCTCGTCGGTGAGACGGAATATGACATGACGGCTGAGCCGTCGGTCTGCATTTTTTGTTGGGCGAGCCATGAGATAGTCCTTTCAAAAAATCAGCCTCGCGGGAGCGGGTTGCGGAGGGCACTCGATGTGCCGACGCGACCACCGTGGGGATGCAACGGGGGAGGTTATCACCCCCTTGCCGAGACAGTTTTTGTTTACATAAACGCATCTCGCTATCCGCCCATCCGGGAGACTTCCCAATTCGCGCCATCGTAACCCGAGAAGATTCACAAAAGGTTAACGGATGCGCCACTTGTTCTCGGAAGTCCGTCTCCCTCGTGCTGATAAATTGTCCGCACCACCGGATAACACTACGACCCGTATCGTTTCATTCAGCGACACCACACGACTCGGAATACCGTGGACACCCCGCCAATGGCAATCCGCCATGAGATGTGTTCGATGCGTCACACAAGTCGATTTTTTCCAATCCGATCAAGAGGAAAGGGACAAGCCCTGCACCTCGATGTTAGACCCCGCAAGCGGGTTCCTTCTTTCTCGGCCTTGGATTCTTTCGCCTGCGTCTAACGCAAGAAAGAACACAACGATTACAGGAGGATAGCATGACGAAGCTGAACCACAGATTCAACCGCGAAGCGGAACGCAAAAAAGAAGACGAGTGGTTTCTCTGGATCATGTTTCTGCTGATCCTTCTCGAAAGTCAGCAAGTCGTGGAAACGCCTTCACCCGCATTCGGGCCGCTGAAACCAAAATGGGCTTTCGGATAAAAGAGGCTTTCCGAGCGTTATTACCTGCAAGGTGGAAAGGCTTTGCCGTTGAAACAGAATTACACATTCTGTTTCACGTCTTGAGTAGCTCCATGGCGATCCAACAGCAAGGCTGAACTCAGTTTTTCGGCCATGCCCTCCGAGCGAGTTTGCGCTCATCGGCTCCAATGAAGTCGAGGTAGATGCTCGTCGTGCGGAGCTGGCTGTGTCCCATCCACTTTTGCACCGTCGTGATCGGAACGCCTTCCGATATGTTCGCGATGGCGAACCCATGGCGCAGCCCTTTGGCGGTCGCCTTCACACCGTCCAGCTTCACGGATTCCATCCGAGCGCCGACTTTGCGCCATGCGGTCGTCCTCGACCAAGACCAGATGGTCTGATCATTTTCGGAGCAGCCTCCTGTGAACAGCACAGAGAAGGATTCCAGCAGCTCCTCTGGGATTTGAATAGCTCGATACCTGATCGAGCGTCGTTGCTTGAGGGTGCGGAAGATCAGAACTTTCTCTGAAAAGTCCACGTCTTCCGCACGAAGATTGAGGGCTTCCGAAAGTCGGCAACCCGTGAAAAAGAGCGTCAGGAAAAAGGCTCTTTCCATCGGACAGTCCGCTCTGCGGACAGACCGATAGAAGCGAAGACGCTCCGTTGGATTCAGGTATTTGCGCTTACCATCGCGGTCGAAAAGGGACAATGAAACCTCGTAACATTGAAACAGAATGTGTAATTCTGTTTCACCATACAGGAGCGGTCGCCAGAAGTCACTGTCTGCCCGTTTTCGCTGAATAGAACGCGACAGCGACGAAACTGTTTCAAAGTCTCCAGAAATGAAGATGGACATCCAAAATATTTCCGAAAAAATCGAAACCACATGAAGAAGATCATCATCGCGTTGCCCATGCTCGCGGTCGGCCTCCCGCTTTTCTCCCAAGAGAAAAGTGAATCCGCCCGGCAGGTCGTCGAGTCGAGTGAAGCGAAGTCTTTGTCCTGGGAGCTTAGTGACGCGCAGGCAGATGCGCTCGTTCAGCAGAAATTCGAGGCTATGGAGCAGCGAAAAGAAGAACGCGTTGAGCAACTCACCAGCCAGTTGAACTACAAGGTCATAGATCGTAAGGTGGTGGATCTGGGTGAGCGAAAGATCATCATGAACCGTGTCTCACCGCCCGAGAAAAGCGTTCCGGCAGACGGCGCAGTTGAAGAAGATGCCGGTCAGCCTGAGGAGATACGCGAGCAGTTTATCCAGTCTGAGTCCAAAGAATATAAGTTTATCTCACTTTCGGCCACGGTCTACGACCGAAAATTCACCGAGTTGCGATGGAGGCACGGGGACGAGCGTTTTCTGGCCTACAGCAATGTTGACTTCAACTTTATGGGGGGCTTCGGAAGCTTTGAGACTGATGACACCAATTACTCCTTTTTCATGGGAATTGGAAACGAGAGCACTGACGCGCTTGCCGAGCGCAACCGTTTTGCAAAGGAGCGGAATCTGGAAGGCTACGTCGAAAGGCAGATTCCACAGATGCCTGAATTCACACCGGGGTCGGTCGAGTATGCCGTGGTTTCCGATGATCCGTCCATCGTGGAGCGGGACGAGGTTTTCGGGCAGATCAGCGCACTTCACGCCTATTATCAGGCGAATGAGAAAAGACTGAAAACCGAGTATCAACGAAGGGAAGCTCTCAATGCCGCCCGCAAACGTTACGAGGCGGCAAATCCCGAGAAACCCAAAGATACCATCATCAATTTCTGGCCAATACGGGGCAGTATCCACCAGGAGCAGGGAGAGCGCTGAACGAATCCATTGACCGCAAGATGATCTGCATGAGACATTTTACTTCCATTACGCTCGCCATCACGATGTTTGCGGGAATGGCTCACGGACAAACTGCCAGCGACCTCAACGAGGGTTCGCAGCTCACCCATGATCCTGCGGCGAATGCCTACTCATTTTCCTGGTGGGGACGTTCCGGCAGGACGTATTTCATCCAACAATCGGAGGATTTGGTTTCCTGGCAATACCTGCCGCTCATTGAAGCTGGTCAGGAAGGGGTTGTACAATGGGGGTTCAGCACGAATGCCGACAAGCTTTTCCTGCGCCTAAGACACACCGACGTTCCAACCGTCGATCCGATGGCCGATGATTTCGATGGTGATAATATCAGCAACTGGAACGAGTTGATTCAGGAGAGCGATCCGTTTGCCGCTTCGGATTTGAATTCCAACGGAATCCCTGACGACTGGGAGCTTTTCTGGGATTCGGAAATCGCGGTGTTTCCGAATCCGCTTGAAGTGACACTGGATTGGGGCACTCAGGAGATCCGCAGCCTCTACCTGAACAATCCGACAGCCACTGCGGCGAACTACTCCATCACTATCGCCGGTGACACGGCTGCGGGCTATTCATGGGAGGATTCGCTAACTGGAACAGCTTCCTACACTTGGACGGACATCAGCACCACCGGCACCGCACTCTCTGCCATCGCTGATGTCGATAGCGACTCAGAAAAAATCACCTTGTCGCAATATGTATTTCCCTATTACGGCAGGGATCACAGCGAGGTCTGGGTCTCTTCCAACGGGTATCTGAACTTCAGGCAGGAATACAACGACAGCAGCAATGACGAGCTGCCTGATTACGGTAGCCCTTATGGTGTGATTGCTCCCTTTTGGGACGACCTTCACACTGGCGATGGAGGTGATATTTACTACAAGGAGGAGGCCACCCGACTGATCGTCCAGTATGAGGCCGTGGCCAAAGACGACGGAAGCGGCGCAAACACCTTCCAGATCGTTCTCAACGCGGATGGTTCGGTAGAGTTCCACTACAAGCAGATGAATGGTGATCTCGATGAATGCTCGGTGGGTATCCAAAACGTCTTCCGGAACCAAGGTATCCAGCTTCGTTACAACACAGACGTAGCGAACCAGATCACTCTCCAGAACAGCTACGCGATTCGATTCAACCCGACGAATACGCTTTTCACGCTGTCGCCGCTCAGCGGCAGTGCTCCAAACGGTGCGGCAACGCAACTCACCGCAACTTTCGAAGCAGGAAACATCATCCCCGGAACCTACACCGGCTCAATCGACATCACCCACGGCGGCACTGGCACTTCGCCTTGGAACGTTCCTGTCGAAGTGAATATCCCATACGCCAAAGTAACTGAGCCCAACTCCGGCTACACGCTCTGGCAGGGCGAAACCCTGTCCTCGACCGGCGCTTACCTCCGGGCAAAGGTTGTCGACACGCCGGATGACATCGACCGTGTGGAGTTTCGCTTCGGCGATACGATCATCGGAACGGATACGACCGCATCAAATGATGAATACAGGTCCAATTGGTCAAACGTTCCGGGAGGGGAACATCAGGTGTTTGCCCGCGTCTTTCTAGATAACGGACAGACCAACGACTCGTTGCCCGTCCTGGTCAATGTGACACCCGATGCCGATGGCGACCGGATGGACGATCGTTGGGAGCAAGCGAATTTCGGTGGTTCTCCTGGGAATTTCGAGGCTTCGGCTGACTTCGACGGTGACGGGTTTCCTAATATCTTTGAATATCACCACGGCTCCGATCCGGCCGATCCTCAATCCTTCCCACTGTATTCAATAACACAGAACACAGTGAGCCCTGACGCGGATGTCGGCGAGGTGAACTATTTTCGTGTCGATGGCACTTCAAACACCGCTTTTGAGAAATCGAACATACAATCGGCACTCAGCGCAGCCAACGACTTCGATATTATCGAGGTTCTTCCCGGAACTTACAACGAGGATATTTATCTTGGCGAGCGCGTCTATCTGTTTTCCCGCGACGGTGCCCGTGCCACCGTCATAGACGGCACGGGGCGGAGCGACAGCGTCGTCGACCTCTACAGCGAAAGCGTGATCGAGGGCTTCACCATCTGCAACGGCGGATCGACCACTACGATCAATGATGGCGCGGGTATGTATGTCTCGGAAAGTAGCAGTTGGAACAAGCCCCGGGTTGTCGGGTGCCTGTTTACAAAGAATTTCGCAAATGACCAAGGAGGAGCCATTTATGTCGGCAGCGGTGACCTGACTCTTGTATCCTGCACTTTGGCATACAATAACGCTGCCGAAGGCCCGGGTATCCACAGCTCCTCAAACAACAACGATATCCGTTTGGTCAATTCGTTGGTATGGAACCCGAATCATTCGGGTGTGGAGATTTCCGGGAATACTTCCTCAGTCGTCCTCGCATCAACAATTACACGAGATGAGGTCACGGGGAATGTGCTACTCGACGGAGTGGATCAGGGAAGCTCCAAGGTCGGACTCACTCCATGGTTTGGCATCTATCACAGCTCTCCGGCTTTCAACTCCGGGAGCTTGAGCGAATACTCGAAGTATGACTTCGATGGCGAAGGCCGTTACGACGGTCTTCCAGACATCGGTGCAGACGAAGTGATCGATGCGAATGCCAACGGCATTGCGGATTCATGGGAGAGCTGGCATGGAATCACCGATCCCTCGGCGGATGTCGACTCGGATGGCCTTACCAATCTGGAGGAATACCAGAACCAGACCGATCCGCATATGAATGATACCGATGGGGACGGCTTGCCAGACGGCGATGAAATCATCCTTGGAACCGATCCGACGGTTGCCGATCTCTCCAGCTTGGACGGCGATCACAACCTTGATGGCCTCGATGACTCGATTGGCCTCGTTCTTGGCTTCTCACCAACCGATATGGACGTGGATGGCGACGGTGTTTCCAACGCCGATGAAATCGCCAATGGAACCAATCCGTTTCTCGCCGACTCGGATGGCGATGGTGTCGATGACTCCTTGGATGCGTTTCCGAACGACCCGTCCATGACGAACATCTCCAACGATCCACAGGATACTACCGCGCCCTCGATCACGCTGCGCAAGCCACCGGAAGCAACACCGATCTAAGCAATTTCTTTACCCTACATGACTAAAATGAATTTCAGAACCCGGAGCACCCCGGTCTTTGCTGCCGCTATTGCTCTGTTTTCCCTCATTGGACAGGCCGCCGCTATTGCTGACGAAACGGAAGAGTCGCGTCTTCAGAAGGATGCTTTCAAGAAGCCGTGGAAACCTGCCGCTGCCGTGCATACCCGTCACATTGAGTTTCCCGCACGTGGGAAACGTGCTTCGAGGCCTGACATCTCTGTGAAACTCGCCGAGAAACCGGACATGGCCAGTCTCAAATCTGCCAGGGTGTTTCGCCAGCCGCTGCGGGCTTCATCTGGTGAAGCCAGTGCCCCGGAACGTCAGGCACTTGCGGCTCTGATGCGAGAGTTTGTGAGCAAAGGTGGACATCAGGACTCGGCCAACATTCGGCGGCTCGGGAGATTTCTCGAAGACAATCCCGATTCCGCGTTTTCCGTGAGCTTGCTTTTGGAAAAAGCGGAAATCGAATGGAAACACGGCTACTTCACCGATGCTCTCGATACCCTTCGCTCCGCATGGAGAACCGGCAAAGAACACGAAAACGCCAGTGGAAAACGCATGGCGGAAAAGGCTTACGCCGAACTCGTTCGGAAGCTTGGGCAACTTGGACAAACCGATGCCCTTCGCGAACTCATCGCGGAAGGTGAAAAACGCAAGCTTGGAGGCACTGCCGCCGAGGCTCTGCTCAAGGCGAAGGAATCGCTCTGGTTTTTCGAGAATCAGCCGGAACAAAATGTGTTTTGTGGCTTCACGGCTCTCAACAAAGTGTGTGTTCCCCTGGGTCACCGTCCCATTTTCCCTGACGTGCACGATGAAGAGGAGAAACGTGAGTTCATTGCCAACGGTCTTTCACTCTACGAACTGAAAGCCCACAGCCATGAAGCTGGTGGCAACCTCAAGCTCTACCGACGTGGGGACTCCAAGGGCATCCCCGTGCCGTCTGTGATCCATTGGAATTTCAATCACTACTCCGCCATCACCGAGCGCAAGGGCAATCTCTATCGCGTCAAAGATGAGCACATGAAGGTGAACACCTGGGTTTCGCTGGATGCCCTCGAAAAGCAGTCAAGCGGTTACTTCGCCGTTGAGGCTTCGGTCATCGTTCCTCAGGGTTTTTCTCCGGTCGGCGATGAAGAAGAGGCGAAAACCATTTTTGGGCGTCACTGCACCCACGGACGCGACGACGAGGGGGACGACTGTGGAGGAGGCGGCAACAAAGACGACTGCGGCATGGTCACTTACAGCTTCCGCTTCCTCAATCCGGGACTCGAACTTTTCGATACGCCAATCAGCTACAGCCCACCGTTCGGTCCCGACATTGATTTCCAGCTCAATTACGACCAACGCAGCAGCGTGATTGCCGACATACAGGATCACGGCAACTTCGGCCCACGCTGGACTTACAATTACCTCAGCTACATCGATATGACGGGATCGGGGACGCCTGCTGCCAGCACCCAGGTGGTGTTCGGAAACGGCAGCTACTATTCCTACGATTTCGACACCCAGTCCGGCTCCTATGGAACTGATTACGCCAACCGCCCCCGTCTGGACTACGTGACAACCGGCTCTATCGCCCCCGCCTATGTCCTGACCTACAGCGACGGCTCCAAGCGAATTTTCTCACAGCCGGATTCTGCCGCCCCGACCCGCTACTTCCTCACCCACATCTCCGATCCTCAGGGAAACACCATCCAACTCCAATACGATGCGAGTCTCAGGCTTACTGCGATTATCGATGCGCTCGGTCAGTCCACGACCATCTCGTATACCCCGGATGCTGGAGCCAATGTTCCTGGCGATACCCGGAAAATCCGCTCCGTCACTGATCCTTTCGGACGAATCGCCCGCTTCAAATACACCACCTCGGGACAGCTCTTCCAGATTATCGATCCAGAGAACATCACCTCGGAACTCAACTATACCAGTGGTGATCTGATCGATTCCTTCACCACACCTTACGGCACTTGGGATGTGGAGTGGGGCACGGTGCCCAACAATACCGGAAACGTCGACGGTCTCTTTCTCGAAGTCACCGACCCCTACGGCGATAAGGAACGCGTCGAGCAATTCGACGCGGATACCACGCAATACAATCCCTCATCCGATGAGACTCTCGCTCCCGGATCGGTAAGCGTCGATGGCCAGACCGTTTCTTTTCTTCCAAAAAACAACGACCTCAACTGGCGCAACACCTTTTACTGGGACAAGCAGCAGATGCGCTACCATCCCGGCAAACATGACAAGGCGGTGGTCTACAACTGGCTGGCCATCAACAACACCATCACCGGTGTGCTCGGAAGCATGAAGCAACCAGCCGAAAGTCGCGTTTGGTTCAATTACCCCGGACAAGTCAGCAACCACGCCCCCGGCGATATCAGCTCACCTTCCAAGACTGTGCGTCGAGTTGAGAACGAAACTGGTGGCCTGACTTGGACGTTGGAGCAAAACGAATACGACACAACCTTCGGCAATCTCGCCAAAAGCATCGACGCACTCGGGCGTGAAATATCCTACGAATACAACCCCTCAGGCACCGTCCCCGGAGCCGTCACCGGACTCGATCTCACCGCCATCAAAGTAAAAACCGGCCCCGGCATTTACGAAACCCTCGCCTCATACTCGGACTTCATCAATCACCAGCCACAGACGGTCACTGACGCATCCGGTATCGTCACCTCCTACCAATACAATGCCGAAGGACAAGTCACCCGGATCACTACCGCCAAAGGCGGCAACACCGAAACCACCAAACTGATCTACGACGAAAACCTTGATGGCACTCCCGATCCACGTGGCTACCTTATCGAAATACAACAGACCGATCCGCTCACCCCAAGCGCATTCGTAACAATCGCCAGCTTCACTCACGATACCTTCGGGCGGGTGCGCACCTCGACGGATGCCGAGGGCTACACGCTCACTTACGATTACGACAATTTCGACCGCCCCACCCTCATTACCCATCCCGACGGTAGTACCCAGCAGTTCAATTACAAAGACCTTGAACTCGAAGCCGCCAAAGACCGCAACGGCGACTGGAGCCGCTTCTGGTATGATGCCAACCGCAAACTCGTCCTCCAACAGGACCCCGCCGGAAACCGCACCTCCTACGAATGGTGCCGCTGCGGCGACATCCGCAAACTCATCGACGCCAAAGGCAACGTCACCCACTGGAAGCGCGACGTGCGGGGACGTCCTTACGAAAAACTCTATCCGGACGGCCGCAAAACCTCCTTTACCTACCAGCCAAACAGCGGAAACCTCGAAACCGTCACTTACGCCAACGATCAGGCAAGCGGTCAGCCCACGATCGGTTACAGTTATTTTATCGACGGCTCCATGGCCACAGTCGATCACACCGACCCGGCCACCCCAGATGTCAGCTACCAATACAACGACCCGCTCGCCCGCATCACCGCCCACCTCGACCAGCTCGGCACCACCAGCTACATCTACGTGCCTTTCACCGGAAGCCAGAACGGAGCCGGAGCACTCTACGAAATCAACGGCCCTTGGGCCAACGACACCATTCGCCACGCCTACGATTGGCAGGGACGCATGCAGAGTCGGGAGATCCTCGAAGACGGCACCGGCAATCCGATCCACAGCGTCGCCGTGCAATTCGATACCCTCGACCGCCTCTCCAGCGAAACCAACAACCTCGGCACCTTCACCTACCAATACAACGCAGGCAATCTGACCGCAAAGCCAGATGCCCTGCAATACCCAGCCGCCACCGGCATCACAACCGCTTTTGATTACTACCCGGTCACCGGCACTGCCAACGACGCCCGCCTCAAGGAAATCCACACCACCGCCAACGGCGGAGCCACCCTCAGCAAATTCAACTACGGCTATGACCCCGCCGGACAGATCAAGCAGTGGAACCAGCAGCAAGGCACCGCCATCCGCAACCATGCCTTCGCTTACGACAAGGCTTCGAGATTGACCGACGCCATTGTCGCCGACCAGAATGCCAACGTGTTGAAAACCTGGTCATGGCAATATGATCCAGCTGGCAACCGCGTGCGTGAAAGTATCGACACCGCCTCCACCTATTCACAGTTCAACAACCTGAACCAGCTCGGCCAACTCGGCGGCTCTGGTTCTACCCTGATCGAAGGCACCGTTGACGAACCCTCCACGGTGAAAGTCAACAACCAGCCCGCCGAAGTCACCAGCCTTCCGGGTGGCGATTTTCTGTTTCGTAAGAAAATCCCCCTCAACCAAGGCAACAACACCGTCACCGTCGAGGCGACCGATGGGAATCAAAACACCGCCACCCAAAGCTACAACATCACCGTCGGCGGAATCCAAAAAACTCTCGAATATGATTTGAACGGCAACCTACGGTTCGAAAAAGACGACCAAGGCACCGTGCTTAGAAAGTTTCAATGGGACGCGAAGAATCGCCTCCTCAAGATTATCGACGGCACCCACACCAGCGAATTCGAATACGACGGCCTTGACCGGAGAATCCGCATCGTCGAGAAAGACAACGGCACCGAGACCTCGCATGAAACCTATCTCTGGGTCGGCCCCCAGATCGCCCAGAAACGCGACAGCGCCGCGGCAACCGTCCAAAGAAACTACTTTTCAGACGGCTTCACCGAAGGAGCGAACAATTACTTCTACACTAAAGATCACTTGGGCAGCATCCGCGAAGTCATCGCCAGCGATGGCACGACAGTCGAAGCCCGATATGACTACACCCCGTGGGGCCAAGTCACCAGAACGAGCGGCACCGGAGTGGAAAGCGACTTCCTCTACACGGGTCACCTTCATCATGCACCGAGCGACCTGCATCTGACACTTTACCGAGCTTATGATCCAGCGACCGGCAGATGGCTAAGTCGTGACCCAATCGGGGAAGCGGGAGGATTAAATCTTTACGGCTATGTAGGGAATAATCCGGCGAACTACTACGACCCTCACGGTTTGTTTTTAAAAGAGATTGGGGGTGGTGTTATCTCACTTGGCCTTGGTTATGCAACTGCGAGATTGTCTGGCGAATGTTACAGTGCTAAAGATGCAGCAATCGACTTTGCAAGTGGCGCCCTAGGATTAGGAGCTATAAAAAATGCAGGGAGAGCATATAAAGCTTACAAAAAGTATAATAAAATACAAAAGAAATTTGTCCCTGAATTAAGAGGCCCTGGATTGGCGCCGGATGCAATTGAAGAAGGAGCAAAAGCTTTAGGTAAGGGAGCCGCTGGGCTAGGGCTTCTTCAGCTTAAAGATTGTCCAGGAAACTTGAAAAAAGGAAAAGATATAGGCGAGGATCTGTTGGACAATTGGAAACTTGACGATGCCGATCCACCTTTTGCGGATGAATTTCCATTTCTTGAATTCCCTCTACCTCCTGGTCCTTATCTATGAAAAAAACTTTATCATTATTACGTGCAATTGTATTTCTTATCGGAGTATTCTTGTTTAGTATTTCCTTTGTGGTGTATCTTCGTTCTGGCTGGGAATTAGGATTGGACTATAGAATTCTAATTCCGCTCTTTTCTGGGTTGGCACTTTTTGTAAGTGTTAAATGCTCCGACGAAACGCTAGAAAAATTATTTGGTTTTATTTAAAATGAATTCACACGCCGAAAATTACCCTTAGTCCGTTCGTGCCAAAACCAACGCGCTTGGCCATACCAGCCCAACAGCAGAAACCTCGAAACCGTCACCTATGCCAACGATTGGAGCGCCGGCGAATTCTCGATAATCTGACCGAGAAGGGCACTCCCCTCTCGGTCTGCAGGTCACTACTCCACCGGAACGACGAAGATGACTCCTTCGTGACGGGTCAGTTCGACGGGGATGTGGTCGAGCTGGAGGATTCCGCCCTTCTTGTCGCCCTTGCGTTCCCAGACGGCTCCGATTTCGCGGGCTGGTCCGAGTTTGTCACTGCCATCGTCATTGCTGCCGATGATGCGAGAGAATGAGACACGGTGGGATGGTTTTGCTTTTGTTTGCTTTTCGTTTGTCATGATGAACTCCTTTGTTCTGTTTGCACCCCGATGCCCGAAACAGAAAAAGGAGAAGTCGTGCAGAGAAGCGTCCTTTCAAAAGCACCATCACGGCAAGTGGCTCCACGTTAACCGGGTTTTAAGAAATGGCGTGGTATCATGTCGGTGACACAACAACGGGAGATGAGGGAAACAAATGGTTGCGGCGAACCTCGGGGTGGAATCCCCGCTCGGGAATTATCACCCACCAATTGGCATGACGGATGAGCTTGAGGGCATGGACCCCGAGGCTCTGAGTTTCCGAGCTATTCTCCCTGCCAAGTATCAGTTTTTGGTGGCCAGCTACCGGACGCGCCAAGACCAGCTCGAAATCGACGAGTCAGGTTTTCCGAAGAAGCGGGAGGCTGAAATCTTGGCTGATACGATGCTCTCCAGCATCCAGAGACAACAGGAGATCGACGCGCACCGTCTGAGCCTACAAGTGAACGGCCAGAACCTGGACATCACCCAAGGTGAGTTGAGACGTATCATGGAGAAGCGTCTCGAAGAGCTGCGAGAAATTCGTGAAAGCATGATCCAAGGCGGGGCTGGTTCCGCTGAAATTTCCGCGTTGGACGAAACCATTCAGAAATACGACGAAACCATTGATGATCTCGCCGATGGTCGTGCGGATGCCACTGTTGAGGAAGCAGTTCAGGAACTGATTGAAGCCGATCCCGGTTTCGCTGAAATGCTTGAAAATCACTCCAATCCTTCTGTGGAGAAAACGTCCTCAGTGGAGATTCCGAGAACTTCATTCGCGGCTGAACAGTTCGGTGACGAAACCATGCAGACCTTTTCCTTGTCCGATGCCTTTTCCCGAGGCGGCGAACTGCCGGAACAGCCATCGACTGAAATCAATCAACCGGGCTTCGATGATCGCCCTCTTGACCAGTCTCTTGAAAAACTAGGATTCTAGTTCTTGGCGGAAAATTCCTTGCCCAATGCAATCTTGAAACATGTCCCTGAAATGTCCGTGATGAGAACCACGAAGCGGCCACCTTTAGGCTCGACGAGTATATCGCAATGATACTTGGCCGTTTCGTTTTCTTTGAAAAGCGGATGGTTCACATGGCGAACGCTCCCTGCGAAACTTCTTTTCCAACCAAGTTTCAAGATTCTCTTAATCTCGTCTGGATAGTAGGCCGAAAATACTTCTCCCTTGGTTGCCTTGATAACTCGGTTGGAGGCCTCCCGGCTGTATGACTTCCGATGATGTGTTTCTCCGGCTCTCGGACGCTCCAGACCGGAGCCAATGAGCAGAGTGCTGCCCCTAGTGTCACCGTGAAGGACTGAAACCGTCCATTCGCCGGTTTTCTTGTTTGTGGTCAGCATAAGGACATTATCAGTTTTTGAAACTTCTCCGGTCTTCCGGTCTTTGGTCACGACATATCGTATTCCTTGCGCAATGCGCGTATGTCCGGCTTTCTTGATGGCGGCGGAGAGTTCGCCGATTGGGCGATGGTCAATCGGCTGGACGGCGAGAGAGTTTGAGACAAATGCCAGAAGGCAGAAAATCAGTGGATAAGCGGAGTTGAGGAGGGTGGTCATCTTTCGTTCGAGGTTGGCGGTTGTTAGGCTGGGAACCCGGCTGACCCGGAATTCCCAATTCGGGGTCAACGAAAGGAGCCGCCATGACCGACCATCCAGACCGCTTCACCGGAGCCGACATTCACGACCGAAACGGTCGCAGGAAATACCTCACAGGCGCGGAACGCCGCCGCTTCCGCGCATGTGCGGCATCGTTGGAAGCCTCACGAAGAGATTTCTGCCTGATGCTCTTCTATACCGGGGCGAGGATTTCCGAGGTGCTCGAACTGACCCCGAACCGACTGGACGAAGGAAACAAGTCGGTTGTCATTCGCACTCTGAAACGTCGGAACAACCGAACATATCGGGCGGTGCCATTGCCCGATGAATTTCTCAAATCGGTTCGTCATTTCTTGCAGGTGACCGACGATGATGAACGGCTATGGACATTCTCAAGAAAGACCGCCTATCGCATCGTCAAACGCGTCATGGGGGCGGCTGGGATCGAAGGCGTTCCCGCCTGCCCCAAAGGACTCAGACACGGTTTCGGGGTTGCGTGCGTGGAGGCGAATATTCCATTGCCGACCATCGCGAAGTGGATGGGACACAGCAGCATCGAAACCACTGCAATCTACCTCAACGTAATCGGGAAGGAAGAACGCGGATTGGCTAGAAGAACATGGAAATAAATCTTCGGAAACTTGACTCTTCTATAAAAACGGAGAAAATCGAGTGACCCAATATTGGGAATTTTGGGTCACTTTTTGACTATGGCTCGGGGGATGATCGAATGCAGGTTTTTCCTTACGTTTTGCAAAAGGGGTATGAGGCTTCAGCGTTTCGTGCTATTGCTGCGGAGCTAATCCGTAACAAGCCAGAAGCGAGGAAACTGGATGAATATCGAATACACAACCGTTGAATCTTTTCCCCGTTGGGGATGTCCCTGCTGCGAGACAAAGCCTGAGGAGAAGTTTGAAACCCTCGACATTGACACGATCACCTTGGAGCCGGAAGTCCGCACCACGCGGCTTTATTCGTCCTTCTGGACGATCAGGTGTCCATCCTGCGGGGGCATCTCTTATCTCGTAGAACTGGACGTTCTGAGTGACAGGAACCCGGCCACGGAATTCGTTGCGGGCAACTGTTGGCAGGCTGAGGAACGATCAAAGTTCATCCTCAAGAGCGCGAAACTGAGTTGGGAATACGAGCACGAAAAGGGCATCGAGTTTGACGACGGAAGAAAGGCCAAGTGGATCGGTCGGCATTTTCTCGGGCTATTCGATGATTTCAATGAAGCAAAAATGCGAGCCAATAAAATCGCGATGATTGCTCTCGCTTGGCGATGTCCATCCTAGACCGCGCTTCTTCCAATTTCTGAAAACGGGAGAAGTTCACGTCTCCTCAGGAGGATCTCTTGTCGGTGCTATTCGCCGATACCGGATCTTCTGTCGCGTTCCGGTTTACCTGATTTTAACCAATTTCCTTTAACATGGTTTCGAGAGCAACAGAATGAGGAGCGTTCGATGCGCGGAGACTATGATGCGAAGCTGAGCGAAGAGGAAAAAGAGCATGTCAAACGAAACCAGATGGATGAGGATTTCTATCTGAGGCTGGGATTCGACAAGGTTGCAAGGAACATGGGAATCTCAAAAATCGAACTTGAGGAAATGATGTTCAAGGTTCCCCGCATCACGACCCGAATTGATTGGAGTGATTTCGAATGGGAGATGTATCGAAGGGTAAAGTCAGGCACGGAAAAGGCCTTGGCTTCGATCAACGGTGCTCCGGTTCCCTTGCAGGTAGGCAACGAACAGGTCGAGATGACGCTCGGCGAGCTTCGCGAAGCTCTCAAGGTTCGACATGCCGGACTTGAACAGGAAAGACAGCGGCTCATTGGCGTCGGCGAATCGGATGAGGCGATTCAAGCCATCGAACGACAGCTTGAAGAATATTCATCCACTCACGCTTCAACCACACTTCTGCTGACCGACGCGAAAGATGAAATCGAAACCGAAATATCCAACCTTCTCCAACGAGACACTACCTTTGCAGAGGCTCTTCAAAAGTGCGATGAAACCCAAAGCTTGAACAAAAGCCTTGGAAGCACGGTGGGAACATTTTCCCAACCACCGAAATTCTAGGGAGAATCGCTCCTGAAAATGCGGGAAAGTTCTTCGGGAATTTGACTGGAGGGCTCTATTGGATAGAATCACTCAAAGACTGCCATGCCCTCAAAACACTCAGATTTGTTTCCAGCTCATGTCTTCCCGGAGCGGAAGGGTTTTCCAAAGCCCGATTGGACTGCAATCGTTCGTATCCTGAAAGTTCTCAAAGTTGAGTTTTTCAACCTTCTCACGCTGCGGCCAGTGACACTATCCCCACGTGGGATGTGGAAAATCATCGTCGATGACCTCAGGATAAAGTCCCTTCCAGCCCTCTTTACCACGGGAAGAGGTAGGAAAGAATTGCGACAATACATCCGAGAAAACTATGACTTTCTCGACTCAATTCCTGATGAGGAAATCGACCGGAGATATTCGGCGATTCGCAACGATGCCAATACATGGAACCTGGTGGTTCGCGTTCAAAGATTTGCTCAGAAAGGACCACTTGATCCAAAATTGGAAAAGAGTGTGTTAAAGCAGTTCGATGCTTGGATCACGGATGAGGAGAACGAAGAGAATATCTGGTATCAAGAGATCAAGTCTTTCCGTTTGCTCACTCCGCAGGAAATTGAGAAGCCCGTGAAAACTCAAGCAAGGTCGCTCGGGGTTGCTGACTTTCGGGCAGTCGCGGAGAGAGCGGGTGAAGACCTGCGGAAACGTAGTGAGGAAGCGAAGAACAATCCTGTATTGCAGGACATTTCGATGCGACTTAGCCAAAGCCTTGTGCCCCTTGATCCAGTCCACGAACCGAAGCGAATCGCTCTCATTGACGCTTGGCTGGCAGATGCCAAGAACCGACAGAGTGCTTGGTATCACAGTATCAAGGAATTTCGTAAGCAAGAGCGGGATGCTGAGGATGAAGCGGCATACAAAAGACTTACCGGAAGGGAACTCATGCGACCTCTGGACGGGGGCGACACCCATTTGGTTTATCGCTCAAACGAGTAACGCTCCAAAGCTATGCGGGCTTTGGAAATCGCGCTTGGATTCGTTTCTTCATCCATAGCAGGCAATGAGCCTCGTGAGGCCATGGATCAGGGAATGTTGGAAGAGTGCAAGGATCGTGGAAATCGTTGGCTGGAAACTCAGCCAGCTCACGCATGTTGTCTTTCCCCAATAGATCGTAGACATAGGCCATCTTCTGATACCGCCGGGATTTCGAGTGGGCATCAGAGGTCATGATGTAGTCGAAAGCTTCCGGTCTTTCAAATTGCAAGGCTCTGGTCCAATTCAAGGAAACGATCCGTTTCATGTCCAGATCGGTGTAGTCCGCATAAATATCCCACGCCCAAAGCGGCAGCCTGACGAGACGTTTGACCCCATTGGGCATGGTCAGCGGGCGCGAAGAGAGATATGCGTCCCAACCCTTCATTTGTTCGTTATCTGACATGGTTCATCCTTTGCAAAACAGGGGGAGGAATCATGGCAGATCGAAGTTAACAGCAGGTTAAAATATTCTTCCTGTTCTGCCATTCGGCGGTAAAATCGTCTTGATCCCACTCAGAAATCATGGACGAACCACCCGACCACGAAGAACCAGACCGAGAGGACGGAAAGGCACCCGGCAAGCCACCCAAGCCTGTTCTCGAACCCCGGAACAAGCCAAAGACACCCGTTCATACGGCGGGCTTCCCGTCACCTACGGGACCGGGCATGGGGACTTCTGGTGTCGCCAGGCCTACTCACGAACGCAACTCCCCTCAGAAAACCCCTGCCGACGAGAAAAAGGACAGGATGGCGGCTATGTTGCAGAAGTCCGATGAACAGATGGCGAAGTCAATTCAGGGGCTTGAAAACGAACACAAGCGGGACAGAGAGCGACTGGCTGAGGAATATGAGAACCGACCGGAAGACGAGAAGAGGAAGGCCATGGATGACCTTCAGGAAAAGCAACAGGAACAGATGGACTTGACGATCGAAAACCTCAATCGGAACAAAGAACTTGGTGCGGAGAGAATCCGGCTGACTGAGGAATTCAACAAAGCTCATGACGGCAAATCGATGGGGAGGGACGGTCGATGAGCGAACGGAAAAGCCTGTTCGACGGGTTCCTCCGGGGAGCTGAGGGATTGCCTGTCGGGGAATCCTCATCCGCTCGGTTCGAGCCTGTTGGGCACCTAAAACAAACACCTTCACTTTCGTTCTCCAGAGAGAACAGAGAAGGTAAGATTTTCCTCGGCGTGGTCGATGGTGATATTGTCCGGCATCGCCTTCCCGACAGTCGCGTCGAGCGTTTTGTGAAAGGCGGGTATCCCCTGGGTATCGCGGATGACCGTCACATGATTACCATAGCTGGCTCCCGTGCGGGAAAAGGAAGAGCGGCCATCATTCCAAATCTCCTCACCTATCCCGGCTCGATGCTGGTAATCGATCCCAAAGGTGACCTTGCGGGCGAAACGGCGGAATACCGCTCACGGGTTCTCGGGCAAACCGTTCATGTTCTCGACCCTTTCAGTGTTGCCGGCACGGACTCCCGACTCGACAGCACCTTCAATCCCCTGTCCATGCTATCGCTCCTCAGCCCAACCCTTGTGGAGGATGCGGGACTGATCGCAGACGCTCTGGTTGTTCCCAGTGGAAACGATCCGCATTGGGACGAAAGCGCGAAGACCTTCATTGAAGGGTGTATCCTCCATGTCGCGACCGACACGAAATATGAGGATCGCAGAACCCTGACAACGGTTCGTGAACTCGTGATGCACGCGAATGAGAAACTGGCTGACGAGATGTTTGCCAACCCTGCTGCACGGGCGGCGGTGATGGATGCCGCCGCCGACTTTTTCGACCGCAACGAGAAGGAGAGGCTGTCGGTTCTTTCAAGTGCGCGTCGTCACCTGAGATTCCTCGGCTATGAACAAGTTCAGAATGTCCTTCTTGATGGCAGGCTGGATTTGGCCGACCTCAAACGTAGCAATGTCACGGTCTACCTGAGCCTGCCCGCGATGCGGATGGGAACCTGTTCCCGTTGGCTCCGGCTGTTCGTCAATTTGACGCTTGCCGCGATGGAGGCGGAGCGCACCAAGCCCACCCATCCCATCGTCATGTGCCTGGATGAGTTCGCGGTGCTCGGCACCATGAAGACCATCGAGGATGCCGCCGGGCAAATCGCGGGACTGGGCGTGAAACTTTGGCCGATTCTTCAGGACTTGGGCCAGCTCAAGGCACTCTACAACGACCGCTGGGAAACCTTTCTGGGTAACGCGGGCGTCCTCCAGTTTTTCGGAAACTCCGATCTCACGACATTGGAATGGATATCAAAGCGACTTGGCAATACCTCGATTCACAATCGAAGCGAAAGCGAGGTCACCCGTGACGCGGCCACCAAGCAGGGCGCGACGGGTGGAAGCTGGTCTTCAAGCAGCCATGAATTGATGAGTGTCGAAGAAGCCTCCCGTTTCTTCGGGCGGGACGACAAGATGCTGAGGCAGTTGATCATCCGCCCGTCGTTTTCACCGATGGTTCTGCAACGAGCCTTCCACGACAAACACGAGCTATTTTCCAGGAACTATTGATATGATGAAAGTCGTCCGACGAAAGAACCTTCCCAACTGGCCGGAATACAAGACCGATGGTCAGTATTTCGTAGTCACAGGCAAATGCCCCGCACTGGCAACCGACAACATGAGCTGCGGCGTGGGCTGTCTTGTCATGATTGTATTTTTTGTCGTTGTAGGAACGCTTGTCTCCGCAGTTTTCGGCAAGCTCGAAAACCCCATGCCCCTGATAACTCTCACCTGCATGGTCGGTGCCGCTTGGTTCGTTTATTTCGAGTATTTCCACGGAAAGTGGGTGTCCGTGGCTTTTTCCGAGAAAGCGATTGGCATCAGGGGTGAGACGAACGGTGACTACCTTCGGAATACCAAAATAGCTTTTCGGATCATAGGGCATGAAAAAGTCCGTTTGGGCAAACAGGTGATGCCCAAAGAAGTTGAGAAGCTGAAAAACTATGGAGAAATCATCATGGAATACGGTGCGGCAACCATTCCAGTCTGCAAAATTGCCAGCCTCGACAAGGCGGTCGATTTTGTTTTGCTGCTTCATACGGCATTACAGGAGTCGGAACTCGCTTCACTGAAGAACCCACCGAAAGCCGCTCCGGTGCAACAGGCTGAATCATCTCCCGAAAGTCCTCCTCCGCTTCCTGCACCCGAGCCTCGGATTGATCCTGACGATCTACCCGAGTAGGGTAAACGAGAAACCTTCTTATGGATGAATTCAAATATTGGGCGGCAGTCACGGCATTGGTGATTGGTGGACTTTCCATTACAATAGGTCTTGGTTTGCACGTTTGGTCGGCTACAACGAGCAAGCACAGCAGTTGGAAGCTCATAATGATCGGAGCTGGCAACAAAATCATGTTTGGTGGCTGCGCCTTTGCCGGATCGATTTTCGGAATCTCAAGGCTTGTTGATTTTATCTACACGTTGGTTTCTGGATCTCCAGCTTAATCAAGCCCACGACTTTCCATAAGATACATTATCAAACTATTCAGCTTGGCTTGATGATCGCGAACACCACTCCAGTAACCGTGGCAATCGCTGCTAAAACACCCACACCCCAAGCAACTTTCTGTGCTGGTGTCAGATCGCCCCAAAAGGCACTCCTTTTAGTGATTTTTGAGGATTCCAAATCAGGATTCGTCCGGGGTTCGGAAGCTTCTACATGCGGAAAATTTACACTCAATCCGAGCGGGTGTTCTGGGCATTCGTAGTCATGCAGAGGGACTTCGTGCACGATTCTCAAATAAACATCGAGGAGATGGTCGTCGAGAGAAGCTTTTAGACCGTTGGAGAGAATTTCCTTCTTCTTTGCGCAATCATCTTCCTCTTCCCAAGCTTTTTTGACCTCCCAGGCTTTCATCAATTCTTTTAACTATTTCAAGCGGCAAGCAGGCCCAAAAGCTAATCCTCTGGCAGGTATTGCATTTCCTTCGTTGTCGAAGACCGTTTCGGGCCACTCGGAAGGAAAGCCTTCATTGAAGGTCTTGGTAAGAAAATTACCACTCTCATCTTTCAGGATGATCCCCATTTCAATTTCCTGTTTATCTTTCAAAAATTCGAGTGCCTCGACCGCTTTAGAACGGTCAATAGAATTTAGCTTGTCGTTAGTAAACACCCCAGCATCGAAGTATTCACCTAGTTCGTCGTTTGATTGCAATTCGTCTAGTAGTTCAAAATGCGCGGCGTATTCAGGATTTTCTTCCGAATACTTTTTAGACAGTTTTTCCAATTCATCTTCTCCTATATTCGGTCCAATCACCGGAATTTTGATCTCCCTTGGCGATCTGATTTCTTGTTTGTGATCTGGACAGATGGAATCATCCTTCGGGTGCTTGCGAGGAAAAAAAACGTGTTCAGGTCTCTTCTCGCCCTCATCAGATCTTGGTAAAGATTCATCGCCTGCCATTTCGGCACGATCTTAGCCGATTTTCTGTTCCTGTGTCAAATCAGCCAAACGAAGCCTCCTCTTCCCGTCTCAGAATTCCAAAGATGGATTTGTGAAGGTGAAGCTCTCCCATCCCTGCCCGCTTGACGAGCGCATTGAAATATCCGGCGGGTTTGGTCACGGGATCATTTTCGCGCAACGCCGCCTGATCGGTCAGCAGAACGCAAATCGCGGCTCCGGTTCTACCCAAGGCGACACACGCATTGCCCCAGCTTTGCTGGCTGATGCCGAGTGCTGGCCGCAAGCGTCCGGCGGCATCAACAAATTCACGCCAGCTCATTGTATCGAATGTGAGCGGAAGATGTTCTTTGAATCTATCGGAAGTGGCGTTGAGTGCCTGACTGATCGTGATGTGCTGCAATCCCGTATCTGCAATGGAGAACTTTCCTTGCTGCGGTTTCTCCTCGCTCTGACTTGGTGGAGCCTCCCTCTTCTCTTCTGGCTGGGATTTGCCGCCTTGCCCGCTGTTACGTCTTCCTTGGAAGCAAACTGGCGAAGCCTTACCTGTATCTAATTCATTAGATTGTATCTGATTTGTATAATTGTAGTGGACGACATCAGTGGCGTCTATGAACGACATTTTGATGGATTTTCCACAGGATATAGCTGTTTTTTCCTCATCCTCAATCACAGCAAGAACGCGCTCGTGAAGCTCCTTGTGAGCTGCGAGCATCGCTTGAAGGCTCTCAATGCCGATATGGGTCCGGATCGGTCTGGCCATTTCCTCGTAAGCTTCCTCAAGACGGGAAACTTTTTCGATATGAATGCCCCCTTCTCCGTCCAACTCGGCCAAGGTTGAGAGGATCTGCCTCCGATACCATGAAATCTGCCGTTTGGTTTCCATCCACATACGATCATGGGCTTTCTTCCGGGCGAGTTTTTGTTCCAGCTCCTCTTTTAGATAGGCCAAGGGCGTAAGATCCACGCCGTAGGCATAGAGGATTTCCCCTGTCTCAGGACACCGTTGTCCGTAGCGGCGGTGATTGCCGCTGTCGTGCCATGTCACCGCCCCTACCTCGAACAATGCCTGTTCCAGTCTCTGGATCTGGCGTTCGGTGATTCCAAGGTCGAGTGCTGTTCGCGATATGGATTGGTAAACGATAGGACTATGCCCCTCCTCCCAATCGATTTCGCGGGTAAAGCTCATGTAGTAGTCCAGAAGCTCGGTCATGCGCGGGGTGAAGCCCGCCGCCTTCCCTGCCCGTTTGACGAGGATCAGAAGATCGTAGCGGTTGGTTTGTTCTTCGAGACCGAGAAAGTCTTCGGCCTGTTCGAGGGATTTACGAAGCTTGGGCGAGCTGACGCGCCCTCCTCTTCGCTCTGGCGTGGATGCCATTGAAATATTTGTGGATAAATGCATATGTATGTTCTCGGCTCGCTCACAATGCGACATGCGAAAGGCCAAGCGGAATCGCTTGCTGAATCACTTTCGACTTGCAATCAAGGGCGTAAAGAACTACTATATATGTAGTGACTGAGAGTAATTCTCTACTTTTGAAACCGCCGCGCCAACGGCGGTTTTTTCTATGGGCAGTGTGAGGTTGCCTTTCCTCCTTTGCTCTTGTTGACAGGCATTCTGGGAATTGATGCCGTGGGATAAATACCAACGTGATTCTGGCTTTGAGTCAAATTACCTGTTAGTATGCGGTATAAGTAACCCGTGGATAACCAGAATCATACCGTTAGCTAATGGTATAACAATGCGTCGGCGGTGTAAAGACACCTAACGGCTTACAGGTTATCCAACGGTAAGCGTCGAGGGAGAGTAAAATGACGAGACTAACACTCGGAAAAGCGGCTAAGGCGGCAGGCATTTCCAAACCATCGCTCTCAGCAGCGATCAAGAAGGGCAGGGTTTCTGCCGCAAAGAACGAAAAAGGGCATTACGAGATTGATCCTGCCGAGCTTTTCCGTGTGTATCCTCCAAAGGGTAAGGACGAACAGGAAGCTAACGGGTCGGCTTTACCACCCGCTAACCCCCAGAAATCCAGTGATTCAGAAGGGTTAGGCTTACTGTTAGCCGAAAAAGACAAGCTAATGGATGAGAAAGATCGATCCATCGCCCGTCTGGAGGAAGAAAAAGAGCAAATCCGCAAGGATCTGGAAGCGCAACGCGATCAGGCGAAGAGAATCACCCTCCTTTTGGAGCACAAAACCAAGGAGCCTGAAAAGAGCGATAAATGGGAGCAAACCATGAAGGCGCTCGAAGCCCGGATCGCCAATCAGGAGAAGCGGGTCGAGGAAGAGAGGGCTTTGGCTCAGAAGAGACTTCTACAGGCGAAAGCTTTCAAGCGGGAGCTGGAAGAAGAGCGCACCAAAGGTTTCTGGAAAAAGCTTTTCAGCTAATCACTCAAATTTTGTGTGGCTTCGGCGAACCTCCGACATACGGGGAGAAATTGCCTTGGTAGCCGACCAGCCTGAGGAAATATTCGCGCAAGGTCGTTTCCAGAAACTCGTGAACCTCATCGTTATGGAGGTTCCCATACAGCCCCGTATGCAGAACCTCGTTGCGAGTATTCACAATTCGCTTGGCGAGAAGGGGCGCGTCCACCATCCCGACTTCTGAAAGCATTTCCTCAAGGTGTGAGCGAAATCCTACGGTAGCTCCTTTTTTTGCCTGGGTGGCTCCTTTGGCTCGAAAAAATCCTCCAAGGTGAGGGTAGCCGCTATCTCGCGCCCAACTGTCGCGGAGATTCTCGAAAGCGATGCACGCGAGTCCAATTTTGATCTCTTCGGCCAGTCCGGCCATGATCGAGTGGTGGATGTAATCAATGACGACATGGAGTTTTCGCGGGTCGCGTAGGCGGGAGTAGGGCGCGTAGCACATTTCCAAAAAACGCACTGCATCAGCAGGATCATCAAATGGAGGCCTCCACCACTGAACGGTTCCCGAAACGCTCCTCTGTCCTCCCAACCCTGAACCTGCCGGGTATTCATGTCCGTAGGCCATCACGCGGGATTCCGTGGCAAAGGACAGCAATTCACAAACACGTCCGATCAACTCCTCAACCTGTGGAATCTCAGACTCTTCGACATTCCTCACGTAAAGCTCGGTGGTGGGAACAAAGCCTCTGGCGAGCTTGTGTCTGTTCAGGGGCAAATCCTTGTTTTGATGCAGCTCGACCGTTTTCCCCTCAATCTCAACTTTGATCAGATTACGAAATTTCCAAGGCTTTCCGTCCTTTTCGCCCAAGGTGAAGTCCACGCCGTGGAGCGTGCAGTTGGCAACAAGGGCAAGATAGTCATTCATGGGCGGGGTCTTCATGGTCAAATCGTCCTAAAAAAAGGTGGAAGAGGGCGGTTTTGCACCGCCCTCGTTGGTTCACGACACCTTATCAGGCCTGCTGTTTTGAGTCACCGTGAATCAAATGAACCAAATCAGGAGGGTAAACGGACGCCAAATTCCTCCTCGAACCTGCTCACTTGCTTCTCATCGGGAAGGGAGACGATGAATCGAATCCGCGTTTCCGAAAACCCTTTCAAAGCCGCTTTCCCTTTCAAACTGGTGAGAAATCCCGCGATTCTGGGATCAATACCGGAGAGGCGGACGATTTGCCTTACCCGCCCGGATGTCAGGCCGCATTGCTCGGCGATTTCAGAGGAAGAGCCTACAAGCCCCGTTTTCAATGCCTCAGACCAGTTCTGGCTGAGGTGAATGAGATGCCGATTCTTCGGACAGGACTTCATCAGATCCAGTTCGAGGGCGGGTGCAGTCCAAGACTGGCCGAGGGGATGGACGCAAAAAGTGCCTTGGCTCCAAGAGTCGCGGATGACACCAATTAGGCATGGAAGGGCGGTGAGAGTTCGTAAACCCATCACACGCGCCCCGCCATTCAACTTTCTTTGGTGAATGAGATCAACCTCTCCTCCAACTTGTAGGAAAGGAATTACCTAGCCAGCCTCATTCTCATTGAGCCGGAAGGCATCATTCAAGCATCAGCTCTTCCCGCACATCGGCGTCTCCTAGCAATGCCGACTGTTCATAGCTGATTTTTGAAACCGCGCCATCCAACTCCCGTTGCAGCTGAGGGGTGAAAATTTTCCGATCCCGGTTGTCGCGCACAAACTCTGCGAGCTCGATATAGGAATCGCTGAAATCTATCGTCCGCTTGTCCAGCAACGGCCTGAGCCGGATCATTTCGCTCTCGAACTTGAACAATAAATCGGAATTTCCCCTGCTTATCGTGAAACTACCGCTCGAAAGCATTCCTGCCAGAGCCGTATCGGCTTTGTTGATAGCCTCAATGGAGCCAGCAAGTGTCAGGCTCCGCGGTGCCTGCCCAACAGCGTGTAATAAAAGATATTTCGCCGAAAGATGATTTGGCGAAATTGTGACGACCTCGCGCAATTTCTCAATCACCTTGGAGTTTGATATAAACTTCTCATCCCTCGCGAGCACCTCCTGGATTTTGGAGAACTCGGAAATTGCTTTCGCCAGGTTTTCGTCGCGCTCCTTGGAAGAAATCGCACGGGCTTCCTCAAAATCCGCAATCGAGAAAATCTGAATTTTTTTCAAAGCAGCCAGCCCATCGACAATGTAGGCATCGCTAACCGCGGATTCATTGCTGCTTGGCACAGCCACAATTTTACATCCCTTGCGCTGGGCTCCGCTGATTTTCGCCGGAACTCCCCCTACCGGCTGCACATGACCGTCCGCATTCATATCCCCGGTCACGGCAAAATCATCCGCCAATTCGTTGCCCACTATCATCGAATCCACAAGCAAGGCACTAGCCACTGCTGCCGATGGGCCGTCTTTCGGGCTGTATTTGTCAGCAAATGCCAGCTCAATACGATAACCTTCCGGCAATTTTCCATCATGGCGGACGTGAATGAACTTGCTTACCTCCTTTGTCGCCGTGCGCATATCCTCGCCAACTTCCTGGTTGAAAACGATTTCCAGCTGCGATCCGCCATTTTTTACCGCAGTGGCATTCATCTGGCTTGCAGTTCCCGCTATCTTCCCGTTATCGAGTTCCACCACCAGCAAGCCTTTCAGGCTAGCCTGCAGTAGGGCAGGAGCCTCTGCCGAAGCGATCACGGATAAAAACAATATCAATGTGGGAACCAGAAATTTCATAAAACAGCAGGTTGAGAAAACGCTTTCCGCTACATATTAACCGAAAACATCTATTTCCTCCCGCAAAAAAAATAGGAATTGTTCGTCAATTATCCCCACAAGTGAAACATTCACCATTAACATATCGTAATTGATTCCATCGCTATTCTAGCCGACAATTTACTATTCGTATGAAAATTTTTATCCGCGCCCTGATCCCCGTCTCTATTCTGGTGGCTGGTATCATCGCATGGAAATGGCTCGGTGTTCCAGTAGCGCCACCGAAACCGAAGCACCGCGCCCAGCAACTTCTCAAGACCGAGAAAACGGTCCTCAACCCGACAAACTACCAGGTAATTATCGATACCCAGGGCACTGTCAGCACCCAGCAGGCGACAACCATCACTCCGCTGGTTTCCGGAACGGTAATGAGCATTCATCCAGCATTTGAAGACGGGGCATTTTTCAAGGAAGGAGATGTTCTTCTGGAACTTGATCCCGCAGACCTGCGGACTGCGGTCTTCGCCTCGGAGTCCCGGCTGGCAAAGGCCGAAGCGGCTCTGATCCAAGAGCAGGCCAGGGCAAAGCAAGCCCGGCTGAACTGGCAGGATATCGGCTATACTGAGGAGCCGTCCCCGTTGGTGCTGCGCGTTCCCCAGCTTCGCGAAGCGGAGGCAAATGTCAGCGCAGCAAAGGCTGACCTTGAACAAGCCCAGCGCAATCTGGAGCGTGCCAAAGTGAAAGCACCGTTTGACGGGCGGGTTCAGAAACGCCTCGTCGGCCTCGGGCAAGCCGTTGGAGCCACCACGCAGCTTGGAGAAATCTTTGGCACCGCTACCGCGCAGATCCGTCTTCCCCTTGCCCCCGCTCAGCTTCCTTTCATCGATCTTCCAAGCGTGGAAACAGATCCTCCGGTAGACGTGATTCTCACGGATGCACTTCGGGATCCTTCCGGTCCTGCCGAACACCAGTGGAAAGCGAAAATCGTCCGCACCGAGGGGACTCTGGATCCTGACTCCCGCGAGCTTTTTGCCATCGCCTTGATCGAGGATCCGTTCAGTTTGAAATCCCGGTGCCCCGAGCTCCGTATCGGACAGCCCCTTCGTGCCGCAGTCAGCGGAGTGACTCTGGAAAACGTCTACGTTATTCCGCGCACCGCGATGCGCGGATTGAATCAAATCTATCTTATTGAAAAGGAAACTCCTTCCATTGAGAAGATGAACATCTTTCCCGTTTGGTCCAACAACGAGGTGCTGGTTGTTCGCAACGATCTGAATCCAGGCGATTGGTTGGCGGTCTCCCGCCTGCCGTATGCCCCGAACGGTGCGCCAGTGGAAATCATCACGCCTCCTCCGACCGAAGAAGCTGTTGGCCCAGCCAATCTCACTTCTCCCGAGGATTCATAAATTGACAATCATTCTGATGCGAGGCCGATCGTATATTGATTTCTACGGTTGAGCAAATGGCTGTGCTGACTACAAGAACCGTGTGACTCTGCCCATCCACGAAATCTCAGAGGTCCTGCGCTCCACAGGCTCGGAATCCTCTTGCTCCCGGATACTCCTGACCGCCCCCACTGGATCAGGAAAATCCACTGAAGTGCCGGGTATCCTCGCGGATCTCCCCGAGATCAAAGGCCGGGTGATCGTCATAGAGCCACGCCGGATGGCAGCCCGGCTGCTTGCGGGCTTCGTCGCGAAAAACCGGAAGACGAACTTGGGCCAGGAAGTCGGATACGCCGTCCGATTCGACACAAGATACTCTGACCATACGAAAATCCTCTATCTCACGGATGGGGTCTTTCAGCGGATCTTGCAGGATGATCCTGCACTTTCGGGAGTAAGCGCAGTCATTTTTGATGAGTTTCACGAGCGCCGGCTTGCGGGGGACATTGCTCTTGCCCGGTGTCTGACCTTGCAGAAAAGCTCTCGCCCGGATCTCCGCGTTGTCGTGATGTCAGCCACATTGGAAACCAGTCATTTGGCCGACTACATGTCACCGGTGAAGGAACTTGAGGCTGGAGGAAGGACTTTTCCGGTGGAAATTCTCCACAAGCCCCATCGTCAGGCTGCAACCCACCGGAACGCAGGCGCTCAGCGGGAGATCCCGCTCTGGGATCAGGTCGTGGCCTTGACCCGTGATGCGATCGCGCTGCCAGAGCCCGGTAATATACTCATCTTCCTTCCGGGGACCCATGAGATCCGCCGCACCATCGAAATTCTGGAAAATTCTTCTGCCTTCCGCGATTTCGATGTTTTTCCATTATACTCTTCGCTCCCACCAGCCGCCCAGGAAGCGGCTATCCGACCTTCGTCCAAGCCAAAAATTATCGTCTCTACCAACGTCGCGGAAACGTCTCTCACGATCGACGGTATCCGCACGGTGATTGATTCCGGATTGGCGAGAGTTTCAGCATTCGAACCACGCAGAGGAATCAATACGCTCCTTATCAAAAAAATCTCCCGTGCAGCGGCGGCGCAGAGGGCAGGTCGCGCCGGGCGAACCTCTTCCGGGAGATGCCTTAGGCTGTGGAGCCAAGCCGATCATGCACGCCGCGATGAATTTGAGACTCCGGAGATTCACCGCATCGATCTAGCGGAGGCAATTCTTTTGCTCAAAGCCTCCGGCTGTGCGGATCCGCGTAGCTTCAATTGGTTGGATGCCCCCACAGAAAGTTCCTTGAAAAAGGCCGAGCAGCTCCTCCACGAGCTTCACGCTACTGACGCCGCTGGCAAATTAACAGAAACCGGGGCAGCAATGGCCAAGTTACCCTTGGAGCCCCGCTTCTCCCGCCTGCTTTTTGCCGGCTTTCAAAATGATTGTCTTGCGGAAACTGCTTTCATCGCGGCTGTTGTCCAAGGCGAGGGAATTTTTGTAAAAGGAAAGTCCCAGACATCCCGCAAAGACTTTATTTTCCCGGATGATCCATCGGATTTCGCAGGAGAATACCGTGGGTTCGAATCCGCCCAAGCCATGCAATTCGATCCCCGCCGCCTCTCCCAGCTAGGTATTCATGCCCGGGGCGCACGCGATACCGCCCAGATCTTCCAGCGGCTCCTGCAAATTTTTACTCCCCGCCAGAATCAACAAAAAAGCGCAACTTCCCCTGTTCCTGACTTTCATGGGAAGCGTATCGCCGTGGCCAAATCTATTTTGTCCGCATTTTCGGATCAGCTCGCAATACGCCTCTCTCAGGGAAATCTCGCATGCCGCCTGGTCGGGAACCGTAGAGGCAAACTCGACGATCAATCATGTGTCCGCCAAGCCGCAGCTTTCGTAGCATGCGAAATCACCGAGGTGGAAGCGCGCGAAACGACCACTCACCTGCGTCTGGCAACAGCGATCGAGCTAGCATGGCTCGAGGAGCTTTTCCCCGATGAAATTGAATCCACCGATGGAGCGAATTATGACGAGTCCCGTAGAAGGGTCACCTGTCTGAGGCAGAAAAAATTCCGCGATCTCGTCCTCGAATCCAAGGAGACAGATCAAAATGTCCCACTTGATGCGGCAGCGGAAATCCTGGCCGACCGGTTTCTTTCCGGAGAGCTTGTATTGAAAAACTGGGATGCCCAGGTGGAACAATACACACACCGCCTCAGCTGCATTTCAAAATGGATGCCGGAGCTGGGCCTACCCACCTGGACACATGAAGACAAGATCGCCGCAGTTGCTCAAATTTGCCACGGCGCGGTCAGCTACAAGGAGATAAAAGACGCGGCTGTCTGGCCAGTGCTCAACGATTGGCTATCATCTCATCAGCGGCACCTTCTGGATACCCACTGCCCGGAACGAATTAGATTAGCTTCCGGCCACACACCGAAAGTCACTTACCATTCAGAAAACGATCCTTTTTTCTCTGTAAAACTCGCCCAACTCGTCGGAACAGGCAACACACCGACCATTGCTTCCGGGCGCATTCCTTTGCTTGTTCACATTCTAGCCCCAAACCAACGACCTTGGCAAATGACCAAGGACATTCCTAACTTCTGGCAAAACGGATATCCGCAAATGAAAAAGGAGCTGGCTGGGCGCTATCCACGCCATCCTTGGCCATAGTGCGGGAACTTGTCTGATCCATTTCACGTAACGTTCCAGCTATTCACGAGCACTTTCAGTTCTAGCATTTCACCATGAATTGGAGACGTATATACCCTTACTAATCGTTCATGGAGGAAAGATCCTCGGAAAATCATGGAATTTGCAAATCGCGTCTCGTCCCTCTCACAGAAAAAGTAATTTTTCACTGCATTCGCGTGCATTAACTTTTGTTCGCGGTTAAACCTCCTCCAGATTTATCGTGTTTCGCTTACTCATACTCCTAGCAGCGCTCCCTATCATCATCGCATTTGTCGTCCGTTGGTGGTTCGGCATGCGTATCCTCGCGGAAAAAGGAAAACTTCAGTGCAAGTGCGATATTGGAAGATGGGAGAAAGCATTCGGAAGTGAAAACCTCCCGGTCTCGCAAGTGGGAGACGCAGTCATTTACGCAGATTTCCTAAGAAAATCAGCTCTTGTTGATTGGGGCGCACGCGACCCTAAAGCAGCAACTTCGCGCGAAGGCGCCCGCCGATTTGGTATGGCTGTGCCGCCTCTGGCATTGATGATCGCAATTCTGGCAATCATCGTGGGAAAGATCCCAATAGCTGGTGCCATTGCTATCTTCCTGCTCGCCATTGCGTTTTCTGTAATTATTTCCTACCTGAGCATCGCCACTGAGCTCAAAGCGATTCTCATCACCTCTCGCAGACTGCGTGATACTGCAGTTTTTCACCGTAGGGATGATGAAGATGCTGTAATTGAGGCAGCCACCGCCCTTGCGTGGAAAGAAGCAGCTCCACCCGTCTTCAATCTCATCCAGAGATAAAAATTTTCACGATCTATGAACCTCCTCGCCATTCTTATTATCATCTCCCTTTTCCTTCTATGGAAGCTGGAATTCATCGCCACACTTCTCAATCTAAAGACTTTTCCTTCCACTCCGCCAAGCGAACTCGATGGTTTGATGGACCGGGAAAAGCTCGATCGTGCCCGCTCTTATCTATCGATCAATTCGCGCTTTGATATCATCAGATCGGTGTTCTCTCTCGGTATTTTATTGGCCTTTTGGTTCGCCGGCGGTTTCCCGTTTCTCGATAATCTAGCCCGCTCACTCGCAGGGAATGAAATTATCTCCGGATTGATCTTTCTCGGGATACTATTCCTCGCACAGAACCTTATATCTCTTCCTTTCGATTATTACGAAACCTTCGTTATCGAAGAGAAATTCGGGTTCAATAAATCAACTGTCAGCACTTTCATTGTAGACAGGCTCAAAGGGCTTCTACTCGCAGCGCTCATTGGCATGCCCTTGCTGGCTGGTATTTTGTGGATTTTCAACGAGGTGCCAAATGCATGGATCTGGGCGTGGGCGTTTGTCACAGTGTTTCAATTACTGCTCACTTACCTGGCTCCATCATTCATTTTACCCTTGTTCAATAAATTCACCCCGATGCCCGACGGTGATTTGAAAAGCGATATCGAAGCCCTTGGGGATAAATGCGGATTCCCGCTCCAAGGCGTTTTCATCATCGATGGCTCTAAGCGTTCCACCAAGGCGAATGCGTATTTCACAGGCTTCGGCAAACACAAGAAAATCGCACTGTTCGATACGCTCATCGAAAAATCCAGTTCACCTGAGTTGCTGGCAATACTTGCGCATGAGATCGGCCATTTCCGCCTCGGACACATCAAACAGCGCCTCTTCGTAGGTATCCTACAAATGGCGATGGTGTTCTTCCTCATTGGCTTGGCGACTGATCCCAACGGGGCCTTTGCACGCCAGCTCCATGATGCCTTCATGGTAGATAAGATCTCGCCACAAGTTGGGTTGGTTTTATTCACGATCCTCCTTGAGCCAGCCTCCAAGCTACTTTCCGTGATCGCAAACGCATGGTCCCGGAAGCATGAGTTTGAAGCAGATGCCTATGCGTCCGAATCTACCGGCACTCCGGAAGCTCTCGCCACAGCGCTGAAAAAACTCAGCAGCGATCACCTATCCCATCCTGCTCCGCATAAGCTTCGGATCGTTTTGGATTACTCACATCCGCCACTTCTCCAGCGCTTGAAAGCGCTTCAGGGAGGAAAAGCAACCCTGTGAGATCAGGAGAAAAGCGCTATTCTTGATGGAGATTGCTTAGGCTGTCCTACCGCAATTCACCTTTTTCCACAGCAAACCCCGTCGCCTTCCACGCCTTCCAGCTGCCGGGGATATTTACCACATTTTCGAATCCCATTTTAGCAAGGATACTTGCCGCGATACTTGCACGGTATCCGCTGGCACAATAAGTATAGGTGATTCGGCTTTTATCGAGTTTTACAGCCTCTTCCTCGAGCTCCGGGAGAAAGAGATGCATCGCGCCAGGTATATGCCCTTCTTTCCATTCGGACGGGGTTCTGACGTCGACAAGCTGCACCTCTGAGCCGTTTGTGGAAAGGATCGCATTCACCTCATGAACACTTTGTTCACCCAGATGGGAGATCGTTTTTCCGGCTTGTATCCACGCATTGATGCCTCCCGCGAGATAACCCGCGAAATTTGTGTATCCAGTTCTCGATAACTGAGTGACCAACTCGTCTATTGCCATATCAGAGTCCGCGATAAGGAGGATCGGCTCCTCTGGATCGAGCAACCATCCTGCCCATATCGACAACATTGGCGAAGAACCAATATTCATGGAACCGGCGATGTGCCCTGCTCCGAATGCGAGCATGTGTCGCGTATCGATCACCTGCACCTCATCCTTCATTGCCTCCTCGAATTGATCGGGGAGCAATCCTTCGATCTTTGGCGAGGCTCCCAGAATTTCCGGCCCCTTTGAATTCACCGCCTTCATCCGCGGATAGTAGGTGGGAGTGGGAGGCGTGCCTCCTAGGACAAATTGTTTGAATTCTCCCAAGTCATTGTATTGCAGAAAAGGGTTCGTTCTTTTCTCATATCCGATGGTCGAGTGTAGCCGATCGCCAATATCCGCACCGCATGGAGAGCCCTGGCCGTGAGCGGGATAGATCAATGTGCCATCCGGCAGTCCCAGATAATAATTCCGAAGGGTGTGGAAAAGCTCCTCGGTAAGTTTTTCAGTCGTCTCTTCTCCCAATAGATCCGGCCGCCCCGCAGATCCGACGAACAAGGAGTCTCCGGACAGAACTCCCCATGGTGAATCGGGCTCACTTTTGGATACAAGCTCGTAGCTAACATGCTCGGGTGTATGGCCGGGAGTGTGTCTCACGATGATCCGCGTATCACCTATCTCAAAGGTATCGCCATCCCGGATTGCTTGGAAGTCGAAGTCGTATTCCGCTCCTCCTTCCGCGCTCAGATATATTCTGGCTCCACCCACGGAATTCTCTAATTCACGGGAACCACTCACAAAATCAGCATGGATGTGAGTCTCAAAGATGTGGGTGATTACCAGATTTCTCTCCTTTGCCAGCTTTACATATTTTTCGACGTCCCGGGTGGCATCGAATATTGCCGCCACGCCTTTTCCGTCATCGCCAAGCAGGTAGGAAATTTCTGCAATGCCCTCCGTTTGTATTTTTTCGAAAATCGTCGCCATGGGTTTTTCAGGTTGGATTTATGATCGGCTTAAGAAATTCCACGCCGATACCAAATCATCCTCGCAGAATCTTTGCCATCCACCAAGCGCTCAAATTCTGGGTGTTCTCGAAGCGTGACAAACTTCCCACACTGCAAAGCGCAATTTCAGCGGTATCATTTGCTTGCATCTTGCGATCCAGCAGTTCCTTGGATCTCTTCGAAATGACTCCGTTGCTTATTCTTCCTTGGCGTGAGCCTCCAGATTGCCGTTAACTCGGAATATGAAAGAGATGACCTATAAACGCTGCGGAGATTCCGGGCTCCTTCTTCCGTCCATCTCCCTGGGATTTTGGCATAACTTCGGGCACGTCGATGACTTCCAGGAGTCTCGAAAAATCATGCGACATGCGTTTGATCATGGAATCACTCATTTTGATCTGGCAAACAACTATGGTCCCCCGGCTGGCTCCGCCGAAGAAAACGTTGGCCGCATCCTTGCCGAGGATTTCGCATGTCATCGGGACGAACTGATCATCACCACCAAAGCCGGTCACCATATGTGGAACGGCCCTTACGGCGAATGGGGTTCACGCAAGCATTTGCTGGCGTCTCTCGATCAATCTTTGCGCCGTTTAAGGCTGCCTTATGTGGACATCTTCTATTCCCACCGGCCGGATCCGGAAACCCGCCTCGAAGAGACCATGTCCGCATTGGCCACAGCTGTTAACTCGGGAAAAGCGCTTTATGTCGGCCTGTCCAAGTATCCTCTGAAAAAATTAAAGAAATCGGTGAAAATTCTCAAGGGGATGGGGATCCGTTGCATCGTTTACCAACCACCTTACTCCATACTCAATCGCTGGCCCGAAGCCCAAGGCATTCTCGACTATCTCAAGGAAGAAAACATCGGATGTGTCGCATTCTCTCCACTTGCGCAGGGAATGCTGACGCCGAAATACATGGACGGCATCCCCGCGGACTCACGCGCTGCACGTGAAGAAGGCTTCCTTCAGGAGGATCAGGTGATCGCACAACAGGAAAAAATCCGTGCGCTTGGTGATGTCGCTCAAAAACAGGGCACGAGCATCAATCACATGGCCATTAACTGGGTATTGAAACATCCCGCCATTACCTCCGCGATTATCGGTGCTCGCAACGTTTCACAACTAGACGACTCCTTGAAAGCTCTCGATGCTGCGGAACTCTCCAAATCCACGATGGAAGCCATTGATGCGATCGCTCCTGCGGATAAAGGGAAAAAAGCCGAGTAGCCGGAGGCTTCTACGGTTATTCCATTAATATCCTCCCAAAAAAAGGCCATCTGTTCCCAGATGGCCTTATGTTTTAACGGCAACGGCGAGTTGTTATTCCACAGCACCCGGAGCTTCCGCACCCGGCCCGCCCCGTTTACCGCGGGGACCACCTTTTTTACCACGTGGGCCGCCGGGACGATTCTGCATTTCCTCTCTCATTGCTTTCTTTTCGTCATCATTGAGCTCGCCATCCTTATCCGTGTCGAATTTTTCAAGCATCCGCTTCTTATGCTCCGCCTTCATGGCTTCCTTCTCGGACTCATTGAGTTTGCCGTCCTTGTCCGCATCGAACTTCTTGAGAACCTCTTTCTTGCGGGCTTCCATCATTTCTTTGTGAGCAGCTCTGGCGGCCTGGCGTTCCTCCTCGTTGAGCTTTCCATCACCGTCCTTGTCGAATTCTTCGATGACTTCCGGAGGTGGTGTATGCCCCCCGCCCTTGCGCTCCGGCTTGCTTCCCTGCGCTCCCGCTGTGCCGATGATTCCGAGTGCAGCTGCGATTACAATTATTGATTTAGTTTTCATAAGTTTCTGATTTTTAGGTTAATGAGCATATTCAATCTCACGCCTCCTACCAACACTGCCTTCGTCGATAAGTTCCGAATAAAATGAAAAAAATTTAATTCTCCGAGATTAGCGTCACGAACCGGAACACGAAAAAGGTCACCCGGAAATTTCCGGATGACCTTAAAAGTCTCACGACCTTTCGAGGGTAAGATTACTCAGCGTCTTTCTTTTTGCCTTCGCCTTTCTTACCTTTGCCCTTGCCCTTTTTACCGGCCATTTCCTTTTTCATCGCAGCCTTTTCTTCTTCGTTGAGCTTGCCGTCTTTATCAGCATCGAATTTTTCGAGCATCTTCTTTTTCCTTTCGGCTTTGTCAGCAGCACTTGGCTCGCTGACGACACCACTGATGCCGGAATCTTTTACTTCGGTTTCTTTAGCCTGTGCGCTGCCGATGACACCGAGAGCCGCACCTACGAGGACGAGTGATTTGAATTTCATATTAGTTTTCTTTGATCGTGAGACTTAATCTCTCACGCGCAATTAAACCTCCGGTTTTTTGCTAAGTTGCGCTGAAATCAAAAAAATCTTCGAATTTTTCGTCCTCCTCAAGTTTTGCACCCTCTCTCCGGAGTTCTCCCCTGCTTTGAAGGAAAAAAATAGGGAAAGGATTGCCAGCAGCCATCCGGACGTCTTGCATCTAGACACATCGTGGATACAGAAAAACCAACACCGCCGCCTTCCAATAAAACCGTCGTCTTCTTTCGTAGGTCGGCAAGCACCCTGTTGTTATGGGCGATCGTGGCTGCGATCTTCTGGAGCATGTATCCGGCCGCATATCTGGGGCTGATTATCACGTTGATACTCATTTCCTCCCGGGAATATTTTGTGATGCTCAGGCGTGCGGAGATCAAGTGCTTTCCCCGCTTCGGTATGCTGCTCACGGCTACCTATTGCGTGGTATCCGGCTACTATTTCCTTAATGGCCATAAGGACATCCCTCCGGTCGTGGATGCCATTGCGATCTTTTTGGCCGTGACGGGGGCTTTCACCCTTCAGCTCCGCTATCCGATCAAAGGAATCGAGGCGCTTCTATCCGTCGCTTCCACAATTCTTGGATTCCTGTATATCCCTTTTCTCTTCATGTTTGCCGCACGAATTTCATTTGGTTTACCAGGTGAAGGAGCTGTCCCCGGAGCGTTTGTCCTGCTCTGGGTCATTGCTGTGACAAAATTTACCGATATGGGGGCATACATCACCGGTTCACTAATTGGTAAACACAAAATGATTCCACACATCAGCCCAGGAAAGACCTGGGAGGGATTTCTGGGAGCTTTGTTTTTCTCCCAGCTTGCGGGGTGCGGACTCTATGCCCTGCTCCCAGGTCAGCTAAGCGCGCTGGATTCCTGGCATCATGTGATCATTCTTGGGTTCTTGCTGGCGGTTTTGGCCGTCATCGGCGACCTAGCGGAAAGTATCGTAAAGCGTGCGCTACATGCGAAAGATTCCGGGAATATGTTGCCTGGCATAGGTGGTGGGCTTGATCTTATCGATAGCATCTGCTTCACCGCACCAGCCCTCTATTTTTACCTCGTTTGGCTTCTTCCGAATCTCGCATGACAAAGGGACAAAAACGAAAAGTCGTTGTTCTCGGCTCCACAGGCTCCATCGGTCTATCCACCCTAAGAGTTGCCGGGAATTTACCTGAAGAGATCGAAATCGTCGGCCTTGCAGCGTGCACAAGCACCAGACAGCTTGCCGAGCAAGCACGTGCTACCGGCGTCAAAAATGTAGCTATCTATGAGGAGTCCAAAGCGACCGAACTCCATCAACTCTTACCTGCGGGGGTGAAAATTCATTCCGGTCCCGAAGGACTTTCCGAGCTCGCGCAGCTGGCAGAGGCGGATGTCGTGCTGATCGCAATCGTTGGGACAGCAGGCCTGCAGCCAGCACTCGCGGCAATCAAGGCAGGAAAAGATCTTGCAGTTGCCTCAAAGGAAATCCTGGTGATGGCAGGCGAAATTATCACGAAGAAGGCTAGGGAAAAAGGCGTGCGGATCCTTCCGGTCGATAGCGAACATAATGCGATTTTTCAATGCCTGGAAGGCCATCACGGTCGCAACGAAGACGTATCCCGGCTTATCCTCACCGCGTCCGGAGGCCCCTTTCGCGAGACACCTGCCGCCGCACTCCGGGAAGTTACTCCACAGCAGGCGCTCAAACATCCCACGTGGGATATGGGCCCGAAAATCACGATTGATTCTGCCACCCTTTTCAACAAGGGATTGGAGATGATCGAAGCTCGATGGCTCTTCGGGATTGAGATGGGCCGGATTGAAGCGATCATTCATCCTCAGTCGATCATTCACTCCATGGTGGAGTTTTGCGATGGCTCAGTTTTGGCACAGCTTTCGCAAACGGACATGGGGTTCCCGATCCAGTATGCGCTAACCTACCCGCAAAGGGTGAAAGGTGCGCTAAAACCACTGGACTTCGCTGCCCTTGCCAAGCTCGAGTTTTCCGCTCCCCGTCTTGATGACTTCCCGGCACTCACACTTGCCCGGAAGGCGGGCTCCATTGGCGGTACTCTGCCAGCTGTGTTCAATGCTGCAAATGAAGTGGCTGTGGACGCGTTTCAGGCGGGAGCGATACGTTTCCCCCAGATATGGGAATGTGTGGCCAACGTAATGGAGCAACACCTTACGGTCGTTTCTCCTGATCTGGATGAAATCCTCAAGGCCGACTGCGATGCCCGCCATTTTGCCAAAAAATATTGTGAACTCGCATAACCGGGGATCTCACCCTTTCCGGATCACGCTCACGCCCAGCCATAAAATTGCGGGAACGACGAGGCTGAAGCCGAAACCCCATTCTGGATTCTCTTTCCCGAGCGCTCCTATCCAGGCAAAGAGAAATCCCATCGGCATTGATCCACAAACAAGCGCAATTACGAACTTTCCAAACGGCATTCGCAGCAAGCCAGCCATGCAGGTGATAACTTCCGGAAGGATAGGCACTGCGCGACTCGCTGCCACCACCCAGGCTCCGCTGCGCTTGAACAAGCTTCCGCCGGTCTCGAAGTCCTTGGATCCAAGCCATTTCCTGGCGAAGCCTTCATCGAAAAACCGCCCCACTCCGTAGCCGACAATCCCTGCGAGAACTGAACCCGCTGTAGCAACAATCCCACCCACAAAAACTCCATAAACCGCTCCTAATGCGGACATAACGATCGTCCCCGGAACCGGAAGCAATAAATCGGCAACAAGTAAACCGATTCCTGCCAACCAAGCCCACGATCTTGAGGCTTCGAATTTTTCACTGAGAACCTCCATGCTCCAGGTTTGCTCAAAGGTGTCTCCAAACAGCAACCACCCACCCAGAAAAAACACGGTCAAGCCGAGCATTAACCAAACTAATCTCATACCGGATGGATGACTCCACGTTCTCTACGACATGTCAAACCTTAGGCTTGGAGAAGAATGAAACCGGTTCGGTCGCAAAGTGAGGCGAACCAAAAATGACGAATCTATATAAAAAAACGCTGCCGGCAGTATAAACCACCGACAGCGAAATAGTTAACTTTATTACTTCCAGTGTTATTACTTCACGCTTGCGTAAAGAGCACCTTTGGTAATTTGCAGGATGTAATTTCCTTTTACGTCAAATGAGTAATCGACTTTCAGCTGACCAGCTACTTCTTCAGCTTTTGCCGAATCGCCGCCCTCACCACTCTCTTTTGCATAGGATTGGCGGAGTTGTTCAAAGTGATCGTATTCTTCCGTGGATAGGATATTTTTCACCAAAGTTGCTTTGGTTTCATCATCGCTAGGCTTCCCTTCTTCATCCTTAGCTTTTTCCAGGATATTGGCTTTCACCGGAATGAGCAGGTAGTTGTGCTGAATGGAATAACCGTAGCTTTTGGTCATGAACTCCATGTTCTTAACCAAACTTGCTTCGATTTCCGCCGCACGTTTGGTGTATTGGGCTTTCTCATCCGCGGATTCCTTCGGAAGAGACGCTACCTTTGTCCGGATTTCTCCGAGAGCCTGGCGCTGCACATTGATTACTTGGAGATTGGAGATGAACTGCTTATTCGCACCCGCACCATCAATGATCGCGATGAGGTTGTAAGAGCCGTCGTCTCTGACCAAGTGGCTGGGAACTCCTGATTGAACTAAAGTGGACATATTATCGTTTTCCTTATCTTTGTTAGGGTTTTGATTAAATTTTGTGAAATACCAGATTCCAGCGCCAATTATAGCGATTAACACTACACCGGCAAGAGCCAATGGCATCTTTGGAGTAATCTTTCTTGTTTGGTTTAGACTCATATTTTTGGAAAATTGAGGGGTGTGAGAAACCATCCCACACCCCTCGTTTTAACAACCGTAACTAATTACACTAAGCAAATTAGAACGAATATGAACCGCCGAGGCTCAGACCATTCGCGGTTTCAGCATCGCTGCTGAACTCGGCACGATAGTTAAGCCCTACGCGGAATGCTTCGTTGATTTGATATTGAGCACCAACACCGAGGGTGAGGATGTCTTCACCAAGACCCGGAGCAGTCACAGCGAACTGTGTGCCACCAAGTCTAGCGGTGATGTTTCTATCAGAATCCATGAAGTTATGGGTATAGCTGATGTTACCGTTAACGCTGAACTGTCTGTTGACTTGATATTCAGCTTTCACACCGAGCTCGGCGAAGAATGCATCATCATCAAGGCTGTTAACGAACAGTGCGGCGGCGTTACCAGTGGAGTTAACGCTATCTGTTTCAGCAGTCACATAGTGGAGTTGGAGGAATGGGCTGACACGGAGTTTCTCATCCGAGTAAGCGTCTCCTTCGATTCCTGCGAAGATGTCGAAGACATCTGAATCAACACCGCTGAAGCGAGTGCGTCCAAGCACGTTCTGGCTGCTGCCATCATACTCGTAGCTACCGTAGGTCACACCACCTGTAACCATGAGATTCATCTCAGGTTTGATGACATAGCTGGCAATCGCGCCGAGGAGGAATCCATCAGCATCAGCATCGAGGAAGCTGGAGCTGATTTCACCACGATCAACACCGAGGAAACCTGCTACAGTGAAGGCACCAACATTGTGGCGGACACCTACGATGCCACCGTTACTGTCGATATCGTAGTCAGCACCGTTGACAGAGGAATCAGATCCTGTGTCGAAGTGTGCATATCCTGCAAATACCGATGTCGTGGCTTCACGATAGGATGGAGCTGGTTCCGGGACTGGCTCCTTACCGGAATATCCGACTGGGATTCTTACCGACTTGGCACTGCCATCAATGCTTGTTCCAGGCATGCTAAGAGCAGCTGTGGTGTAAGCCTTGGTGACTTGGATACCGTAATCGGTGAGGCCAGCGAAGCTCTCAGGGGAAAGCCCGTTGAGCGTAAGCCCTGGGGCTGTCTTACCATTGCCGATTACCGCAAGAGCGACTTGATCGGCACCGATTGCGGTGTTCAGGATATTTCCATTACCCGCGATATTGGTATTAACCGCGTTGGCAATTGCGATCTGGTTTGCATTGAGACCGGCGATACCGCTGAGGTTACCATTGGCGCCAGCTACTCCGGTTCCAAGCAAGGAAGCGGTTCTGGTTACGCCGGAGTTATCAACAACCAGGAAGTTCCGGTTGGTATAACCGGAGGTGAAGGTCGCACCAGAAGTATCGATGTTACCGCCGTTGCTGTTGATGAGCACTGCACTTTCTCCAAGACCGAACTCGCCGCCTTGTTTGGTGACGTTGAGCGTTCCGATCGTCGTGGTTCCATTGACGTTGAGAACGTCATGGTTACCAGTCGAGAGCACACATGTGGCAGGATTGATTGCGCCGGCTTGACGATTGGCATCAAGGACAAGGTTACCGGCGTTCACAAAATTATCATTAATTGTGAGAGCACCGATATTGCCTGCACCAACACCCGGATTGACAGTGCGACCTGCCAAGTTTGTGAATGTGCTACCACTGAGACTCAGCGTGCCATTACCTTGGAGGGTCTGGTAATTACCGTTCAGTGCATTGGCTTGTCCGGAAAGGACGCTGCCTGCATTGATCGTCACTGTATCGGCATTGGAACTGCCATTGATGACAACATTGCCGTTGGTTGTCAGCGAGCTGACTCCGCCGTCACCCAGAACAACGCCGGCGTCGACCACCGAGTTATTGTTAAGAACAAAGGAGGTAGCCGTAAGCGTGCCATTACCGGACAGTCTCGCGGTGCCTGAAGTATTGTCACCCACAACAATGCTGCTGATGGTGTCGTTACCGTTGAGCGTCAGTGTGGACGGGCTGTCAAGCGTGACCGCCGCATTGTCTGCGAGGCGGTTGGCAGAGCCTAGTGTCAGATTGCCTGACTGGATGTTAACATTAGCCGCTGCGCTTGTGCCGTTGAGCTGAACTGTTCCATTCGAGGTTACCACGCCGGTTCCGATGTTCGCGTTGACGACGGAGCCGTTGTTGAGCGCATAGCTCGCTGCTGTGAGCGTGCCAGTGCCGTTCAGGTTACCTGTTGAGGTGTAAGTTCCGACGGTGTCATTGCCGTTGAGGGTCAAAGTAGCGTCGTTGTTTACAGCTGCATTGTCAGCCAAACGGTTTGCACTGCCAAGCGTTAGGTTTCCGGTTTGGATATCCACGGTGCTCGCGGCACTGGTGCCGTTGAGGTTTACAGTTCCGTTGGAAGTTACTGCACCTGTTCCGATGTTGGCATTTACGTTCGAGCCATTGTTCAATGCGTAGGTCGCTGCGGTGAGCGTGCCAGTGCCATTGAGGTTGCCGGTGGAAACGTATGTGCCAACTGTGTCGTTACCGTTAAGTGTCAGAGTTCCATCGTTATTGACTGCAGCGTCGTCAGCAAGACGGTTAGCCGAACCAAGTGTCAGGTTTCCAGACTGGATATCGACGGTTTCCGCGCCGGATGTTCCTCCAAGGAGGACATTGCCGTTGGAAGTGAGCGCACCATCGCCGAGGTTTGCACCTGCAACGGTCACCGAATTGTTATTCAGCGCATAAGTTGCAGCTGTGAGAGTGCCGGTTCCGTTAAGGAGACCGTCACCTACGTTTGCACCACCGGATGTGTAGCTACCAACGAGGTCATCACCAGCAAGGGTGAGTGTGCCAGCGTTGTTCACGATTGCGTCGTCAACAATGTCGCCATCGATTGACAAACCTGGATCCAAGAGGAGCACGAGAGCCGCACCGCTCGAGATATCAACTGTTGCGCCAGCTGCACCAAGGTTACCACCAACGTTGAGTGTTCCACCAGTTACGTTGACGTCATTTGCTCCCGCGTTGCCGAGGAGAGTAACAGTGCCAGCCGTGCTGTTGAGAATACCGGTTCCAAGATTCGCACCTTGGGTGGTATTTGCACCGTTGCTCAGATTGTAAGTCGGAGCAGTGAGAGTGCCGGCACCGTTGAGTGTGCCACCCGCTGAATTGTAAACGCTTGCCTGTTCGTTGCCGAAGAGTGTTACGGTTCCATTATTGGCAATTGTAACGTTCGGGTTAACTAGACCACCTGTGTTCAGGTAGGTTGCGCCGGAAGCAACGTTCAAAGCGGAAGTGCTGAGTGCAGTAACTGCATTCAACGTTCCGGCATTTACGTTGGTAGGTCCGGTGTAGGAATTGGTTCCCGAAAGGGTGAGGAGGCCTGCACCATTTTTATTGAGAGTTCCCGCACCACGGATCGTTCCGCTGAATGCGCCTTCGGAAACGTTGAGAATGTTTGCATTCAGATCCACGATACCGTCTCCGTGAAGGTCGGTAGTTGTGAGGCTAGCTGCATTGATCTCTACGAGTCCTGGTGCATTTGCGCCGAGGGATGTGAGTGTGGTAACAGTATTGAGGTTTGCTGTTCCGCTGACTTCGAGTGTGGCGGCGCTGTTGAGCGTTCCGTTCGAGTTCAGGGTAGCTCCGGCATTCACAGTGATGTCTGTTGCGGCGAATGTATCACCTACAGCGTCACCTGCGTTGAGAACTCCAGACTGAACAGTGATTTCGCTAGAGCCGGTATTGGCGCTATTGATGTTCACTGTGCCATTCGTTGTCATGATACCGGATCCTGTATTCGCATTGACGATGGAACCATCGTTAAGCGCGTAGGTATCAGCGGTAAGTGTCGCACCATCAAGCGTGCCAGTGGAGGTATACGTTTTAACCGTATCTGCTCCGCCGAGTGTCAATGTTCCATCGTTATTCACGTTGGTGTTATCACCGATCAAATCACCACTCAGAGTCTGCAGCGCAGTTCCTGATTTGATGTCGAGATCGTCTGCATTGAGTCCGCCTACGGCATCTACAACAAGGGTGCCGCCTGCGAGGATGATCTCACCTGTGCCGCCGATGTTACCGGTGAAGTTACCACCATTGTTCAGCGTAAGGGTATTTGCCCCAAGGACAACCGAACCTGCTCCATTGAGTGCGCCGATGGTCTCATTGCCACCGAGCTGGAGAGTGCCGCTTGCATTTGTTTGAACAACTGCTGCGTTGGCGAGTTGCTCGGCAGCAGAGGTGCTGAGCGTTGCGCCGTCGGCAATGTTGATCGCGAGGGATCCCAGATTGCTCTGAAGAGCAAGAGTTCCGCCTTGGACATCAGTTGCGCCTGTGAAGCTATTGCTTCCGGAAAGCGTCAATGTTGAGCCGCCGACTTTGGTGAGACCGCCGGAGCCATCGATTGTTCCGGAGAATGAACCGCTAGCTGCAGTCAGCGAATTCGCACCAAGGTTGATGGTTCCACTGCCGTTAAGCCCTGTGGTCGTCAAGTTGCCGCCATTGAGATTAACAATGCCTGAAGCAGGTGTGACACTGAGGTTCTGGACGACAGTAGCACTGTTTACATTCAGTGTTCCGCCGACTACCACGTTTGCAGTATTGGCGATCACTCCATTTGAATTGAGCGTAGCTCCGGAGTTCACACCGATGTCATTCGCCGCGAATGTGCCGGATGCATCGAGAACACCTGTTTGCACAGTGATCTGGCTGGCACCGGTATTGGCACTGCTGATAGCAACGTTGCCATTGGTTGTGATAACGCCTGTTCCCGTATTTGCGGTAACGATGGAACCATCATTGAGGGCATAAGTGGAAGCAGTGAGCGTTCCAGAACCATCAAGAAGGCCATTGTTTGCGCCTGGTCCGCCGGACACGTAGGATGTGATGGTTTCATTACCTTCAACAGTCACTTGGCCGTTGTTTGTAAGGGCTGCATCAGAGGTAAGATTACCACCACTTGTGGTGAGGATAGCTCCACCGCGGACATTGATCGTGTCGGATGCAAGCGCACCGTTCACGTCAAGCGTTCCAGCGTTTACCTGGGTTGTGCCAGTGTAGGCATTCGCTCCATTGAGTGCGAGTGTGCCTCCGCCATTTTTTGTGAGACTGCCGTTACCGTTGATAGAGCCACCGAAGGTGCCGCCATCGTTTACAGTAACATTGTTGCTTCCCGCATTAATTGCAGCAGTGCCATTAAGCGTATTTACCGCAAGGTTCCCGGCAGCGTTGACTGTGCCTGAACCAGCGAGTGTTCCGATCGTTTCCGCACCGCCGAGGCTCAAGATACCATCTGCGGTTACAGTCGCGCTATTGGCAAGTTGCTCGTTGGCGGATGTCGTAAGCGTTCCGCTAGCTCCCACGTTGATTGCGGTAGAACCGAATGCGCTTTGAAGAGCGAGAGTTCCCGCTGCGATGGTCGCTGGGCCGGTGTAGCCATTGCTGTTTCCAGAGAGAGTCAAAACTCCACTGGATGCTTTGGTGAGTGTGCCGGAACCAATGAGCGAACCTCCGAAGTTTCCGCTGGAAACTGTGAAGTTGTTTGCCGCGAGATTCAGCGTGCCTGCCGCACCGTTGAGTGCGCCAACCGCAAGATCACCACCAGTTACATTCACTGCGCCGGAAGCTGCATTGAAGTTGAGGCTGTTGATCGTGTTCGGGCCGCTGGTGACATTAACGATACCGCTGGTATTCACGTTCGCAGCTGCTGCCACGAGAGCGTCGGCTTGAAGTGTGCCACCCTGGGCAACGTTGATATTTGTAGCAAGGAAGTTTCCGGACGCTGTGAGCTGACCTCCGGTTTTGATGTCGACTGTGGACGAACCGAGGTTATTCGCCGCAAGAATACCGCTGTTTACGGTTGTGATACCGGTAAGACCTGTATTCGTGCCAGTGATATTCAGCAAGCCGCCGCCGTTTTTGACCAGGTTTCCGCCGGCACCGGTGAGGTTGCCAGTGAAGACGCCGTTTTGGGCGGTGAGGGTGTTTGAACCGATATCGATCGTGCCAGTTGCAGGAGCACCATTGAGTGTGGTAACTGTCAAATTACCTGAGGTTGCAGTGACTGCGCCCACGACATCAAGTTCCTGAACCGTTTCAGCTCCACCGAGAACGAGAATACCGTTAGCTGCTACGCCAACTGTTGCGCCATCCGCGAGTCTTTCAGCACCAGTGGTATTGAGAGTTGCTGTAGCAGCAATCTGAACATTCGTGGAGTTGGAAGCGCCGGAAAGGTTAAGAGTTCCACCGTTAACCAATGTGTTTACCGAGTTGGAAGCACCGTTGATGTTCAGTGTGCCAGCTGTAACCACAGTATCCCCAGTGTAGGTATTGTTACCACCGAGTGTTGTAGTTCCATCAGCATTTGTGATACCGCCTGCACCTGTGATTGCACCATTGAGAGCGAGAGTGCCACCAGCTGTGCCGGTTGTGAGCGTATCGTTTAGTGCGAAGTTGTTTGCAAGCGAAACAGCAGCCATTCCTGCGTCGAGGTTCGTTGCAGCATCAACAGTTACCTGTCCGCCACTGAGTGACTGGTTGTTACCTACGCGCAGATTACCACCATTGAGAGTAGTGTTTCCGGAATAGAAATTCTGAACCTGTAGTGCAACGGTGTTCGTGGTATTTGCAGAATTACCAAGCAGCAAATCTGCCACTGTGGACTGGATCGGACCAGCAACGGTTACAAGACCTGTGTCGGTAGCAAGACCGTTGATGTTAACGGTCTGTCCCGGGTTACTGAAAATTCCACCACCAAGAGTAAGTTCTCCGGCAGTAGCACCAATACGGGATGAGTAAGGTCCAGCGACTCCCGTGAATGGAAGCGAGCCATCAAAACGCACACGAACTGCAGAATTGACGGTATTCACACCGTCCTGGTTGTTGAGGATACCGTCGTTGACGATGGTGATGCGCTCATTCGTTGTGATTCCACCGGAGAGCGAAAGCTTACCAGGTGTGGTCAGAGCGGTAGGGATTGTAGCGTCATTGAAGCGACCCCAGATAAAGGTAGCCTCGCTGTCATGGCTGTTGGTATTGCTACTAAGAGCAGCAGGATCGGTTACGAGCAACTCGGTGCCGCTGACGTGAATATTACCAAGTGTATTAACCGGACCATTGAGTGTCAGGTTGCCTGTGCCTGTGATAAGAAGATCACCAGTGGTATTAAGAGTTCCATCGAAGATTGTGTTTACCGACTGATCGATAACAACGATATCGAACTCACGGTTTGAACCGAGACGACCGAGGTTTACTGTTCCTGTTTGACCGCCATCTGCATCACCAAGACCGGCGAGAGCGAGACTGGTTGTGCCAGGAGCTGGGACGCCACCTGCGAGGAACACAGGATTGGTGCCGCTGTAGCCGGATCCATCCACGTTAAGTGTGCCGGCTTCCGGGTCGAGAATTCCGTTAATGGAAGCAGCGTTTCCGCTACCTACAGCGTCAGTATCGATAACAACTGTGCCGTCACCGATCTTACGGAGGATATTTGTAGCAACACCAAAGATAACTTGCTCATTATCGGTTGTAAAAGTTACCCCAGCGTCGGTATTGATCTGACTGACTGCACCATTCAAAAGAAGGTCGCGGGTATAGAAAGTCCGTGTATTGCTTTCATCCCCTGTGAAGTGAAGCGTAGGCAAACCAAGCGCACCACCGTTGAAGAGGACGTTACCGGCGTTACCAAGCGATACCGTATCTACGAAGACGGGAAACAAAAACGTCGGTGTTCCACTGAGAATAATTTCGCCATCCTGGATTTCTGTATTATTTGCAAGACCTGAGTAATCGTTGTTTTGACCACTTAGATCGAGGCTACCCTGGCCGGTCTTAATAATACCTTCTACAGAACTAGTGATTACACTATTCACATCAGTGGTAGCACCAGCTGCAACCGCGAAGGTTACCACTTGAGTTCCACCGGATCCGTTGATTCCGCCATTGATATTGAGTGTGCCGGAATTGTTATTGATCGTTCCACCAGCGCCGGTGACAGTAAGCTGACCGTTCAGAGTATTATTACCGGTGCTATCGATAGCGCCGGAGAAGTTGTTTGCAGTGTTGCCTGCTCCAGTGAAGCTGATCTGCTCGGAAGTTGCAAAGCCGCCTTGGACTGCGAGTGTCGCAGCATCAGCAACAACAGTGCCGTTACCACCACCGGTTGCACCAAGTGATGTAGTCGTCGTTGCGATGAGAGTGCCTGCAGTAACGTTGGTAACACCTGTATAGTTATTGGCACCTGGCAGAGAAAGCACACCAGCACCTACCTTGTTGAAGCCAGCGCTTCCTGAGATCTGGCCAGCATAAACGCTCGGTGCGGCTGGAGACACTGCACCATCTGCGGAAAGCGTATTGGCTCCGGAATTGATAAAGGTGCCTGCGCTACCTGTAAGAATACCTACGGTTTCATCAGAAGTAAGAGCCAATGTGGCTGAACCTGAAATATCAACCGCTGAAGTATCGGCAACCGCGGAACCACCGGAAAGCGTAGTTGTTCCACTCTGAACCTTGAGTGTTCCTGTAAATGCGTTAACCCCCGAGAGAGTCGCAGCAGCATTGGTCGTTACATCTGCAATATTTGAGGAAATATCTCCTGAAACATTAACCGTGCCAGATCCACCGGTGTTGATCGCCAAGTTCTGGCCCGCTGCTGCGGCAGAGACATTGGAAGCAACAATTAGATTATTTACATTAGCCGCGGAAATCGCAGCAGTGCCACTGACGAGCAAATCAGCGCCGGTGAGTGTCCAGTTGTGAGGACCTCCACCAGACGAGGACGCCGCAAGATTGTTTACGGTTTGCGGTGCCAGCAGAGTTACCGTGCCACCATTTACTGTTTGAAAGTTGGCGTTAGAACCGGCAGTCCACGCCTGATCGGTCCCCAACAGGTTAGCCTGATTATCCCAAACAGTATTTGCGACATCCCAGCTACCAGTGCCAGCGCCAGCATTATCCCAAAAGAGATCAGCTTGAGCTTGCGCCTGCGGGCTTCCGACTAGGGATACGAGCGATGCCCCGAGGAGCATCTGAGCACTACCGAATCGGCGTGACTTGGATTTCACGGCCCTTAGTGCCGTGGTCAGTATGTTTCTTCTTCTTTGTTTCATGGTGGTATTTTCTGAGAGGTCTACGATTTGATTGGAAATAGCTAAGATTTGCGCATTCAAAGAATCTCACTCGATCAATCGAGATAAGTTACAGCCCAGAAGAACCGATTTCCGCCAATATGGGAAGGGACTACATGTAACAGAAGCCGTTACAATTAAGCAAATGTTCCATACAAATCGAAAGCATTTATCCCATACCAAGCAAGACCCCCAGCAACATTTGCAATCTCCAGTCAAGACTTTTCAGAAACAGCCGTAATCCCTTCAACTACAAGAAAACCTGGAATCTGCAAGATTTACCGCCCGAAGTTCTTAATAGCCACAAATCACAAACCATCAACTAATTAAGAAACCCAAATTCAAACCCACAAAAAACAATAGCACATATATAGAAATCCAATTAATAATAAACGACGGTAAATCCAACAAAACAACCGGCCAAATTCCCATCTCATCCAGAGAGCGGAAGTCCTCAAAATCAGCTTGGTAAACTCCCCGCCCTGCTATCCCGAAATGAAGCAGGACCCTAAAAAGACCGGGCATCCCATTCGCAAATAAGCTCTCACAACTTCACGGAAATGCTTGGACTCGCAGATTACGGCTGACATATTCCGCCCGGCCCGCCCAATTCCTCAATTGCCGCGCAAATCCAGCCATCATCATTCAAACATATCCCAAGCATGTCCTCCTCCCCCAAACGCATCCTCATCGCCTGCGGCGGCACTGGCGGCCACCTATTTCCAGGCATCGCAGTGGCCGAGGCTCTCCTTGAACAGGGTCACGAGCCATTACTTTTGATTTCCCAGAAAAAAATCGATGCCCAGGCTTCTGCAAAATATCCGCATCTGAAGTTTCACACCGTTGCCGCGATTGCAAAGCCCGGGACGCTATCACCCAAAATGCTTCCATTTCTCCTGGCTCTCATCCAATCGATCCGGAGCTCCAAAAAACTCATCCGCGAGTTCGGCGCGCAAGCGGTTCTCGGAATGGGAGGATTCACCTCCCTACCACCGGTCTACGCAGGGCACAGCCTTGGACTCAAAACGTTCATTCATGATTCCAATGCCCGGCCCGGCCGCGCAAATGTTCTTACTTCACGTTTCTGCAACAAGGTCTTCATAGGCTTGGAACCAGCTGCCGGATTTTTCCACAAGCCCACTCAACTGACAGGCACTCCGGCCCGCCCGGAAATCCTGCACCTACCCTCCCGCGCGGAGGCCGCGAAAAATTTCGGTCTGGATCCAGACAAGACCACGCTGGTGGTGACCGGTGGCTCGCAGGGCGCCCTGGGGCTCAATCAGCTCATCGCAAAAGCCTCGCCGATGCTTCCTGAAAACATTCAGATCCTGCATATCGCCGGCCCCAATGATTACGAACGGATCAAACAGGAAAACCCCTCACAACGGCCTGGATATCACCTGATGGGCTTCTGCGATCAGATGCCTTCCGCTTACGCGCTAGCGGACCTTGTCGTCACTCGCTCCGGTGCGTCCACCCTTACGGAGATAGCATTGGCAAGTTTGCCATCGATACTGGTTCCCTACCCGTATGCGGCGGATGACCACCAAACTGCCAACGCCAAAGTATTTTCCGACGCCGGTGCGGCAAGACTCATCCAACAAAAGGACCTGACTCCCGAATCACTTGCGAAACTTCTCACCGATCTGCTGACCAATCCGGGCGCGCTCAAGCTCATGGCCAACGCGGCAAAATCCCTCGCCATCCCCGATGCCGCGACACGTGTCACCTCCGCCCTGCTCGCAGAGATCTGAACGACTTCTCCAGAGCTGGAAATATCCGCTCGCGTGAATTTTGCGCCTTATTTCCAATTGCTCAAATTCTGAAAATCGGCCAGCGTGCCCGCCATCTCATGGCAGCCAAGAAGAAGAAACCAAATCTGACCGATCTTTCCACCCCTCTCCACATCCACCTCATCGGAGTCGCTGGCTCCGGCATGAGCGGTCTCGCCCTGCTACTTTTGGCAATGGGTCACAAAGTTTCCGGCTGCGATCGGGTAACTACCTCCGAGACAGAGCGGATGCAAACGCTCGGACTCATCTTCTCTTCCCCACAGACAGCAGCATCCGTGGAAGGAGCGGATCTCGTCGTTTACTCATCCGCCATCGGGCCGAAGAATCCAGCCTTCGCCGCTGCCAAAAAAGCCAAGATCCCTCTCATCCGCCGTGCCGAGTGCCTCGCCGCCATCCTTCACACCAAGCAGGGCATCGTCATCTCCGGCACCCACGGTAAAACCACCACCTCATCGATGGCGGCCCATCTCCTCCGGGAGTGCGGACAAAAGCCTTCGTATTATGTAGGGGCAGAAATTCCAATTCTCGGAGCAAACGCCAAATGGGACCCGGAAGGTGATTTCATGGTGGCGGAAGGGGATGAGTCCGATGGGACACTGGCACTTTATAAGCCAAAACATTCCGTCATTCTCAACATCGAGGCAGAGCATCTCGATTTCTACCGCGACCTCGATCATATCAAGGAGGTCTTCGCCACGTTAGCGGATCAAACATCCGGTAAAATCGTTTATTGTGCGGAAAGTCCAGTCGCTGCGGAAATTTGCTCGGGCCGCGAAAATGCAGTCTCCTACGGCTGGGAAACCACGGATGACCAGACGGATTACACCGCATCGGATATCCGCGATCTCAAAGGATCCTCCGCATTCACGGTAAAGAAAAACGGAGAAGTCCTGGGCGATATCGAATTAGCCATCCCGGGAGAACACAATATCCTCAATGCGCTGGCTGCCATCGCCATCGCTGACATATGCGGCTCCGAGTTTTCGCTTATCGCACGGGCCCTTTCTTCCTTCGCTGGGGCCAAGCGCCGTTTTGAGACAAAATATCTCTCACCGTCTTACCGGGTGATTGATGATTACGGGCATCATCCCACGGAACTCGCCGCAACCCTCCAGACCGCGCGCTCCCTCAAGCCCTCCCGCCTGATCGTCCTTTTCCAACCCCACCGCTATTCCCGCACCAAAGCTCTGGCGGATGATTTCGGGAAAGTTCTGCAAGCCGCCGATATGGTCTTTGTCACCGATGTTTATCCCGCATCGGAAAAGCCTATCAAAGGTATCACCGGTCAAACTTTGGTCGACGCCATGAAAAAGCACGGCGATATTCCTGCAAAGTTTCTGCCGGATCTTGATCGGGCTCACTACGAGGTCGGCAACGCTCTCGAAAGCGGTGACCTTCTAATCACTCTCGGCGCGGGCAATGTCCACGAAGTAGGGACGCGCATCGCCTCGGATCTGAAGATCCTCGAGGCTCTTCAAGCGGTTGCACCTGCCGGGGAGATCGATGGGAAAATCTACGAACCGATGCGCAAGCACACCACGATCCTCGTCGGCGGTCCCGCGCAGTATTGGTTTGAGCCGCATTCATTTTACGCCTTTGCTTTTCTTGTGGATTCCTGCCGTGAACGGGGGATCTCCATTCGCATTGTTGGGCGAGGCTCCAATATACTTGTCCGCGATGGCGGTATTCGTGGAGCTGTCATCCACCCGACCGGCGGCGCATTTTCGGAGCTATCCATCGATTCGAAAGGCCACATTGTCGCAGGTGTGGGCGTTCGCTTGAAAAAGCTCGCTTCTTATGCGGGAGCCCATGGCATCGGAGGATTCGAATGGATGGAAGGAATCCCGGGGAACGTCGGCGGCTCGCTCCGGATGAACGCCGGCGCAATGGGCGTTGAAATGTTCGACCAAGTGGTCCGCGTGACTTTTCTTGATGAAGATGGAGTGATCCGCACCCGTGAACGCGACGAGATCCTCGCCTTCTACCGGAATGTGCAGGAACTCCGCAGAAACTTCGCCCTACAAGCGGTTTTCAAAGGCAAAACCGATACCCACGAAAACATCAAACATCGCTGGCACCAATCCCGGGAAAAACGCAAAGGCACGCAGCCGATCGCGGCATCCGCAGGCTGCACGTTCAAGAACCCCGAGCATATTCCTGCAGGTCGGCTTATCGACTCCATGGGGCTGAAAGGTGAATCAATCGGCCAGGCTTCCGTTTCCGACATCCATGGGAATTTCATCGTAAACAATGGGAAAGCCACTGCTGCTGAAATACTTGCGCTGATCGAAATGATTCAGAAGAAAGCCAAGGAAGAACGCTACACCGATCTAGAAACCGAAATCAAAATCATCGGCGAGGACGAGCCTCAATTTTAAGCGGGGCTGCCTCTTCAAAGTAGTTTCCAAGCTCCAGAATTTTCACTAATTATCACGATTATGTTATCCAACATCAAAATCGCCGTTCTCATGGGTGGACCGGGCTCCGAGCGTCAGGTCTCACTCGCATCGGGTAATGCCGTGCTCAAGGCCTTGTTGTCCCTCGGCCTCGACGCTGTGCCAGTCGATGTCACCAGCACATCGTTTGATCTCCCGCCTGGGACAGGACTGTGCTTCAACCTCATTCATGGAACCTTTGGCGAAGATGGCCAGCTCCAGGAAATACTCGAAGAGAAGGGTATTCCCTACACTGGTGCCCGCTCGAAGTCCTCCCGGATCGCCTTCGATAAAAACCTTGCGAAACAAGCTTTCCTAAAGGCCGGCGTGCCTACCCCAAAATCCGAGATCATCGACTGCACAAATGGACCGACGCTTCCATCTTTCTCTGCACCTTTCGTCGTAAAGCCACCCCGCGAAGGCTCCTCAGTAGGCATCGAAATCGTCAAAAACCAGGACGAAGCGCTGGATGCGATCACAAAGGCATCCCAGCATTCGAAGGATCTGTTGATCGAAGAATTCATCTCGGGCGCGGAACTCACGGTGCCGGTCATCGATGGCAAAGCCTACCCCGTCATCCATATCATTCCGCCGGAAGGGGTTTACGATATGGCGACAAAATATCCATGGCTTTCGGGAAAAACCACAGGCTCCCAATATATCTGTCCTGCGGATCTGGATCTGGAAACAACATTGGCAGTCCAAGCCGCGGCTGTGGCGGCGCACCAATCGCTGGAGCTCGAAGTATATTCCAGAGTTGATGTGATGCTGGATGCCGATAACCGTCCTTACGTTTTGGAGGCAAACACCATTCCCGGCATGACGGAAACCTCGCTATTGCCAAAATCCGCAGCGGCCGCAGGATTGGACTTCCCCGCACTTTGTCAGAAAATTGCGGAGCTATCGCTGCAGGCCTAGGCTCTCCTACTGCTGGAGCCGCGGACAGGGATGGCATGCGCGATTTTACCGATCGATCACGCCCTCAGCTTTAAGCTGATTGACAATAAGGATCTGCTAAATACGATAACCCTATCGTTTTTTGCTTTATCGGGAGCCTTCACCCATCGGCTACCGACAAAGTGAGCCAGCCGACTTTTCACCTCCCAAATGCGCAAAAAAACATCCAGAACCCGACGCCATCGGCATCATGTAAAGGTGCTGAAGTCGGAAGTGATGTCGCCAAGAATCGCGTGGTTTAATTTTCTGAGCTTTCTAAAAGTCGTCGGGAAACTCGCATTTACCTTCGTATTACTTGGAGCGCTGGCTTATGGCATCCGCCAGGCTATTGAGCATTCGTTTCACAGAAATCCGGATTTCCGTCTGCAAGCCATCAAGCTCAATCACAATGATATTCTGGATGAACCGGCTCTTGTCGAGTTTCTGGATATTGATCTGGCAGGTAACATTTTCGATTTCGATACCGACTTTATGGAGCAGCGTTTGCTCGATATTCCGGGGATTTCCGCAGCTCATATCAAACGCCGGCTACCCGGGACTCTGGCTTTCGAGATCAGCACCCGCAAACCGGTTGCATGGATCGCCTGTCCGGAAGAGAATTTCCCCTACAACAGAAGCCAATCAGCAATGCTGGTGGATTATGAAGGCTATGTTTATCCCTGCCCTCCCGGCCAAGTATCGATGGCCGAAAAGTTGCCGGTCTTCCACCTTGCACCAGATCCCGCACACCCTCTTCGACAAGAGGCGAATATAGACCATCCACATTACAAGCATTGCCTTCGTTTGTTGAAATCTTTCGCGAACAGGTATCCATCGGATATCGCGATGATCGAATCCATCTCCCAGGAAAATGAGTGGTCGTTACTCCTCAAGACCCGCAGCGGCACGATGGCAACCTTCGGCCTGGGAGACCACAAGCGACAGTTGGACTACTTCAGCCGGGCACTTCATCACGCGCATAAAAAAGGTTATCAAATTGCAACGATCAACTTGATCCCGAAGCGAAATGTCCCCATCACAGTCCGCGGAGACGATCGACCTCCACGAGCCATTCCTGTTTCCGAAGATTCACTCTCAGACACGGGTGAATCGCAACGCACAACCGATCTTAGATCTCTTTTAAACCGCAACTGAAATTCATGTCACGCCGCACAAAAATTCACGTCGGACTGGAAATCGGCACCAGCAAGACCTGTATCGTCGTCGGTGAGGTAAAGCCGGACAGTGCCGTGAAAATTCTAGGCATCGGCGTCACAAAATCTGCGGGAGTCCGCAAGGGAGAGCTTTCGGATTTTCCCCAGGCCCGAGCTTGCCTTAAGGATGCTCTCGCGAAAGCCGAGGATGCCAGTGACGTGGAAATCGGCTCTGTGTTTCTATCCGTTACCGGCTCACATCTCCAGGGAGTGAACAACCGAGGCACGTTCCGCCTACCGGACAATCAGCAGACCATCTTGCCGGAGCATCTGGAAGAAGCCTGCAGCATTGCCCGGGACGTCCCCTATCCGCAGGATAATGTCTGCCTTCATACGATCATCCGTAAATACCTCGTAGATGGCCTGGAGCAATCTGCCTCTCCGGTAGGACTTTTCGCCAAAACTGTGGAGGCGGATTTTCACATCGTCCACGGCATCCGCAATCGGATCCAAAATTCCATCAAATTGGTCCGGGAATGTCCTCTCGAAGTCGATGATATTGTGTTCGCTCCCATCGCCACCGCACAAATGGCGCTTGATCGCGAACAGCGGCTCCGCGGCGCTCTATTGATCGACATTGGTGGTGGAACCACGGATTACGCACTCTACCTAGATGGGTCGATCGCCGCCTCCGGATGTATTCCCGTGGGCGGAGATCACGTGACCAATGACATCCATTTGGTTACGGGCTTGCCATTTTCCAAGGCGGAGAAGCTCAAGATTCTTGAGGGGAATGCATCGAGAGACCCCTCACTCTCAGTAGGAATCGCAAAGCTCACGGACGAAAACGGCTTCGCTGATGTGGAGGTGAAACGAGCAACACTCAACGAAGTGATCCGCCAACGGCTTGAGGAAACACTCAGGTTAGTGAAAGACCGCTTGCCCCGCGGCTCCGTCGAAGCAATAGGTGCAGGTGTTTTTCTCACCGGCGGCACCAGTCTGATGAACGGTTTTTCCGAACTCGCATTCGATGTCTTTGGTCGTGATATCTACCGACCGGAAAACACCGGCACCACAGATTCCGATCATCCGTCCTTCAAAGATCCCCAATATGCGACAGCCATTGGCCTGATCCGCTACGCCCAAATCCTCGAAACTGAAAACACCAAACCACCCGGCTGCATGGGTAAACTACTCAGCCTTTTCTGGCCATTCGGCCGCTGAGTCAAACAGAGCTTCTAATTTCATACTTACATCAAAATGATTTCCTACTCACGCGATCTCAAACAAGACATCCCGGCTTCCGCCGTCAAAATCATCGGACTCGGAGGAGCCGGAGCAAATATGCTTGAGCGCATCGCTCTGGACAGCATCGAGGGTGCAGAGCTACTCGCACTCAATACAGATATCCGCACGCTAAATGCATGCCTGGCCAAGGAAAAAATCCAACTGGGGGTAAACCTCACCAAAGGACTTGGCACCGGCGGCGATCCAGAACTTGGTCAGCAGGCAATGCTGGAAGCGGAAAAGAATGTCCGCGAGGCTCTGAAAGGCCAGCAAATCGTATTTCTCTGCACAGGCTTAGGAGGAGGCACCGGCTCCGGAGCGGCCCCAATCGTCGCCCGGATCGCTCGTGAAGAAGGTGCTTTCGTTGTTGTTTTTGCCACCATGCCTTTCTTTTTCGAGGGAAGACGGCGGCGCGAACAGGCGGACACCGCGCTCAACCAGCTCGCCGTCCTGTCGAATGCTCTCGTCACCTTTGATAATAACCGCATGGGTGAACTTGTCCTTGCAAAGCAAGGCATCCACGAAGCCTTTGCAGCCGCTGACAAGATGATCTCGGAGTCCATCAAAGCAGTGATCCGTCTCGTCGTTCGGCCTGGTTTGATCAATGTCGGCCTGGATGATCTGATGTCCGCGCTTCGCACCACCCGCTCCCGCTGTCTTTTTGGCTCCGGCATTGCCGATGGCAAAGACCGCGCTTCAAAAGCGCTACGGAATGCTCTCGCAAGCCCCCTTTTGGATCAGGGTTCTCTACTCAAAGACGCGCAAACCGTGCTCGTCCACCTATCCGGAGGTGAGTCTTTAACACTTTTTGAAATCGAGCTACTGATGCAGAACCTTCAGAAACATGTGCCCGAAAAAGCGCACGTCCTATTTGGTGCAGCAATTGATCCAGGAATGGGAGACAATCTATCCATCACTCTCATCAGCGCTCTACCCGAAGATGTTCTCACCGGTGGCACTCGAGATTCCATCAGTCCGATCTCACGCGATTCCGATACGTCTTCTGAGATTGAGAACCCATTCAGTAAAATTGACAAGCCATTGGCAGCGACAGGCTCCAGCACGATCGATACGGACTCAATTCCAGAATTGGAGGCACAACCTACCGATGAAAAGGAGCAGGAAGACCCCACCCCTACTCCTTCCCCAGCTGATGCAACTGTCCCCTCAACTGATGACGTTAAGGACAACGAAGATATTTTAACCGAAGCCCGCAACCCGGATGACGATGAAAATGAGTCCACGGCGAACCAAGAGAAAAAGGAAGAGCGTCCCTTTGCCGAGCCGGAAATCATAAGACTGGAAGAGCCAAAAACCTCGATCAAGACTCCCGAGCCGTTCACTAGTGGAGATGAGCTGGACATTCAAAATTCAAAGTTCCTGGCTCAGCTTCCCGGAAAAAATGCACCCGATGAAGAAGATCTGTGGAATGACGAGCCAGATGGAGAATCCAGGAATGATTCCGATACCGTAGCTGAAGAATCCCGCAACGAAGCCGCCCTCGAAAAGGTAGAACCTGAAAACGAGAGCCCGTCGCTAAAAATTGAATCAAAGCCACCTTCCGGGCAACAGAGCGAACTGCTTTTTGACAACAGCCCACGAGGCAGGTTTGAAGGAGAAAACCCAAACGTGTTTGATGGGGAGGATCTAGATCTCCCGCCGTTTCTCCGAAAGAAAAAATCCTAGTTCCCAACCTGGAAGCTAGAATTCTCTCACCAAAAAAGCCTTCCGGAAGTTTTCCGGAAGGCTTTTTCCATTGATATGAATCGAGGAAAATTATTTCCTTTTACGCCGCATCAGAAGCGCACCTGATAGGGCAAGCAAACTCAGAGAAGTTGGCTCGGGAACCGCATCCCCTTTCCATGCAATCATATTCTGATATTTGGAATTGGTCAGGTAGAAGATATCGGCAGCCGCATAGTTGTTGATGTTCGCCAGATAAGTATTTGCCAAAGCCGACACTGACGTGTTCGGGCTGTAAATCTTTACCGAGCCATTAGTCAGATTCTTCGAGCTCGAAGTCTCGGAAGTAACCTCCCAAATGGCCCACTGGATTGCAGCTGCATCCGCACTTGTTTGCGCCGAGCTTAGATAGCCGCCAACGAGTTTGGCGACTTTATCACTATTCGTCAGACCCGATAAGTTGGTCACCTGATAGGTGAGAGTCTGCCCAACAGTAATGGTAGCGTTTGGCTCTACGCAAAATGCGGAGAAATCGTCATTCAACGTGGAAGACGAAAACTGGCTTACGCCAGAAGTATAATTTCCGATCGTATTTCCACTATCAAAAGTGCCTTTGACCGAAACCGATGGATCGATTTCATTTAAAGTAGCAGTGATATTCTGAGCTTTGGCGCTAAATGCTGTCAACGAGAACGCGACAACTCCGACACAGACAAGCAGTGTATTGTTTTTCATGGGGGGGAAGCCCCTTTTTAAGCCCTACCCCACCAATATCAACCACTTATCCGAAATCGGCCATACAAGACAACTCACCATTCGTAATTCACTTACAATCAGGATTTTACAACTTTCAAAAACTTAATATCTCCTTAATGTCCGCAGTCCAGATTTTCTAAGGTTCACGTCAATTTCTGCATACCACCATTACAAACGATTCCAGACCGTTAACATGGACCGGGTCCACTGGAACTTCCGAGAAGTCTCCCTGATTAAAAATGGCTCATCATGTGTCTTCATCAGATCGAATGATTCCGAGAGATGGGATATTAGCCAATCCAAGGTATTGCCAGTCGGCCATTTATCGGATGGTGTGAAATTTTCCAACCATGTGCAGGGTGTCGCCAATACCAACTGTCCTCCACTCCGCACCAGATCCGGAAAACGGGCCAATAACAATCCCGGGTCAGACAATCTGCACAGAAGGTTCGCAGCATGAACGCGATCGAATTCGCCCAAATCTTTCGGTAGGTTCATAGCATCTCCCTGCACAAAGGTCGTTTTGGCAGGATCAATGGCATCAGGCAAAGTTGCACGAAGTGGGGTAGTAATATGAGCCTCATCACGACGTAGGTAGTCCAGAGTCCCATGTTCTTTGAGCTGATTTGCGGCGCGGATGAAACTCTGTGAGAAATCGATCCCGATCACACGTTCACAGCAACGCGACATTTCAAATGTCGAGCGACCAACAGCGCACCCCAGGTCAAGACCACGCTGACATTTTTTATTGGAAAAGTTGCCCGGAGTCCTGACTGCGAAATCTAAAGCTGTTCTCATTCCGCTCGGCCAAGACACTTCCTCGAGAAGAATCTCTTTCTCGCTTCCGTAATGGAATAACAGGTATTCAGCCAATATAGTTGGATCTTCGTAGATTTCGCTCATCAATCTCAATCTTGCTGGTCGTTCACGATCTCACGAGCTTCCTCCACCCTCGAGACACCTGATTGGGCTTCGACCAATGAAATTCTCCCATCATGGTTTGTATCGTAGAAATCGATAATCTCCGAAACTGGATTTCCACTGAGCTTCTCTGCGTCCTTCAGTTCGGAAGCCACCAGATAGCCATCTCCATTGTAATCCCAAAGATCGAATTTTTGTATCAGTCCAATCATTTGTCTTTTGATCGGCCCTGGATTGGCAGCACAGGCACAAAGAGCCAGAACAGCGAGCGAGGAAAGTATTTTCATTTCAAGAACAAGCTGGAGCCTGCTTGGCAATCGAGCAAGCTTGAGCTATGAGATTTCGAATTATTGTCGCCGGCAAACCTGCACTTGCATATTCAAAAACAGCTGTGGCCGAATATCTGAAAAGACTAGAGCGACACGGGAGTTATGATCTCATCATCGTGAAGGCTGGCGATAGGGAATCTGTCTCCCAACGATTGCTCGACGCTTCCGAGGGCTGCTACCGTGTTGCGATGGATGAGCGGGGCATCAAACCCACTACCCGGGATCTGGCAAAATCTTTCGAGGATTTGGAAATCTCGGGCGAGGTGAAGACGATCGCTTTTCTTATCGGAGCCGCAGATGGACACACTCCCGAGATACGGAAAAAGAGTCATATGACTCTTTCTCTCTCCAGCCTGACAATGCAGCACGAACTTGCGCTGATCGTCCTCTTGGAACAGCTTTATAGGCTGGCCAGCATCAAAGCTGGCAGCCCATATCACCGTGATTGATTAGCGGCGGATCTGGTTTTGGGGAAGTGCACTAAACTGACCTCCGCCCTGTCCTGAAATAGGCGCATTCCATGGAATGCGGCTCGTTTCGGAGACGGGCCCTACAGGCTTGCGGGTTGCCTCGTCTGCGCAGGAAGAGAAAGCTGCTGCCAGAATGCTCAGAAAAATGAAGTGCTTCATGGTTTTAGTGAAAATGAAACCGGCAGTTATGCAAATCCGAAAATTGACAAATCAGTTGCTCGATGGCTTCGCAAGGATCACACGATCCCCCGGTTGAATTCGAACACCTGGAGAAAGAGTCTCGAGATCGATCTCGGCGATTGTCTGTGTCGGCTCAATGGCAGATGGCTTGACCCGACCCAGAAGACGACCGTCACGTTTGATCAGAAGCGATGTCTGAGGGGTGAATCCGGAATTTGAGCCAGCACCGATGACAAGAAAGCCCCAATCCTGATTGACCGCGGTGACGCGAGCTTCCATCGAGTTGCGGGCAATACGTTTGGTGCGTTCCACTTTGCGTGAAGCAAGGCGTTCCGCATCCTTCTGTTTGCTAGCCAGGCTTTTCTTGGCACTTTCAATGAGAGTATCAAGTTCTTCGCTCTTTGCGCGCTTCGCTTCGACTTCCTCGCCGATTTCCGCAATTTTGTCACCGAGGTTATCCATATCGATATCCTCACCGAGTTCTGCAAATCCGGCTTGAACTTGCTCCAAAGCATTGGCGAGCTCTGCAAATTCGTCGTTCTGAATCTTTAATTCATTATCGAGCTTGGAGGCCTCGTTTTTAAGTGAGTTTCCTGTGGATTCCAGGGCGAGCACACTCTGGGTAGCTACTTCAAGATTGTTCTTGGCTGTTTCGAGCAGCTCTTTCTCTTTTTCGATATTCGTCTCAGCAGCTTCCGCATTTGCAGTTACCGCCTTATTGGTATTCAGCGACTCCAAGCGCTCTGCCTGGACTTTTTCGAATTTTTCTGAGGTGCTAAGGCTGAAGTATGCCGCTGCGCCGCAAACAAGAATAGCAATAATTGGGAAAATGAATTTCATGGGCTTTGGGAAAGTTTTTTTGGAAAGACTAGGTAGGACTTAGTTGCTCGCTGATTTCTTATCGGCCTTGGAAGAGCCACTCGTGGGCACGACTTGATCTCCTACCATTAGCGTAGCGTTATCCTTCACGGAATCAGGAATGACGCTGGCGGAAGCACTGCTGCTTTCTACCGCTGTGACCAAGAGCTTGGCGATTACCTCTCCGTTACGCACGACATCGAGAGTGGAGTTATTGATCACTCCGGCGTTATTACCGCCAGCGAGTGTTACAAATCCCCAAGTCGGGTAAATGTTACGAATTCTTGTTTGAAGTGTGGCAAGTGACTGGCCTTTGCCCATCAGGTCGAACTCGTTCTGCCACCGCTTCACCTCTGCCTGAGCACTTGTGTTACGCGCGGTAAGGTTGGACAAAGTCGCTTCGCGTCCCGCAATGCTTTGATCGAGTTCCTCCAATTCCACACGGAGGTTTTTCATTTTTTCCGAGAGGCCTAGAATATCCCCGACCTTGGCGGTTTTCTCGCGATTAACGTCGAGTTTCTTCTTGTTTGCAGCGATCTCTTGGGTTTTCTCCGCGATTTGCTGTTGAGTTTCCTCATTGGCCTTTTTCATCTCAACTTCTGCTTCTTGTTTTGCAGCAAATTGGGCATCCGCCTCAGCACGTTCTTCGGGAAGGGTTTTGAGCGTTTCCTGAGCAGATTTCAGCCGCGCTTGGCTTTTCACCAAACTTTCTGATTCTGCATCACGATTGCTGATCTCTTCTTCAAAGCGCGCTTTGTTTTTTGAAGCTACAAATGCAGCTACAGCGAGAACGACGGCAGTAAAAATACCTAAAATATTGGCCATGGGGTTTTGTGGGAGCTTGGGTTTCCGGTTGTGTGAGGCAGCCTAGGGGCTTTTATTTACAGGCGGCAATATCAAAGTGCTCAAAATTTCAAAATCATTTTGCGGCTGGAAGCTTGACTTTACAAACGGGTCCCGCACGCCAAGCGTCTCCCACCTCACAGCATGAAGTCCATCCTCAGAGTTTTTTCCTACCTCAAGCGTTATCCAAAACTTGCCACACTGCAGTTAGCATGTGCCGTGGGGATGACTGCGGCGTTATTTGTCTTCCCTACCATCACCGGCTATTCCGTCGATAAGATCCTCCCGGATCCATCTCGACACAGTGAGTTTTTCTTTTGGGTGATCATGGCGCTACTGGCATTCATCTGCCGGGAAGGGCTTAATTCCGCCCGCATTTTTATCAACAATCACTTCGAACAACGGGTGATCTATGACATTCGCTCGGATATCTACGGAAAAATTCAAAAACTTCCCCTAAACTGGTTCGATACCAGGAGAACGGGTGATGTGATGACCAGAGTTGTCGAGGACGTCACGAATATGGAAAGGGTGCTGATCGATGGCATTGAACAAGGGTTGATCGCTGTTCTTCAGGTGGTGGGAATTGGAATTTACCTCTATATTCTGAATCCGACCGTTGCAGCTTGGGCGACACTTCCTGTTCCATTGCTTGCAACAGGAGCATGGATTTACTCCACCCGAGGCAGAGATCGCTACAAAAATCAACGGAATGCGACCTCGGATCTCAATTCCCTCCTGCACGATAATATCGCCGGAATCCGGCAAATCAAAAGTTATGCGGCTGAGGCGGTGGAACATCGACGGTTCAATGAATCATCGGAAAAGCTACGCCAGGCGAGTCTGAGGATGATGCGTTGGTGGGCTGTGTATTCGCCGAGCATGTCTTTGGTCAGGATGTTTGGCTATGTTCTAGTTCTCGGGTTTGGCGGAACCGCTGTGATGAATGGAACCCTAAGCCGTGGGGAATTCGTCTCATACCTTCTTTTTCTCTCACTTTTTTATGAGCCTATCGATCGACTCAATTCTCTCAATCAAATGCTTCTGTCGGGACGCGCTGCCGCAGATCGGGTTTTTGAAATTCTGGATTCGGAAGAAGAAAAAAATGCGACTGATGGTAAAGTCATCGAGCACCGTATCATGGGAAAAGTGGTCTTTGATCGGGTCTCCTTTTCCTATCAGGATCAACCGACTCTTCACGATGTTTCGCTCACCGCTGAACCCGGTCAAACGATCGCTCTGGTAGGCACCACGGGAGCGGGTAAAACCACGATTTTATCCCTGCTATCCCGCTTCTACGAAAAGAGTGACGGAGGCATTTTTCTGGATGATTGTGAAATTGGCTCCCTGAACAAAACATCTCTGCGTAACCAACTGGCTTACGTTACCCAGGAGCCGTTTCTATTCAACGGAAGCGTCCGCGAGAATCTGGAATTAGCCAAACGTGGAGCCAGCGATCATGAGCTGTGGAAGGCTCTGGAGGCAGCAAATGGCGATCACTTCGTGAAAAATCTTCCCGAAGGCCTTGATACCAACGTTGGCGAGCGTGGCGTGAAGCTATCCGGCGGAGAAAAGCAGCGCTTGTCGATCGCACGGGCCCTGCTCAAAGACGCACCGATCCTTCTCCTTGATGAAGCGACGGCGTCCGTGGACTCGGAGACCGAACGTCAGATACAGTCAGCTCTCGACCATTTGATGGAGAGTCGGACCGCCTTTGTAATAGCCCACCGTTTATCCACCATTCAAAACGCGGATCGGATTTATGTTTTGGAGAAAGGCCGGGTGATTGAACAAGGAACCCACAACGAATTGTTGGCCGAGAACGGCAAATACGCCGAGCTTTGCCAGCGCTCTTTTCTCGGCGATAAAGGCAGCCTATAACCTATAGATAGCGGCCCCTCAGACTAAGATGATCCCGGATGGCGCGAACTTGTTGCTAACGACGACATTTGATTCCCACGAGGCCTTCAAGCTAACCGGAAAAGTTTGGCTGGCAGCAATTGCCCGTTCCGAAAAATCCTCAAGGACAGCAAATCCTCAAGGACAGCAATAGACTTGTGCTTGCTTGGGAAATGCACTTTGCCGTGCTCGTCCGCTAATTGGCATTCAAAGTAGGTATTTAATAGACATAAAAAAAACGCCCGGCGTTTCCACCGGACGTTTTTTAGAAGTTCTTTCCCGAAGATTAGCGGGAGTAGAGCTCAACAATGAGCTGCTCGTTGACCTGCGGGTCGATTTCGGAGCGCTCGGGAATACGTGACATCGTTGCTTCCATTTTGTCGCGATCCACTTCGAGCCAGTCCACAGCTGGGACCGCTTGTGTGAGATCAAGCATACGAAGCGCGAGCTGCTGAGCAGAAGGCTTGGAGCCAACTTTGATGACATCACCTGGTTTCACTTGGAAACTGGCGATATCAACACAATGACCATTCACAAGGATATGACCATGGTTGACCATTTGACGTGCCGCTTGGCGGGAATTGCCAAGGCCTGCGCGATAGCAAACATTATCAAGACGGCACTCAAGAAGTTGCAGCAAGATAACACCGGTGATACCACGGCGGCGTGCAGCCTCCTGGTAATATCCACGGAATTGCTTTTCGAGAACACCGTATTGGAAGCGAAGCTTTTGCTTCTCACCGAGAGCTACGGAATATTCGGATTTCTTCTTACGACCTGCGCGAACGCCGTGCTGACCGGGTGGGAAGTTGCGGCGCTCCAGAGATTTGGAAGGACCGAAGAGAGAAACGCCAAAGCGGCGGGAGATTTTGGTGCGGGGACCAGTATAACGTGCCATAATATGGGAAAGTTAGTGTTTAAGGTTTTGGATTAAACGCGGCGTGCTTTCTTAGGGCGGCAACCGTTGTGCGGGATCGGGGTGACGTCGCGGATTGAGAGGATATCGAGACCCAAACCTTGAACGGCACGAACTGCGGACTCACGGCCGGAGCCGGGCCCTTTGACACGAACATCAACTTCTTTCAAACCGTGACCCATTGCTTGGCGGCAAGCGTCCTGGGAAACAACCTGAGCAGCGTATGCGGTGCTCTTACGGGAACCTTTGAAGCCCATTTTGCCAGCGCTGGACCAGCCAATGGAATTACCATTCGCATCCGTCACACTGACGAGTGTGTTATTGAAAGTCGCAGTCACGTGAACGATACCACGTGAAACGTTTTTCGAACCCTTGGCTTTATGGATCTTCACTTCCTCTTCGCCACCACCGATTTCCGCGAAAATATCTTTTTTCGCTTCTTTCTTGGGAGTGCCGTCAGGATTGAGCGCAGTAGCTGCGTCAGCCTTGGGAGCAGCGGTTGCTTCAGCAGCAGGCGCGGCTTTATCTGCTTTGGCAGCAGGAGCTTCGTCCGACTTACCTGCAGGAGCAGCAGCCGGGGTTTCAGGTTTAGCCTCGGCAGCGGGAGCCACTACTTCTTCAGCTTCTTTGTTGTTTGTTTCTTCGGACATATGTCTGGATCATGGTAAGAGGAACTCTAAGCACCTCTTGAAAAATTATTTCTTAACACCAACAGTCTTCTTCTTACCTTTACGGGTGCGAGCGTTGGTGCGTGTGCGTTGACCGCGAACAGGAAGACCGCGTTTATGGCGAATTCCGCGGTAGCAGTTGATTGAAGTAAGACGCTTGAGCTGCGACTGGCGCTCACGGCGAAGGTCACCCTCCACAATGATTTGCTCGGCTTGAATCACCTGGGCAATTTTTACGAGTTGATCCTCGCTAAGTTGTCCGGTGCGGATATCCGGATCAATACCGGCGTGGTCCAGAACACGGCTCGCGAGAGAGCGTCCGATTCCGAACATATAAGTAAGAGAAGCTTCGATTCGCTTCTCGTTTGGGATTTCGATACCTAAAATACGTGCCATTGTGTGCAGAAGTTCGCGTGATTTGCGGCGCACCGATTCATACCGGAAGCCCCGCAGGGCGGGTGATTTAGCAGAAGGTCAGTGTGTGGCAAGCCGGAAATGGAAAAAAACCTCAAATAACCGGCAAAAATTTTAAGAAAAGCCCCTTAATTTGACTCCCCTACTCTTTGCGGCGCTTCCCTCCTCGACAAAAGCAATGAGCACCCTAGTTTCCTCCAAAGCATATAAGAATCCATGGACACCCATTCATCTCCGCCCGAAGAAATCCCGGCAGAGCTCCCCACCGGGGATCTCGAAGACCCCAACCCAGGCACGACACCCTATCAATTGCCACCCGATGATGTTGCTGCAATTGACGAGTTGGGCAAAACTTATTCAGCCCTTCGCAAAGAGCTCGGGAAGACGATTATCGGTCAGGAAGAGGTCATAGAAAAACTCGCCATCTGTCTTTTCGCACGGGGGCATGCGCTGCTCATGGGCGTTCCCGGTCTGGCAAAAACCCTCCTGGTATCTTCCGTTGCCCAAACCTTTGACCTGTCTTTCAATCGGATCCAGTTCACGCCGGATCTTATGCCTGCGGACATCACCGGCACGGATATTATCCAGGAGTCCGGTGCGGGAGGGAAACGGGAGTTCGAATTTGCAAAAGGTCCGGTCTTCGCAAATCTTGTGCTGGCTGATGAGATCAACCGTGCGCCAGCCAAAACCCAATCGGCGATGCTTGAGGCAATGGGCGAAAACAAGGTCACCGTCCTTGGCAAAACGTATGCGCTTCAGGCGCCGTTTTTTGTGTTAGCGACTCAAAACCCTATCGAGCAAGAGGGCACCTATCCGCTTCCCGAAGCACAACTCGACCGCTTTATGTTTCTGATCGAGGTGAAATACCCGACCGCTGCGGAAGAGAAGCGTATCGCCCGGGAAACGACCGGTGCCGCCAAACATGCGCTGGCAAAATTGATGGATGGAGAGAAAATCATCGCTTTTCAGCAGCTCGTCCGCCGCGTCCCGGTTCCGGACCACCTTTATGACTACGCTGTGGAGATCGTCCGAAAAACCCGCCCAGGACAGCCCGAAGCTCCGCAGTGGATCAGAGACACCGTCGGCTGGGGAGCGGGGCCACGGGCCGTGCAATACCTCATTCTAGGAGCAAAGGCCCGCGCCGCTCTACGAGGCAACTATATGGCTTCGCTCGAGGATATTGAAGCAGTCGCCCCCGCAGTGCTCAACCATCGTGTCATCACAAACTTTGCGGCAGAATCCCAGGGAATGACTTCTAAGAAGATCATCCAGAAGCTCATTTCCGAAATGAGCGAATCATAGGACGGGACCGTTGATCCGGAAAAATTTAACCGGACAGCCCCCGCTTTTATTTGACCTCATCCTTTACTGAATGCCCTTCACTTCCCTCTGAAACCGATCCATGAGCGAACATAGCTTTATCGATAGCGAGCTTCTTTCCCGTCTTGGCTCCCTCCCCATTGAGTCCCGTGTGCCTATGATGGGAAATGTCGCGGGGAAGCACCGCTCACCTCACCGTGGTTCCTCGGTCGAATTCGCGGAATACCGGAAGTACGTCCCCGGGGATGACACCCGCCGGCTAGATTGGAAGGCATTCGCGCGCTCTGACCGATTTTATATCAAAGAGTTTGAGGCGGATACCAATCTACGCGCTTATTTTGTGATCGATGCCTCGGGATCGATGAATTTCCACAGTCCCGGCCAGGAGCCAAAAATCGAATACGCGCGAAAGATCGCAGCTTCTTTAGCCTACCTACTCGTCAATCAAGGCGATTCCGCAGGCCTTTCCATTTGCACGGATAAGCTGCATCTCGAGGTTCCGCCTTCGCGCCGCGCCGCCCATCTGGAGCGGTTTTTCTCCACGATCGAGGAAGTCCAGCCATCGGGGGAAACCGGTCTCATCCAGGCATTGCACACGATTGCGGAAAAAATCGGTCAACGCGCCTTCGTGGTAATCCTCTCGGACTTTTTCACAGATATCGCGGAGCTATCGGAAGCACTTCAACATCTGCGTTACCGCAAGCATGATATCTCACTATTTCACCTCATGGACCCTCAGGAAATCGGTTTTGATTTCGATAGACCCCACCGGTTTGTCGACCTGGAGGACGGCACTGCAATCGTCGCCGAGCCAAATCTCATAGCCGAGGAGTATCACAGCGCTCTGCGGGATTTTTTGAGAGGCGTTCGAGAAAAAGCCCATGATGCCTCCGCGGATTACCAGCTTGTTACCACGGATACACCCCTGGAGCCGCTCTTGCGCGAATTTCTTACCGCCCGCATCCCGAAAGCGAAGCACTAATGACCTTTCTATCTCCATTCCTTCTGTGGTTTCTCGTTGCGGCGAGCATTCCGGTGCTCATCCACCTACTTAATAAGAGGCGGCACAAGACCGTCCAGTGGGCAGCCATGCAGTTCCTGCTCAAAGCCACCCGTGAATCACGTGGAAAAAAGAAACTACGACATATTCTTATTCTCACATGCCGCGCGCTCGGGATTGCCGCACTGGTGATCGCGGCTTCCCGTCCCGTGGTTTCAGGATTATTGGGCTGGGGAGCTGGAAGCATTGATACAGTGATATTGGTATTGGATCGCAGTGCTTCCATGGAACTTCGCGCAAATGACGGTCAGGCAGCGAAACGTGATCTCGTTTTGCAAAAAGTCCGCGATGCCATGGAAGATCTCGGCAACCCACGGCTGATCCTCATCGACAGTGCCACGGGAAAAGCACAGGAAATTCCCTCCCCGGATGTCCTCGCCGAGATTTCCGCGACAGCACCCACCGATTCTTCCGCGGATTTCCCTGCTTTGATGTCTGCGGCGGTCGAGTATCTTTCCACCTCAAGTGGACGGGCAGAGATCTGGCTCGCATCCGATCTGCAGAGCTCCAACTGGTATCCCGAGGATGACCGATGGGCCGCTGTCCGTGCCGGCCTCCAGGCACTGCCCCAGTCACCTTCCGTGCGGGTGCTTTCACTTACAGGAAACACCGCCCCCAACGTCGCATTCCGCCTTCTCGGAAGCCGACGCACAACCGAGGCACTGGTATTGGACCTGGAGCTTCTCCGCTCGGAAGAAAGCAGAGGAGCACTCTCCCTACCGCTCAGTATCAGCCTGAACGGGGCCCGTAGTAGTGAGACGGTCAATCTGCCAGCCCAATCCCTCCGATTCCAGAAACGCATTCCCATTCCCGAAAGCAAGGATACGGGCTACGGTTGGCTATCGATTCCTGCGGACGGGAACTCACGCGACAATACTGTCTTCTTCGCCTTCGGGCCTGCCCGTCCGCTGAAATCCCTCATCGTCAGCTCCGCCGGTGAAGCGGCAGGTTACCTATCGCTTTCAGCCGCTCCACCGGGGTTTGAAAAACAGACCGCTGAAATTATCGATCCAGCCCGGTTTGCCGCCACCGCGATTACAGATGTCTCGATGATCTTTTGGGCGGCTCCGTTACCCGACGGTAAGAATGCGGATATTCTCGCAAATTTTCTATCTTCCGGCGGACAGGTAGTCTGCCTACCTGCTGCCGAATCGGGAACTTCCCGGGAATTTCTCGGAATGAAATGGGAACCGACCACCCTCGCCAAAGCGGGCAAATTCTACATACTCCAAGATTGGAACAAAACGGATGGACCGCTGCGTGATGGCCTGGATGGCACTCCTATTCCTGCTGAACGTTTGCGTGCCATCAAACGCGCTATCCCAGCCGGAGATGCAACTCCGCTGGCACGCTGGGAGGATGGCGAAGCTTTCCTGACTCGTAAAATCGTTGATCGAGGCACACTCTGGTTCTTGGGCTCCATCCCGGATTACACGTGGTCGAACCTAGGCGATGCGGATGTTTTGCTACCAGTTTCCCAACGTATCCTCGCCCAGGGAGCCAGCCGGTTCGATTCATCTTTTCTTGATACCGTCGGCTCTCCTAGCGCCAAGCCACAGGCTGGTGAAGCGAGAAGTCGCGTGGACGATTTCTCCACCTCGAATTCTCTCCACGAAGCTGGAGTTTTCCGCATTGGCAATCACCTCACCGCGATCAACCGTCCCCTTGAAGAGGATGATCTACAGATTATTAGCAAAGACAGTCTCGATACGGTTCTCGAAGGCACCAATTACCGGTTGCTCGATCAGGCCGGAAAATCCGGTGACCCATCACTTTCCACGGATATGTGGCGGTTTTTCCTGATTGCGGTTCTATTTTTTCTGATTGGCGAAGCCATTCTCTGTCTTCCGAAAAAGCAGAAAGCTCAGGTGCAGGTTACAAAGCCGACTTTTGGCCCGGCGAGCTGATCCGTTGCGGACGATAAACCCGGCGTAGCACGATCATTCAGGCAGTGAAGATGGAAACTCTCATTTTTTGATTTCCCAAGCTTTCCAATGGCTATCTATCGATTAGGTTTCGCTCTACAACATGATACCCGAAAGTCTTCAGATGTGGTTTACGTTCGCTCTTCTGGGCGTGGTCTTTTTGGTTTTTGTAAAAGAATGGCTGCCTACCGATCTCGTCGCCCTTGGCGGGATGTGTGTCCTGGCTATCGCCGGGGTGATCGATGAGAACGATATCGGCATCATTTTCAGTAATTCGGCGGTGATGACGATTGGTGCGATGTTTGTCATCGCGGAGGCATTGACCAGAACCGGTGCGATCGATGGCATCGCCAGTCGCTTTGAAAAGGCTGCTGGTAAGTCCTTATCCCGTGCAATGCTCATTCTAGCCCTTATCGTGATTCCACTTTCGGCGTTTATGAACAACACACCGGTGGTGATCGTTTTTCTACCCGTCGTGATTGCCTATGCGAGAAGCACGAGCGTTAAAGCGAGCAAGCTTCTGATTCCCCTATCTTTCCTGAGCATTCTAGGCGGGACAATCACACTGCTTGGAACGTCCACCAATCTACTGGTCGCAGGCCTGGCGAAAACACAGGGCCAACCGGCATTTGGTATTTTTGAGATCAGCGGCATGGGGCTGATTTATGCTGCCATCGGCACCCTTTACATGTTTTTTATTGGAAGGCATCTACTTCCAGAACGCGAAACCATAAGCAGCCTTCTGGATGCCGAAGACACACGGAAATTCGCGAGTGCGGTGGAAATACAATTAGGCTCCCCGCTTGTCGGTGAAAGGCTCATCGAAAATCCGCTCTTCTCCAACCGGAAAAACACTCTGGTCTATGAGGTGATCCGCCAAGGGAGACGGGTGGAGGACATCCCACTGGACGCTATTGTCTTAGAAGAACGCGATATTCTTTGGTTCAGAGCGACCTCCAAACAGCTTGCCGATATCCAATCCACCGAGGGAGTCACCATGATCCATAAGAAGGGAGATGGCGATGAGCCTGACAAAGAAAAAGGCTATGAGGTCAAAACCGTAGAAGCGATCATCGGACCGAAAAGCTCACTTGTTGGAAAAAGCGTTAAGGAATCCCACATTCGCAGACGTTATGGCATTGTGGTTGCAGCGGTGCACCGGAGCGGAGTGAATCTAGCGGAGGGGTATCAGGACGTGAAATTAGCCTTCGGCGATACCTTAATCTTGGAAGGACCCGTCTCCTCCCTCTCGCAGCTCAACAAAGAAGGCAATTTCCTCAGTCTGAACGAGACCCTTGTGGAAGCTAGGGTCAGATCCAAAATGTGGATTGCCGTTTCCGTGCTCGCGGCGGTTGTCACTATTGCCGCATTCGATATTTTACCTATCGGTGTAACGGCTCTGGCGGGTGCCGTTGCAGTGATATTCGCCGGTTGTTTAAAAATCAAGGACGCCTACCAAAGCATTGAGTGGAATGTGTTGTTCATGATCTACGGCATGTTGGGAATCGGAATGGCGATGGAGAAATCCGGCGGTGCGGAATGGATCGCCATGGGAGTGGTAAACACGATGGAAAGGCTCGGCCCGCTGGCAATTCTGGCCGCGGTTTATTTGCTGGTCTCCATATTGACCGAACTTGTCACGAACAATGCTGTCGCCATTCTTATGACTCCCATAGTTATTTCCATTGCGGAATCAATCGGTGCCGACGCCAGACCTTTTATTGTTGCAATCATGTTCGGTGCAAGCGCCAGCTTCATAACTCCAATAGGCTATCAAACCAACACGTATGTCTATGGGGCCGGAGGTTATCGCTTTGGGGACTTTCTGAAAATCGGCATCCCTCTCAATCTGATTTTGTGGGGCGCGGCGGTGATCTTTATTCCTTGGATCTGGCCATTCTAAGATCCGGAGTCCACAGAAAAGGCAGACTTTACTGTGGCTGCTGCTGGCGCTGTTGCATTTCCTGTTGTTGACGCATTTGCTCTTGCTGCTGGCGTTGTTGCATTTCCTGCTGTTGACGCATTTGCTCTTGCTGCTGGCGTTGTTGCATTTCCTGCTGCTGACGCATTTGCTCCTGCTGCTGGCGCTGTTGCATTTCTTGCTGTTGACGCATTTGCTCCTGCTGCTGGCGCTCTTGTATTTCCTGCTGTTGACGCATTTGCTCCTGCTGCTGGCGCTGTTGCATTTCTTGCTGTTGACGCATTTGCTCCTGCTGCTGGCGCTTTTGTATTTCCTGCTGTTGACGCATCTGTTGTTCCTGCCTCATGCGTGCCTGCTCTTGGAGTTCCTGTTGGCGGCGCTCCATCTGCTCTTGTTGTTGGCGCCTTGCATCTTCCTCACGGAGCCTTCTGGCCTCTTCCTGCTGACGTTGCATCTCCTGTTGCTGACGCTGCTGTTCTTCCTGGCGGATCCTCGCTTCTTCCTGCATCTGCTGTTGTTTGGCCTGCTCCTCCTGAGCTCTTCTAGCCTCCTCTTGCTGACGCTGCTGTTCCTCCTGGCGGATCCTCGCTTCTTCCTGCATCTGCTGTTGTTTGGCCTGCTCCTCCTGAGCTCTTCTAGCCTCCTCCTGCTGACGCTGCTGTTCCTCCTGGCGGATCCTCGCTTCTTCCTGCATCTGCTGTTGCTTGGCTTGCTCCTCCTGCGCTCTTTCAGCCTCTTTCTGCTGACGCTGCAAGTCCTGTTGCTGACGCTGCTCCTCTTCTTTGGCGCGCTTTTCAGCCTCTTGCTGCTGCATAACTCCAAGCTGTCTGCGTTGCTCTTCCGCTTCACGGGCTTTCGCCTGCTCGGCATCGCTGCGTGCCTCCTGCTCTCTTTTCTGCATTTCCGCTGCCTCGGCTAGACGCGAACGCTCCAGCTCTTCCTGATCCTTACGTTGCTTCTCCATTTGTCGGCGGGCCTCCACCTCGCTAGCTATTGCAGCCTCGTCAGATCCACGTTTTTCCTCAATCTCACGCTTCCTTCGCTTTTCAGCTTCGCCATCATCTTTCGGCCCAATCTGGCTTCCGGATCCAGCCGAAGGATCATTCTTTGTGGAATTATCAGCGCCTTTTGGCTCAGAAGATTCCGGTGTTGATGGGCGATTCGGACGCTCCGGACGGGCTGGCCGGTCTTTGGGAGTACTCACACCATCGGGCATTTTCGGCTCTTCCAACGAAGGAGATACTCCCGGAGGCAATTGGGCGGGATTAGGATCTGTTCCTTCCGGTTCCTGGGGCTTTTCCGCGCCTTCGGGAAGGTTCGTAGGAAGATTTCCTTTCGCCTCCTCCTCTTCCCCGGCCGGATTGGGAGCGTCTTTTCCTTCACGATTTTTCCTGTCTTTTCCAGGCCGATCGCGTGTGGGTCTTTCGGGCTGTTCCGGTTTTTCGGCTCCGGGGAGAACGGGCAAATCTGATGCCGGCCCGGTATCGCCACCGGGAACGCCGGGAGGCGCCGGAATCGCGGGAATTGGTTCACGGCCATCAGGTCGGTCTCCGGATCCCTTGGGATTGCGAGGCCTACTCGGCAATGTAGGGATTTCCCCTTCATTTCCTTTATCTTCGTTTTCAGCCCGGAGTTCGCGTTCGTGTCTGCCACCACGTCCTGGTCGTTCATTGCGGTTTTCCTCTTCGCGCACTTCTTCCAGTTTGCGACGGCGCAACTCTTCAAATTTTTCACGACTGCCAGCTCCGGCTACAATGCGCTCCGCCTCGCGGGATTCGTCCATGCGCCTTTTATGAAAATGCTCTCGGACATCTTTCGGAAGTTCATGCGAGCGCTCGGCTGAAACATCCCCCAATCTACGCCTTACCGTTTGAGGTCTGAGCGCCGAATTCCATTTCGCATCCATCCGTGGTGCGACTACTTCGAGATCCCGGCCATCGAAATGCGGCTGGAATCCTCTTCCACCATGGCGGAAGGAAGGACTTTGCTCCACTCTGAGCCGATGAATGGGAAACTTTCTACCTATCCGATCGCATACGGTCGTATAACGGGGGCCACCTACAAAGACGCGATTATTGGTTACCGTGTAGCGGGTAATATTCACCGTTCCCCGATAGATATCCACGTTCTGTTGAACTGGAACGCAATAAGGCTGAATATTGTTCCCGAAATTTCTGTAGGAGACGAAACTGAACCAATTGCTGCCAATTCCAAAGGTGACATCCACCGTGGAGTCCCAGGAGCGTCCTCTCCAGCCAAGCGTTTCAGGTGGGAGAGGCGCCCAGCCCACATAACCCGGGCTTTCTCTCCATGTGACCCATGCTGGTGCCCATTCGGAGCCCGGAACCCAGACCCAACCGACATTGCGCAGCAAAGCCCAGCGTCCGTAATGATAACACGCCCATCCAAAAGGCTCGCTGGATACCCATGTCCAGCCTTGTCCCGTCATCGCCCAGCGGCCGCGCGTATATGGCCGCCACGATGCATCCCGCACAATCGCGGGCTGATAGACGTATCCATAATCTGTGGTCTCAAACCATGATCCATAATTGGAAAGCGGTTCATAAAAATTCTCGAAATCCCCCGTCGGCGCTCCGTTGACGTAAATTTTTTCCGTTGGGATAGAATCAACCGGCTCTCTCCCGAGAAGTTCCAGTTCCCGGGTCTTGAGATCGTCCTCCAGTCCCGTGAGTTCCTCCTGCCGATCCTGTAGCTCTTCCTGTTTTTCGGATATTTTTGCCTCGCGAGCTGCGAGCTCCCGCTGTCTTTTCTCAAGCTCCGCCTCAGCAGCCGCATCCCTTTGGCTGCGCTCATCTTCCATTGCGATGCGCTTTTCCTCGATCAAAGATCTCTCACGTTCAATCGCCTCCAGCTCAGCTGCGATCCTCTGCTCGGCCAGTTCTGCCTCCAGTTGTTTCTGCCGGGAAGTTGCTTCGGCAGCCTTTTTTTCAAGCTGCATGAGCTTTTCTTCGAGCCCCGCATCAGAAGGTTTATCACACGAGACGAGGCCAAGAACGGCGCCTGCCGTAATTAGAGCAGAGATTGAGGTTTTCATGGAGCTGAGAGTTCGGGGTTTTCAAAAGTTTAGACTCAGCCCACGGAAATAGATTCAATCTTTTCTCTCAAATGAGAGAAAAAATCCTATCAATTCAAAGGTAGGACAAAATCGACATGGGTCGGGACACCGCCGGCGCCTTCGGCAACCACACGATTGATTCGAGTTCCCAGGACGGATTCCAAAGCACGTTGCTCCATCGCAATCGCTCTCGGAAACTGCTGGAAAATATGGCGAAGCGGATGGTGAAACTCCCTCAATGTGATCGTTCCCGCCTCGTCATCAATCATGCACCGCATGAAGAGTCCTTCCTTTTCGCGCAGCTTGGCAAGAGCCTTGGACTTTGCGCCGCGTCCACTCTCTTTGCTCAACCGCGCGAGCCACTGTTCTTCCTGGGTTTGAAAATGTTGGAAAAGCAATTTATCCGGCGCTGAATCGCCAAACATTTGTCTGACCTGCTCCAGAAGATCCACGGTGAACTCCACAGGAATCGAAGGGAAAAGGGCATCCGCCTTTTCTGACAAACGATAAAAAATCTCCGGCCTACCGATTTCCGTCCTTGGCACCCGGGAACGCTGCAGGTAGCCCAGCTTAGTCAGGTCTTCGCAATGCTGTTTTACCGTCATATAGCTCGTGCCAAGACGGCGGGACAACTCGCTGACTGCAAGCCCTCCGCAAATTTTCAGTTCCGAAAGTGTTGCGAGCCATTGCCGCTTGAGCAGATCGTTAAATACAGGTGTGAACATAGAGTTTTTCTATTCGCCGCAACTCGTGTGACGGTCTGCCAACTTAGGCGCAGTTTTTTACGTTGTCTAGAGGACGAATCTCAGAAAATCTAACAATTTTCATATCTTATGCAAAAATCGTCATACCGAGCTTTTCAAAGATGAAAAAAGGGCGACCGTTTCCGGCCGCCCTTTCATGGAATTTCCTGGAAGGGCTGCTAGATGAACTCGTTCACCAGATTTTCCAGCATCTCCTGGCGGCCGGACTCAAGAGTCGGCTCTCCATTTGAAAGCGCGTAATTGCTTACCTCTTCAAGAGAGATCGAGCGCTTGCCGATTTTTTCACCGATGCCGGAGTTCCAGCTCTTATAGCGGTTATCGACAAAGTCCTTCAAGCGGCCGTCCTCGCGGATTGCAGCCGCAATTTTAAGCCCCCTTGCAAAGGCGTCCATGCCACCGATATGGGCGTGGAAGAGATCGGATGGATCGTGGGACTCGCGGCGGCGTTTCGCATCGAAATTGAGACCACCGGTGGTAAGACCTCCCATTTCCAGGATTTTCAGCATGATCTCAGTGGTCAGATAAATATCAGTCGGGAATTGATCGGTATCCCAGCCAATGAGTTCATCCCCTTGGTTTGCATCGACTGATCCCAGAGCATTGGCGTCAATCGCAACGGTCATTTCATGAAGCATGGTGTGCCCGGCGAGAGTCGCGTGATTGGTCTCCAGATTCAGTTTGAAATGATCCATGAGATCATACTGCCGCAGGAAATTGAGACACGCCGCTGAATCGGAATCGTATTGATGGGTGGAAGGTTCACGCGGCTTCGGCTCGATGTAGAATTGTCCTTTGAAACCGATTTTTTTGCCGTAATCCACAGCGAGGTGCAAGAGGTTGGCGAGGTTGTCCAACTCAAGCTTCATATTGGTGTTGAGCAAGGTTGCATAGCCTTCGCGGCCACCCCAGAAGGTGTAACCCTCTCCACCTAGTTTCAATGTATTATCCATCGCTGCTTTCACCTGTGCTGCACCATAGGCGAAGACATCCGCGCTCGGAGAAGTGCCGGCACCTTGCGCATAGCGTGGGTGAGAAAAAAGGCAAGCGGTGCCCCAGAGGAGCTTTTTGCCATGTTCCTTCTGAAGGTCGAGAAGATGATCTGTCACCTTTTCCAATGCTGCATTGGACTTGGAGAGATCATTCAGCTCTGGCGCGATGTCGCGATCGTGCCAGCAATAGTAATCGATACCTGTTTTGTTGAGGAATTCAAAAAAAACGTCCGCACGTTTGAGGGCGTTATCCAAGGAGTCCGATTGATCATCCCACGGCATCAATGCAGTAGGACCACCGAATGGGTCTGAGAGCCCATTGCGCATCACATGCCAGTATGCGGCTGCAAAACGGCAGTGATCCCGCATGGATTTACCAGCTACGAGCTCATCCGGGTTATACTGCTTGAAGGCGAAAGGATTTTTGGACTTCGGGCCTTCGTATTCAATTTTTGGGATATCGGGAAAATACGACATGGGTAGGGTTTATTTGGTGAAAATGAGGGCGGCAAGATTGAAAATTGTCGATTTAAGGGACGCGAGGTTGATTCAGCGAAAAATCCCTACTAGAAAGACTTCCGTGAGCCGCCCAGTGGATTCAGTAATCGATTTTTTGGAAGCCGAACAGGCCCGGGGACGGAGTCATGTGTTTTTGGATGAAGAAGCCAGGGAATGTTTGCGGGAGCTTTATAAAAAATCCCGGCATCCTGTTAAAGCAGAGCGTGTCGCGCCCTCAGCGAAAACGAATGGATCCATGACTCCGGCAGCGTCGCCTGAGGTTGTGCCACCAAGTGCACCCGCCAGCGCCATCATCATCCCTGGCAGCAAAATCGAGCAGCTTTCAAATCTGCGGCAGCAGGCGGAACGGTGGGCTCCCGCCCGCGCATTGGGGTCGCTCCGTGAGACGATGGTTTTTGCTACGGGAAATCCCGATGCAAGGATTATGCTTGTGGGCGAGGCCCCCGGCTACAACGAGGAGAAAGAAACCGAGCCCTTCGTCGGCCCCGCGGGTAAGAAGCTCAACGATATCCTGAAAGCAATGGGTATCAAACGGGAGGATGTCTACATTTCAAATCTGGTCAAATTCCGCCCGTCAATGCCTCGGCAAACGACCAATAATCGCAAGCCAACCCCCGAGGAAATGGCTGCCTGCCTACCATTGGTGATGGCGGAAATATCGGTGGTGAAGCCGGAAATCATCATAGCGCTTGGCGGGACAGCCGCCGAGGGCCTGATCGGACTACAAGGCTCTGTGGGATCCATGAGAGGCAAATGGCATGAAGTCTCCGGGGTGCCCACGCGTGTAACCTACCACCCAAGCTATCTGCTCCAAAGCGGTGCATCGAACCAAATCAAGCGCTCGCTCTGGGAAGACATGCTCGCCGCGATGGAAAAACTGGAAATGCCGATTTCCGAAAAACAGAGATCCTTTTTCAAACCGAAAGCTTAGGCAATGCTCAGTCTGATCGTCCTGCCCATCCTGCCATCCGTCTGCCATTCGCGGCGCGGATCACACACCCTCCTCGCCCAATACCTGCATGGGCCGGGGCATTTTCTTCCTACGGAGGCCGAATTGCCGGACCGCATGACGCTGTAAATGCGCTTTTGCTTCCTCCACGCTATCCGTGAAGAAAATAAGATCGGGATCCTGCGGGCTAATGGTTCCCTCCTCTGCCATCTTATAGACAAAATCCATGAGCGGCTGCCAGAAATCCTTCCCCATGAGGATAATCGGGAAATTCTTGAGCTTGCCGGTTTGGATTAGAGTCATGGTCTCGAACATCTCATCCAAAGTCCCCGCACCGCCAGGCATCACGATGAATGCGTAGGAATACTTCACTAGCATGGTTTTCCGTGTGAAGAAGTAGCGCATGTCCACGGACTTGTGAACGTATGGGTTAACATCCTGCTCGAAGGGCAAAATGATGTTTACTCCGATGGAGCGGCCACCGGCTTCGTAAGCGCCCTGGTTTCCAGCCTGCATGATTCCGGGTCCACCGCCGGTCAGGACGGTAAAACCTAGCTCTGCACACGCCTCCCCCATCTCACGCGCCAGTTCATACCAGCGCGTCCCCGGACGGGTGCGGGCAGAACCGAATATGGTCACACACGGACCTACAAAATGAAGAATGCGGTAAGCCCGTATTAAATCCAGGCATACCCGGAAAAGCGAAAGCAAATCGATGATACGGGATCGCGGTCCCGCCAGCCAGGAGCGCTCCTCTGTCTCCAACTCGAATATCTCCTGCTGCCGGATCTCGTCCTCCGTGATATTATGCTCTTTGGTTACCTCAGGACAATCGGGGCAATTTTTTTTCAAACTCATTGTTGGTATCAAACACGTATGGGATTGCTTTAAAAAGAACTTCTGCCGGGCGCCGGTAAAAATTCTCCGGCCTTTCTTCCCGCAAAATAAACACAAAAAAACGGGCGATTGCCCGTTTTTGCAAAGTTGGATGGCTTTAAGGTAATTCGTGACCAGACGGGAGCTTTCCGGCTCCCAAAACCACCTGGGAAACTCTGGGAATCCTCTATTCGGCAGTCTGAAAACTCGCGTCAAATCGCGACTCAACCTCAACAATAGCCAGCACTTGAAAGTATCACTGTTTTACCCTAGCCAATGCAGCCGTTTTGACGCGGGCGGGAGCTGCCTTCGCAGCCTCTTCACCGACTCTTTTAAGGAGCGCGATCAAAGATGCATTGATGAAATATTCTTTAAGAAGAGCCTCGCGGGTTTCGCCGTTTTTGGTTTTGTGGACAATTTTCATAAGATGTGTTTTTAGGTTCGGAAAGTTTATCGCAGTTCCTGAGCCACATGATCGGGTCCCTCGGATTTTCCCTGCTTACAAATATAGAGCGAAGCATTCCAAATCATTTATCTTAGAAAAATTTATTTTTCATTCACAGGGGTTCCAGCGATGTTCGCTTCACTCGGATCAGCTCGGGAAATGCTTGGTTTTCGGGGATCACCGCCGGCCTGGTAGAGTGGAATCGTTTCCGAAAATTTGATCCACGTTCGCTTCTTTGACTTGCGGGCGGGTGAAGCTGCCAGCCATCAAACTCTTCTACCAAACGTCAGCTGAGTCCCCTTCGTTGATTCCCCTGGGGGTAGGAAAACATCGTTTTTCCCCAACTAGGTTCCCCAGTATGCACGGCGTTCTTGCATTTTTCATCCCTCCAGACTCCAGAATCCACACAGGATAATCGCTGTCCCGCAGAAGCATTCGTTTTTGGAATTTTGGATTTTGAAATCGGGATTTTCAGTGCAGCCTCCGAGCCATGTCGAAACGGACTGGAATTTTATTAGTGGTCTCTGGACCTTCTGGATCAGGGAAAACCACGCTCTGCCGCCGTCTAGCGGATGAGCAAGAGGCTCGTTACTCCATATCCTGCACCACCCGCGCACCTCGTCCGGGAGAAGTCGACGGGAGAGATTATCACTTTCTCACCCAGGCACAGTTTGTCGAGAAGCGGACGGCCGGTGATTTTCTTGAAAGTGCGGAAGTCCACGGAAATCTGTATGGCACCTTGAAGTCAGAGGTCACCGGTCTATTGGAACGAGGCACGGATGTGGTGATGGATCTGGATGTCCAGGGGGCCGCCCAGGTTCGCGCTTGTGAGGATCCAGAGATCCGGCAGGCGGCTGTTGATCTCTTCGTGATGCCGGAGGATGAATCGGAGCTTCTCACCCGCCTTTCCGGGCGCGGCACTGACAGTGAAGAAGTCATCTCTCTGCGCATGAAAAATGCTCTCGAGGAAATCAGCCACTGGCCGCTCTACACCTACCGGTTACTCTCGCGTAGCCAGGAAGAGGACTACACACGCTTCAAGGCCCTGGTCTTTGCCGAGAGGCTCCGGGTAAATCGCCAGATAAACCTCTGAGCGTGATTCATCCAAATACAAAAATCCTCCGACGGATATGCCGGAGGATTTTTTTAAATGCGAGGTTTCCCGGAAGTCGAATTCCGAAGGCGCCGCTATGAGAGAATCTCTTTGATCACCTTTCCGTGAACATCTGTGAGACGGAAATGCCGTCCCTGATACTTATAGGTGAGATGCTCGTGATTGATTCCGAGAAGGTGCATCAGGGTCGCATGGAAATCGTGAACATGAACGGGATCCTTCTCGATATTGTAGCAATACTCGTCGGTAATACCGTGGGTATAACCGGGCTTGGTGCCACCGCCCGCCATCCACATCGTGAAGCAGCGCGGATGGTGATCCCGACCAAAACTATTTTCCGTCATTTTGCCCTGGCAGTAGTTGGTGCGGCCAAATTCTCCCCCCCAGACAACCAGGGTGTCTTCCAACATCCCGCGCTGCTTGAGGTCCTTGATTAGTGCGGCCGAAGCTTGATCGGTGAGTTTACACTGGGTTTTGATCGCTCCAGGCAGGCCGGCATGTGCGTCCCAGTCACGATGGAAAAGCTGAATAAAGCGCACATCCTTTTCGGCAAGACGCCGTGCCATCAAGCAGTTGTAGGCGTAGGTCCCGGGGATTTTCACGTCATCTCCATACATCTTGAGAACAGATTTCGGCTCATCACTCATATCCGTCACATCAGGGACGGAGCTCTGCATGCGGTAGGCCATTTCATATTGGGCGATCTGGTTTTCGAGCACCGGATCCGCGGATTGCGCAAGCTGCAGCTCGTGCAGCTCCTCAAGAGCTTTAATCACTTTTCCCCGTCCTTCCCGGCTAACTCCTTCAGGACTATTCAGGTATAGCACGGCATCCTTACTAGGTGTGAAGAGCACGCCATCATGTTTTCCCGGTAAGAATCCACTTCCCCAGTAACGGGAGGTGATCGGCTGGCCACCACCCTCCTTGGTTACCAAAACCACATAGGCGGGCAGATTCTCGTTGATTGAGCCCAACCCATAGGAACCCCATGAGCCAAAGGTCGGCCGCCCCGGAAATTGGGAACCGGTTTGCATCATGGTAACACCGGGGCCGTGATTGATTGCCTCGGTATACATTGTTTTGATGATACAAAGCTCGTCCGCCACGCTCGCCGTATGTGGCAGGAGCTCGCTGAATGTAGCTCCGCTTTCTCCGTGTTGGGAAAACTCGAAAGGAGAGCCCGCCAACGGAAAGCTTGCCTGGTTTGTGGACATTCCGGTTAGGCGCTGCCCCTTCCGGACGGATTCCGGTAGCTCTTGCCCGTGTTCTTTATTCAGGCGGGGCTTGTGATCGAAGAGGTCCATCTGTGATGGCCCTCCAGATTGGAAGAGATAAATGACACGTTTCGCTTTAGGGGCGAACTCGGGAAACATTCTCATCCCCGGCATAGCGGGAGCATTGGCTCCAAGAGCTGGCTGGATCATGTCTGCGAGAGCCAAGCCTCCCAGCCCCATTCCAAAGGATTTCAGGAAGTTTCTACGGCTTTGTCCGATAGGATTTTCGAAGCCGGTGCAAAGTGGATTTTTCATCGTTGGTATAGGGATTCGTCGAAGTTGATAAGGGTGTTGATCACTACCGTGGCAGCAGCGAGATCGGGCTGTGAAAGTTCCGGTGAAACCGGTGCCTCTCCTGTCGTGAGCAAACCTTCCGTGCTCTTCGGATTTGCCGAAAACTCCTCGAGCTGCTCGTCATAGAGCCGGTTGAGGATTTTAACCTCCTGATCGATAGGCTTGCGGCTGGTCAGGATAACAAAGGCATCACTGATCAGGGCCTCCCGATCTTTACCGTGATGTTTGAGAAGCTGCGCTGCCAGGACTCTGGAGGCTTCCACGAACTGCGGCCCGTTGAGAGTTACCAGGCTTTGCAAGGGTGAAACCGTCGCCGCACGTTTGAGGCTGCAGACATCCCTCTTAGGTGCATCGAATGTCACAAGGATCGGTGCCGGCGCATTACGCTTCCATAGCGTATAGAGACTACGGCGATATAGCCCGTCACCCTTATCCGGTTTCTGGGGATCAAATGAGACCGCGAGCTCGTAAGGTTTTACCGGAGGTCCACCCACTTTATCGACCAGCAGGCCGCTTACAGCCAGGGCATTGTCACGAATCATTTCTCCGGTGAGGCGTTGCGCATTGCTCCGGCAGAAAAATTCGTTCTCCGGATCGCGCTCCCGGGTCTCCTCGTCGACCAGAGTGCTCTGGCGATAGGTGGATGATAGAACCATCTGGCGGAGCAGGTGGTGCACATCCCATCCGTGGGATATAAAATCACGGGCAAGCCAGTCCAACAATTCGGGATGTGTCGGGAGACTGCCCTGGCTACCGAAGTCCTCGGAGGTTTTGACGATCCCGTTGCCGAAGATCATCTGCCAGTAGCGGTTTACCGTCACTCTTGCCGTCAGAGGATGCGCAGGATCCAGGAGCCAATTTGCGAGACCCAGTCGATTCTGGGGTTGGTCCTTCGGAAATGGTGGGAGAGCGGACGGAGTGTTCGCCGTTACCGGTTCGCCATGATTATCATACACTCCCCGCTCAAGAATGAATGCGGGCTTTGGCTCCGGGAGCTCTCTCATGACGGTCACCGCAGGGCGGGCGTCTGCAATCTCGTTTACATGATTGCGCGCTTCATACAATTGCTTCCGGAGTTTTACCGCAGGCGTGTAGATCGCGGAGAAGAAGTAATCGAAACCAGCGGATTCATCGACCTTTGCGACTTCCGCCAACTCTTGCTGAAGATACAAGGCCCGTGCTTCCAGCGGACTAATCGTCCTTTCGTAAAAGTGGAAATCATCCATTTCGCCATTGATGAATCCACGATCCCGGAATCGTTCCCCAAGGGCGATGCCCTGGCGTTTGCCGGTCCAGATATGGGTTTGGCCGGCAAGATTGTCTTTCAAAACCTCTAGTTCCATTGGCTCACCGTTGAGAAAAATTTTCAATCCGGAAGCTTTACTAGACCCATCGTAGGTCACCGTCAGATGTTGCCACTCTCCGGCTTTGATAGCTTGCTTTGCTTGCACGCGCATACCGTTGCCAGGCCAGAAATGAATCACTGAGGCGGTGGGCTTTCCGTCCAAGAGAAGGAACTCATAGCCTATGCTGGCAGCATCATCCGCACCACCGGTCCGGCCGAATAGATTCTCACGTGCGGAAATCTGCTTTGGCTTCACCCAGGCGGATCCGGAGAAAGGATGCGCTCGGGTGAAATGTCCCACATCCTTGATCTCGGTCATGTCATCGCCAGTGAAGCGGATCGCGTTTCCATTGACTCCCGGCACCAGAACATTTGCCGACGGGGTTTTCACCGGAGCATCTGGCGCCACATCGTTGACGAGGTGATTATCCTTTAGCTCATCAAATGAGAGCTTTGCGATCAGACCGGGAGATTCGCCGAACTCACCCTTCGCCGACCATTCGGCAAACGCAGCAGCCGTTTCAGAGGACTCACGCATGTTGAGCAGCTGTGTCTCAAGCTCGGTGACTCTCTCCTCGCCCGCAGCGATTTGAGCATCAATTTCCGGCGTAGAAATCGGCATGCTCGGGCTTGGAGAAGCATCACTGAAGTAAGAGATGAGTCCTGTCTCGTCAATATTGGCAAAAAACGAGCCCAGGGAGTAGTAATCCTTGGTAGGCAGAGGATCGTATTTATGATCATGGCAACGGCAGCACTCCATGGTCAGACCAAGAAAGGCATAGCTGAAGGTATTTATGCGATCCGCGATGTATTCCATCCGGTATTCCTCAAGCACGATGCCACCTTCCATCTCATGGCCATGCAAACGGTTGAATGCGGTGGGAAGGATGGTCTCCGGTGAAGCATCTGGAAGAAGATCCCCGGCGAGTTGCAAAGTGATAAACTCGTCATAGGGCATATTCTTCTGAAACGAATCGATAACCCAATCCCGCCACGGCCAGACGAATCTTTCGCGATCGCGCTGATAACCGTAGGAATCCGAGTAACGGGCCACATCAAGCCACTCGCTGGTCATCCGCTCCGCATACGCGGAACTATTCAGCAAACGGTCTGTAACTTTTTCGTAGGCATCCGGCGAGTCATCGGAGAGGAATCCGGCGATATCTTCGGGCGATGGCGGCAGACCGGTCAGATCGAAATACACACGGCGAAGCCACTTCTCGCGGGGCGATTCCGGCGCGGGCGTCACCTTGTTCTCCTTGAAGCCAGCCTCTATAAATCGGTCGATCTCATTGCGTGCCCAATCCGATTCCGCCGCAGGAACAGGAATTTCCGCAGGAAGCTCCTTGAGTGACCAATGTTTGTCAAACTGTGCCCCCTGCTTGATCCATTCATCGATAATGTCCTTCTCAGCATCGCTGAGCCTGAGATTGGAATCAGCGGGAGGCATGATTTCATCGTCATGCTCGGAGCGGATCAGATGGTGGACCTCACTGTTCTCCAGATCGCCCGGGACGATCCCGAAATAGCCGCCCAGGTCTTCGATCGCATGCTCACGGGTATCCAGCCGGAAATCAGATTTCTGATTCTCGGCATCCGGTCCGTGGCATTTGAAACAGCGATCCGAAAGGATGGGCCGGATATCACGATTGAAAGAAATTTCCTTTGCGCCAGCTTGCGCCGAAAGCGCCGCAGCGGAGAGGGAAAGTATATGGAAAATGGAGTTTTTCATCATCGGATTGTTGTTGAGAATAGCACCGATGAAGAATGCGCACTAGATCACATTCGGATGTTTTTGGTATGATTTGACCGCCTAGCGGAATTGAGCGCGATATTCTCGCGGAGTGATTCCTGTGACCTTTTTAAAGCGTTTCCCAAGATGGCTTTGGTCTGAAAATCCACATTCTGTCGCGATTTCGGATATCGCTTTCTCGCTGGTTACCAGAAGCTTTTGCGCTGCCTGTATCCTCAGACGGAGCTGGTATTCAGTTGGCGGCATCTTCAATATCTCCTGGAATCTTGCGTTGAAGCGAGTCATCGAAAGCTTTGCCATTTCGGCCATTTTACCCATCGAGATAGGATCGGTATAATGTTCTTCGATATAGTTGATCACTGGAAGAAGCTCCCGAAAATACGCCAATTTCTCCTTCGGGGTCGAAACCGGATACATTGCACCGACCGTCCCGATCACATTCCCGGAAGGATCAAAAAGCGGAGATTTTGTGGAGGCATACCATCGCGGCATTCCGTTGATTTGAGGCACGAGCCAAATTTGGCTGGCGATTGTCTCGCCAAATTCCATGACGCGTTTGTCCTCCGCATGATAGGCGTCCGCCAACGTTGGAGGCTGAAATTCGGAATCGGTGTGGCCGAGGAGATCTTCGAGTTTTTTTCCGTTGAAGACATGCTTCAGGACCTGGTTATTTGCTCCGATATATCGGTGCTCCACATCTTTCGCGTGGAAAAATATATTGGGCAGATGGTCAAAGAGTGAAAACAAACTCCGCACCGAGGGCTGGAGCGCGAAAAAAGCTTCCTGGAAAGCCTGGCCATACGTTGGCTTTTCTCCATCAGCTACTGATTTACTGCTTATGTGTTCGGGCTTCATTTGATCCACTGACAGAGGTTTCAACCAATTGGACTTTGGAACGGCTCACTCACTGAATCCAATCAGGAAAGCTCTTCGGCCGGATATGTCCAGATTTCCGCCAAAGTGGGATGATAATGCGGAATGGCTGCGAAGTCTTTTATACAAATGCCGCCATGTATCGCCACCTGTATCTCGTGAATAAGCTCAATCACATGCGGTCCCACAGCAGATGCGGATAGAATACGCCCGGAGTTTTTCTCCACGATCAGCTTCACGAAACCATCCGTTTCATTGAGGATTTCCGACTTTCCATGATCGGAAAAGCAATACATCGCTGTCTGGGTATCGAGGCTTTTATCCTCAATCTCTTTCTTCCGCATTCCCGCACGAGCACATTCGGGATGGGTGAAAATACCAAATAACTCAAAGTCGGAAATTCCGCTGCGGCTGATCTCTTCGTCGATGACTCCCGTCTCGATCGCAATTTGCTTCGCGACTGCTTCTCCTTGAATGACTGCTTCATGAACCACCGGAAGCTCGGAGCTGGAATCCCCGATCGCAAAGATCCTATTATTGGAAGTTTGCATGTGGAAGTTCGTCTTCACGCGTGATTTCTCTGTCTCCACATTCGCATTTGCCAGGCACAAGCCATCGGTCGCAGGTTTTCTCCCTGCGGCGATTAGAAGATGACTTCCACGGATTTCTTTAGTGACTCCGTTCTGTTCTATTTCAAGAAGCACATCCCCGTTTTCCTCCCGAACGCTTTTCGCTTTTGAGTTACAACAAACCTCTATGCCCCTCTTCTTACTGATTTCCGTGATGGTATCCCCAATGTCTTCATCAAAATCCGTCAGCAGGCATCCGCTTCTCTGAACGATGGTTACCTTTGACCCGAGCCCCTCAAAGCAATGGGCCATTTCGCATCCGATGGCACCTCCTCCGATCACAATGAGATGCTCCGGTAATTCCCTTGTGTCCAACGCATCCTTGCTTAGCCAGTAATCGATTTTTTCCAAGCCGTCGATTTCGGGGACAGATGGCACCGAGCCCGTAGCCACGATGGAATAATCGCACTCCAGTTCCAACTCCTCGTCACCCTTCACATGAAGCACGGTTCCTGTCCGATAAGTGGCCTGGCCACGTATGAGATCAAACTTCCCGTTCCTTAGCTGATCCTCGCGATATTCCTGGAAATTTCCAATAAGGCGTTCTTTCCGGTCCTGAACCTCATTCATCGAGATGGTGGGACCGCTCACATGAATTCCAAATTCCGCGGCAGAGCGGATTTCCCGCATCCGGTTTGCAGACTCGATGATTGCTTTGCTCGGCATGCACCCGCGGAGAATACACAAGCCACCTAGTTTCTCCGCTTTTTCGACGATTGCGGTCTTTATCCCATATTCCCCCAGCTTCGCTGCTGCTGCATAGCCTCCGCTCCCTCCTCCGATCACAACTACCTGATACTTCAATCTTTTCATGGCAATCAACCATCGCAGATCCGGTGCCATCCGCCAGTTGAACAAAACCGCTCCAATCTTCTCCCGATGATTGCAAAATGCACCCCCGGAAACTTCCCCACATGCATTCCGCACAAGGAGGTGAGAGTTTTTCCCGTAAAAATCCACGCAATCACCACAGCTGTCGTCTGGCATGAGCCATGCGAATAGAGCCTCATCTCTTCTCTCAACTCCTATGAAACTGTTTTTAAAAATCTGCCTGCTTGCTGTTCCTCCCCTACTTTTGATCTCTTGTGCTTCGCAGAAAAACCCGCCCGCCACTGTCAGTAGCTTTGATAAGACTCGCTACGCCGGTGAATGGCACGAGATCGCCCGTCTTCCGAATCGGTTTGAGAAAGATGTCGTCGCAGCAAAAGCCACCTACGGGATAAACCCGGATGGTTCTGTCAGCGTCCTGAATGAAGGCATGAAATCAGACGGAACTATGACGAAGATCCGCGGAACCGCGCGTCCCAACAGCTCAGGCAAAGCAGGGCAGCTGAAAGTCCGTTTCGATGAATTTCCTGCCAATCTCTTCGCCGGGGACTATTGGGTGCTGAAGGTAAACGATTCCTACACACGCGCTTTAGTTGCATCTCCGGATAAAAAATTCCTCTGGTTGCTCTCCAAAGACCCCGACGACAAAGCCCCGGATTTCACCTCATATATCGCTCACGCTGAAGCTCAAGGCTTCAACACCGGCGGGCTGTTCTTCAATCCGCACCGGATCACCGAGTAATTACGCATATGCTCTATGAAATCGTCATCAACCGCGAATCGGGATCGGGTATATTCAAGGATCCAGCCCAACAGAAACGGTTGAGCCAGATCTTTTCCGAACATGGTCACGAAGCGGATATCAGCGTTGTGGCGCCGGGTGATCTGGAAGCAACCCTGAAAGAAAAATCAGAGTCAGCAGGACATGCGCTGATTGTAGGCGGCGGTGACGGAACGATCACCAGCGCGGCATCGATTCTGCACGGCAAAACGAAGGCATTGGGTGTTCTCCCGCTGGGCACTTTCAACCTGGAAGCCCGCGATCTGAAGATCGACCTGGATCCCTTCAAAGCTGCGGAACAGCTGATCAGTGCTGAAGTAAAGGCGATCGACCTCATGTCGGTGAACGGAGAATTTTGTCTCTGCGCAACCGTCATCGGCTTCTATCCCACCTTGGCCAAGGCCAGAGACAGCTTTCATGGTAGGTCCTGGTGGACAAAGTCGATCCGTATCGTCCGGGAAATCGCCACCGTCGCCGTCCGAGCTCCAGCTCTGGATCTGAAACTCACCAGCCGGAGCGGAACCGTGCATCGAAAAACCCGTCTCGCCGCCTTTGCTCCCGGACATTATCGCGAAAACATCGGTTTGATACCAGATCGAGACAGCCTGGCCAGCGGGGAACTCAGCGCCTATGTTTCAGCCCATCTCACGCGGCTTGAGATGCTCAGCGCCGCGCTCGGATACCTGTCCGGGAACCTTTTTGATACAGAAGGGATGACCCGGATCGAGACCGACGAAATTACGATCAATGTCCGCGGAAAAAGAAAGATCCCGGCGATGATCGATGGCGAGATCGTCAGCATGTCTCTGCCCTGCCAGTTGAAAATTCACCCTAAAGCCCTCAACGTTCTTTCTCCCCAATAAAACTCCACCCGAATGTCTTTTCGCCTTCTTCACTTTTCCGATCCACATTTCGGCGCATTCAATCCCCAGCTATCAAGGGAGGCTGTGGAAATCGCCCGGGAGATAGCGCCGGATATGACTTTTGTTTCCGGAGATTTTTCGATGCGTGGAAGGAAATTCGAATTTGTGCTGGCCAAGGAATGGCTTTCACGCCTGCCGCAGCCGATGCTTTCCTGTCCTGGAAATCACGATGTCCCGGGGCTCAATCATATTGTCGATCGCTTTTTCTCACCCTTCCGCCGATATCGGAAATATATTTCAGAAATCGAAGAACCGACAGCAAAGCTCGGCACCGTCGGCGCCATCTGCACCGCAAATTCCTCCACTCCATTCGGTTTGCATCTCGATTGGTCACGCGGATTTCTTAGCCCGATCCAGCTTCATGCGATGAACGAGTTCTTCTCCGGATTGCCGGCGGACCAGCTACGAATCTTCGGGATTCATCATCCATTGCTCGGATCAGGAACAAAGGAACGGGCATTGGTTTCTCCGATGCCACTGGTGAAAAAATCACTGGTTTCAGCGAATGTCGACCTAGTTCTCACCGGGCATTTCCACCAATCCCGTATCGGCCTTTTCCCGGAGGAAAAAGCGGATCCCGAAAAGCAAGGGCATCAGGTGATCGTCTCTCAAGCTCCCTCGATTTGCTCGACCCGATTGAAGGGAGAACCAAATGGCTTCCACCTACTCACCCTGGATCACAACCGAATAGAGATCGAGCTCTGGCGATGGTCCCTGGAGCGCTTCCTTCCAGAAAGGAGCCGCATATTTGAGAAGGAAAACGGGCTTTGGAAGAGTGTGTCACCATCGGCCTAGCGCATGAGCCGGAACGTCAGGTTCACTCTCGGTTGATCTATCCTGGTCGTTTTTGGCAGCTGATGCACCCAGTTTTCCTGGGTGGTTCCTCGCATGTCCAAAAGACCACCATCCTCCAGAAACAGACTGACAGTTTCCTTGCTCCGCTTGTGCTTGAAGGAAAATTTCCTCCGCGCTCCGAAGCTGAGGGAAGCAATCGAGCTGCCGGCAATAATCGAGCTTTCATTATCGCTGTGCCAGCCCATTCCCTCGGCTCCCGTATGATAAAGGTTGAGGAGGCAGGAATTGTATTTTCCACCGGTCAATACCTCCGCCTTCTCTTTGAGGAATAGTAATTCGGGGCTCAAAGGATGTGCGGTCTTCGTCGTTCCGGAATAGGTATAGAAGGTGAAATCATCGGAAAACCACGCCGTTTTTCGCGCCGTGACAAGGTGCTTTCCGAACATCACCACTTCGTCATTCCGCCACGGAACACGATTCAGGAAATACTCCATGCAACGCTCAATTTCAACCGGGCTGAAAACCACGCCATGATAATAGGCTTCCCCATCGTAAGGGAGGAGGTTTTCAGTGGGATCCGGAAAAAACAGCTCCATCGGAATCAATCATTATGCCTCCAATGCCTTTACCTGCTCCGCATCACCGGCCGATGCCGATCCGGCCTTCCGGGCCTTTTCCACTAGCATCGCGATCGCTCCAAAAATGATGAAGACCAGCATGGTGGCATAAAAAAGCCAGATGGTGCCCTTCCCTGCGGTAAATCCGTAATTGTGCAATCCCACTCCCAGGAAATTCACGTGCCACCAGGAAAACGCCACAACGCAGGCGGTGAACAATGAAGCAAGGTGAAGCCCCCAATCCTTGATCAATCCACCAAGACGGGCGTGTAGAATCGCAAGCGTCCACAAAACGATCATCAGCGCTCCGTTTTCCTTGGGATCCCAGCCCCAGAAGCGACCCCATGAGTAGTTGGCCCAAATACCGCCAAGAACCGTTCCGACCAGTGAAAGGAAAACCGTCAGACAGATGCAGCCATAAACAGCCTTGGTAAGCGCCCGCCTGAAATCCTTGTTCTCTCCGTCCAAATTCAATCCCCTCACCAGCACATAACCACACGACAGCATCGCTGCGAGTAACCCGGCCGAGTAGCCAAGTGAGATCGTGATCACATGGGTCGCCAGCCAGAAATTGGAATCCAGCACGGCCACCAAAGGATCCATATGGTCGCCGGCGTCACCCACCTCATAGCGGCGGGCGAGAATGATCAAAGCGGTGCCTAAAATAGGGGCAAGACCCAAGGCGAAGCGCCTCCTCGTCATCCATTCTACAAGTAAGGAGAAGATCACACCCGCGGTAGCAATGAAAATCACCGTATCATAGAGATTCCCGACCGGTGGACGCTGCATGATCATACAACGGATTACGATCGCCGTAACACAGTATCCCGCGCCAATCGCGGAGAAACCGAGAGTAACCCATGAGAAAGCTTTCCCTGCTTTTGTTTGTCCGAAAGCCCACATTGCCAGGGCACAAATCGCCCCGATGAGAAAGAAGATCAGCGCATTGAGGAAGTAGTCCTTCTTGAAATACGAAACCTCCGTATCAATATGTTTCAGCTCGCCACGGGATTGCGCCCGCTTCTCCACCCGGTCCTTGAACTCATTGAGATGCTTGCGGAATTCCTTTTCGCCGGAGGCAACCGAACGCACCGCAGTTTCAAGAGATTTTATATCGTCGATGGCGAGTTCCGGATCTTTGGACTCCATCGTCATCACGCTCATGATCGCATTGCCGGCAGACAGCCAGTCCTCATCGGTCGAGCTCTTTGGAGGGAGAATAAAAAGCCCGAATTTGGAAAAATTGGCACCATCCAAGACTTGCTGAAGCAGTAACTGCAGGCGCTCATCGATATTGCGACCCTCTTGCTGCGTGCGGGAAATCTCGTTTCTCAGCTGGGGTGCTGTCGTCATTACCGCGCTGAAATCCGCACGCCGATCTTCACCAGCCTTTCCTCCGGAGCCATGTAACGTGATGCCGGAGCGTGCAAAGCCGAAATAGGCCAGCAGACTCTCGTAATTGCGGAAATTGTAAGCTAGATCGATGGTCTGTTGCTGAACCGGATCACGATCGTTCTTTTCGATCGGTTCGTAGGATTTTGCCAGCTCGATAAGCTTGTCCCGGCCAGGCTCGATCTCACTGTAGCTATACCGATCCCGGCGGCCCTTTACTTTTACATCAATCGCCTCAAGGACCTTCGAGTTATCCACGCGAAAGGTCGGCATATCGATCGCCAGCTCAGGGCGAAACAACGAATCCATGAGCCATTCCGTGGGTTTGATTTTGAAAATCTCCCCGTTCTCGCCCTCGATCTTCATCGACCTCGCACCATGTAGGCCGAGCATCTTGAAACCTGCATAAGTGGAAAAAGGTTTGATCCGCCCTCCATCCTGCAGTGGCAGGGATTCCATGACCTCTACCGTCTCTGTTTCCCACGGGGAATAGCCTTTGACCTTCTGCACCTCCCCCTTCGGCATATTGTCGATCAGCAGGTTGGCGAAGACTACGCCCAACGCGCCAAGCGCCAGCACGGCAACGATCCATCTGCCAATTCTTGATTGATTACGCTTCATTTTTTCGCTTTCTGGAGGCAGCGCCAAGATGGCCGCCGAGTTTGGTTAAAAAGGTGACGAGCATGCCAAAGGCAACAACGTAGAGACTATATTCCGGCCATTTGTCGGCAGGGTTTTTCACGACCTCGAAAACGGAATACATCCGGTCTCCCGACCCAGCGCCCGGCGGGCCATAACTCGCCTGGAAGAAGGTAAAACCTTCGTATCGCATCGGCTCGTTCATCTGGATTCTCACTTTGGATTCCTGGCCGTTCTCCACACGCCTGATATCGCTGACGAACTTTGCCGGCCGCGAAGTGCCCGGATGGAAAGTCGCATCGAACTTATCAAGCTTCACCTCAAAGGGCATAATCCACAGCCGCTTACGCATATCGATCGTAAAGATCCGGTCGTCAGCGCGAATGGTGAAGGGATAAAAGCTCGCTCCCGCCACAATGAAGGGATCCGTCTTTTTTCCATCGGGAAAAATAGCGCGTGCATATGCGCCGGCAAAATTTGTCTCCGCGTTTACTTCACTAGGCTTTTCCGCGAGATAGTAATTATCCGCAACATATTCACCGAGAGCCGGAGGGCGTTCGAATTGGTTCACCGGCTGGGCATTTTTGAGATAATTGGAAACTTCCAGGGAAAACGGGATACCCTCAAACTCGAAGGTGCGGGTCTTCCCATCCACCAGATCGGTCAGATAGTTCCCGCGAATGACATGAAAAAGCTCACGTTTGCCGTCTTTCACCTCACTGACTTCCACGACAAACTCGAAATAATCTTCTGCCGCGTTACTGGTCTCTCCTTCGCCGACAGCCATATTCCCGCGATCGGAAAAGTGATGAGCCACTCCGCCACCCAGCAGCATGAATACGATGCCGAAATGCGATATCAAATTGCCGTAATGCTTCGGCCCTTTACGGATCCGGATAATACCTCCGAGCGTCATATTGATCAGCAATACGGCCGAGACATAATATCCTCCCGGGAGAATGACCGGAAGCTTCTTGCCGTTGATTTCCGGGATAAAAAACAGCGATTTCCAGCTGAAATACTTATTCAGTGTGGGATACAGTCCGTGATCGATTTGCTCAAGCGTGGCTAGCCAGGTAAGCACCAAAAGCAAAAGAAGGGTGACGGTCGCCAATGGGAAGCCGGAGAGAAAATCGTAAACCTTTCCGAAAACAGATTTCTGTTTCCGAGAGACGGTCGTAGTTTGTTTTTGTTCCATTTTAAATATTTGGAGGAGTCGGGATTAATTGGCGGTTGTCGTCTTCAAGCTCGCGGCGAAGGCCTTGAGAGCCGGGATCTCTTTTGCGACTTCCTGCTTCGGCCCGATCATTTTCAAGGTCAGAATCTGGTCATCGATTTGAGCAATCACCCCCGCCAGCGCGAAGCCGGGCTTTGGCTCGCCACCCATCATCCCCGCATTGTATTGCCCTTCCGCGATAATCCAGACGCCCTTCACGCCGCCGATATCGATCTTGTCCAGCCCGGCAAACTGCGCTGCGGATAGCGCCGGTGCATCGAATTGTTTCAACCATCGGTTTGCATTCTCCTCCACTCCGCCGGATGCCAGCGATACATAAACTTCCCCCATGCCGGACTCGCCAAAGCGATAATTCAGCAACCGGAACTGAGCGGGAGGGAGCTTCAACCAATTCTCCGGAGGATTTCCCTGCACCGGACTCGGCTTCGCATCGCGAAAGCGTTCATCACTACTGGCAAACAATTTTGGTGCCTTGTCCTTGCTGGTGATCCCACGGGTTTCCTCCACCTTGATGATTTCGCCCTTCTTCTCACAAGAAGTGACAAAAATGCAGGCGAGCGCAGCGATCAGAGGAATTCCTTTCATTTTTCGGGAGATAAGCGCGGAAGAAGTTGCCCGCAAGTTCAATCAGACTAATTACGCAAGCTCCGCACGAATCATTTCACCAAGCTTCAGCCTTTGACTTTGAGGGCGCAACAGCTTTTCATTCCACCGTGGAAAGCATCCAATATTTCAACCGTCATAGTGGCAAAACGGAAACAGAACAGGTCTACGGCGAGTCCTTTCTCCGCTGGGTTTATGGGAACCCTTTGGGAAAAGTATCCCTTCATGCCTTGGTAAAACGTCACGGTTTTTCGAAATGGTATGGGGCACGGATGTCCACGCCGGAATCGGCAAAGCGCGTCCAACCATTCATCAAGCAATACGGCCTCGATCCGGAGGATTTCGCGGACAATCCGGAGACGTTCAAGAGCTTCAATGAATTTTTCTACCGGAAGCTCAAGCCGGAAGCCAGGCCGCTGGATGACGCGGCGGTGGTATTTCCAGCCGATGGCCGACACCTGGGGTTCCAGGACATTTCAGAAATTCGCTCCTTTTTTGTAAAAGGTCAGACCTTCGACCTCGCCGCCCTCTTGGGAAGCCCGGAACTGGCACAAAAATATGCCAGAGGTGCGTTGGTTCTCTCCCGGCTTTGTCCGGTGGATTATCACCGCTTCCACTTTCCGGCGGCAGGCACTCCTTCTTCCGCAGAGCTCATCCCCGGCCCTCTGTTTTCCGTTTCACCCATCGCTCTCGCTCGACGCTTATCCTACCTGTGGACAAACAAACGGACCATCACCCGACTCGAAACGGAAAATCTGGGCACGATCCTTGTGATGGAAATCGGTGCAACCTGCGTCGGCACGATCAAACAAACCTTCACTCCCGGAAAAGCGGTGGGGAAGGGAGCCGAGAAAGGCTATTTTGCTTTCGGCGGCTCTTCCACCATCACCATCTTCGAGCCCGGGAAAGTCCGGCTGGCGGCGGATCTGGTGGAAAATTCCGCCAAACAAACGGAACTCTATGCCCGCATCGGCTCCGCGATGGCGGAGCCAGTGTAAGACTTCTGCCCGTTAAAACGGGATATCATCGTCATCGAAATCATTTTCATTGCGGAGATCCGCAGCTGAAGGCTCTGCGGCGGCTTGAGAAAATCCACGCCCGGAAGGCTCCTCCTGTGAGTATTCGTCCCCTGCAGCCGACCCGCCTGCGCCTTTGGATTCGATCTTCCAGCATGAGAGATTGACATAATATTTGCCGTTATACTCGTTCCCCCGGATATCGAAGTTCACCTGCACCTGCTCATCCGGCTTGAAGCGATCAAGGATGGAGCATTTGTCCTTTACGACCTCGAACTTCAGATCCTGGGGGTATTTGTCATGACCTGTAGTTATGACAAACTCCCGCTTCGAGAAGCCACTCGGGAAAGTCTGTGTGTCATTGATCAATTTGATTTTTCCAACTGCCTCATACATGGCGACATTCTTCCCACAGGGATCAAGATGTCAAACCGCGCGTGCAAATCTCCCAGCGATATTTCGGGGAGAATTCCCCATTCCCGGATGCCGCGCCCGGCGCTTCATAACAAATGGCAACTTTTTGGTTGTCTCCTGAGAATTTGCAGGTAAAAGAATTACATGTCACTGTCCTTACGTCATGAATCAAAGAGGCTTCACCGGAAAACCACCGGATACGCAGCATGTCTTCTCCCCTTTGAATCCGACGGCTCCATCGCCCAAAAATCATTCCGGGAGGCTATTGTCCGGACCACTGACGCCGGACTTGGTTGCGCGGTCAATATGGACACTGGCTACGCGAATCTTATCGGCCCCGAAGAGCGGAAACTTGTTCTGGAACTAACTCAGGCCACCATTGGCGGACGCAGGGATTTCGTCGCCGGAGCCTTCGTGGAAGGCCTCGAAGGTGATTTGGTCGGCCTGTATCGCGGACAGATGGACGAGATCGTTTCCCACGGCGGCACTCCCATCCTTTTCCAGACCACCCGTTTCCACAACTGGGAACCTGCCAGAATCGTTGATCTGTATGCCGAGGTTTGTGAGGGATACGACGCGGTATTCGGCTTCGAGCTAGGCTCCATGTTCGCGCCGAATGGCATGATTTTCGACGAAGAAACCATCCGGGGCCTGATCAGCATCCCGAGCCTCAAGGGAATCAAGCATTCCTCTTTGGATCGGGCGATCGAGCTCCGCAGGCTGCAAATCCGCGATGAGATTCGTCCGGAATTCAAAATTTTCACGGGCAACGATCTCGCAATCGATATGACGGAATACGGCTCGGATTACCTCCTTGGCCTTGCGGCGTTCTGCCCTGAACTTTTTGCCCTGCGTGACAAATACTGGGAAGATGGTGATGAGCGCTACGCCAGCCTCACGGATGCGCTCCAGTATCTTGGCAATGTTGCCTTCCGCGCACCGGTCCCGGCTTACAAACATTCCTGTGCGGTTTTCCAGCATCTCATCGGGCGCTGTCCCTCGCCTCTCACCCATCCCGCCTCCGCAAGCCGCCCGGACTGGGAGAAGGAAATCCTCGCAGACTGTGCCGCGCGTCTCGGCTATGCATCATAACTGTTGCCGCACGCCGCTTAGCTCTGCAAGATTCGTCCATGTCAGGAAAGACAACCATCACAGACATTGCCAAGGCTCTCAATGTATCGACAGCCACCGTTTCGCGTGCGCTGAACAGCTCCCGTCTGGTCACCACGGAAGTCGCGGAACTGGTATGCAGGACAGCCGAGGAAATGGGCTACAAAAAGCGTGCCATTCGCCGCCATCGAGGCCGCGCAATTCTGAACGTAAAACTCATCCTGCCACGCCATGACGAGGCGGAACGCACGCTTTTCTATGATCTCTCCGCATTGATAAACGGAGTTCAGTCCGGCTTTACAGAGTGTGGAATCAATCTTCTCTGCGAGACGGCTTCGAAAGATTTCAAGCTCTACCCGCACAAGAAAGGAGGTGACATCAATGGTTTTCTTTTCGCCTTCAATCAGCCCAGCCCGGAGACGATCGCCGAGCTACGCTCAACGAAAACTCCCTTCGCTATTATCAACCGTAGCTACGAGGATCTCCCCTGCATCGCCTCGGAAAACGCCCGTGGGATGGAATCACTCATCGATCATCTTCTGGCCAGGGGACGCTATGAAAAGCTGAAGCCCTGCTATCTTACTATCAAGGAGATGGGCCAGGTCTGTGATGAACGCCGCCTCGGCCTGGCCGCTTCCTGCAAGGAAAAGGGCATCGATTTTTCAATGGAAAATGACGTCTACATCTATGAGAGCATCCCCGCGATCGATTCCGCAGCAGCAAAAGAACTCGCGGCAAAATATAACGCGATTCTCTGCATGAATGACATCATGGGCACAGTCCTGCTCACTGAGCTGGACCGGCTCAACATCCGGGTGCCGGATGATCTTTCGGTGACTGGCTTTGACAACTCACCGGTCCGGAAACTTTCCCGCCCGATGCTCACAACGGTTAGCATGCCAGTTGCGGAGCTTGCGAAAGCCGCTGCCGCGCGCCTTGAGACAGAGATCATCGAGCATTTCAGCCCGGAAGCTGTGATTCGTGTCCCGGGCACCTTGATGCTTGGCGAATCCACCTGATCCACAATTCCTCAAAATGACCACCGATAAGCTCGCGATCCACACTTTTACCAATCAACCCTGGTCCATCGGGGAATGCATTGAAAACTACGCCAGAGCCGGCATCGGAGGTATTTCCATCTGGCGGGAAACGATCGCCGGGCAAGATCTCAAAAAAGTAAAAGCCCACCTTTCGGATAGTGGACTTGCTCCGGTATCGCTGGTGCGTGGTGGCTTTTTCACCGGGAAAACAGCTACCGAGAGGCAACCGGCCCACCTGGCGAATCTTGCCGCCATCCATGAGGCGGAGATACTCGGGCTGCCGATGATCGTATTGGTCTGCGGCGCCACTCCAGGACAAAGCCCGGAAGAGAATATCGATCAAATCGAGGAAGGTATCCGCTCACTCCTGCCCCATGCGGAGGCCGCGGGGATCCGGTTGGCCATTGAGCCACTCCACCCGATGTATGCCGGAGACCGTTCCGCCATTGCTTCGCTGGGAGACACCAACCTACTGGCACAACGGATCAACCACCCGCTGGTAGGGGTCGCCCTTGATACCTTCCATGTCTGGTGGGAAACGGATCTCGCAGTTAAAATCCGCGCCTGCGCATCCAACGGGCATCTATTCGCCTTCCATATCTGCGAGTTCAAACCGGACTTCGATCATCCGCTGCTCGATCGCGGACTCCCCGGAGAAGGCGTGAATGCCACTCCCCGCATCCTGGATATCGTCCGCTCGTGCGGCTTTTCCGGACTGACCGAAGTTGAAATCTTTTCCCGCAAATATTGGGCAATGAACCAACACGAATTTCTTGGAAAGATCATCCACTCGACGGAAAACCTCTAGATCCAGCTCTCTGCGGAAAACACCCAATTTATGAAAAAAATCGGCATCATACTCAACGGCGTCACCGGACGCATGGGCACCAATCAACACTTGGTCCGCTCGATCCTAGCGATCAGGGAACAAGGTGGAATTCTTCTGCCAGATGGTTCCAGGCTCATGCCGGACCCGATTCTCACCGGGCGGAATGCGAACAAGATCGCGGATCTGGCAAAGAAACACGGAGTAGACCGCTTCACCACAGATCTGGATGCCGCGCTTGCAGATCCCTACAATGAAATTTTCTTCGATGCCTCCGGAACACCCTACCGCATCCCATTCCTAGAGCGCGCTATCGCCGCCGGTAAGCATGTCTATTGTGAAAAGCCAACCGCTTCTTCATACGAGGCCGCGCTGGATCTCGCAAAAGTCGCCGAAAATGCAGGAGTGAAGAACGGGACGGTTCAGGACAAGCTCTGGCTTCCGGGGATACGCAAATACCAACTTTTGAAAGAGCAAGGATTCTTCGGGGAAATTCTCTCCGTGCGCGGGGAATTCGGCTACTGGGTTTTTACCGGGGAAGACGAGGGCCAGCCGATCCAGCGCCCTTCATGGAACTACCGCTCGGAAGATGGTGGCGGCATGATTATCGATATGCACTGCCACTGGCGCTACGTGATCGACAATCTCTTCGGGAATGTCACCCGGGTTTTCTGCAAAGCGGCGACCCATATTCCCGAGCGCTTCGATGAGGCGGGTAAACCTTTCAAATGCACCGCAGACGATTCCGCCTACGCGATCTTCGAAACCGAAACCGGAATCACCTGCCAGTTCAATTCATCGTGGAATGTCCGGGTTCGTCGCGATGACCTCTTCACAATGCAAGTGGATGGCACGAAGGGCTCCGCCATCGTCGGACTACGGAAATGCTGGGTTCAGCACCAATCTGTCACCCCCCGCCCGATTTGGAACCCGGATATCGACTCTCCGATCAATTACTATGACAACTGGACGGAGGTTCCCGACCAATTGGAGTTCGATAATGCGTTCAAAATCCAATGGGAGCTATTTCTCAAGCACGTCGTCTTGGACACACCCTTTCCCTGGACCCTGCGCGAGGGTGCAAAAGGCGTGCAGCTTGCCGAGCTTTCTTTGAAGTCAAATGAACAAGGCTCTTGGGTCGACGTGCCGAAATCCTGAGAAGGATCAGGACTACTGGAGTTCAAACCCGGAAAACACACTCTTCAGAAACTAAACAAGCCGCCCGGGATTACCCGGACGGCTTGTTTTTCGAAAGCAATTTTAGTTCAGATATCACTTCATGCGCGGCGGCGGCGGAGAAGCCCCACACAGCCAACAAGTGAGAGCAGCAACGCTGACGGCTCTGGAACCACTTCCACTTTCACTCCACCAACATTGAGGATGTTATCATTACTGGTCGAGCTGGTGCCACGCATCCCAAATCGAGCTGCGTGCAGGGAATTTGCATCAAGATACTGACCTAAGGTCAGGCCATTCGAGGGCGCCGCCGCACCTGCGGACCCGGTCTGATTACTCGGTGCAGCACTACCTGTGAAGCTTTGGGAATCGGTAGTGTTGGTGATGGAGCTGGCGAGCGACCATGCATCGCTTCCGGTGCGGGTGAATGAGAGCACAATATTCACCAGATCGGAGGAAGAAGTTCCCATCGTGTAACCGGTATCGGTAGCTCCGCCAATGGCTAGAGTGCCTTGTCCCAAGCTCAGGGTTGCGCTGACCTGCGGCGTTGTCGCGCCGGTGTGCTCGCTAAGTGCGGCGATACCAAAAGCAAAACTCGCACCTGTGCCAGTTCCCGTAACGAATACATCCGTTAGAGTAATTTTGACCGTTTCACCAACCGCAGGAACAAACGTTGTGAAATTTCTTGCACGGGAATAGTTCGAGGCGTTTTGGGCGTTGCCTCCAGAGATCATCCAGGAGGCCTGGGCTTCCCAGTTATTTTGGGTCGACAATGCTCCATCAGTAAATCCCGATCCGAAGTCCGAGTCGAAAACGAGTCCGACTGCCGCTGATGCAGGGCCATTTAGGGCGATAGTGGCGGCGCCGATGAGCGCCAGTTTTTTATGGGGTTTCATTATGATTATTGAGGTTATTTCCTTGAGCCGGCCATTCTCCCCAAATCCTACGATAAGCTCGTATAGAAACGCGGGTAGACGGGCTTACCTAGGATATGTGCCTGGAATTATTGCCATTGCAAAAAAACTACCTTTTCCATCGCTCATACGATGGAGATCAAGGCAGCTTCCACCCTCTTCTTGACACTTTAGCAGCCGTAGTGCATCACCGCGCACATGTCCAAGCTCTCCATCCGTAATCTTGATGTATCATCCAAGGAAGTCCTCATGCGCGTTGATTTCAACGTTCCTTTGAAAGATGGCGAAATCACAGATGACACCCGCATCCAGGCAGCTGTTCCGTCCATCAAGCATCTGCTCGCCGGTGGTGCCAAGCTTGTTCTCTGCTCCCACATGGGGCGTCCGGATGGTAAAGCGGACCCAAAATACTCTCTCGCACCAACTGCGAAACGTCTCGGTGAAATCCTTGGGCAAAACGTCGAGCTCGCGCCGGACTGCGTAGGCACCGAAGCTGCCGAGCTCCGCAAAAAGCTCCAGCCAGGCCAAGTGCTCGTTTTGGAAAACACCCGCTACCATGCGGAAGAGGAGGCAAACGACGCGGATTTTGCGAAGAGCCTCGCTGGTGAAGCTGAAATCTTCGTCAACGATGCATTTGGCACCGCCCACCGCGCCCACGCCTCCACGGAAGGAGTTACCAAATTTATCCCACGTGCCGCAATGGGCTTCCTCATTGAAAGCGAGCTCGAGTATCTCGATGCCAAGCTCGAGAATCCGGAGCGCCCGTTCCTCGTAATCATGGGAGGCTCCAAGGTTTCCGATAAAATCCAGGTCATTTCCGCGCTTATGGAAAAGGCGGATTCCTTCCTCATTGGTGGCGCAATGGCCAATACCTTCCGCAAGGCGCAGGGATACAAAACCGGTGATTCCCGCGTCGAGAACGACAAACTTGATCTCGCCCTGGAGATCCTTGCGACAGCAAAGGAAAAAGGGGTGGATTTCCTTCTTCCGGCAGACACCCGTATCACCCAGGAATTCAAGGACGGGGCGACAACCCAGGTCACCGGCATCTATGGCCAGGGCGGCGAAACTCCCGACGGTTGGGAAGGCATCGATATCGGTGATGTTTCCATCCAACAATTTGAAGCCGAAATTGCAAAAGCCAAAACCATTATCTGGAACGGACCCGTCGGTGTCTTTGAAATCGAGAATTTCGCTCACGGCACAAAGGCAATTGCCGAAGCTATGGCCAAGTCCGATGCCGTTACCATCGTGGGTGGTGGTGATTCCGTAACCGCGGTCAACAAGTTCGGGCTTGATGACAAGATGACCTTCATTTCCACAGGCGGCGGCGCCTCCCTCGAGCTTCTCGAAGGGAAAACCCTCCCGGGTGTGGCGGCACTCAGCGAAGCCTGATTCCATTCGCCTCCCTACCTTTCACCACAACCATATATCCCATGTCACGTAAGCCTATCTTTGCAGCCAACTGGAAAATGAATAAAGGAGCCTTGGAAACCGAGGACTTCATCAAATCTTTCCTTTCCAAGACACAAGGTCTCAACCTTCCAGCAGACATCGTAATCGCTCCCTCGTTTGTGTCCCTGCCAAAGCTTGCCGATCTTCTTCACAACTCGAATCCCGGCAAGAACGCCCATGCCATCCAAATCGCCGCCCAAAATTGCTCTGAGTTTGATTCCGGAGCATACACTGGGGAGGTCAGCGTGCTGATGCTGCGCGAATTCTTTGTGCATTACGTTATTCTAGGTCATAGCGAGCGCCGCTCGATCTTCGGAGAAACGGATGCCGCCATCAATGCGAAGATTAAGAAAGCCCGCGAGGCGAACTTGAAGCCAATCTTCTGTATCGGAGAAACACTCGCCGAACGTGAGGCCGGCAAGCTGGAATCCGTCCTCCGGACTCAGGTGACCGAGGGATTGAAAGACATTTCCGAAAAAGATCTCTCTGACATCGTGATCGCCTACGAGCCCGTTTGGGCTATCGGCACCGGCGTTACCGCTTCCTCGGAGCAAGCCCAGGACGCACACGCCTTTGTTCGCTCTGTGATCGCTGATCTCTATGGCTCCGAGCCCGCTGCCAAGATCCGCATTCAATACGGCGGATCGGTGAAGCCCGGGAACGCAGCCGAGCTCATGGCATGCCCGGATATTGATGGCGCACTCATCGGTGGTGCGGCTCTCGATCCGCAATCCTTCCTGGAAATCATCAAGAACGGCACCGAGGAATAATCCCGGGATTTGTTTAAGGATAATAATTTGAAAGCCATCGCCATTCCGGCGGTGGCTTTTTTTGTGTGAACCTATCTCTCCTATTTGCCTTTCGCGTTTATCCAGCGATATTTGCTACCTATGACAGATAACCTCAAAACCAATTTTGAAGACATTGACAAAGACCTTTCCAAATCCTGGATTGATCTTAGTGATCAGGTGAGAACGCTTGCTGCCGATCTCAAACTGAAAGCTGCCGGGACCGGAATTGGAGCGGATGCCGCACACCTTTCACAGCAGGTCAATCGCTTGGCGGACCATGTGGAAAAACTTCACACGGACATGATCGATCTCATGGAAAACATTGAAGAACGTATTCCGGCAAAGCATTTCGCTGAAACTGACGGCGCCGTCGTTAACCCCAATGAAGTGGATCGGGAGAAGATCCAGGTCCAGCGCGAACGCCACGAACTACGGAGCGACTTGAAGGACATTCTAAAAGCCCTTTTCATGTGGCAGGACGATCCAGTGGAACGAGTCAAGGGAAAACAGTAGCAACCCTCCTGGAGAGAAAAAATACGCAGACTGGGACTCGAACACAGGATTCGTTTCCGAACGTCTAGTTGTGTATCAATAAGTTAGCAGTAATTGTAACTCACTTAAAATGAACACATTAACATGAAATGATCTTACATGGAGACTACTGAACATTATCGCGCTGTTAGCATGATAGGAATCACACTTTGCCGTCGCGGAAGTCGAAAATCCGGTATCCGCTACAGGGATACTACTGCTAATTTCGAATTCCTGGCCCAGATGGAAAATCGAAGCAGGTTTCTCGACAAACGGAAAAAAACAAGAAGGGAGAAGCGGAGGAAGTTGCTGTGAGATTACGAGAGGCGATGTTTAAAGAGGTGAACGCCAGCAGCGAACAGAACTAGGAATTTATCACGTTCGTCCATACGTCTAAAACAGCATGAGAAACTTCTGATATCGATACGATGCTGGATGTCACGAGACAAAAATCGCTACCTCTGGTAATGTTGCCCGGTAATTTTCTTTCCCTCAATCGAACTCGGTGCCCACCGTAAAAATGATGTTAGGAATACTCGCCCCATCCACATGCGCATCATAGAGTTCCGGCGGAGATAATCTCTGGATCCTCCCAGCTCAAAGCGTCAAGCCGCCCCTATCCTCCCTCATGGAAACCGACCTCCTCGAAAAACTCCGCCAGACCCTCCACAACAACGAGGCAGGCTCTGCTGTCAATATCATTAACGATAAGCTCACGCTTTCGGTTTTTACACTTTTGGAATCGAGCCTTGAGCAGGTAAGCTCGATCCATCTGCTTCTCCGGGATAAGGACGTGTTTCTTCCCGTCGGTGAACTTGCCCGCGAGTTCGAGCTGAACCCCAATGACGCGCTTTTCAACGCCTACGATATCACCCAGAAAAACAAGCTCCAGCACTTCGAACAAGCCCGGCAGATGGCGGAGTTCATCCGCACTCATGTTGATCTAAAGCGCACCACCCCGAGATGCCAGATCAAGGGCAACGTCCTTCTCGTGGACGACGAGTTCATGATCCAAGGCTCATCTTCACTGGAACTCAGCCCACAGGACTCACGCGCTTCCAGCCGCAGTATCAACTTCGACAGCATCATCAGCGATACGATGGACAAGTCCCAGATCGTCGCTGCACGCGCCAAGTTCGACCAGATCTGGAACAACCCCGATCTCACCTTCGATTACAAGGAGCAGATCCTCCAGCGCCTCCAGGCACTCTACAAGGAGCACTCGCCCGAGTTCCTCTACTACTTCACCCTCCACGAACTTTTCCACCACCAGCTTGACCAAGGTGTCAACCGATTCGAGCAGGATGCCCTCCACTTCAAGAAGTCCGCCATCTGGAACATGCTCTACGACTTCCAGAAAGACTGCGTGCTCTCCGCCATCCAGAAGATCAACAAGCACAACGGCTGCATCATCGCCGATAGCGTGGGTCTCGGAAAAACCTTCGAGGCACTGGCTGTCATCAAATACTTCGAGCTGCGCCAGGACAACGTGCTCGTCCTCACCCCTGCGAAACTCTACGACAACTGGAACTCCTTCCGGGGTGCCTACAAGGACAGCATTCTGGATGAGACCTTCAACTACAAGATCATGTTCCATACGGATCTCTCCCGCACCAGAGGGGATTCCCGTAGTGGCTACGACCTCTCCCGCTTCGACTGGGGGAAATTCGATCTCATCGTCATCGACGAGTCCCACAACTTCCGCAACCGGGTTGAAAAGGAAGAGGGCTTCACCCGCTACCAGCGCCTGCTTTCCGAGGTCATCCAGCAGGGACAGAATACCAAAGTCCTCCTCCTCTCCGCCACCCCGGTCAACAACTCCCTCACCGACCTCCGCAACCAGATCAGCATCATCACCGGGGACGACGATGCCGCCTTCGAGCAGGACGGCATACCCAGCGTCCGCCAGACACTCCAGCAGACCACCCGCGCCATCAGCCGCTGGGAAGAGAATGAGGAAAAACGGAAGGCCGAATTGCTCGATGCCATTCCTTCGGATTTCTACAAGATCCTGGAGCTGCTCAGTATCTCCCGCTCCCGCAAGCACATTACGGAATACTACTCCGCTTCAGATGTCGGACCATTTCCGCAAAAACTGAAGCCTGATACCTACACGCCGCACATCGATTCCCTACGCGAGCTGCTCGACTTCAAGCAGACCAACCTCCGCCTGGAGGAGCTGATCATGGCCGTTTACATCCCGATGAAATACATCAAGCCGGAGCACCGCGCCTACTACCGGGAGAAATACCAGACCACGCGTAATGGCCAGGTCATTTTCAGCCACGAAGACCGCGAGTTCCTCACCGCGAAGATGCACCGCTTCAACCTCTTCAAGCGCCTGGACAGTTCCGTCTCCGCCTTCCATCAGACGCTCACCCGCCTTGTCAGGAAAATCGAAGCCTTCATCAATGTCTTGGAAAATCATGACGAGGATCTCCACGCTATTTCCGAAGAAACGGAGGAAGACTTTGAAAACGAGACACCCGGCCTCGATTACAAATACGACATCAAGGTCTCCCACCTCATGGCGGATCAATACCTTGCCGATCTCACCACAGACCGCCACCTCATTGCGGAGATCCTTGCAGAGTCCGCCCGCATCCTCTCGGAAAAGCGCGACCACAAGCTCGATACCCTCCGCAGCATCATAGCCGGGAAAACCACCGACACACCCTACAACCCCGGCAACCGGAAAATCCTCATCTTCTCCGCCTTCGCCGATACCGCCACCTACCTCTACGAAAGCCTCTCCCCGCACCTCACTGCCGCCGGCCTCACCACCGCGCTGGTCTATGGCTCGGACAAGCCCCGTGTCAGCAGGAAGGGCATAGACCCCACCTTCCACACCGTCCTCTCGGCCTTCTCACCGAAATCAAAACTCCGCCGCGCCCTCCCGCAGGAAGAGCAGATCGATATCCTCATTGGCACCGACTGCATTTCCGAGGGACAGAACCTTCAGGACTGCGACTGCGTCATCAACTACGACGTGCAGTGGAATCCCGTCACCCTCATCCAGCGCTTCGGACGGATCGACCGTATCGGCTCCACCAACACCCAGATCAAGATGGTGAACTTTTTCCCCGACCTGGAGCTGAACGAATACCTCTCCCTGGAGAGCCGGGTGAAAAGCAAGATGATCACCGTCAACATGACCGCCACCGGTGGTGAGGACGATCTCTCCCCGGAAATGAACGACATCTCCTTCCGCGCCCGCCAGCTTGCCCGGCTCAAGGACGAGGTCATCGAGCTGGAGGATGCCAATGAGAACATCTCCCTCACGGATCTCAATATGAACGAGTATCTCCATGAGCTTGGCGAATACCTCAAGGCCACCCCACAGCTCAAGGAGACCCCCACCGGCATCTATTCCGTCACACTATCCCCGGCGGACTCACAAAAAGGCGCAGGCACATTGTTCTGCTTCAAGCACCGCAACCTCCACGAGAAACCCAAGTCCGATAGCTCCCTCTACCCCTACTACCTTATCTTCGTATCCGAGGACAGCGCCATCCCCATCGGGCGAGGGCAGGCACGGGAGCTTCTCAAGTTCATGCGGAAAGGCACCCTCGGGCATACAGAGCCGCTTTCCGATCTTGTGGCCTCCTTCCTCCGGGAAACGGACGACTGCCGTGACATGGAGACCTACTCCACCCTCCTCACCCAGGCCATCGCCTCCATCCAAGGCGGGGAGGCTGCCGCCGCAGAGACCTCCGTCTTCGACTTCGGCGGATACGACAACCCCTTCGCCGACCAGCAGGCCGATGACTTCGAACTGGTCTCCTTCCTCGTGATCCGTGCATAGAAAATCATGCTCCATCCACCGGAAAACTCCCGCATCGAGGGAAAGGGGAAACGCCTCAACCTCAAGCTCTTCCTCCGCCCGGAGCAGAGCACGGCGGAGCGCAGCCGCCTGCGGAAGTGCCTGAAGAAGGCCACGCTCACTCACCAGCTCACCGGCTCCTCCATTCCCTCCATCATCAGTCCGGAAATACGCTGCGAGGCCATCCAGTTCCTGGATATCGAACTCACCGACCTCCGCCACCGCGACTTCGCCGCAAAACTGATCCAGCCCTTGCTGAAGGAGCATGCCGTCTTGCGCCTTCACGATGCTCAGGGCGGTTTTGCGCTCTCCTACGCGCTCAAGCGTCTCAGCAAGAACGATCCCGGCTCCATCGTCATCTCTCACGCTTACACCACCGCCATCCACCCTCCCGGTGCCGGGCTGCCGCAGCTGCACCACACCGCCTTGCTGAACCGCACCTCCAAGCACGACCACTACATGGAGGCCATGGTGAAATCCTACCTCCTCGACCATCCCCGCATCTTCCTCGGTGCCGGAGCGCTCCTCGGTAGGAAATTCTGGCACCACGCCCCCTCCGTGCTCTCCCTCTTTGATCAGCTCCAGAACCTCCTCAGTCTCAAAGCACAAAAAGACCGCGCCAAGTCCAACGCAGCGAAAGCCACCCTCAACACCTCCATCAAGGCCGCCATTGAAAAGATAAGGATGAAATATGAAGTATGAATGATCAAATTGAGCATCCGTTTGAGCTGAGAGAGCGCACGAAGCTGTTCGGACTTCGTATCGTGCGTATGTTCGTTGCGTTGCCGAAATCCGAGGAAGCCCGTGTATTGGGAAGGCAAGTGTTGCGCTCCGGAACATCCGTCGGAGCCAACTACCGCGAGGCGCATCGTTCCCGCTCCAAAGCTGAATTCATCGCAAAACTGGGCGACTGCCTGAAAGAACTCGATGAGACCGCTTATTGGCTCGAACTCCTCACCGAATCCGCCATCGTTCCCCCAGCAAAGCTCGCCTCCCTCCAAGACGAAACCGACCAGCTCCTAGCCATCCTCACCACCATTTCGAAGAAATCAAAAGAATGAACTATGAAGTATGAATTATGAAATTTCATCCTTCATCCTTCATAATTTCAGATCCCTCTTCCTTTCATAATTCATAATTCATAATTCATAATTCCAATGTCCCACCCCCGCGTCCCTCAAGAGCTATCGCAGCCCATCACGGAGAACCTCCAGAAACTCGCCGTCCTCTTTCCCTCCGCCGTCAAGGATGGTGCTCTGGACATCGAGGCACTGCGCGAGGAACTCGGCGAGTTCGAGGAGATCCGTCCCGGCGATGAGAAATACGAGCTGAACTGGGTAGGCAAACAGGCGGCGAAGAAAGAGGCATTCGCCCCGCTGCTCGGCAAGACTCTCGCCTTCAAGCCGGGGGAATCCAAAGACCCGGAAACCACGGAAAACCTTTACATCGAAGGCGACAACCTCGAAGCCCTCAAGCTCCTCCGCCAGAATTACTTCGGCGAGGTGAAAATGATTTACATTGATCCTCCCTACAACACCGGCAACGACTTCGTTTACGCCGACAAGTTCAAGGTGTCAGCAGAGGAAAGCGAGGAAGAGGAAGGCGCAGTCTCCGCCGAGGGAAAACGCCTCATCAAAAACGAAAAGTCTTCCAACCGCTTTCACGCCCGTTGGCTCGACATGATGTGTCCCAGACTTAGGATCGCTAAGGACTTGTTACGTGAGGATGGGGTGATCTTTATTTCGATTGATGACAACGAGGTTGCGAATTTACGAGCGCTCTGTGACGAGGTCTTCGAAGCCTCGAATTTTGTCGCCTCAGTCATCTGGCAGAAAAAATATAGCACTAAAGCAGACTCCCTCCATTTCTCCGAGTCGCATGACTACATCCTCGTGTATTCGAGAAATATCGACAAATTACGGTTAACAGGTTTGGAGAGAACCGAAAAGCAACTGAGCATTTATAAGAATCCTGATGATGATCCACGGGGGCTGTGGACGAGTGACAATCTTCTTAGGACTGAAGTCCGGGACTACGCAATATTTCCCATCATATCACCGAAGACAGGGGAGCATTTCCTGCCGCCGGCTGGGAGTAGCTGGCGATATAATAAGGATAAAATTAAGACCCTGCTTCTTGAAAATCGAATTTGGTTTGGTGTAAACGGTGACATGCGTCCAAGATTGAAGAGATTTCTTTCAGATGTCCGCAGTTCGATTGTTCCTCAAACATTCTGGAATTTTTCCGAAGTCGGGCATAGTGATTCAGCAAAAAAAGAGTTGGCAAAGATTCTTGACCAAGCTTTTTTCTCAACTCCAAAACCAGTTCGTCTTCTACATAGGATTGCCCATCTCTCAAGCGACACACGCGACCTCATCCTCGACTTCTTCTCCGGCTCTGCGACTACCGCCCACGCCGTCATGCAGATCAATGCGGAGGATGGCGGCAAGCGCCGCCATATCATGGTGCAGCTTCCGGAAGTTTGTGATGAGAAATCGGAGGCAGCGAAAGCCGGCTACAAGACCATCGCTGAGATTGGCCGGGAGCGTATTCGCCGGGCAGGGGAGAAGGTGAAGGAAGAGCTGCGGGTGAAGCATGCGGAATGGAAAAAGAACCTTGCCCTTGCCGAGAAGAAAGGAGAAGCCGCCCCGGAGGAAAGTAATCCTTACGTGCGCGATCCCGATTCCCTCGACATCGGCTTCAAAGCCTTCCGCATCGAGGACACGAAGATCAACTGGATACGTAAAGATCTGCGCGGGGAGGATATCACCTACGCCGCCATGACCAGTCAGGATGCCCTGGACTTCGTCCCCGGCTACACCGACGAGGACATCGTTTATGAGGTCATGCTGCGCCAGAGCAACATCCCTCTCACGCAGGCGATCACCAAACCCGTCCCCGGAGCCAACGGCAAACGCACCTACCTCTACGGTGAGAGCTACCTCATTTCCCTTGAGGAAACCGTCACCAAGGAACTCATCGAAACCCTCGCCGCCCTGGAGCCGACCCCGCTGAAATACTTCTTTCGCGACAGCGCCTTCGGCAAAGACATCGCCCTGAAAGACGAGACCTTCCGGCGCCTGAACGCCGAGATCGCCAAGAACCACGGAGACCAAGGCACCGCCTACACCGTGGAGTTCATTTAATATGGAGAAGGGGATTGCATCCCCTTTGCACAACCCAAGTCTTCTCCACAACCCAAGCGCACCACCAAACACTTCCCGACCCACCGCAAAGGGATTAAAAACCCCTTCTCCATATTCATCCCATGACCCATCAAACCATCCAGTCCCAGCTTGAGCAACTGCTCGCCCTGCCTGTGGAAACAGAGTGGGTTGAGTTCAAACAGAACAACACGAACCCGGAAGAGATCGGAGGCTATCTGTCCGCACTCTCGAACTCGGCAGTGCTGCACGACAAACAACGTGCCTGGCTAGTCTGGGGAGTGGACGATGCAACCCATAAGGTGGTTGGAACCACCTTCAAGCCAAGGACGGAAAAAAAGGGAAATCAGGAGTTGGAAGGCTGGTTGGCGACTCTGATATCCCCACATGTGGATTTCAAAATCCATGAATTCGAGTATCTACCGGGAGTGCCGGTGGTGATGTTCGAGATCTTTCCCTGCTGGCATACTCCTGTCCGTTTCGCCGGTAACACCTACGTCCGCATCGGCTCGACCAAGCGCGCTTTGAAAGACTACCCGGAGAAAGAAAGGGCGCTGTGGGCGAAGCTACGAAAAACAGCTTTTGAGAAGGCAGTGTGCCTGGAGAACCAGAGCGGGCAGCGTGTGCTAGAGCTTCTGGATTACCCGGCAATTTTCGAACTCCTAAACTTACCACTCCCGGAAGGCCGATCCGCAATCCTTGAGAAGTTGACCCAGGAGAAGTTCCTCGTCCCCACGTCTCCGGATCGCTTCAATATCACCAACCTCGGAGCGATTCTTTTTGCCAAGAAGCTGGGTGATTTTGAAGCGCTTTCCAGAAAGGCACTGCGCGTCATCTTCTACAAGGGGACGAACCGGGTGGAGGCATTGCGGGAACAGGGTGGCACCAAAGGCTACGCCAACGGATTTGATGGCCTTATCGGCTACATCAACGATCAGCTCCCCCAGAATGAGATTCTTGGTCAGGCGTTTCGCAAGGAAGTCCGTCAGTATCCGGAGGTAGCCATCCGCGAGCTTGTCGCGAACGCCATCATCCACCAGGACTTCAGTGTGACCGGAGATGGTCCGAAGATCGAGGTCTTCACGGATCGGGTCGAGATCACCAACCCGGGTGTCCCCCTGATCGATACCCTGCGTTTCGTGGACGAGCCCCCGCAATCGAGAAACGAGACGCTGGCTTCCTTCATGCGCCGTGTGAATATCTGCGAGGAAAGGGGGTCTGGGATCGATAAAACACTTTTCCACATCGAGCTTTACCAGCTCCCGGCACCGGACTTCCGCGTCACCGAGAACCACACGGTGGTGACACTTTTCGCGCCGATGGATCTCGCTAGGATGGACAAGCCGAACCGGATTCGCGCCTGCTACCTCCACGCCTGCCTAAAACAGGTCTCCAATGAGGAAATGACCAATGAGACCCTCAGGAAGAGGCTGAATATCGATGACAGCAACTACACGAAAGCTTCCCGGATCATCAAGGAAACCATGGAGGCGAAGCTCCTCAAGCCCTTCGACCCCACTTCGAAGAGCCGCAAACACGCCCGTTACCTCCCATTCTGGGCATAAAATTCTTATGTTACGCTTATGTGCACTTTTCGGCTTTTTTCAGAAAAAACCGGTTTTTTCCCGGGAAAAACCCTCATATTTCAAAGGTTCGGGACAAGTGCTCTATGTGCCCTTTATGTGCAGAAACGTGTTTTTATACGTTTCTGGTGCTCTTTTGAGCTGTTTCTTTTCCCATTTCCACCAATCCCCCGGTTCCGCACCCGGTCGCGGATAGGAGTCACAATTTCCTCCTGATTTCCCCATGAAAGTAGAATTCCGCTTCGAAGACCACCTCCCGCACCAGGCGAAAGCCATAGAGAGCACTGTCGCGCTCTTTTCCGGCATCCCTAAGCGCCACCAGGGCGTCTATGCCAAGGGCGGCAGCTACATGCTGGAGCCGCGCAATCCGCAGCTCACCATAGGCACCAAGTTCCTTGAGAACGTGCAGAAGACCCAGCTCGGAAACGGGATCTTCGTGGACGATACACTCTACGGTGGCCACTTCGGCATCGAGATGGAAACGGGCACCGGGAAGACCTACGTCTATATCCGCAGCATTCTCACCCTCTACGAGACCTACGGTTTCAAGAAATTCATGATCGTAGTCCCCAGCAAGGCGATCCTGCTGGGTGTGCAGAAAACCCTTGAACAGCTCCAAGGCCACCTGAAGGCGAAGCACAACGTGGACATCTCCAAGCACAGTTTCGTCTATGACTCCAAAGACCTCGGCCGGCTCCGCACTTTTGTGGAGAGCCATGATCTGGACATCTGCGTGATCAACTACCAGGGCTTCAACAGCGCGAAAAACCTGATCCAAAAGGAGCAGGAGCAGGGCGGGGAGATCCTTTGGGAACAGATCAAGGACATCCATCCCATCGTCATCATGGACGAACCGCAAAAGGTGGAGGGCAGCAAAAAGAAGCCGTCCAAGGCACGTCAGCAGCTCACGGAGCTTACCCCGCTCTTCGAGCTGAAATACTCGGCCACACACCGCAAGGAGTTCCCTTTCAACAGCATCTACTCACTGGACTCCTTCGCGGCCTACGAGCAGGAACTGGTGAAGCGGATACGTGTGCGCACGGTTTACGGCCAGGTGCCGAAAGATCAGCCATACCTGCGCTACGTGCAGTTTAACAGAGACCTGAGCGCCACGGTGGAGCTTTTCTGCCAACAGCAAGGTAGGCAGGCGGGCAAAATTTCACCGAAGAAGTTCCGGGTGGAAAACAACGCGGATCTTCACGAGCTATCCGGAAACCTCCCGCAATACAAAGGCTACCGTATCGCAGCCCAGCCACACGCCACGAAGCCGTTGATGGTCACCACCCCTGCGGGTGACATCGAGTTCGAGCAAGGGGAGGCCAAGCCCTCCATCTCCCAGGAAATGGCAAAACGCATCCAGATCCGTATCGCCATCGAGAGCCACTTCCAGAAGCAGTTCGAGCTGCTGGATGCCGGTCTCGACATCAAGACCCTGACTTTGTTTTTCATCGATGATGTATCCAAAGTCCGCGACGATAGCGTGGCGGATAATCGCGGTGAATATCTGCGGATCTTCGATGAGGAGTATGAAGCATTCACCGGGAAAGCGGAGACACAGTTCAAGCTCCAGGAATACTCCTATCTTTTCCCGAAAGGGATCGCCACCGAACAGGTGAGGGAAGGTTATTTCGCCCGGGACTCGAAGAATGGTGTGGCGGAGCTGAAATACAACAAGGCAGGCACCGAAGTGCTTTCCAAATCACAGGAAGATATCGACCGGGGCATCGAGCTGATCCTTAAAAAGAAAGACGAGCTGATCACCTTTAGTGAACCACTTGCCTTCATTTTCTCACACTCCGCCCTCCGCGAAGGCTGGGACAATCCGAACGTCTTCACCCTCTGCACGCTGCGGAAAAGCAACAGCGACATCGCCAAGAAGCAGGAGATAGGTCGCGGCCTGCGCCTACCGGTGGATATCCACGGAAACCGCATCAGCAGCAACGAGCACAATGTCCTCACCGTCATAGCAAACGACCACTACGACCATTTCGCAGACACCCTTCAAAAGGATTTCAACGAGGAGATGGGCTTCAACCGGGAAGAGGTGACACCCACGGTGCTCCAGAACGCTCTCGTTAACGCAGGGGTGCCTCTGGAGAAGATCACTCCGCTACTGGTGAACGCACTCCGCCACGAGCTGACACGGAAAAAGGTGATCTCAGACAAGAACGTGCTCACCAAGGATGCCACGGAGAAAATCGAGGAGATCTTTTTCGCCCATGAGACCCTTGCCGAGCATGCAATCCAGATTAAGAAGCACTTCATCATGCTGATGGACCAGAAGGGCAGCCGCAAAGTGAAGGTGGAGAACGGGGATGTGGAACCCATCCTCAATGCCGAGTGCAAATACGTTTCAGAAGGAGAGTTCAAGACCCTGCTCGACAGGCTCACCACCCACCTGAGCGCCCGCACCCTCTACAAGTTCCAGTTGGACTCCGATGCCTTCATCCAGCAGTGTATCCGGGAGACGAACAAGCACTTCGCAGGGCAGAAGCTCGTTTACACAACCGGCGTGACTTCCGGGGACGTTGGTTTCGATGCATCAGGGAAGCTGGTTGCCGAGCGGGACAACGTGGTTCGGGAGGAAGAGGTGGAATATCGGGCAACGCCGGAGGAATACCGGAAGACGGATCTGCAAATCGTGGATCACATCATGTATCACACACTCATGCCCCGGCAGGCGATTCTGGAGATCGTGCGCGGCTTCCACAACCGGGACTTGCTACACTCCCAGGAGAAGCTGGAGGATTTTACCCGTTTGATTTTCAATGCCCTGAAAACTGCCAAAGCCGAGGGAGTCCATGCCTACGAGGTGGTGAAGGGATACGAACTCGACAGGTCGAAAATCCTCGAAGCAGATGTCATCGACGAGGAAGCATTCGCCGCCCAGATCAAACGGGTTTACCAGACCAGTGCCGCCCGCAAGAAGGCCGTCCACGAATACTACAACATGGACAGCAAGGGGGAATACGACTTCGCCGAGCAGCTCGATGCGGATGACAACGTCGTCCTTTTCACCAAGCTCAAGAAGGGCGGGTTCGTGATCGATACCCCCTACAGCGACTACTCACCGGACTGGGCGATCATCTACCGCACCGAAGGCCACCTGAAGCTCTACTTCATCGTGGAGACCAAGGCGGGGAAAGACTGGGAGGATCTCACCGACGTGGAGAAATCCAAGATCAAGTGCGGAGAACTGCACTTCCAAGCCGTCTCCGACGAGATCAAGTTCGACTGGGTGAACAGCTACAAGGACTTCAGAAACAAGTTCGTGAAATGAGGAGTCGTGGGAAGCTCCGCTATCAATCTTTCACCATAAATCGTCATGAAGCCGTCTCCACCACTTGAAGATTGGAACCTTTCCCTGCCCAAGGTTCATCAGTCGCTCAACGATCCCGGGACTGAAGACCTCTTACCCAAGATCGGTGATTGCGAATCCTTGGACGACTATAAGACCTATTGGGAGAATCTCGAATACCTGCTGAAGATTGTCATCGGTTGGAAAAATATTGGTGCCGGTCTGGCATGGTGGGAATCCAAAGGCAGGGAACCGATGGGTGATCCACGGCTCGAACTTGTCAGGAGGGTCTGGGATGACGAGGGGCAACTGGATTTCTACATGGCTCACCATTGGCGGGAGCAGAATTGCTTTTCCGATCCGGAGGAAATGTCGCCCACCGAGATGTCCCGGAATTGCCGGTGGGGAAGCGAGGACTGGTGGAGGCAGCTAAAACGACAGGGAAGGCGTTACGCGCATGACCCCTTCTACGGAGGTAGTGACCCGCTGCATCTGGCCAGCATCGAGCATTGTTGCCAGATGGGTGGCAAGAAAGACCCGACAAGCTACCGGACAGAGGTCGCAGTTCATCATCCTGAGGCAGTGCTGATAGCCGATGACTTCGGGGCATGGAGAGGTGATCTCTGGAATTTTGCGAATACCCTGCCTCCACACCCATTCAGTTCCTGGCATGTGGAGGTCTTCGAGCGTCGAATTGGCTACCTCGGGCTCTACCGCCAAAGCCGGATTACCGGACACTGGTTTCAAGGAAAACACAGCATCCACATTGCGGGGAATCCACCGACATCCCCATTCTAACTTGAGTTGAGAATTCCCAGAGGTTTAGCTTCTTCCTGACTATGCCTACAGTCAAACAGCTCCTTACGGCCTGCGGGTTGGATACCGAACACGAACAGATCAAGCTCGTCCGCCACAGTGATCACGATGGACGCTCCATCCGGCAGATTGTTGATGATGGGGTGTTCGATATCTATCAGGCGGAGCAGGATCAAAGAAGGGAACCATTCCACAAATGCGATATCATCGTTTCATTCATTGGTATCTCCGGAAACCAAGCTGAATTCCACGGAGTTTATCGCGTCATCGGAAGCCGGGAATTTCAGAAGCAGGATTTCGTGGGGGTTCCGGATTTCATGCTGTTGGCGCATCAGGACAACAGGCCGCGCATCTGGTATGATCTCGTGGAGTTGCCGGAATTTTCAAATCTCCGTGGTCGGTTAATTGTCCAATGGAGGAGCACACGCGGTTGGGTTCAAACCAAGGATCTGGATGTTTATGAGCTGCTACCTCCGGGAAATGTAATTCCGTTTCCTGGTTACCAGGATGCCGTTCTCACCTGGGACGAGCTAAAAGCCGTCATCGCCAATCCGCGAGCACATCGTGACTGGAAGACCGCTCTTTCTGCTTCTTCTGGCATCTACCGGATCGTGGATCATGATAGCGGTAAAATCTACATAGGTTCAGCATACGGCTCGAAGAATCTGTGGGGGCGTTGGAGCGACTATGCGAAGACCGGCCACGGTGGTAATAAGCTGCTGAAGGATCTGGATCCAAACCAGTTCCAGTGGTCGATTATACGAACCTTATCTGGTTCGATGTCATCCAAAGAAGTCATTCACGTTGAAAGGACGGAAATGCGAAAACACGGAAGCGAAGCAATTGGGTTAAATTTTGCAATGAACAAGAGCGCTCGCGGAACCGGATAATCATGCTTGGATGAAGCCGTGGTCAAATCTGACCAATTTGCGTTATAAGGCGGGGTTTTTGGTGATCCGAGTCTCGAGAAGAGAGGTGGTCAGATTTGGCCACTTATTCTGGCCTGAAGCCGCCTGACGGCATTGGACGTAACTAAACGTTAGCACGGCGGTGTTTTTTAGTGGGGAAATCCCCCCCTAACTCCTTGAAAATCAAAGAAAATACGCAGACTGGGACTCGAACCCAGGACCAATTGGTTAAAAGCCAACTGCTCTACCAACTGAGCTATCTGCGCGGGGGCGCTTTGCTATCGGAGTTTTCCTCCGAGGTAAAGACTTCTTAGCTTTTTCTTTGCAAAAATAAATCGATACCGTCGACGAGCGCCAACCAGCTGGCCTCGATGATGTTATCAGAAACGCCGACGGTCCCCCAGGTTTCGCCGCCATGGGCGGAAACGATAAGAACCCGTGTCTTCGCAGCGGTGGCGTCATGTCCGTCGAGGATCCGCACTTTGTAATCCACCAATGCCACCTCGGCAATTTCCGGGTAGAACGGCAGCAGGGCTTTCCTCAAGGCAATATCCAACGCATTAACCACCCCGTTTCCTTCGGCAACGGTCAGCTCGATCTCGTTATTTACCGAGACCTTCACTGTCGCTTCACAGACCGGCTTGTGTCCGTCCCGGTATTGGCGGAAGCTCGTGTGGTATTCTGTGGATTCAAATGGCTTGGTGTAGTTACCCAGCTCCCGGCGAATCAATAATTCCAGAGAGCCACCTGCCGCTTCAAAAGAATAACCCTCGTTCTCAAGCTCTTTGACTTTGGTTAGGATTGCAGCCGCCTCCGGAGCACCTTTTGCAAGTGGCATTCCCATCTGTTCCGCCTTAAGCAGGATATTCGACTGTCCGCTAAGCTCGGAAACCAGAATGGTCTGCTCATTTCCCACACTGGCTGGAACGATATGCTCATAGCTGCGGGCCAGCTTCTGAACCGCATTCACGTGCATCCCACCCTTGTGGGCAAAAGCGGTGCGTCCAATGAACGCTGCCCGGGCAAAATGCGGGTTGTTCGAGATATCATCTACAAAATGGGAGAGAGCTCTTAATTCCTCCATTCGTGGAACCACCTCGATTCCCATTTTCAGTTGTAGAATCGGCATGACGGAAGTGAGGTTGCAATTACCTGTCCGCTCGCCGTATCCGTTGATCGTTCCCTGCACTTGAGTGGCTCCCGCACGCACCGCGGAAATGGCGTTGGCCACTGCCAGCTCGCAATCATTGTGCGTATGGATGCCCATTGGAGTATCCGGCAGGTGCCTTCGCACTGCCGCGCAAATTTCCTCTACCTCAGCCGGTAAGGTGCCGCCGTTGGTATCACACAGCACAAGGCAGGAAGCACCTCCCTCCGCAGCCGCCTTCAATGTTGCCAGCGCATGCCCGGCACCATCTTTATAACCGTCAAAAAAGTGCTCGGCATCATAGACAACCTCCCGACCGTTCTTTACGAGGTGAGCCACTGTCTCCCGGATCATTGCCTGGTTTTCCTCCACGGTGGTGCGGAGAATATCTGTCACATGAAGCTCCCAACTCTTTCCAAAAATCGTTACCACCGGTGTTTCAGCCTCAAGTAATAGCCGGACTTGTGGATCTTCTTCGACTTTTACGTTTGCACGACGCGTGGAGCCGAAGGCAGCCAGCTTGGCATGCTTGAGCTTGAGCTTCTTTGCCTCACGAAAAAACTCGACATCCTTCGGGTTGGATCCCGGCCAGCCACCTTCGATATAATCCACCCCAAACGCGTCCAGACGCTCCGCAATTCGCAGCTTGTCCAGACCGGAAAGTTGAAAGCCCTCACCCTGCGTTCCATCACGTAATGTCGTGTCGTAAATGTATACCGATTTCATATAGCTGCTGTGGAGCGCGAAGGCTAGGGAGCACCACCCAAAGGTGCAAGACGTAAGACACAGCTTGGGATCGGGCGATCGTCGAAGGCCATGAACCCATTTTTCTCCTTGGTTGCTTGGATTGACATAGTCATTTCAGCTACCTAAATTAATTCACCCCTAGCGGTGTCTCCGACATGTCAGATTTCTCCCAAACTCCACAACAGCGCGATTTCCACTGCCCTAGCTGCAATGGCCGTATTGTCATCCCGTTTTCTCTGCCATCGACTACCGGACCATGCCCGCACTGCCAAGCAACGATCACCTCTCCGCCACCGCCGGAAGCTGAACCACATACTCCGGCCGCTGCCGCAGTAGCTCCCGGGATACCGGTTCCGCCGCCCCCTTCGAATGAGTCCACCCCGGATTCTCCGCCGATTGCCTCCGAGCAAATGCCCGCTCCATCCCAGAATGCTCCTGCCATTCCGGAGCGTCGGGATGGCGCAGAGACCCAGATTACCCAGCCTGCTCCAGCTATCCCGAAGAAGAAAAAGGGTTCCAGCGGGATCATCCCCGCCATGCTAGGTCTCTTTGCCCTCATACTTGCTGGTGGTGGTGCGGTTTATTACCTCTCAAACCAAATGGGCAACAAGGTTGATCCGCCGAATCTTAATGGCAGCCCGGAAGACCAGGAGATCAAAGAAGCCAATTACATCCGCATCGGTTGGCAGAAGGATGCTTTCGAAGTGCTCGATAAATATCTCACAGGCACCTCAGTGGATAGCAAACTGCCCTACGTCCGTGATGGCGCGGCGCTCCGCCCGAAAATGGAAAGCTTTTACGGAGGCGTGGAGATCAACGATTCCGATACTCCTGCAGATTCTTTCTCGATACAGGAACTTTCCGAAGAAGACCGGAAGCGTGGGATTTTCATGCTCACCTATGACCAGCCTCCGCAGTTTGCCCTTAAGGAGTTTTTCAGACCGCTCGCTTCACTGGAAGTCCAATACGGTATCGATGAGGCGGATATTCTTCTAAGCACAATGGCCCGCGTCAGTAATTTCGCGATGGAACCGGTGCGTGTGCATGCGTTTTTCAAACGCGTGAATGGAGAGCTGAAACTTGATTGGGAAGTTTTCGCCCAGACCAAATACCGTATCTTCCGCAACTTTGTCGAACTACCGGATATCGGTCAGTCGGAGACATTCCGTGTGCTTATCGTCGAGGATGTGCCGGATAAGGGCCAAGGAGTGGTAGGCGCAAGAACCTACCGCCTTGCCGACCCGGCGAACATTACAGATTCCGCACGGGTGAATGTGAAACTGGACTCCGAGATTGGCCGTGCCCTCTCCATTATCAACTGGCGCGGCACAAAACAGACGACTCCGATCACCCGCACTGCCACCGTGGAGCTGGAATGGACAGGCTCACCCGATAGCCCGACACTCGATATCAAACGTTTTATCTGCTGGGAGTTCCTCGGTCTGGGCGGGAAAGAAATCCCCTCAAATGCCGCAAACTGATCGGCTTTTTCCCATCAACTCAACCTCGCATGGCTCCGGCTCACACTTCAACCATCGCCGCCGTCGCCAGCCCTATGGGTGTGGGAGCGATTTCTCTTATCCGCATTTCCGGTCCCCAGGCGCTGGCTGTAGCCGATCTTGCCTGCGGCGGGATCGCATCCACGAGCATGCCAAGACTCGTGCGGCGCTGCAAGATCAGAGATGAATCCGGTGCGGTAATTGATGACGGACTCATCACTGTTTTCCACGGGCCCAATTCGTTTACCGGTGAAGATACCGTCGAATTCGCCGGGCATGGAGGGATTCTCGTCACCAAGGAAGCCTTATCGCGTTTTCTGGAATGTGGTGCGGTCCATGCCTCGCCCGGCGAGTTTTCCCAAAGGGCTTTTACCAACGGAAAGCTGGATCTCACCCAAGCGGAAGGGATCATGGATCTCATCTCCGCCCAAACCCGCTTGGCCATCCGCGCCGCCCATTCACAGCTGGAGGGAACATTGGGTAAGCGCACAACCGCAGCGCGGGATGAATTATTGGAAATTCTCGCCCATCTGGAAGCCTGGATCGATTTCCCTGATGAGGATATCGACCCACAGACGGCCATTCAGCTACGTGCCCGGATTTTTGGAATTCTGGAAACGATTGATTCATTGCTTTCCACTGCCGATCAGGGACGGGTGCTCCGGGAAGGCGTGAGAACTGTCATCTTCGGGGAACCGAATGTGGGTAAATCCTCCTTGCTCAACCGCTTGCTGGGCTTCGATCGGGCCATCGTTTCCGACATCGCCGGCACCACGCGGGATACCATCGAGGAGGTGATCAATCTCCACGGTATTCCTCTTAGACTGGTGGATACCGCCGGCGTGAGGGAGTCTGACGATACAATCGAAACCCAGGGAATCCAGCGCACTGTCCGGCAGATCGAAGACGCGGATCTCCTCTTGGAAATTGCGGATTGTAGCCTGCCCCGTCCGGAGCGCGCCGTTTATCCTTCGAACCATGCCACCCATTTGTTGATTCTGAATAAATCGGATCTCGGGGAGCATCCTTCGTGGAATGATGTGGAGGCCATTCGCATTTCCTGCATAAGCGAGCAAGGTTTCAACACGCTATCGGACGCCATCAGAGAGGCGCTACATTTTACCGAGGCAGATTTCGGCGAGCATGCGGTAGCCATCAATGCACGTCACAAGGCATCGCTCGCTCTGGCCCGCACAAATCTTCATGCAGCCCTGGAGTTACTGACCGAAGAGAACTCGGATCCGGAGCTTGCGGCAATCGATTTGCGGGAAGCTCTCGATGCGCTCGGAGAAATCCCCGGAAAAGTGGATACCGAAGATCTCTTGGGAGTTATTTTTTCCCAGTTCTGTATCGGAAAGTAAGCCGACCCAGAGGAGTCGGCATTTTGGATCAGGCATTTCTCAAATACCGCAAAGTAGACGGAGCAACTCCAAAATCCATCGGCAGAGCAACCCCGAGAGTGCAGCACATTCCTTTCATCATCGCAAAATGGTGAATCGTATGACTTGTCAGGAACTGTAGCTCGCGACCAACCGACGACACTTGCCAATGCATCCCGGTCTCTCCGCCGCAATCCATTTTCACCCGGATTTCACGTCCCGCATCTATTGATGAAATCTCCCGCTCCAGCTCTTTGGCCAAAGACTCAAGCCTCTGCATTGCTTGATTTACAGAGGTTTCAATAACTCTATCTCTAGAACGGGAGTCATAGTCGATCGTCCCCTCTTTTACGCCGCGGACAAAGCCATCGTAGTGATCAATACAATGCCTGAGATGCCCTCCCAGGCTGGAACCATAAAAATTCATGACTGGCGTGCTATAAATCGCATCATCGATGATCCGGAGAAGATCCATACCTTGATGTAGAAAATATATATTGGAGGAGATCAATGAGGGCATGGCAGGCGTCGCAGAAAAGCTAGGTTTGAGAGCAATGGCGTTGACAGATATTCCAGAAAAAATATTACAAAACGGATATAGCTCCATGATCGGAATGATTCGGCTTAAGCGTGAGACTGGCACGGTAATGGGTAGGCTCCCCGCTCAGGTCTGGCATTTCCTCCCAGTAATCCCAGATCACCGATTTTTCTAAAAACGTGATTTCACTACGACTCCAGGTTTGTGCATCCGGCCGATTCATTCTCACTGTGTAAGCACTGGGAATGATATCAACTCCCGCATGCACTCTTCGGACGTCGCCGTTGGCGAGTGCTGCTTCGCGGAAGCATTTCACCTCGGGGAAAGCAAATGATGATGAGGTGATCGGGCTATGTAAATCCTCACGAACCAAGCGCTTACCATCCCAGGCAAAAATAGAAAAACTATGGTGATCCGATAAAACGATAGTGAATGCAAGGAAGCAGCCGAGGTCCCGGGAGTGAATCCGGACTTCCGCTTCTTCTACACTTTTACAATCGGCAAGACTCAAAACGATCTCACCACGGGATAACTTTCGCCCATGAAGTTTAACCTTCTCATGCCATCGGTTCAGCAGCGCAATCATCACGCCGCGCTCATTTACAGCCATCCAGGTGCCTCCTCCCGCTGGATCGATCGGTGCCAGATAAGCTACCTCGTTAGTGCTCGAAAACTTTTGCGGAGGAATTGCCACCGGACGGCTTTTTAATTCATCCCGATTGAAATAGACACGTCTGCTACCATTGGAATCGGTTTTCCACGAGATCGTGCACATAGGTTCTGAAAATCTAAGTCGGCTTCCGCCTTTAACTCAGAGCTTCTTTGCCACTTCAGCACCGGAATGCGAAGTTTTTTCCGTGGTTGTGTTTATAAAAGTCGTTTCCTGGGCCAGGGATCCTGATGCTCTTTTTGACTGGTAAGTATCGCAGGGCAGCCACTATCTAAGCCAAGTGACGAATAGCTGGCGCATAAGACGATTACTATATGGACGATGGCGCCGCCTCGTGCGTTGGGAATACTGGCCGAGTTTGCCATTATATCTGCCTATTACTCCGGTCTTTCTTTGGAATGCGGCAAGACATCGGTCATTTATGGTAGTTACCCTGGCCAACCCGGGAATGCCTTCCGGCGGCTTCGTCGAAGATTCAAAAAGTGCAATTCTGGAACAACTTCGGAGTTCCGGCCATGTCGCCGATTTCAAATTGATTTCATCGGACCTCTCCGCGGTGGAGAAGCTTCAAGCCTTTGATCAAGCGCATGCCGCACTTGGGGAAAGCTACCCGATCGTTTTAAAACCTGATACCGGAGAAAGAGGCCGCGGAGTTCTGATCGCCCAGTCCAGGCAGGAGGTCATCGCCTACTTGTTGGCATGCAAACTACCGGTGATCGTTCAGAAACATATCCCGGGGATCGAATATGGAGTTTTTTACGAGCGTTCTCCTCTCAATGAAAATGGATCAATCACGGGAATCACGCTAAAAGGAAATACTACCGTCACAGGAGATGGTATCAACAGGCTCGAAAGATTAATCCTCGCCGACTCCAGAGCCGTCTGCATGGCTCCGCTCTTTCTGAAAATGCATGCTGCACATCTGGACAAGATTCTTCCCGAGGGGGAAATCTTCCGGTTGAATAGCTTGGGCACGCATTCCCAGGGCTCGGTCTTTTTCGATCACAGTCATTTGATCACCCCTGAGCTCATACTGGCAATCGACGCGGCGACCAAGCATTTCGCCGGATTCCACATCGGGCGTTATGATATCCGCGTCCCAAGCGAGGAAGATCTGAAAGCAGGGAGAAACTGGCAGATTGTGGAGCTAAACGGCGTAACTTCCGAGCCCACCCACATGTATGATCCCCGTCATGGATTATGGTATGCTTGGCGCTGCCTCGCAGCCCAATGGACCCGGGCTTTCCAATACGGTGCGGAGAACAGAAATTTTGGTCATCGCCCAATTAGTTTTGCCAGGCTCCGCGAACGGCTCAATTCGCACAAAGCGAGAATTTAACGGAAGAAAGTCTCATGCTCCCGCATCCAAAGGAAGCTGGCTTGAGATCCGCCATGAATATCCGAAGCAGAAAAATACTCCCACGATCAATCCCGGCATCATGGTGCGCAGAATTTCCGGAGTGCCGGCAACGGCATGAGCAAGGGCCACCAGTGTGTAAATGAATACGTATCTGACAAAACCGGCACCAAAGATGCGTCGCCCACCTCCGCTTTTCCAGCGCATGACTACCCAACGGATAAATTCAGCCGAAAGTGCGGTCGAAACCATACTCACAACGCCTTGCGTCACCGCTACCTGGATTCTCGCAGCGACTCCATACTCCCAGTTTACCAGCAGCCCCCAGATGATAAAAAACACCATTGCGATCAAGCCCATCGATACGGAATCGCGCCCGCTTCGTGAGAGTCTTTCCTTTGGTGGTCCTTCCATGGCTGTATCCTAACGCGAAAAAGTTCATTGTTTTCCAGCTAATAAGACCATGCCGCTCCGTAACCTCATCGACCTTTCAAAATTCCTGCCAGATGGGACGATACGGAGAGTTTTATTCAAATCGTGCTTCCAGAAGACTGCGGAAAACCTACTCGGGGTGACCAAAGTGAACAAAATCTATCATGACTCAGAAGTAATAGACGCGGCAGGCGAAACGAAAAATCACTTTTCCAGCATACTACAATCCGCCCGGGTCACTTATGAAATCACCCATGGCAGCGTCGAATTCATTCCACGGACTGGTCCGGTTATTGTGGTCGCCAATCATCCTTTCGGCGGCATCGATGGAATCATTCTGGGAGATATTATCTCCCAGCGAAGGGAAGACTCGAAGCTAATGGGAAATTTCCTTCTCAAGCATATTCCGCTCCTTAACGGGGATATCATCGCCGTAAATCCTTTCGGCACAAAAGGCGCCATCAAGGAGAATGGCACAGGATTGAGAGAATCCTTCCGCTGGCTTGCACAAGGTCACTGCCTGGGAGCGTTTCCAGCCGGGACAGTCGCTCATTGGAATATCCGGAGCAGCAAGGTGGACGAAGTCGAATGGCACAGCAGCCTCGCGAGGCTTTCGGTGAAAACCGGCGCGACTGTGGTGCCAGTGCATTTCGAAGGTGTGAATAGCGCGATATTTCACCTTTCAGGTTTGATCCACCCACGGTTGAGAACTGCGATGCTTGTCCGTGAGTTCAACAACAGAGCTGGCACCACGGTTAGGCTTCGCATCGGTAAAGCCATTCGTCCTACAACCAGTGCGGAGCACGATACTCCGGAGAAGCTCATCCGCTTCTACCAAATGCGTAGCGAGATCCTTTCGCATCAAAGAAACAAATTTCAGTCCCCCGGGTCGGCGGAAAAACCTCCCGAAAAAAAGCAGGCGCCAATTTCCGAGCGAAAAGATGTTCCGGCATTTTTGGACGAGTTATCAAACCTTCCCGAGGATTGCCGGCTTATTCAGCGTGGGATTTTTCACGTCTACGTGGCCACGGCCCAACAGATCCCCAACCTCTTGCACGAAATCGGACGGACCCGAGAGCTCACCTTCCGGCTCGTTGGCGAAGGCACCGGAAAAGCGCTCGATCTGGATCAATACGATCAATTTTACGATCATCTCTTTCTATGGAACAATGAGACTTGTGAAATCGTGGGAGCTTACCGCATCGGTAAAGTTGATGAGATCATCGCTTCCCGTGGATTCGCCGGTCTTTATTCGAGCACGATATTCGAATACTCCCATGATGCGTTTGACTCTCTGGGAAAAACCCTTGAGCTGGGCCGCTCCTATATCGTTCCCGGCTATCAACGGAAAGGGACATCATTGTTTCTTCTTTGGAAGGGCATCATGAGCTATGTGCTGCGGAATCCCGGCTACTCAAAACTTTTCGGCGCGGTGAGCATCAGCGATGCCTACCATCCACTTTCAAAAGGGCTGATCCTCCAGTTCCTCAGAAGCCAGAAAATGCTCAAAGGATTCGAAACCAAGATCCGTGCCAGAAAACACCCGAAATTTTCCAAACTCCGCAGTCTGAAAAGCTTCGACTACCCGGAGGCATTACCGAAAATCGACCACGTCTCCAGCCTGGTGGAGGAATTGGAGCCAGATGCCAAAGGGGTCCCGACTCTTATCAAACATTACCTGCAGCTGAACGGAGTGATTCTCGGGTTCGGAGTCGATGAGAGTTTCAACGACGCACTGGACGGCTTCATCTTGGTCGATCTGGAACAGGTCAGCACCAGGATCCTGGCCAAATACACCGATCCGTGTGCAATGGTGAAATCCTAGCCTTACCCAGAAAAAATACCGCATGCTTCTCTGCGAAAAACGCATCTGGAAAGCAGCGCGGAGATTTCTTCAAACAGGCTCTTTGTCCAGACCGAAGGCGTCGTGAACGGCGCGGGCAGCATCCTCAATGTGGATTTCATCCACTGTGACTGCGATCTTGATTTCTGAAGTAGAGATCATGCCGATATTGATTCCCTTGTCGCCAAGTGCCTTGAACATTGTGGCAGCCACCCCGGAATGCGAGCGCATGCCGATTCCAACAGCTGAAAGCTTGGCAATGCCCGCTTCCGTCTCGATCTTCGCATCCTTTGAAAGCTCCGCGAGGACCGGTTTCAATGCAGCCTGTGCTTTACCCAAATCATTGGAATGCATGGTAAAGGAGTGCTTCGAGCGATCTTCGCTGGAAATGTTCGAAACGATCATATCGAGGTTGATTTCAGCTTCCGCAAGACAGCCAAGAATTTTTCCCGACATTCCCGGATGATCCGGAATTCCTGAGATAGTAACGCGCGCCTGGGAGCGCTCGATCGAAATGCCACGGATGACGACGTTTTCCATATTGGGATGTTCTTCTAACACGAGAGTTCCTGGGTTGTCATTGAGTGAGGAGCGAACCTCAAAAATCACGCCGAATTTTTTCGCGAATTCGACAGAACGCGATTGCATAACCTTCGAGCCGGAAGAAGCCATTTCCAACATTTCATCGTAGGAGATTTCCGGGAGCTTGCGCGCGTTTTTTACGATACGGGGATCACAGGTATAGACGCCGTCCACATCCGTAAGAATCTGGCAAACATCCGCCTTGAGTGCGGCAGCGACAGCGATAGCGGTGAGATCGGAGCCTCCACGGCCCAGCGTGTGCACCATTCCGTCCAAGGTCACTCCCTGGAAGCCGGCGACAACGAGTGTTTTGCCCTCGTCCAAAAATTTGCGCATAAGGGTGGGATCCATATTGGAAATCCGCCCCCGTGTGTGTGAACCGGTGGTGTAAATGCCCGCCTGCCTGCCGGTCACAGATGCCGCATCCACCCCCAATGAGTGCAATGCCATTGCCACGAGCGCGATGGATTGCTGCTCGCCTGTTGCAAGGAGGACATCGAGCTCGCGGTCTGCCGGTTCTTCGTTCAGCTCCTTCGCCATCTTAATAAGGCCGTCGGTCACGCCAGACATAGCGGAGACAACAGCCACCACTTGGTTTCCAGCATCGCGGGTGCGCGCCATCCTGCCCGCAACGTTTCGGATGCGGTCTATCGAGCCAACGGAAGTTCCGCCGTATTTTTGAACAATAAGTGCCATGAGGTTCGGAGCGGGCAGAGTCAAAAGGGTTCAGGAGGAAACATCAACCGGAAATAGTGACATATCCGCAGGGAATCCCTATTTTTGCCAACTCACCTCGATGGAGGCAGGCCCGGATACATCCGGACCAAGCACGAACAAGGCTGTGGCCCAGGCATCGGCCGTGGCACAATCCCGGGCAATCACACTTACCGAGCATGCCGGGCGAATGATCGGCTCCCGCGTCCTTGGATCGAGAATATGACTGGAAAGCCCTCCGGGAACCGGCTTGAACTGACGATAATTCCCGCTGGTTGCTAGTGCCTGATTTTTCAAGACCAATGTCCGGGCAATGCTTCGCGCAGCGGTATCCGGTTTTTCGATGCTGACCGTCCATTCTCCACCACGGCTCAGAACTTCCCCCCCCAGCTCAAAGGCGAAATCATTGATGCCAAGTTCCAGCAATACATCTCCGACGCGGTCCACGGCATAACCTTTCCCGATCCCGGATAGGTCGATTCCTCTCCCTCCCGGGCCGAAACCCGCCATCGAGCTTTCCTTCAACAATCTGAAGTCAAAGGCCCCGGCCGTGGCATCACCGATTGATTCCGCCAGTTCTATTACCGTCTGCAGCTCCTCCGTCGCCGGCTCACCGTTATTGTAACGGGAGAGATCGGATTCCGGTCGCCAGTGGCTCAGCACTTGTTCCCATTTTTCAAGAGTTCTGGAAACGGCAGACTCTATTCCGGGTGCGGAATCGCCACGCCATTCGAGCCGCCAGGTTGTCCCCATCGCCCCCCCCTGCAAGGTTCTCACCTCGTTTTTTTTGCTGCAGGAATTTCCAATCACACAGAGAAAGACAGCAACGGCAACGAAGGCGACGAAACGAGAGTTCATAAAAAACGTAGCACCCAGGCGGCACAGATCAGCACCGTAGCGACGCTATCACGGCGTGTCCACGAGGATGGTGAATGCGTTAGGAATTTCAGCATTGCCCCGGTCGGACAGCCGTAATGACAATAGGCTTGGGGAAGAAAGACCGAGGCGACAAGCCCGGTGACCAGGATAAATGCCGGGAGGAAGGAGTAAAAACCGCTGCTCCAGATCTCAAATGGCTCAACCATAGCGAACGCGAATTTCCAGCCAATAAAGGCAATACTCCAGATTGCCACGAGTGTGATCCATGGCAGCTTTTGTAGAAGCTTGTGAGCTCTCGCGGGCAGTGCAAAACGCTTCTTGGTGATCTTGCCCAGTATTGTCTGAGCCGCACCATGTGGACAGATCCTGCTACAGTAGACGTTCTTACCAAAAAATGCAGGAACTAGCATGGCGATCGCAGTCAGAACAATCAAAGGTAATGCGAGATGGGTGGAAAGCCCATGGCTACCCCATCCGATAAGCTGTGCCTGGCTAACCATCCAGCCCAGCCCCAGCCCGGCGATCACTGAGACAACCGCAAAACCGATCCGCCACCTTGCGCTATTTCCCCACTTGCCCAGTCCCAATATGACTCCGAATGACATCCAACCCAAAGCGAGCGCCGTCATCCACGGGAAAGGCGTTTTCGGGGGTGGCATTCGGAAGATTTGTAGCATTTCCTGCACTGTGAGAATGACCGCCTCCGCAGTGATGCTCGCCCCGCTGACGATGAAAGTTTCCGACTCCTTTTGGAGAATGGATGCCACGCTTCTATCTTTGAAATCATTGGCATAAACCAATTCCTCCTGAACATAACGGACATAAGGATCATTATCCCTGCTAGCCAGTAGAATTACGGCGAGAACCGTCCTGGAATCTGAGGAAAGAGCAGCAATCACATCCGAGGTGCTATTGAAGCCACGGACTTTTACCCCCATACGGCTGCTACGCAAAACCGTGCCTACGGACTTACCTTTGGAGCGAACCTCGATGATCCCCTCGCGATCCGTGGCCATCAGTTCATCGGCCTCTGGGTATAGCTTGGAGAGATCGGACAGTTTCACCGGATCCGGAAACCATTCGTCCAGCCCTTTTGCGCCAAATTTTGCGGCGACACCTCGTGCCATCGCTTCGCTGGTCAAGGTCGCTCCACTTACGATATGTGGCTCGGGATTCCCAGCAAGCCAGCTTTCTGACTTCCCTGTCCATTGCTCCCAGAACGAGGCACTCTGTTTGATTTTTTCCACATGCCCGGAGGTATCCGCAGATTTCAGAAATCTCACGGCGAGCACTTTCCTTTCCGCATCGAGAATGATGAAAAGCTCCGAAGGACCCGAGTATCCTTGGATATTCCGTGCCTCGGGGAATGTCGTCCCCGCCCAGCCAACCGTCTCTCCGGATTCATTCAAGATAGCAAAAAAGCCGTCTTCCGCCTCACCTATCGAGGTGGCCGAAGACAGCGTTTCGCTAGCTAAATCCAGGAGCTGATCCGGTGATGTGTTCCCACCATTTCTGCTCCCAAACCAGAGGCACCACATCGCCGCACCAATCAGCGCGACTCTGTAGGCCCCTATTACATAGCGCCGGAGACGGCGCCCGGCATCAGTTTTTGTCTGATGACTTTTTGATAAATCCGCGCAGCTCATCGAGTTTTTCGAAGCGTTTGTCGCCCGGTTGGCGCCAGAGGAGCTTAGCGTCGTCGAGATGTTTTTCATAAACATCACGTGGCAGGCAGTCTTCCAGAACACAGAGTGCGGCGACGCGTCCGACGCCGACACCCATCATTCCGATGGTCTTCATGACGCGGATAGTGCCGAGTGCATCCCGGGTAACGCTGATGTTACGCCCTGCGGTGAACAAGTTCGGCACGTTTCTCGAGTAGAGGCAACGGTAAGGAACCGGGTAGCCGACATTTCTGTCGATCAGGCGGCGGTGGATCGCCTTCGAGATAAACGGATGTTCCGGAAGCGCGTGGATGTATTTTTCTTCCGGCTCGTGGAGATCGATGCTCCATGTGGTGAGAACCAGCGCATCATCATAGATTTTTGCTTTTTCGATATCCTCGAAATTCAGCACCACATCACCGAGGATCTGCTGTGTTTCACGTGTGCCCCCAATGTAGGCCATCCAGCTGAGTTTCGCATTCGCATGGGAATTCGGGTCACGGCCGGCAAAGGCGCTGTAATTCTTGATCGCGTTCCAGGCACTGAAGTTTGCCAGTAGATTGTAGTCACGGGTGGTTTCCAGCTCGTCAATCGGGTGGCTGTCAAAACCGCTCTCCCAGAACCACTGAGCGTGGAATTCACGTGGATACGGGAAATCGTCTTCGCCGAACTTCAGCATCCAGTCCTGCTCCTTGAATGCCTGTGGGGAATCGGTATTTTCCCACATCCACATGTTGCTCATGCCCATGCGGCCGCCTTCTTCCATGACGATATCCGCACCCGCCCACTGGCCGATAAAGCCATGTCCCGTGCAATCGACAAACAATGTTCCAGGCACTTTGCGGAGCTTGCCGGTTTTTACTTCCAGGACATCGACGGAGGCAATTTTGTCCTCGTTCATATTCACGCCATAGGCATGATTTCCAAGAAACAGGGTGATGTTTTTCTCAGCACGAACGACCTGCTCCTTTTTATCGTCTACAAATTCCTCTGCAGGTGCGGGAGATTTGGAAGCTTCGTCTTGAATCTCTTCGATAATATCCGCCAGCTTATATTCGCTGGGAGGGAGGTTACCCATGGCCCAGACCCGGACTTCGGATGAACCGTTGCCGCCGAGAACGTCACGATTCTGAATCAGAGCGACTTTCAAGCCCATACGTGCCGCGGAGATCGATGCGCCAAGGCCACCGTAACCTCCACCGACGACGACGAGGTCAAATTTTTCCGTCTCTTCGATAGGTTGTGAGGATCCTGCAATATCCCATTTCAAACGCTCATGAATACCTGCGTTTTCCGGCGGTGTGAAATCCTTGTCGCTGGAGAAAAGAATGGTATCGACCCGGCCATCGTAGCCGGTGAGGTCATTGAGCGAGAGCTTTGCTTCGCCCTTTTTGAGCTGACTGCTGCCGACAAGCTGCCAATGCCATTCCGGCTTTTCATTTCCGAGGGCTTCTCCCAGCTTTTCACCATTGATGGAAAGGGTAAATGTCCCTGCTGATCCCGGTCTGCCAAGCCTTCTTGTCCAGTCCACGGTGCGGACCCATACTTTGTATTCTCCGTCTTCTGGCACTTGCACTGTCGTGCTGGCGGGCGCAACAGGCTCGCCGAGACCGTGGGCGATGAGATAGGGAGAGCCCATCGATTCGATGAACTCGGTATCAGCATTCCATCCTCCGTAATCAGAGAATTGCTCCGCCTCTACAAGAAAGGATGCGGCGTGAATGTGAGAGGCTGAGAGTAGCCCCAATAATGGGACTGCTGATAATTTCATGAGGGATTTCATAGCGGGTATCTTAAAGGTCGGAGTTAAACGCGGTAAATGTGACGCATATTTCAACTTTCTCCCCAATTTTGCAATTTTTTAATCTTCCGCGCCTCCCGAAAGAACGTTTGTAGCAATTCCAACGATTCTCCACCCAGAACTCCGGAAGTAATGTCGCAGCGATGATTCAAGGGCGGATTGGAGTCCAGAAGGTTGATCCAGCCACCTGCCGCACCCGCTTTGGGATCTCCGCAGCCGAAAACAACACGATCCGGACGGCAATGAACGATGGCACCCGCACACATCGGGCAGGGCTCTTTCGTGACATACAAGGTGCATTTCTCCAAGCGCCAGCCTCCGAGCGCTTGCTGAGCCGCTGTAAGAGCGAGCATTTCCGCATGAGCTGTTGCATCTTTCAGGCTTTCAACCTGGTTCCAGGCCCGGCCGATAATCTTCCCTTCATGAACCACGACTGCTCCAACCGGAACCTCGGATGCAGCATAGGCCTTGCGGGCTTCGCGAAGTGCCTGTTGCATAAAATAAGCGTCGCTTTGGAGATCGATTATCAATTCTTCGTTCATGATGGAGCGGGCATCTGTAACTTGTTTTTACTACTGCGACAACACTTCCCACGAGCGCGCCCCACAACCGCCGGTTTTTCCTTCCCATCCGCCGCTTCCATGCTTCGTTTGTGTTCGTGATTACGAAGACCTATCTTGACCGCGTCATTGCCCCTTCTTTGCTAGCCGCCGATTTTTCAAAAGTCGGTGAAGAAACTTCCCGTGCCATCCACGCAGGAGCCGACTGGCTTCACTTGGATGTGATGGATGGAAACTTTGTGGACAATATTTCCTTCGGTCCTGCCCTGGTCCAGGCCGTGCATGAGTCCAACGATATCTTTTTGGATGTTCATCTGATGATTTCCCGCCCGGATCACTACCTCCCACGCTTTATCGCGGCGGGCGCAGATTGTATCACAGTCCACGTGGAGGCGGATCATGATGTGGCGGATACCCTGAAGAGAATCCGTGAAGCAGGCTGTCTCGCAGGCTTGGCGCTAAATCCTGCGACTCCGTTCGCCGACGTGGTGCCTTATCTCGACCAGATTGATCTCTTGCTTTGCATGACCGTGGTGCCCGGCTTCGGCGGGCAGGCATTTATGCCTGAGGTAATGGAAAAAGTGCAGGCAGCGTCCGATTACCGGAAAGAAAAAGGACTTTCCTACCATATTGAAGTCGATGGCGGCATTAATGTTGAGACTGCGGCAACTTCCGCGAAAGCGGGAGCAAATGTAATGGTTGCCGGTTCAACAACTTTCGGGATGAAAGACATGACTGCTGCCATCACGGCCATCCGTGAAGCATAGCCATGCTGCCCAATCAATATTATGAAACCCATTCTCATCAGTTCCACCATCGCACTTGCCATCGGATTCGCAGGCGGATGGGCCTTCAAGCCATCCGGTGACAAATCGGAACTTCTCGACGCTCTTGCCGCAACTCCAGCACGTCCACTACCGAGAAATTCCCCAAGCGCGCCACCTATCGACAATCCGAATATTCCGGAAACAAGTAGATCGAGAGAGCTGACCGAAGCAAATGACAAGCCGCTCCTAAGCCAGCCGGACATCCCGGATACCACAGACGAGCGTGATCGGGCGAAATGGATGAGGCTCAGCGAAACCCTCAATCTGAGCGCGGATCAAGCTAAAGCCGTCCAGGCATCCATCGATGAAACCCAGCCGGAGCTTTCCTCTGAAAAACCCCACGACCAGGCCCTTTCAGAAAAGGGTGCGGAGCTGGAGGAAAAAATCCTTTCGATTCTCACGTCGGAGCAGCAGAAGGAGTTCAAAAATATGCAGGCTCGAGCAAAGGAAAACTCGATACTTTCCAATGCCCAGCAGTCGGTAGCGGAGAGTTTCCGCGAGCTTGACCTGAACGGCGAGCAGCGTGAGCAGGCTCTAAGCATTTTCCGCCAAACCGCAGAGGAGGATGCCGCGCTTATCAGCGATAGCACCCGCCTTCTTCTGGAAGGGTCCGTCCTACCCATCGGCAAGGAGAAACTAACTGAAGATGGCCTGAAGATGATGAAAAAAATCACCCGGGCAGGCTCGAGCGATCCCACCAGCGTCGAATCCATGGCCACCATCCAGCGGGCGGAAATACAGAAGAAAATGGAAATTTTCCAAGATGTTCTCACTCCCGCCCAGCTTGCGCAATATCGCTTGAAGCTCGAAAAGTCATTGGCGATCTGGGATGAAATGTCACCCCGCTGACGGGATCCGTTATTTCAGTTTGATCAGTTTGGAATATTTTCCTAATTTGCGCCCATGGCAAAAAAGAGTGATCTGGAACGGGTGGTTGTGAAGGTTTTCACCTACGGCATCCAGCCAAAGATATGGAGACAATTTTCCATCTCGACATCAGTGAATTTCCTCCAGCTCAGTGATGCCATTCAGGCTGCGATGGGATGGGAAAACAAGCATCCTCATGAGTTCCGCCATGGGAAAGGCAAACGCCTGGTTGATGTCATCGGTCCCGTCGGACTGGAGGATCAAACGCTCGGTGAATTCCAGGATGAATTGAAACTGACGGTAGCGGACTACCTCGGACGCAAGCGGCTGCCGCTTCGTATGCTTTACCGTTATGATTTCGCCGACGAATGGATTCATGAGATCGTCTTCGAAAAGCGGGTGGAAGGAGAGGGCGGCCCGCAAATGATCGCCGGAGAACGTGCCTGCCCTCCCGAGGATTTCGGCGGAGCCTTCCAGTTTATGCAGGCATTGGCGGGCGAGATTGAATGGGCAAACCCCGGTTACGAACCTGAAAAATTCGATATCTCTAGTGTCGATTTTGAGAAAAAGGTTACCAAGAAGCGGAAATGAATCTCCCGCCTCCATTGTGTATGGAGCACCGGGTAAGAGTCTCGGTTTTGGAGCCGGAGAAGACCTGGAAGATTGCCGGCAAGTCACTGATCATCGGGATTGATGGTTTCAGCGATACAGAAATCCCGCTCTCCGCAATCGGTGAAATCCGTCTGGAATTTGCTCCCAGCCGCGTGCAGACCAACCGCTTTCGTTGCAAAATCACCTGCCCGCCTGGAGGCACGTATTTGATACAAAACGAACACTTCAAAGGGGTGATGTCTTTTGAAGATCGGTCGGAAACCTATAATGATTTCATCCGTGCACTCATATCGCGGACTGACCAACTCAATCCCGCCTGCACCTTTAGAGCGGGTATTTCAGCGATCCGCTGGTGGCTCAACTTACTGTTCACCTGTGTCATCTTTCTCTTTCTGGCACTGACGCTTTTGTTCCTTTACACAGCAATTGGCGCTCTGGTCATCGTGAAACTATTGATCATCGCATTCTTTATTCCCGTTCTCGTTCGATGGTTTATTAGAAATAAGCCGAAAAATTTCTCTCCCGATTGCATTCCGGAAGCATTGCTTCCCAAAACCAATTAAAGGTGACGGAAATTTTCATTTGGCATTTAATTGCAAACTATCTGCAAATTGGACGTATCCCTGTAACTCGCTGGCTGTCTTCTCCCGTTACCGGTTCTTACATGGATGAAGTCCAGCTGAAAGCGAGCTTACCAAACTAACTTTTAGCATGAAAACAACTCTACTTATTCTAGCTTCCACCACCCTTGTTTCCCAGCTGGCCAGTGCGATCCCTCCACTTCCACCAGAGGGGAAGCGCTGGGTCCGCAATGAAAAATTCTCCGATGAATTCAATGGCACCGAGCTGGATTCCAGCAAATGGTTTGATCATCACCCGAACTGGACCGGCCGCCCCCCTGGGATCTTCCTGGCATCCCAGGTTTCTCTGGGAGATGGATTCATGAAGATCCAAAGCAAGAAGCTTGAAGAAAAAATGACAGTCCGTGGTGTGGATTATGATATCGCCGGCGGTGCGGTGGTTTCCAAAACGACAGATGCTCATTTTGGTTACTATGAGTGCCGTTTCAAAGCAGCCGCCACCACCATGTCCACCACTTTCTGGCTATCTACCCGCAAGCAATATCCAGTGCCGGGAAGTGAGGGAGACAAGTTCGGACAAGAGCTTGATATTCAGGAATGCATCGGCAGGGAAGGTGATTTCAAAGGCAAATACTTTGCCAGCGGCATGAACTCAAACGGTCATTTCTGGTATAATCCCAAAGGTGGCGAAACCCAGGATCTTAGAGCCACCGAGGCCAAGGTGAAAACCGAAAAACTTGCTTCGGAAGCCTTCAACACCTACGGCGGTTGGTGGAAAGATGCCCGCACCGCATCCTTCTATCTGAACGATGGGGAACCAAAAGACATGGTCTTCTATGATAAAATTCTGGATGAACCTTTCCCTCATCCCATGGGCCTGAACATGGTGTCCGAGACCTACCCTTTTCCATGGATCGAACTCCCTGGCAAAGAAGAGCTCAACGATCCGGAGCGGAATACCTGCTACTACGATTGGGTCCGTTCCTACATTCTCGTGGATGCCGATGCTCCGACCCCGGAAGGTGTCGAACTCGTTCCACTCTATGAGGAGGAAATCGATTTGAGCGATGCTTTCGACAGTCATGAACCCGTCAAAAACATCATTATTCCATTTTCGTACAAAGCGAACCAGGACAGGAACATCGAGCTTCAGATCCGTGACTCCGAAGGAAAAGTCATCGGTGAAAGTAATTTCAAAGCGCTGACAGGCTACGCAAACACTTCCAAAACGATCGAGCTCAAGGACGCTCCGAAATCCGGTAGCTATACGGTAACGGCCACACTCTCCGCCCTCGATTCCGATGATGCCAAGCCATTGGCTTCCGATGAGATCAAAACGCTGAAGCTCGGCAAATAGTTCTTTTGAGTTGGATGAACCAAGATCCAGAGAGGAGCATTGAATCAACTTGACACTTTGTCAACAATCCACAACATCCTCTAGATTTCGCAAAATCCATTACCAATTATGAAAATAAAATCCGTATTCATGGCGAGCTTGCTCGCTTTTCCCATCACCCAAATCGCGCTGGGAGCTGATCCAGTCCCAACCGACAAGCAAATCGATCACCTGGGAATCACCAACCCGGAAATGCTCAGTGCGGCTTCAAAGCGGGCTTTATTGTGGCCCGATATAGGCAATGAATGGTTTTTTGAAAATCAGGTCTACGATCTAAAAGGTGACCTTGCCTATGAGGAAGGTGTCGTAAGACGGGACCCAAGCGCCCTGATCAAGCATGACGGGAAATACTATGTGTGGTATTCACGGAGCACCGGACCAACCCAAGGCTTCGCTGGCGATATTGAGAAAGACAAGGTCTTTCCATGGGACCGTTGCGATATCTGGTATGCCACCTCGACCGATGGAGTGACATGGAAGGAAGAAGGCCTGGCTGTCCCGCGCGGAGAACCCGGTGCCTACGATGATCGTTCCGTTTTCACTGTGGAAATCATGCAGTGGGAAGGGAAATATTACCTCTGCTATCAGACGGTAAAATCCCCCTACACTGTCCGGGTGAAAAACCAGATCGGCCTCGCGTGGGCGGATTCGCCTGATGGTCCCTGGACAAAAAGCAAAGAGCCGATCCTAAGCCCTGCTGACAATGGCATCTGGAAAGGTGACGATCAAAACAACCGCTTCAGCGTCGTCAAGAAGGGCGATTTCGACAGTCACAAGGTTCACGATCCATGTATCCTTCCTTACAAGGGAAAATTCTATCTCTATTACAAAGGTGAACAGATGGGTGAGCAAATCACCTTTGGCGGGCGTCAGATTCGCCACGGTGTAGCCATCGCGGACAAGCCGGAAGGCCCGTATGTGAAATCCCCCTACAACCCGATCAGCAATAGCGGTCATGAGGTTTGCGTATGGAAATACGATGGCGGCATTGCCTCTCTCATCACTACGGATGGACCGGAGAAAAACACAGTCCAGTGGTCTCCGGATGGGATCAACTTCGAGATCAAAGCGGTGATCAAAGGCGCACCACATGCCATCGGCATCAACCGGGATCTGGACAATGAAAAGGAGCCAACGGAAGCACTTCGCTGGGGCCTGACCCATGAATATAAAACTTCCGATTACCAATATATCCGGGGTTTCCGCACCAATCGCGTTCTACATCACGTCGCCAAAGGCGAGGGCGGAAAAGATGTAAAGGGCAACGACTCCGCTCGGGGAAAAGAAGCAAAGTAAAAACCTCGTCCACCCCAGGCTAACATTAAAAAAGCCGTGACCTTCATCGGGTCACGGCTTTTTTGGATCGTAGAATAGAAAGTGTTCTATTTTTTGGGAGGTCCCTGGCGGCTCTCACGTTGTTTTTTATTGAGACCGTATCGGTAAAAATCCTCGGGCTTTTGATAGAGTGTGGACTGCTTCATTGCAGGATCATCGATATCTTGGCTCAGATCACAGTCGAAGCGGGTCAGGACCGAGTGATTCTCGCTCCAGTCCGTTGCATTTGTGAAATGGGAAAGTCCCCAAGTGATGCCCCGCCCGTCCTTGGTATCGGTAAATGCGTCCGGGATGAATGGACCTCCCGCATCCGGCATCATCTGGGTAATTGCTGCAATGTTGAAATTCACGCCATCCTCCGCATACTGAACGGTGAAATGCTCGTTCCCATCCCGAATCACAAGTGCAGCAATCCCTTGTTTGAAAGGAAACAGGGTCGTCTCATGCCCGGACGCAATCACAGGATTCAGCGGATGCTTGGTAAATGGACCTAGTGGATTATCTGCCGTGGCAAGTCCCTGCATACGCACCAAAGGCTTGCCGCCGCCGAAGTCGGATTTGTAGTAGAGGTAAATCTTCCCCTTGTAGACCAGCGGGTATGGATCGTGGATCGAATATTGATCCCACTCCCCTTCCGCACCGTTCGGAATGACAATCTCATTGTAGGGAGTCCACGGACCATCCGGGGAATCCGCGTAGGAAACTGCAACGGGGCAATCATCCCCGCGTTTGCCGCTGGCTTCCATGAAGCCCTGATAATAAATGTAGTATTTCCCTTTCCACTCCAAAATATCTGCAGTGGAAACCGAACGCCAGCCAACATTCGGTTTGGCCGGGCGCGGCACTGCCACCCCCTGTTCCTGCCAGGTGAACCCATCTTCACTAGTCGCATACCAGATTTCCGACAGATCCCAATCGCTGGAAGGAATGGTATCAGTGGATTTTTCCGCACCTTTCGGAGAGGTCTCAGTCTCTCGATGGGTATACCAGACATAATATTTGCCATTGGCAAAAATCACTTTGGATGGATCGCGCCGGGAAATTGTCCCGTCGTGATTATTATAATCGAAGCCCTTAAGCTCGGTGTATTTGAACTGTGAGTAGAGCTCGTTATCCTGTGGCTGGACACCCATATAGCGGTAGTTGCGCTCGACAGCGGCGCTAAGCGGCATATCCGGCTTTTCCTTTGGCAGGACGAAAGGGAAGGCCTTCTGCTCTGCACGGGCAGCGCCCATCGCAAGTAGAGTGAGAGCGGAAATGCTCAGAAACTGAGTGGGGAAATTCTGGTGATTCATTGGTTTTGTCGTTAGATGATAGGGTATTTTCGTTTATCCGAAAGTTCGCCGGAGAGACTGTCCCACCTATTTTGCGGAACGTTCGGCCTTCTGCTTCGCATTCAGCCCTTTTGAAAAATAGACCTCCGGATCAAGATAGAGATGCGTATTCTTCATCGCCCTGTCATCAACATCGAGGCTCAGATCACAATCGAACCTGGCTAGAATTGAATGCTGTTTCCCTTGTTTCCCCGCATTGGTGAAATGGGAAAGGCCCCATGTTATCCCTCTTCCGTTTCCATTACTGGTAAAAGCATCCGGAACATACGAACCAGCAGCTGTCGGCAACATCGTTGTGACCGAGGCAATATTGAAATTCACACCGTCTGGCGCATATTGAATGGTGTTGGCCTCGTTGCCGTTTGAAATGATCAGCGCCGCAATTCCCTCTTTAAAAGGGAACAAGGCCGTCTCGTGGCCGGAGTTGGTCAACGGATTGAGAGGATGCTTTTTGAAAGAACCCAAAGGATGATCTGCAATGGCCACTCCGTTCCCGACCAGATAATCCGGGCGATCTCCGTAGGCTGCCTTATAGTAGATATAGATCTTTCCTTTGTAGACCAACGGATACGGATCGTGGATTGAGTATTGATCCCAGGAACCCGGCTCGCCATTTGGAATAATGACCTTATTACAAGGAGTCCAGGGTCCATCCGGAGAGTCCGCATAGGAGGCGGCAACCGGACAGTGGTCACCTTTGGTTCCGCTGGCCTCTACAAAACTCTGATAATAGAGATAGTATTTTCCCTCCCATTCCAGAATGTCCGTTGTGGCCACAGAGCGCCAACCGACAAGAGGTTTCTCCGGACGAGGGATCGCCACTCCCTGCTCCGTCCAAGTAAAGCCATCCTCACTGGTCGCATACCAAATATCGCACAAATCCCAATCGGTGGATGGAATTGTGTCCGTGCTTTTCGCAGCGCCTTGCGGCGGCGTGGGTGTATCGCGTTTCGTATACCAGACGTAGTATTTGCCATCCACCTTGATCACTTTCGATGGATCCCTGCGGGAGATTGTCCCGTCGCCACCATTGTAATCGAACCCTTTGAGCTTCGTATAAGCGAATGTGGAGAAAAGCTCATTATCCTCCGGGCGCGGCGTGAGATAATTGTCATATAGACGCTCCATTGCCGCGCTCAAGGGGCGTTCTGGTTTTGATTGCGGGATATCCCACGGATAGGAAGGGGTCGCGCTATTATCGGGACTCTCTGCAGTGGTAATTCCCGACAGCATGCCGAACACTCCCATGCCGAGGGCCACTGCTTTTAGCCAAGCAGCCGAGCTTTTTTGTTGTTTATGATACATCATCGCAGGAGCATACGGTAAACAATTTACAAAAATTACACTACAGAAGTGGAAATCCCGAATTTAAATACGGTGCGGGATTCAAAGGTTTCACCCGGTCTGAGCATACTTCCCGGGGATCCTTCGATGTTGGGACCGTTCGCATACCTGGCGGTCTCACAGCAAAAACCTTTGAACTGCCCATAGACTTCCTGCTCATTGCGTTTCAATGAATCTGAAGTGTAGTAGCCCGTGTAGAAAAGCATACCTGGTTCCGAGCTGGAGACCTCCATGACACGGCCACTGTTTTCTTCCGAAAATTCCGCCACTTTTTCAAAAGTGCCCACCGATTTGCTAAATACATAGTAGTTCTCAAACCCTTTCGGCTCTTCCTCAAAAACATCCCCGATGGGTTTCGCCTTATTGAAATCCCAGACTGTGCTAGCAACATTCTTCTCAGCGCCCACCGGGACATTTGTGTCATCAGGCAGGAGAAATCGATCCGATATGATGCGGGCTTCGTGCCCCAGCACTTTTTCCCGGAATCCCGAAAGGTTGAAATACGTGTGGTTCGTAGGTGCGAACGGAGTCTCCTTATCACAAGTTGCCGAGTAATCGATACTTAGCTCATTGTCATTGGTAAGCGTATAAACCACGGTAACATCGAGGTTTCCCGGATAACCATTGTCTCCATCCGGGCTGGTGATGCTCAACTTCAGGCCCACACTTCCGGCGGATTGAAACTCCTCAGCCTCCCACAAACGTTTGTCCAACGCATTGATACCTCCGTGGAGATGATTGGGACCATCATTGGTATCAACCTGGTAATCTTTGCCGTTTGCGGAGAATTTTCCATTTTTGATCCGGCCTGCGTAACGACCTACCAAGCAACCGAAATAGGGAGAATTCGCCTTATACTCGTCACTGAAGTAACCTTCGAGCGAGTCAAAGCCACAGGCAATATTCTCAGAATTTCCATTCTTGTCGGGGACAGAGATCGCCGTGACGATTCCGCCGTAGTTGGTGATTTTAACGGTCATTCCGCCGTCATTTTCCAGTGTGTATAGATCGGCGGCGGTTCCGTTGAAGGAACCGAAATGGGATTTTGAAAGTTTCATCGTTCGTTGGGTTTGCGTTCTAAAAAGCTGTTATGCGTCGGGCAGAGCCGCTTCCGCGGGAGCCGCCGGTTCAACCTCGCCTTTCTTTGTGGAAAGGTATTGAGAGCCAGCGAGAATAACCACACCGAGAACCATCGCACTGAGACCGGTGTAGAGTGAGTTCCGCGCCTTGCTGGAAGCATTGATCCACTCCTTGGTATAAATCCCGCTGATTACCGCCACCACAACGCAAGTCGTATTGAAGATCGCATAGACAACCACGGGACCCAGCTCAAACAGACCCGCGCCATAACCGTAGCCGACAGATGCGGCGTAATGGAAAACGGCCATGACGAAAATTAGAACGAAATTCAGCCCGAAAGCTGGCGTCTTGAAGCTGCCCCATGCCTTCTTCGAAGTGATTTGCCAGCCGAAATAGCCCGCCATGATCACACCTCCGCTTAGGAAGACGACAAGCATCACCGCGAGGGATACCATCCAAGGAGGATTCCCCGCCGCTGCCACAGCTTCACCCAGCGGCTCCCCGCCCACCGTGAAAGCAACGTTGAAGCCCGTGGCAAGCAGACCACCGATCACAGCGATCGCGATCCCCGCGCCCATTGATTTTTTACCACTCTTCCCGGCGGCATCCTTGTTGCTGATTTTTTCTTCGGCTTCGCGCACCAGACCTGCTCTTCCGTTGAAAAGAATTCCAAGCAGAACGATCGCAATGCCGAGCAGGATGAGAGCCAATACCGGAGCCTCCGGCAATCCTTCCACCCCGGACTTTGCAATACCGATACCGATCGGAAGAACAGAGCCAACCAGAATTACCGTGCCGATGAAAATCGAGAAACCGAGGGATAAACCGATGTGGTGAATCGCCTTACCCCACATCATCACACCAATTCCCCAGAGCACTGCGGAAACGATCATGACGGGTAAAACTTCCTGAACCGCCGGTGTGGAATAGATATCCCCCACTCCTTTCATCAATGTAAGAGTAGCCAATATAGGCACCAGGAACATGGTTTGCATGAAGAACAGTCCCCAGGTATTTTCCTCTTGGAAACCTTTGGTGAACTTGGCGGGAAGGGCATATAGCCCGAGCATGAGGCCGGATATCACGGCCCAGATAATTCCTTCGATAATCATTTAATTATGGGTTTTGGGGGTTTGGAAATTAACGACCCATCCAGCCACCGTCTACGGTGAGAATGGTTCCGTTCATGTAATTTGAAGCCGGGGATGCAAGGAATACGATAGGTCCCTTGAAGTCCTCCGGTTCTCCCCAGCGACCTGCCGGGATACGGGACAGAATGGATTGGCTGCGCTCGGGATCGTTGCGAAGTGCTTCTGTATTATCTGTCGCGATATAGCCTGGTGCGATTGCGTTCACATTCACACCTTTGGAAGCCCACTCATTGGCAAGCGCCATGGTAAGCTGGCCAATACCGCCTTTGCTAGCCGCATAGCCGGGAACATTGATTCCGCCCTGGAATGTCAGCAGTGAGGCGGTGAAAATGATTTTTCCCGAGCCGTTTGCGATCATCTGTTTTCCGATCTCGCGGCTGAGCACGAACTGCGAGTTGAGATTCACCTCCATGACTTTATCCCAATATTCATCGGAATGGTCCGCTGCCGGATTTCTCATGATGGTGCCCGCGTTATTTACCAGGATATCAATCCTGGGATAATCCGAGGTCACTTGCCCGATGAAAGTCCGGAGGGCTCCGCGGTCACTGAAGTCACAGCTGTATGCTTTGAAGCTCCTGCCAAGGGCTGTGATTTCCTTTTCCACGTCACTGCCGCTTGCCTCCAGCGATGCGGAAACTCCGATCACATCCGCGCCGGCCTCTGCCAATGCCACTGCCATTGCTTTTCCGATTCCGCGTTTGCAACCGGTAACGAGTGCTGTTTTTCCCGCGAGCGAGAACTGATTTAAAATACTCATGATAAATTAAAATAATAGGGGAGGATTAATCCGGCTCAGCCACATTTGATCAGAGTCTTGATTCCTGCGGGATTGGCATCGATCGCGGCAAAAGCCTCGCCCACTTCTTCCAGAGGACGGATCTCGGTGATCAACTTGTCGAGCTGTAGCTTCCCGGTAGCCGCCAGAGCAATTGCTTCGTCGAAATCGCATTCCTCATAGAGACGTGCCCCAATGAGCTTGAGCTCGGACCAGAAAAATTTGAAAAGATTCACTGGCCGAGGTTGTGGGTGAATGGCGACCATCACGATCCTGCCACGCACGTTAGGGAGTTCCGTCATGACTTCAACCCCCGGTGCGGAACCGGAAACTTCGAACACGCAGTCAGCCATTTTGCCATTCGTCAACTCGCGGACGGTATCCACCAAGTTCGCTGAGATCGGATTGACCGCCTCGAAGCCAAGACCGCGGATGAGCTCGATGCGGGTATCATTCGGCTCGGAAACGATCACGCGGGCACCCTTTTCGCGGGCGACAAGAGCGATCAGAATACCGATAGGACCACCCCCGATCACGACGCAAATTTCGCCGTCTTTTACTTCGCCTAGGCGCACATCGTGGCAGGCCACGGCAGCTGGCTCGATCATTGCTCCGTGCTCAAGGGAGAGGCCGCCAAGCTTGTGCAGCGTGTAGCTGGGCACAGTCCAAGATGACTGCATACCGCCTGGAAGATCGATCCCGATGAATTTCAGGTTTTTTCCCACATGTGAAAAGCCTTTGTCGAAATCTTCCGGAGCACCAAATTTGAGCGGACGCACCGCGACTGTGTCTCCCACGGAAACGTTTTCCACCCCGGCACCGATCTCAGCTACCGTAGCTGAAACTTCGTGCCCGATGATCTGTGGCTTCGCGACACGGGCATCCATGTTGCCATGGTAGATGTGCATATCGGTTCCACAAACACCGCAGTAGGCGACGTTTAATCTAACCTCACCTGCCGCAGGCGCGATAGCTTCGCTAGGCTCTGCTGCAAGTCCCTTATTCCCTCTGTAGTAAGCTGCTTTCATATAAAATTATTTTCCCTGGTATTCGTAGGGTGCGAGTTTTTGCCAATCAAAGACGACCCCTGTTCCCGGCTCGTCGGAAGCGACGGCACGAGCATTCTCCACCACAAGCGGGCGGGTGGTATAGGCATCGATCGGGAAGCTGTGAACCTCCAGCCAGCCTGCGTTTGACTGGGAAGAAACAAGGCTCACGTGAAGCTCCTGCATTCCATGTGAGCAAACCGGTATTCCGTATTTGCGCGAAAGTTCCGCCGCCTTCAGCCAGCCGGTGATGCCGCAGCAATTTGATGCATCCGGTTGGATAAAGGAGAGGCCCGCTTGCTCGAAAGCGTATCCGAACTCGTGGATCGTATGAAGATTTTCCCCCATCGCCAGAGGCATTCCAGTGGCCTCCGCGATTTTTTTAAAGCCGGCGTAATCATCCGGAAGTGTCGGCTCCTCAAACCAGAAGATATCGTATTCCTTGAAACGATTCGCCGCTTCTATTGCCTTCTCGACGCTCATCGAATAATTGGCATCCACCATGAAGGTGACATCAGGGCCGATAAGCTCCCGCACTGCACGGATCCGCTCAATATCCTCATCGAGATTATCGCGGCCGATCTTGATCTTCACAGCCGTATAGCCGTCAGCAAGGTAACCCCGGATATTGTTGAGTAGCTTTTCTAGCGGAAAAAGAAGGTCAATCCCGCCACAATAAGCCTTGCAGGTATTTCCCGCGCCGCCCGCCATTTTCCATAGCGGCTGCCCAGCTTTTTTGCAGCGGATATCCCAGAGTGCGATATCGATAGCGGACATCGCAAAGGAAGCAATGCCTCCACGCCCGACATAATGGGTATGCCATTCCATGAAATCGTGAATTTTCTCCACGTCGTCCCCGTTCATCCCTATCAGGACGGAAGAGTAGTCGTGTTCCACCATTGCCTTGATGGAATGGCCGCCCTTCCCGCCCGTGTAGGTGTAGCCGGTGCCTTCGGATCCGTCTTCAAGAGTGACAGTCACTGTCACCAACTCGAAATGGGTATGCTCTCCATGCTTGGCATCCGTGAGGACTTCAGGCAATGGCACCTCGAACAAGCGGGTAACCACCGAGCTGATTTTGGATCCTGTGGACACGGGTTTGATCGTCTGTGCTGGCTCAGTCTGAAGCATGGAGTTACTCACTGAAATTGACATACATGGTTTTCTTCTCGAGATAGTTCTCGAGACCGTATTTACCATCTTCTCCGCCGGTTCCGCTGAGTTTGAAACCATTGTGGAAGCCTTGCCGCTGCTCACCCATGGCGCGGTTGACATAAATTTCACCGAATTCCAGCTCCAAGACCGCGCGTTGGATCTTCCGCATATCCTTGGTGAAAAGGAATGCCGCAAGGCCGTAATCGCTATCGTTGGAGAGTTCCAACGCCTCTTCAAAGCTGCTGATCCGCATGATCGGGCTCACCACGCCAAAGACTTCATCCCGCATGACGTCCATGCTGTTATTGCAATCGGTCAAAATCGTTGCCTCATACCAGTGGCCCTTCTCGAACCCGGCTCCCTCCGGGCGCTTGCCGCCACAGACGACCTTCGCTCCCTGGGCCACGGCTTTGTCCACGATTTTCGCCAGTTGCTCAGTTTCGTAGGCGTTGACCTTCGGGCCGATCTGTGTGTCCGGATTGAATGGATCCCCGAGTTTCAATTTCGAGACCTCGGCAGTGTATTTTTCCAGGAACTCATCGTAGACCGCGTCGTGGATGTAAAAACGCTCGGGACAGGTGCATACCTGGCCATTGTTGAGATGCCGGGATACGGTTGCGGCCGCCACCGCTTTATCCACGTCACCATCTTCGAGGAGGATGAAAGGAGCTTTACCGCCCAGTTCCAGGCGGACGGCGGTAAGATTATCCGCACACATTCCATAGATCCGCTGGCCGGTTTTGGTGCTGCCTGTCATTGTCACCAGCTTGGTGAGCTTATTGGTAACCAACTCGGTGCCCATGGTGGATCCATCACCGGTGACAAAGTTCAAAACCCCTTTCGGGAAGCCGGCTTGCTCGGCGAGCTTACCCAAGGCCATCACCGCCGCAGGAGTTTCTGAAGGTGGCTTCACCACCATAACGTTACCCGCCGTCAATGCGGGTCCGATCTTGCGGCAGGCTAGTGCCAGCGGGAAGTTCCATGCGGAAATTCCCACACATACGCCGTAAGGAACCTTGTGAATCCAGATATGCTCCTCGGGATTGTCCGAGGAATAAATATCACCTTCCAGGCGGCGTGCGCTCTGTGCGGGGAAATTGATAAAATCAGCCGCGACATCCACTTCACCCAGTGCGAGTTGATAGATTTTTCCCTGTTCAGTGCTAAGGATACGTGCGAGTTCCTCGCGGTTTTCCTTGATCAGTTCAGCAAAACGAATGAGGTAATTCCCGCGCTCCACCGCCGGCAGGGCAGCCCAGGCGGCAGTCGCTTTCTTAGCAGCTTCCAGAGCTAGCTTGGCATCGTCCGCCCCACCCTTCGGCACGGTGTAGACGACTTGCTCCGTGGAGGGGTTTTCCACTTCGATAACCTCTCCGGTTACAGAACCTTTGTGTTCCCCATTGATGTACATGCTGTAAGCTTCGATGGCTTCTTTCGTTTTTTCTGACATGATATTAATGATTTTTATTAATGAGTTTTTCGGAGCCCCGGGGAACAGCACTCTGGATGCGCTTATTGGATATTGGCCTCCAACGCGGTGATCGCCCGTTCCAGATCCTTATCACGGACGGCTTGAAGGATCGCGATGTGTTCCTCATGGCTCTGGGAAATATCCTTATGCCGCGAGTAATGCATAATCATACGGGTCACGATCGGCACCCACATGGATACGATCTCCTCGTCTCCCGCACATTTCAAAAGCGCCTGATGGAAAGCGATATCCAGCTCCGCAATTTTCGCGATATCGCGGCGCTCACATGCCTCCCCCAGTTTCGCAATCAGGCGTTCCATTTCCGCAATCTGAGCAGGGCCGATCTTGTGGATCGAATTGCGCAGCGCGAAGGTCTCGATCTCCACGCGGACCTTCACGATCAAAGGCTGCACCCATTCGCTCGGCTCACCGCTAACACGGACACCACAGTTCGGAACGGATACGAGCATCCCTTCCTGGGTCAATTGCAATAAAACATCCCGGATAGGCCCCCGGGAAACTCCGAACCGTTCCGCCAAGGGTTGCTCACGCAGCGGATAGCCTTTTGGAAAATTACCGGATAAAATATCTGCACGCAGGTGCCCGGCGATTTGTTCTCTAATCGTTTTGATTGGGGCGATGTTGTTGGACATGGAGCGTATTTACCACGGGCATCTAGCGAACTAGAAACTAATTATTTTCAATGTTTTGGAAATTGTCAACAATTCGCCGGGTTCGTCAATTTTTAAAATCGCTGATCGGCTGTATGCCATGTGTGCAGTCACAAAAAAAACGCACCGGTTAACCGATGCGTTGGAAATTTCCCCGGAGACAATGACCTGGGGGTAGGAAACTTTAAAAGTCTCCTATAATAGATCGTGGTTGAATTATTTGGCGGCCCGGACCTCATCGATCACTTTGCGGGCCGCAGCCGCATTGGCGGTGATCGCTTCCCAATCCTCCGCATTGATCAATTTCGCAGGAGCCAGCCAGGAGCCGCCAATCGCAGCTACCGAAGAATCCGCAATATAGCTTCCCATATTCTCAATATTCAACCCGCCGAGTGGAATGAATTTTACTCCGAGATGAGCATATGGAGCTTTGATGCTGGAAAGATATTTCAAACCTCCGCTTGGCTCTGCCGGGAAAAACTTCATCTCACGGCAGCCGAGTTCCAGAGCAAGTTCCACATCGGAGGGAGTGAGTATCCCCGGGGCGAATGGCAGTCCCTTCTCTTCCGCATACTTCACGACACGTGGATTCAAACCCGGAGCAACTCCGAAAGCCGCTCCTGCGGCCACGACCTCATCGACCTGCTCGGTGGTCAAAATCGTCCCGATTCCCGCCAGCATTTCCGGGACATGCTGGACGACTTCCTTGAGCGCCCCGATCGCGGCCGGAGTGCGCAGAGTGAGTTCCATCACATCCACTCCACCTGCCAGAAGCGCTTTAGCAAGGGGCACGGCATGTTTCGCGTCGTCGATAACGAGCACGGCTACAACTCCGCACTTTTCGATACGGTCACGAACGTTTGCAGGGATTTTGGATTCCATAATGAATATTCTTTGGTGATTCTAATTTTGAAAAAGCTTCAGGGCATTTCCGCTCTGGCATGTGGCGGCACCTTAGGTAGCCGGAGGCTGCCAGCCTAGCAAATTCATGACGTTTTCTCGTATATCAGAAAACGTGTATCCGCACATCAGAAAGATCACCTTTATCTCTCGGATTTTTCGTTGTCCTAATCTAGGATGGGCTCTTCGAAAATTAGTTATGAAACTCAGTCTCATCTGCGGCATCGCCGTATCCACTTTAGTTCCCACGGCCGCCTTCAGTGAGGAAAAGACCCCGAACGTGCTCATGATCGCCATCGACGATCTGAACGATTGGGTCGGTTTTCTAGGCGGGCACCCGCAGGCAAAAACGCCCAATCTGGATCGGCTCGCAGCCCAGGGCATGGTTTTTGAAAATGCCCAATGCTCCGGAACTGCCTGCAATCCGTCCCGCGCGGCTCTCATGAGCGGCATTCCTCCCTACCTTTCAGGCCTCTACAGCAATAGCCAGAATTTGCGCAAAAATCCCATCCTCAAAGATGCGGTGATGATCCCACGCTACTTCAGCAATCACGGCTACACCTCGATGGTCCGGGGAAAAATTTTCCATAATGCCGGAGACGATCCCCAATCCTGGGACATCATGAGCGATCAGAAAAAGGACAAGATCGAGATCCCGCCGGACCAGCTGACAGACATGTCACCCTACAAGGATCTCAACATCGACAACGGACTCGACTTCGTCCAGAAGCCCCGCATCGCTTGGAAATCCACCATGCAACCTAAGGAAACTACCTTGGACTACCAGAACGCACTCTGGGCCGCCCAGTGGCTTACCGACTCTGCCGGACAGGAAACTCCAAAGCCTTTCTTCCTCGCCTGCGGAATCTTCCGCCCCCATCTGCCATGGACTGTGCCTGCAGAATATTACGCCCGTTTTGATCTGGAGACCACGGAGCTGCCGAAAATCAAGGAAGATGATTTTTCCGATATCCCGGGCGGTGGCCCTTCCGAAGAATACGAATACGCTAAAAAGCACAATCTCCTCAAAGAGCTCACATGGGCCTACCTCGCAAACATCGCCTATGCGGACGATTGCGTGGGCGTGATCCTGGACGCTCTTGAAAAGAGCCCCTACAAGGATAACACCATCGTCGTTCTCTGGAGCGATCACGGCTGGCACGTCGGCGAGAAACTCCGGTTCAAGAAAAGCACGCTCTGGGAGGAAACTGCACGGATGCCCTTCATCGTTAAAGCTCCGGGCCTGGCACCGGGTCGCACCGAGCGACCTGTCAACCTCATCGACCTATATCCTACTTTGATCGATCTTGCGGGACTTCCTCCAAAAGATGGGCTTGCGGGACGCAGCTTCGTCCCCGTGCTGAAAAACCCGGAAACCGGATGGAATTATCCGTCGCTAACCAGTGCCTCGCATGGCTGGAGCCTTAGAAACGAGCGCTGGCGCTATATTCAGAACACCAACGGACGTGAGGAGCTCTATGATCACTCAAAAGATCCCCAGGAGTGGACAAATCTAGCGGACAATCCCGAGTATATGAAAATCAAGGAAGAGCTGAAAAAGTTCATCCCGGAAGAGCGGATTTCACCGAAGAAAAGCACCGGCAAAAAGAAACACGACTAGCCCGCAACCGCGGACCGACCATTCGCGAAATTGCCTCGCATCCAGGCGAATCAGTAAGGCTTTGGATTTAGGTCTAATCGTCCAGATGTTGAATAACCATCGCTTGTCGTTTCGTATGCACGAGCGATTGGCAAATTCCGCGAACGAATTTTCCATCAGCTGCCCGGTTGATTTGCAGGACAGGGAGCCTTCAAAGCCTTGCTACCTAGACTCCTAAAAGAAAAATCCTCGGTGATTGGAGTCGAAAATTGAGCTTTGCTGCATGATCCAGTGCCTTTTATGCTCTGATATGACACCAAATCAAACTTGGCTTTTTTATTCGCAAGCGGTTTGGAAAACCGACCAAGCAGCTTATATCGCCAGAACGCTGATTGATAACCCACCTGACCCGAGCTGCTATGCGACAAAAGTCACTTGGTTCGCAGCCTACAATTTTAGTATTGTTTCCTATTGTAGCCCTTTCATGAGGTTCGAAAATACCGACAAAAAGATGGAGAGAGGGCTAAGTAATGAAGTGGTCCCTAATGAATTTCAGGAACTTCATTCGCAGATTTTCCATTATCGTCATAAGATATTAGCTCATACCGACATTAGTCACATGCGCTTATGTGGTTCAGATAAAACGTTTCCTTTGGTATCGATAGAAACTTTTTCTGCTCCACCAATCGCCCAAGCATTTGCTCTATTTTCAAAAGTCTCGGAAATATTAGTTCAAAAGCTGTCCGATATTGAGAATTACACTAAGATACTTCAACCAAAGACGGGTAAAACTCCGATTTGATCCAGACTTCCTCCATATCGCGCTCATTTTTTATATCTGGCTATCCAAGGGCTTAGCAGCTCTAGAGGCGACAGCCTTCTCCTTAGGACCTTCTATTCCGAGAATGAGCGGCACTCATTCAGTGGAGGAAGAGAAATATCGGCCGCCACTGAACAGCGTGAATCCAATTTTAGACCCTCTCGTTAGTTTAGTTGGTGCTTGCGGTGATTCTAATGAACCCCCTCGGGCTGGCGCTGACTGGAACCGTTGAGCGATAGGTGATTCGTTCAAAGCCGTCTCCCAGGTCTTCCGGCATCCCGTGCTCGATCGCTGGAACCGGTGCGGTGCGGAACATATCCGTGGAGGACTCGGCTCCCATTGTCACCCCGGTGAGGTTTTTCCGTCTTACGATGGAGATGGTTTGATAAGACTCCGCGCCTACTGTGACAAACGAGACTGGAGTCGAGATGGTGGAAGATCCAGTGGGGTTACTGCCTGTGATGTATTCGAGCAAATTGGGGACACCATCCTTGTCTGGATCGTCGTTTGCCCCCGCCTCATTTACTGGAATACTATTCTGCAACGCCCAATCCTCGAAGCCATCCCGGACCACGATGTTGGAGCGGGCCCCGCCGCCAAGATCGGTGACGACCGCCGCGCGACTGGTGACCGTGCCGGAAGCATCGGTGACCACCACGGTGTAATTTCCGCCAAGGTTGGCAAACTCGGAGAAGCCCAGGGGCAGGATGGGCCCTGTGGCACCCGCGATGTTCACCCCATTTCTACGCCATTGATAAGTCATCGGGAAGGTCCCTGTCGCGGCGACAGAAAGGGTAACCGGCTGCCCGGCGAGGATGACCTGATCCTGGGGCTGGGATACGATGGTTAACGTAGCTGCGCTACCCACTCCAGTGAGTTCCACCGTATTGGTGCCAAATATTCCCGCGGTGTTATGCGGCTGCAGCGGGATTGGCGTTAGCTCATAATTGATTGGAGAATTATAGGGATATGTCCGGATCACCTTGCTGCCACCTGTCTCACTCAGCTGGTAGGCGCGATAGATATTGTTCCCCGCCGGCTTGGCGATCAAAACCATCCGCCCGTCATCCAATTGTTGGAAATTGATCGAATTGAGATCGTATTGTGTAAGAGGGAGCGATGAAAATGCCCCGCTGCGGGTGAAGCGGTAGAATCCTTTTCCGTAGGAGTTGTTGAAGTAAAACAACTCCCCAACGATGAGTAGATCACCGTTCTTCGCGATCGCCAGGCCATTGAGATTCCAGCTCAAGTTCGCGCCACGGGAGACCTGGAAGAATGCGGTATCAGGAGATCCATCGGCGTAGGCTTTGTGCAGGGCAGGTCTGGTTGGGTTCGGCACGCCAAGCAGAATTCCGCCGTCCGTATCATCCCAGATCCAGGTCGGCACAGCAAGGGATGTATCGGTGAGCGAAAAGGTGGTATCCACCGTTCCATCAGGATTGAGCCGGGCAAGACGGTGAGTGGTATGGCCCGCGATGGTATCAAAATCGCCTGCGATCCAGACATAATTTCTCGTGAAGAGCAGCTTTGGCAAAATATTCTGCGGAGAACCGTTTTTCAACATCGGATAGAATTCAGCCGCCGATCCATCGGGACGCATCACTGAGTAGCCGCTTTCCTGGAGAGGCGAAACATTCGGGAACTTATCGCGCATCAACACGATATTACCGCCCGGCAGTTTGTAGTTATTTCCGCCGAAACCACTGATCGGCGCGACCCAATCGCGATCCCACTGGTTGGTCGTGCTGGAGTAGCGCTTCCAGCCACTATTGTAGCGGATATAGAATCCATTGTTCAGATCGATCCGTGTGGCATCGTCTGCTTTGCGGACCCGGGCGGGCGCCGAAGGGTTCTCTGTAATCACGTTCGCCGGGAATTCCAGGGAGAGATTGAGGGTAGCAGCCCGGCTTATAACCGTTCCTCCCGCCGTGGTCACCGCACAATCGTAACTCGCGACATCGGCGGCAGAAATATTGGTGAGCTGAAGCGTCGCACTACCTGCGCCAGGTATTGCCACCCCGTCCTTGCGCCACTGGTAGGCGGTGATCGGTGCACTGGCAGTTGCCGTCGCCTCGATGGCTAAGGTCTCGGTAAAACCGGGATAGGTATCGATGGTCACCGGCTGCTTGGTGATCTTCGCCAGATCCGGCAGAACGACTTTTGCGGGAACCGTGAAGGCCTCGTTTGCCCCCGAGGTAGCGCGCAACGTGTATTTTCCCGCATCAAATCCGCTTAGACCGGTGATCGTTAGATTGGGAGTATCGGCTCCACTGATGCGTCCGTCATTGCGCAAAGGCACTCCCGTGCGGAACCATTGGTAGGTAAGATTGCTACCTATAAAAGATCCGTTCAGATTCAGCTGTCCGCCTACGGCAACTACGGGATCAGCCGGAGATATCGCTGCAAGCGGCAGGATATTTGAAACAAGCCGGGAGTGAAATATTTCTCCCGCTTGATCGGCCAGGAAGACCACATTCGGCCCGACGCTTGCCACAGCCACGTAGTTCCGCTGGAACCGGTCATTTTCTACTGTCCAATTAATCAGATCCGAAGAGCTCAGCGGCTGCCCCACTCCGCCGATGATCCATTTACCGCCGGCCCGATCAATGAACGTATAAGTCGAGGAAGTGGTGGTCTGCGGCCGGGCAACGGACCAGGTGATCCCATCCATCGATGTCAGCACGGAAGAATTTCTACCAAGCGCAACAAATTGCCCGTCGTAAAATTCTACATCACTGACCCCTTGCGGAGAGGTTTCCTCGGGAGTCCAGGTCCGCCCTCCGTCTGTGGAACGCCGGTGTTTCCCATTCAGCTGGAAAGCCAACCACGTTCCGTTTCCGTAAAGGACTTTCCCATAGTTTGGTTTTCCAGATTCTCTTGGAAAAACCTGCGTCCAGTTCCGCCCATCCGTCGAGCGGACAAGGAAATTCCCATCGCCCACCGCGACGACACCATCATCTCCATAGGCGATATCGTTCAACTGTGAGGAAAACGTCGCGACCTGCTCCCAGTTCAGGCCGTCACCCGATTTCACAATAACGGTTGTGCCGCCCAACGCATAGAATCCATCTCCGCCTGCGGTAAGCGTTTTCAAATTATTGGTCGCGGTGTTGCCCTCCCAGACCAGACCGTCATAGCTGACGACGGAGCCGTTGGGCCCCACGCCGACAAACATACCGTTTGCCGAGACGATATCCTTCAGGTAGCTCGCCGCTGGAAGTGTTTTTGGGGCTTCTCCCGTCCAGTTCACCAAGTCCGTGGATGTCCTGAACGTATCGGCAAAAACCACCCGGCCGTTCCCGTAGGCAGCATCTGTCCCCTTTCCTTTCGAGCCGGGAACTACCGTCCAGGCAAGTCCATCGGTGGAGGTGAAATCCGAGCTATAACCGCTGGCGATAAAGCGTGAGCCATCGGTAGTTACTGAAGATATCGTAGATGGTGTGGACACCTCGACAGCGCCGCTTCCGTCATTGGACGTGAAGCGCATCCCCCCTCCGTTTCCAGCTCCGCCTGCGGCGATGTAGACACCATTCGCATAGCTGAGGTGCAATAGCACTTTGTTCGGAGTCGCCTGCTGAACGGGAGTGAACGTGAGCCCGTCTGTGGATGTCATGAAACGGGCTGCCAGAACACCCAGCCGGTTCCCCATATAGAAAAACCTGCCATTGGCGAAATCCAGGCCGGACCAGCTATTGTAGGCATCCGCGGTCCCTACCACATTCCACGCCACGCCATCCGCCGATTGCAAAGTCAGATTGCTCAGCCCCGCTGCTGCAAACACACCGTTCCCGAACGCTACGCCATGGATATTCGCCGCCGGCGCGAAGGGAGAACGTGGATATGTCGTCAAGACCCACGTCTGCGCATCAGTCGAGTGGAGAATGGTGCCGCCGTCTCCCACCGCAACAAAACGGCCGTCTCCGTAGGCGATATCATTGAGCTTTTGCGTGGTGGGAGTAACAGGAGCCTCCCAGCTCAAGCCGTCCGATGAAACATAGATGACCCCGTTCCGGGCAACCTGGACGAATTTTCCATCTCCAAAAGTGATCGCGTTTGCAGTCTCCGGGGGCAAAGCGGGTAGCGATCTCTTTTCATCGAGAAAGAACTCTCCCACTGGCCCGGAGGGCGCCACTCCTGTGGAAAGTTCCATATCCAGGCGGGTCGTCACCACTGCCCCGGTCGGCTGTGTGACTGTCGAAACCGCCGCAATCTTTCCGCCAGCCACGGTTCCCGTCGTGAAGCTGAAATCGTTCGGGTCAAAAGTGATCGCACCGGAATTATCAACCACTCCGGTGATTTTTCCGCCGAACAAAACAAAGTTCCCCGCGTTATCGATGGCAGCACCAGTCCGCCCCCCGTATTCCGGGGTATTCACCGGACCGGAAATCGATACATACAACCCACCATTATACTGGCCGGTGAACTGCGCCTGGGCATGGCAAACCCCAGCGTAGAGAAGATTAACAATGATCGATAAAACTACGAGTAATGATGATTTCATGACAATGAATGGGGGTTGGATAACAATTCCGGCAATACATCCCGTTCAGAACAAAAGGGATGTAACTACACAAAATGAGCTGCCCGTCATCATAACGGACAGCCCCGGGCTGTCTGTAAATCCACTGTAAAAAACAGCACCGGCCCTACTCAAGCCATGGATCGGAAATCGCCTTAGATTTCTGAAAGTGCGTCCTCGAAAACCGTGAGTGTCTCATCGAGATCCGCTTCGCTGTGGGCAAGCGACAGGAAACCGGTTTCGTAAGGGCTGGGAGCGATGTAAACCCCTTTGTCCAGGCACGCCCAGAAGAACTTCCTGAAGAGTTCCATATCCTGTTTCATCACATCATCCACATTGACGATTTCCCGGTCGGTGAAGAAGAGACAGAACATCGATCCCACGCGATTGATACGGTGTGGGATACCCTTTTTCTCCATCAGTGCACGCAAACCTGTCTCAAAATGCTGGCCGAGAGTTTCCAGTCGATCAAAGCCGTTTGGCCCGGAGGTCGATCCATTCACGCCCTTGGTAAGCTGGCGGAGTTGGGCAAGACCAGCCGCCATTGCGAGGGGATTTCCGCTCAGCGTGCCGGCCTGATATACCGGACCAAGAGGGGCGAGCATGTCCATGACATCCGCCCGTCCGCCAAATGCCCCAACCGGCAATCCCCCGCCGATGACTTTTCCGAAGCAGGAAAGATCCGGAGTTAGATTCTCAAGCCCTTGGACACCCGCTTTCCCGAGGCGGAAACCAGTCATCACCTCATCAAAAATCAGCAAAGCCCCATATTTTTTTGTAATGGAGGAAAGGAGCTCCAGATAGCCGGCCTTCGGAAATACCAGCCCTGCATTTGCGGGATAGGACTCCACGATGATCGCCGCGATGGATTCACCTTTTTCTTCAAAAAGCTTCGTGAGCGTTTCCGGATCATTGTAGGGCAGAACAATGGTTTTTTCCGCGAAAGCCTTCGGCACACCGGCGGAATCCGGCTCGCCATTCGTAAGTGCGCCGGAACCTGCGGCCACCAGGAGGGAATCCGAATGGCCGTGATAGCAACCATCGAACTTGACGATGTAATCCCGCTTGGTGAATCCGCGGGCGAGTCGGATTGCCGACATCGTCGCCTCGGTTCCCGAGGAGGTCATGCGGACCTTTTCCACAGAGGGCACCCACTCACAGATTGTCTTCGCCATATCGACTTCGAAGGGATTGGGGATGCCGAATGAAATCCCGTCTTTCGCGACCTGATGGATCGTATTGGAAATCTCCACCGGAGCGTGGCCGAGGATATTCGGCCCCCAGGAGCCGATGTAGTCGATGTAGGTTTTCCCATCGATATCGGTTATGCGGGAACCTTTGGCACGGCGGACAAAAAACGGCTCTCCATCAACGTTTTTGAAGGCACGGACAGGACTATTCACACCACCCGGGATGTGTTGTTTGGCAACAGCGAAAAGCTTGGAAGAAAGCGTGGTCATGCCGGAAAGCTAGGTTCTACCCCGCAAAGCTCAAGAAAGAGTGAAGTTCTTTCCGCTCTTCATCTTTTCTAAAGGTTGCGGCCTCTAAGGTGGCGGCCATGAACTTCCAACATCCCGCTGCCTGGGTTTTACCGCTCCTGTTTTTCGCAGGGTGCGCCACCTCCCCCACAGATTTTTCCGCGGTAAAATTACCCGCCTCCTGGCAACAGGCGGGTAATTTCCCCACCGCTTCGCCGGACCGTGATCTTTCCCAATGGTGGGCTTCATTCGGCGATGCGGAAATGGGAAGACTGATCCGCAGCGCACTGGAAAACAGCCCGGATATCGCATCGGCGGTGGCGAACGTCCGTCAGGCCCAGGCTCTGAGAAAGGCGGAGACATCATTTCTTTTCCCGGAGCTCAACTATTCCGGCTCCGGATCCACGGCCAATACCTGGCAGAAAAACGGGGCGGACTTTTCTTCGGAAAATTATTCAGGCGGCCTCTCGGCGAGCTGGGAAGTGGACTTTTTCGGAAAAAACCGCCAATCGGTGATCGCTGCCTCTGCGGATGCGGATGCAGCCGAGGCGAATCTTGATTCCGCCCGCTCCTCCCTGGCTGCGGAGACCGCACTGGCCTACCTGCAGCTGAGAGCTTCCGAATCAAGCCTGCAGCTGGTCAATCAAAGCATCGCCTCACAAGAGGAAACCACGCAACTCGCCAAGTGGCGCAATCAAGCCGGTGAGATCGACCAGCTGGAATACGATCAGGCACGGGCCACCTTGGAAAGCGCACGGGCCACGATCAGCACGCTTCAGCAAAACATCGGGCAAACGAGAAACCGTTTGAATCTTCTGGCGGGACGCGTGCCCGGAGAGCTTGCCATCACCGCCAGCTACCATCTTCCCCAGCCGCAATCCCGCCTCGCGATTGGCATTCCGGCAGACACCGTCCGGCAGCGCCCCGATGTCCGCTCGGCAGGTTACGGCTGGCTTGCCGCCATCGCCCGCACACGCTCGGCCGAAGCCGAAAAATTCCCGAGCTTTACCCTTTCGGGAAATCTCGGGACAGACTCACTTTCCTCCTCGAAAGTTTTCAACCCACAGAACGTATCCTCAAATCTCATCGCCGGACTGACGGGTCCGATTTTCAACGCAGGCCGCATCCGGGCACAAATTGAGGGACAGGATGCGGCAGAGGAAAGAGCCTTTCAGAACTACCGGGCCAGTATCCTTACTGCTCTCTCCGAGGTGGAAGATGCCCTGATTGCCTGCCGACGGACTTCGGAAAAGATCGGCACGCTTGAAAAAGCCGCCACAGCAGCAAGGTCTGCAGCAGATCTTGCTGCGAAAAAATACACAGCAGGGGTCATCGATATCACTCCGGTGCTCGATACCCAGCGCAACGATCTCGCCATCCGGCAAAACCTTATCACCGCCCGCCTCGACCGGGCAAACGCCCACATCGAGCTATACCGCGCCCTCGGTGGCGGCTGGTAATTTTTTCTTCAAACACCACCCATTTCCCATGAGCAAAGCAGCAGTAAACAACGATCTTTCCAGCATCATCACCAGGGCAGGAAGACCTCACCCAGTCCGGCGAATTATCATCATCCTCTGCGCGGTAGCGATACTTGTCGCCGCTTGGATGTGGTGGCAAAAGCGGGAGGCACAAACCCAGACCGGCCCGACCTTTGTCACCGCCAAGCTGGAAAAGGGAGATCTCAATCTCACTATCACCACTACCGGAACCATCCAGCCGACCAATGAGGTGACCATCGGCAGTGAGGTTTCCGGCACCGCACGCGAGGTAAATGTCGATAGCAACGATCGGGTGAAAAAGGGGCAGCAACTTGCAAAGCTGGACACCACCACACTGGAGCAAGCACTCGAGCGCAGCCGCGCCTCCCTGCGCTCGGCGAAAGCTTCCGTGAGCCAGGCGGCCGCAACAGTGAAGGAAAGCGAGGCCACACTTACCCGCTTCCGGGAGCTTCAGGAACTCAGTGGAGGAAAAACTCCCTCCCGCGCAGATATGGAGAATGCAATCGCCACTCTGGATCGGTCCAAGGCGGATCTCGAGAGTGCGCAGGCTATGGTTTCCGAAGCGGAGGCGGATCTTAAAACCAAAGAAAGCGACCTCAAGAAGGCGATCATCGTCTCTCCGGTGGACGGTATAGTTCTGACACGTAGCATCGAAGTCGGGCAAACCGTCGCCGCACAGTTCGCAGCTCCCGAACTGTTCATTATCGCGGAAGATCTCAGCAAAATGGATCTGTTGGTAAACATCGCCGAGGCCGACATAGGCGGAGTGAAAGCCGATCAGAACGCGACTTTCACCGTCGATGCATGGCCGCAAAGAACGTATACGGCAGAGGTGAAAAAAGTTTCATTCGGTGCCCTGATCACGGAAAATGTTGTCACTTATGAAACCGAGCTAGCGGTATCGAATGAAGATCTCACCTTGCGGCCGGGAATGACCGCTACTGCGGAAATCGCCATCTCGGAAGCACGTGATGTGCTGGTGGTTCCCAACGCCGCGTTACGCTTCGATCCCGCGGCCGCCGCTCCGAAACAGGCGCCCTCCGAGAAAAAATCCTTCGTCCAGAGCCTCACTCCCGGGCCGCCGAGAAGAAGCCGCTCCGGAGGAAATCCTTCCGGGGAAGAGTCACATCCCAAACGGGGCGACAGCCAGAAAATTTTCATCCTCAAAGACGGCAAACCATTCCCCGTGCCGGTGAAAACAGGAATCACCGATGGGCGCAATACCGAGATCTCCGGACGTGGCCTTGAGGAAGGAGTCGAAGTCATCATCTCTGCCAACTAGATATGAAAACGGTCATTTCACTCAAAGGCATCACCAAAATCTATGGCCACGGCGATGCGGCCTTTGAAGCATTACGCGGGATAGATCTGGAGATCCGACAGGGAGAATTCGTCGCCGTCATGGGACCTAGTGGCTCGGGAAAATCGACCTTGATGAATTTGCTCGGCTGCTTGGATACGCCTAGTTTCGGCAATTATTCTTTCGAGGGAATCGCTGTCGAGTCATTGGATTCCGATCAACGTTCCCTTCTCCGCCGTCATGCGCTCGGCTTTATTTTCCAGGGCTTCAATCTACTTGCCCGCACCTCGGCACTGGAGAACGTGGAGTTACCATTGCTCTACCGTGGATATAGTAGAAAAGAACGGCAACGCCTGGCCCACGAAGCCTTGGCTAGCGTTGGCATCGCCGATAAATGGCGCAACACTCCTGCGGAGCTTTCCGGAGGACAGCAGCAACGCGTCGCCATAGCGCGTGCGCTGGTCACCTCACCGGAAACCCTTTTCGCAGATGAGCCGACAGGGAATCTCGATTCCAGCACTACGGAAGACATCATGGATCTTCTCAAAAATCTCAACGAGCAGCGCCAGATCACGATCCTGATGGTCACCCACGAGGCGGAAGTCGCCAGCGAAGCAAAGCGCATCGTAACCGTCCGCGACGGCCTCATCGAATCCGATATCAACACCCGCTAAAATCATGCTTTGGAATGCCTTCATTATCGCCCTCCGGGAAATTCGCCGGAATCTCACCCGTGCCACACTTACTGTATTGGGAGTCGTTATCGGAGTCGCCGCAGTGGTTACGATGGTCACGCTTGGCCGCGGCGCCACCGCCACCGTGAAAGAGCAGATTTCAGGACTGGGGAGCAATCTCCTCGTGCTGAGACCTGGGCTTGGCTTCGGGTCGCGTTCGGCTTCTGCCGGTGTGCCGAACTTCAGCGAGGACGATGCCATGAGCGTGATCGAGCAAGTCAGTGGGTTGAAAGCGGTGGCACCGGTTTCCGAAACCTCCTCAAGCAGCATTTATCGGCAGGAAGCCCGGACAGCTTCGATCACGGGCAGCACGACCGACTATTTCGTAATCGGAAATTGGAAGCTCTCCTCCGGGAGATTTTTCACCGAAACCGAGTATCGCACTGGAGCAGCGGTCTGCGTGATCGGAGACACCACCCGCAAGGAGCTTTTTGGAAATGAGGACCCGATTGGCGCAAAAATCCGGCTAAAAAACACGGCTGTGCAAGTGGTGGGAGTGCTATCCGCCAAAGGCCAGACAGGATTCGGGCGGGATCAGGACGACACCATCGTCGTGCCACTAACCACTCTTCAGCGCCGCCTTGTCGGGCGGACCTCCACCCATAGCATCAATCAAATCATGATCTCCGCAATGGACGGATGGTCGACGGATAAGATCATGGCCGACATCACCTCTCTCATGCGGGAAAGACGGAACATCCGGAAAAACGAGGACAACAATTTCACAGTCATCGATACCCGCCAGATCGCGGATGCGGTCAGCTCTTCGACCAAGGTGATGACGACACTCCTCGGCGCGGTGGCAGGCATCAGTCTGCTGGTGGGTGGAATCGGTATCATGAACATCATGCTCGTCTCGGTGACTGAGAGGACGCGGGAAATCGGCATCCGGCTCGCGATTGGCGCACGTGCCCGGGAGGTATTGCTGCAGTTTTTGGTAGAGGCTATTACGCTTTCTTCCGTAGGTGGCATGATGGGAGTAGCCATCGCGTTCGGGCTTTGCACGCTGCTTTCGAAGGTGATCGATGTGCCATTCGTTTTCGATGCCCAGATCAATTTTATTGCCTTGATTTTCTCCGCATCAATCGGGGTTTTCTTCGGGTTCACCCCCGCGCGTCGGGCTGCCGCCCTTGACCCTATCGACGCGCTCCGGCATGAATGATTTTTGCGATCCATGAGATTATTAATCATTGAGGATGACTCCTTGCTTCAGCACAGCCTTCGCGAAGGATTGCGCGAGGAGAACTATGCGGTGGATACCGCTGCGGATGGAGCCGAAGGACTGGCAATGGCGATGGAAATCGATTTCGATGCCATTTTGCTCGATGGCATGCTGCCCGGTCTCGATGGCTGGGAGGTGTTGGAGCGCCTGCGCGAAAAGAAAGCCACTCCGGTGCTTATGTTGACAGCGCGGGATGCGATTCCTGATCGGATCCGGGGCTTGAACTCGGGGGCAGATGATTATCTGACAAAGCCCTTCGATTTCGAGGAGCTTCTAGCCCGTATCCGCGCATTGATCCGCCGCAATCGGGGACAAGGCAGCAATCTCATCAAACTGGGCGATCTCACCCTGGACCTTTCACGGAAAATCCTCCACAGCGGGGATGCGCCCATCTCACTGACACCGCGGGAATATGCCCTGATTGAATACCTCGCACTGAAACGCGGTGTGGTGGTTAGCCGGACAGAACTTTACGAGCATCTTTTCGATGAGAACGATGATAGTCTCTCAAATCTTCTGGACGTACATGTTTCCAATGTCCGGAAAAAGCTGGGCCCGGAGTTCATTCAGACGCGGCGGGGACACGGCTATCAAATTGTATGAAATCCCCTTTCCAATCCATTCGCTGGCGTTTGCTTTTCTGGCACTCATTGATCTCGCTCATACTCGTCATCGCCACCTGCCTCCTTGCCTATCGTTTGGTCGCCAAGGAAAGGATGGAGCGGATCGATAGCTCGCTGAGGAGTTTTGATAGAAATTTTTTCCGGCAGGTTCTTGCTCCGGATGCCGACGGACCGGATGGCGCGCTACCCACAATGGCGGAGATTCGCAGTCGTTTGATCGCTTTTGGTGAGGAAAAGTCCGTTCCTGCGGAATTTCGCAGGCTCTTCGATAACGATCCCGCCACAACTTATCTCGCCTATTGGAATGAAGATGGTTCTCCACTGTTTATTTCGAAGAACGCGCCATCAAGCATCAGCAAGCCAGCGTCCGGCGAGAGCGGCTCCAACCGAACGGAGAGCAGAGACATTTTCCGCGAACATCGGCGTGGCAATCCCACCGGGATCGTTTCTCTGGTAGGGAGGGATATTTCCGCAGAGCTGTCCTCGCTGCGCCGCTTTCAGCTCCTCCTGGCGCTTGGAGGCGCATCTATTTTCATCTTTGCTCTAGCGGGCGGCTGGTGGATCGGCGGCCAGACTCTTGCCCCCATCGGAAGAATCTCCCGCACGGCTTCACGGATCGCGGCCGGAAATCTAGATGAGCGTATTAAGCCGAGCGGACGGGACAGCGAGCTTGATCAGCTCGCGCACGTTTTGAACGGCACCTTCGAGAGGCTTGGCTCAGCCCTGGAGCGCCAGAAACGTTTTACCGCGGATGCATCCCACGAGCTGCGCACACCACTGACCATCATTCTGTCGGAAACCCAACGGGGCCTCAAACGCCAGCGGGAACCGGAGCAATATCGCGAAATGCTCGACCACTGCCATACCGCCGCAAACCGGATGAAAGGCTTGGTCGAGTCACTACTGCTCCTCGCCAGACAAGATCTGACCGATGAGACACATCGGAACGATGGCCCTGTGGACATATCTGAAATTGCACGATCGGTGGTCGCCTCCTTGGCCCCATTGGCGGCTGCCCACGAATCTGAAATTTCCGTGGAGCTACAGCCGTCGAAGATCGCAGGAAACGCCGAACTCATTGCTATTCTCATACAGAATCTGATCTCAAATGCTCTGGCCCATACGCCGCAGGGAACTACGGTTCGGCTGGAAAATTTTGAAGAGGACGCTCACTCGATCGTGATTGTCCATGATGACGGACCGGGGATTCCTCCTGAACACCTCGGCCGTATTTTTGACCGATTCTACCGCGTGGATAGCGCCCGCAGTGGAGCCGATGGGCACAGCGGCCTGGGACTGGCCATCGCCCGATCGATTGCGCTCAATCACGGAGGTGACATAAGTGTTGAAAGCGATCCCCGGCAAGGCACTACCTTCAAAGTGAAGCTACCCGTGATCCAAGGGTGAACGGGAAAATTATGATTTTCCGGGGGAGGCGAAGTGATTTTTCGTGGCGTTTTTGCCGAATGCAGCTAGTGTTCGAAAGAACAAATGAAAATCGAGAAGAAACTTGAGATCCTGGCAGATGCGGCAAAATATGATGCGTCATGCGCTAGCTCGGGCGCCAACAAAAGTGATTCTCTTGGCGGGAAAGGAGTCGGCTCGACAGGCGGCTCCGGGATTTGCCACAGTTATGCTCCGGATGGTCGATGCATTTCCCTCCTGAAGCTTCTGCTGACGAACTCTTGTATCTACGATTGTCATTATTGCATCAACCGCCGCTCGAGCAACGTCCGCCGGGCGGTTTTTTCTCCGGAAGAAGTCATTAATCTCACTCTCGATTTCTATAAGCGGAACTACATCGAAGGATTATTTTTAAGCTCCGGCATCATCCGCAATGCGGACTATACCATGGAGCTGGTGATCGCTGTCGCACGGACTTTACGTGAGGTGCATGATTTCCGGGGTTACATCCATCTGAAAACCATTCCGGAAGCATCACCGGAGCTGATCGAAATTGCGGCGCGCTATGCGGACCGGATCAGCATCAATATCGAACTTCCCACCCAAAAAAGCCTCGATTTACTTGCTCCGGAAAAAAACATGGCTCGAACCAAAGTGGCAATGGGACGCATCCGACATAAGCTGGAGGATGCGGCGGATAGAAGGAAGGGAGGCGATAAAAAGCTGCGTCACGCCACAGGACAGAGCACTCAGATCATTGTTGGCGCGGACGAATCAACGGACGCGGAATTTCTTGATCGGTCCGATGAACTTTATCGTTCCTACAAAATGCGCCGTGTTTACTATTCCGCATTCAGTCCGATCCCCGAGCCATCCGCGATTTTGCCACTGAAATCACCTCCGTTGGTGCGGGAGCACAGGCTTTATCAAGCCGATTGGTTGATGCGTTTCTACGGGTTTAAAACCAACGAGATCATCACGCCCGAGAGGCCGAATCTTGATCTGGAGCTCGACCCAAAGCTCGCTTGGGCACTGCGCAATCGGCAGGATTTTCCTGTGGATATACAAACCGCCTCCCGGGGGACTCTTCTCCGTGTTCCCGGACTCGGCGTAAGAAATGTGAATCGTATCATCACGATCAGACGTCATACAAGGCTCCGCCTGGCCGATCTAGCCCGTCTTCGGGTGTCATTATCGAAGGTGCAGCCATTTATCATCACTGCGGATCATAATCCTTCGAAATACCTGCTGGACTCGGATCTTCTGAGGGCAAAATTTGCACCGCGCCCCGTCCAGCTGGAGCTTTTCTAACTTTAGAAAATGAGAAGCATCGATCCCGGAAACAATTTCGATAGCTGGCGGGATGCTACAAAAAAGCTGCTGCTCGCAGGCGTCCCTCCCGAACAAATTATCTTCGAAAAGGAACAAAACCTTTTCGCCGAATCAAAGCTAAATGAGGATCCGGTGCCGTTCGGAGAGAAAACCTTGGTAAAGGTTCCAGCCGCGTTTCTGGCGCTGGCAAGAAATGTTTCCTGTCATGCCGATCCTGGACGATGGGACTTACTCTACCGGATCCTATGGCGAATCACGAAGCTCGGGGAGCGTTCACTCTGCGAAATTGCCAGCGATCCAGACATTTCACGGGCACTTGTTTTTCAGAAGAATGTGAGGCGCGAGATTCATAAAATGCATGCTTTTGTGCGCTTCAAACTGATCGAAACGGATGTCGAGAGCGGGCGGGAAAGATATGCCGCCTGGTTTGAGCCAGAGCACTGGGTGGTCGAGGCCGCATCGCCTTTCTTCCGCAAACGATTTGCCAATATGGACTGGAGCATTCTCACGCCGAAGGGCTGTGCGAGCTGGAATGGGGAAGAGCTGGTTTTCACCGAAGGCATTGCTAGAAATCCATTGGAGAACAAGGATTCCATCGAGGAATTCTGGAAGACGTATTATCGGAGCATCTTCAATCCGGCCCGCTTGAAGGTCAAAATGATGACCACCGAAATGCCGCGTAAGTATTGGAAGAATTTACCGGAAGCCGAGCTGATCCACGAATTGATCGACAATAGCAAAAATCGGGTTCGCCAAATGCACAGCGAAGAGCTGCGGCCTGCCAAACCAGCGCCCAAAAACCTTTACTTGGGGAGTCTCCGGGAAATGTCCGCGCAGAAAGCATGTCACGGCCCCGTGCAGGGCCAGAATCTGGCTGACCTGGCACAATCCGCAGCAAACTGCCAGGGGTGCCCGCTATGGAAACACGCAACCGGGACAGTGTTTGGCGAAGGCCCTCCGGATGCCCGTATCATGATCGTAGGCGAGCAGCCCGGTGATAAGGAGGATATCGCCGGCAGGGTCTTCGTCGGCCCGGCGGGTAATTTGCTCGATCAGGCTTTGCGGGACGCTGGTCTGGTCCGCTCCGAGATCTATCTGACCAATGCGGTCAAACATTTCAAATGGACCCCGAAAGACACCCCACGCGGAAAGATCCGGCTTCATCAAACACCGGGCAATAATGAAATTTCCGCCTGCCGTCCTTGGGTTCTTGCGGAATTAAACCGGATCTCGCCGGATATTTTGATCCTTCTCGGCTCCACGGCAGCAAAATCCCTCCTGGGAAGAAAGCTCCCCATTCTTGAAAATCGAGGCCTGATCGATGCAAGCCATCTGGCGCCAAAGGTAATCCTAACCGTTCATCCATCCTATCTTCTTCGCTCAAGTAGGAAGATCGATGATGCAGCTTATCAAAGTTTTGTGACGGATTTATCCATGGCCAGCGATGCTTCCCGCTGATTTTTCCGGAGCGTTCCGCAACTGTGCGCGCCAGTGTGGTTTAGGCTTTCATCTTATAGATCCCGGGTATTGGATCACGCGGAATTTTTATTATGGAAAATCACGAAAGCAACCAGCAGGCAAAACCAAAGCCAGCCCAAGAGCACCCATTGGCCAACATTCTGATCAATGTGCTCATCCCCGTGCTGGCACTTAGCTACCTTAGCAAGGATCCGGAAGTTCAGCAGCTCCTCGGAAAAGCTGTCAAACCCTGGCACATCGGTCCGCTAAAGGCATTGATCGTCGCCCTTATTTTTCCGATCTCCTACGGGCTATGGTTCTTTGCGAAAACGAAGAAAATGAATTTCTTCTCCGGTCTCGGGCTATTCTCTGTCCTCTTGACTGGCGGGCTGACGCTCTTCTTGTGGAACAAAGACGGGACGATCAAGGAAAACGCCGCCGTTCTATTCGGGCTCAAAGAAGCCTCGATCCCTTTCGTTCTCGGTATTGCAATCGTGGCTTCCCACTGGTCCAAAACTCCCCTTCTACGCACCTTTCTTTACAGCGATTCACTTTTCGACATCAATAAAATCGAAAGTAAGGTCGATCTATTGGGAAAGCAGGCAGACTATCAACGCGTCCTGTTCAGCGCGACTTTGCTCTTCTCCGCTTCTTTCTTCATCAGCACGCTCCTAAACTTCGGCCTATCCATGTATTTCTTGGGCGATCTGGATCACTTGGCCACAAACGCACGCGAGGTATACAATGCGAAAGTCGCCAAAATCACCGGCTGGGGATTTGCCGTGATCGGCGTGCCCATTATGGCATTTCTATTTTTCACACTTAGAAAACTGCTCAAGGGTCTTCGTGAGATTACCGGTCTGGCGGACGAAGAGCTTATGATGCCCCGCTGAAGCCTTCACTGCCCAGCGAAGATCAGACGCAAAAAAAAGCCCGGCGCAATCAGCTGCCGGGCAATTTTTTTTATATCTGTGACAGGATTTGTCTCCTGTCACGAAATCAATCGATTTTAGTCGACGAGATTGTCCACGCGCTGCGCGAGTTCAATATCAAGATCTGTGACGCCACCGACATCATGCGTGGTGAGCTTCAAGGTCACCTTTGTGTGTTTGATCGTAATATCGGGATGATGCTGAGCTTCTTCGGCGATTTCGCCCACGTTGTTCACGAAGTCAATTCCGTCCATGAATTCTTCAAACTCAAACGAGCGAGTGATGTATTTTTTCTCAATTTCCCACTCAGGGCATTTTTTGAGTGCGGAGATCAATTCTTCTTCTTCGAGCAGGTCGGACATGTATTCAGGGAGTTCGTTTAATGCGTTCGGGCAAAGATTGGCCGCATGGTTTCCGGCTTGGCAAGCCCGTCTTTGAATTTTCTCGAAAATTCCTGAATTTTCCGAAGAATCGCCCTATTTTTAGCTTCGGTCATATCTTGCAAAATCCGCAAGTGGTGACACCGTTTGTGAATCATGAAGTCTCTGTTATCTCTCTCTACCGTATTGGCTGGGGCCGCGGCCTTGCTGATGTCATCCTGCGCTCCATCCACGCCGGAATCACGGATTTATCAGAATCCACACCTCTACGGTAGATTGAGCAAAAAGGATCAGGATCTTGTTAGCCGCGGGGAAATCGCCAATGGGATGAGCAAGGATGCAGTCATCCTCGCCTGGGGAAATCCAGCGGATAAGGTGGATGGATTCCGCGATGGCCGCCGTATGGAACGCTGGGATTACACCGGCACGAAGCCTGTGGTGACCAACAATGTCTTCGGCGGATATCGCAGCGGTTACTATGGCCCCTATCGTTATTCCGGCTTCGGCGGCGGCTTTGGTCCAGAAATCACATACGTCCCGTATCGGAAAAGTTCCGTCTGGTTTGTAAACGATAAGGTGAACGAGTGGGAGCGCCAGCGCTAGGATCGAGCGGTAAGTCGCGAGCTTGCATTTAGTGATTAAGCAGCCATTCTTGCCACGATTCTGAAATCGAAAATATCCAAACTATGAAATACCAGACATTCTTGATGGCGGCCGTGGGTCTTGCCGCTGCGATGGGCTTTTCCTCCTGCTCGATGAACACCGCTGGCGGCGGTATGAGCGCCTATCAATCCTACGACAGACCGGCCAAATTGCCGAAGAACCCTTCCGCGGTTAAGGTAAAGGTTTCCCTTTCCAAACAGCGTGTCTACGTGATGGAAGGTAATGACATGCTTCTTGCCATGCCGGTATCTGTCGGCACAGCCAGCACTCCCACCCCAACGGGCAACTTCCGTATCTTTAACAAGGAGCACAAGCACCGGGCGAACTCCCACGGCTATGCCTATAGTGGAGACCAAGTGAAACAAACCTATCTAAGGAGCAAGCCTTCCGGATGGTCCTTCAAAGGCACGCCGATGCCTTACTGGTGCGAATTCAAGCCGAATTACGGCTTCCACACCGGCTGGGTGAAACATACTCCCTGCACCCACGGCTGCGTCCGGATGCACCAAAACCTGGCACCAAAATTCTATCGTTTGGTTTCCAACGGCACTCCCGTCAATATCTCCTACTCCCAGTCGGAAGATGCTCAGTATGCGGATATGCCATTGCCACCGGATGCGGGTCCACTTCCGGACTATCCTGGCTCCTTCTACATCAAGGACGATGCCTTCGATCTCCACAAAAAGCCATCCTACGAGTAAAACGACCATCGTCTGAATTTTTCACGACACGTCACCCGGCTTCCGGGCGGCGTGTTTTTTTGCCCACATAGTCGATATTTTTGGAATCCTCTTGCATCGTGGGGGGATAGGTTGCCATGTCTCAGATATGAGCAAATATTCTGAAATCCTAACTCATCCCGGCAGTTCGCATAAGGATGAGTTTTTGGCCTGCTGTCTACTGATCGCAGTAAACGAAGCCCCGGTCTTCCGCCGCGAGCCTACGCAGGAGGATTTGGATAATCCGAATATGGCAGTCGTGGATGTCGGTGGGGAGCACGATGCTTCGCGGGGAAACTTTGATCACCACCAATTTCCCAAGGACCATCCGCCGACGTGTTCCCTGAGCCTCGTGCTGATGGACCTGGAACTTTACGACGACGCGAGGAAATACTGTGACTGGCTGGAAGTTGCCGAATGGTTTGACACTCGAGGGCCGGTCGAGACCGCTGCGTGGCTGGGAGTCGAGCGGGAACTTTTGGCAAAACTGAACTCGACGGTGGATCTCACGTTACTCCGCCGCTTCGCCGGCATGTCCGAAATACGCCCCGGAGAGCCGATGTGGGAAGTGATGCGCTGGGTAGGCAGCGATCTGATCGGTTACCTGAAATCTCTCAGAGAGCGCTTAAATGAAATCGCCCGCTCCAGCGAAATCTGGGAAATCGATCACCCGACCGGTAGGTTCCGCGTGCTCTTCCTCCCTCGCTCCGAAAACATTTCAGAAGATGCATCATCGGGGTTGGCACGCTATGCCAGCAGCCTTCCAGAAGACCAGCAGGTGGTTGCCATGGTCTACCCGGACCGACGCGGCTCGGGATTTGCCCTCTCACGCTTCAATGATCATCTGGGCATGGACTTTACCCGTATTGAGACGGAAGAGGACGTGCATTTCGCCCATGTTCGCGGCTTTGTTGCGAAATCCTCTGCAGTGGATCTCGGCCGGGTTCGGGAGCTTCTTGCCAAGAGCTGGAAGCCAATCGATTGAAGGAGAACAGCAGCTCCAATTATATGAGGCGTTTACGTCGTATGAAACCGGTAGCAAAACGCTACCCGCATAGGTCCGTATTAATCGTAAGTGAGCTGTGCGCTGGCGGTGCAGAAAGCGGAGGCAACCACGCGTAACCAATAGGCGCTGTAACCATCAGGGAATATGTGCTCAACCGATTCTCCACTGGCAACGGAGATGGTGTCGTAAGTCACCCAGTCGCCCATGCCGGTGAGATCTACTTCGATGCGAAAATCGACCGAGGTGCCGGAATCATGCTCGAGTGAAATCTTTTTCCTGTCGTAGCCGGCTAAAAGATAGGGATCGGATGCTTTGTCTTTTTCCACTTTCGTATCCAGCCACGGGCCTCCCTTTCCACGTGGCTTCCCCAAGCTCCAGAGATCGTCGATTGAGCCAACCCAGACGGCTGCTTTGCCATCGCCCGAGCGGATGATGTGGGGATTTTCCGTGGCGTCGGGGGAGATGCCGGACAGAACCATGAGTCCCCGGTAGGAGGCGAATTCGGTGACGCCTGTCGTGGGTGCTGATCGGGCGCAGTCCGGAAAACCCGCCGGCATTGGTCGCCGGGAGTTCATAGAATGTTCCGTCCACGCTGAGCAGGTTGCGCTCTGTGACGACTTTGCGGGCGACCCGCAAGGGCACTGCTCCTTTTCGGAGAACGCGGATTGCATAGGCAGCCTCCAACGGCGTGCTTTATCATCGACCATGATGACGCTGGCAGCATCCCGTTGGACAACTCCCCCGGTGATAGGCGCTTTTTTCTTCACGCGGCTGAGGCTCTTCTTGTCATCGTTTTTCCTGAGCACCATATCCGCATCAAGTTCATAGTAGCCTGGGCGATACCTGCGGAGCTGTGCGGGGAGAAATCTTTCGGGAAACGCCAGAACATGCCGTGCATCGTCATTAAAAGATCCTCTTCGCCAATTTCTCGGATCCGGGGCCACTCAATATTCCATCCATGGGCACCATCGTAGCTGTGGCTGGATTTCGGCAAGCGGAAGGAATGCCACTCGCCATTTTCCAGAACCATGAGGATGAGCGAGCGGGTATCCCAGCCGATCGCCCAGACAGGATCGGTTTCGGGATTTTCATTCCCTTAAATTCCTCCGGGACCAGTGACATCGGCAAACTGTGCGCGGCGCACGACCGTCCATTTTTCCGCTTTTCCGTCCCATTCAGCTAGGCAGCCGGAAGGGATTGTGGGATCTTTCAGCGCTTCGGATCCGTGTTCACCATCATTGGTATAGATCAGTCTGCCCTGGCCGCTGTAGAGCCCTTTTCCGTGATAACCGGAAAGGTCCGAGTGGATGCCTTCTTTGTCGGCCTCGTCGGCCCGGAGCTTGGTGACCTCCAGCGACTTCACATCCAAACAGAAGTAAAAAGCACCCGAAACATCGATACAGATATCGAAAGCAGGAAAGCAGTGAAACTGCAGCTTGGTAAAAACCTCGCGGGAAGGCCGGGAGTGAAATCGGACAAGCTATTTTTCCGGGGTTGGATCGACGAAGTGTTCGTGGCGGATGAGGCCCTGAGCCTGGAACAGATACGGGAGCTAATGCAGAGCAGCCGGCTCAAACATTGATAGAAAACTTGTGTCATCACGGTGTCTGGATGCTCGATATATGCGTGACAGCAAGGGCAGGCGTGACAACTTCAACCGATGAATTTTCCGATGATTTCTAGTCTCAAGAAACAGGCTGGCGATCCGGTATTTCACAGGAGACAGGAAGAGGACTTTGTCCAGATCACCAGGCTCCGGGACCTCGGCATTCTTTCGAGTCGCTACAAGTTTTGCTTGGTGGTTTATGCGATACTGAGCATTTTGCTACCACTCCAACCAGCTTTTGCGGAACAACCCACGATCAGCCCACTAACATCCTTGGAGGAAATCAGAACCTTGGATTTCGAGAAGATATCCTCCCCTCTCCCGGTGGATGTGGAAGTCCAGATCACTCATTTCCATCCAAATATCAACGGAGCGTTCGTCACAGATGGTGAGAAAGGAATTTTCGCACAATTTTCCGTCAAAGCCGGAACGATCGAGCATCTGACTCCCGGTGCGCGTTTCCGGCTGCAGGGCACCACACATTCCGGCAATTTCATCCCTAGAATTGTAATTAGCGATTACGCCTACCTCGGCTGGATCTTCCCACCTTTGGAGTCAATTCCATCCAGCTTGAGAAAAGCCGGGCGGGAATCTGGTGTAGGAGCCACGACCATCTTTTCGAGGTGAGATCACCTCCCGGAGTGACCCTGCCAGCAAGTGTGAAACCGGGAGCCACATTGCGTTTCACAGGCATCTGCCACCTCAATCGCAGTCAACACAGAATCGCCAAACGCTTCGATCAATCCTTCTGGCTTCAGGTAAAAGGAATGCAGGACATTCGCGTCTTGGAAGCCGCACCATGGTGGACGCCCACGGTCATGCTCTGGACAATAGCCGTAGGAACATTACTCATCGTAGCCTTCCAGGTTTGGATCACATTGCTACGCCAGCGGGTGACGGCTCAAACAAGAATCATCTCCGATCAGATCAAACGAGAATCCATTTTGAAAGAGCGCCAAAGGATTGCCCGCGAGTTGCACGATACGCTCGAGCAAGCCCTGGGAGGCCTGACCATGTTGCTGGATAACTGCAGGCTGCAGATCAAGTCCCAACCGGAAAAGGGACTACGCTCCCTGGAGCTGGCAAAGGGAATGCTCCGCCACTGCCGCAAAGAATTCCGTGCTTCGATAAGCGAACTCCGTGGCGGGCTGCTTGAAAAAACAAGCCTCTATCATGCTGTCGTCCAGACGATCCAGCCTCTTGCCGAGTCATGCGATGCGAAATTCGAAGCGCACTGTTCCGGCCAGGAGAGAAAACTCCGCCTGCAGATCGAGCGACACATTTTAAGGATTGCATCGGAAGCTACCTCCAATGCGGTCCGCCATGGCAAGCCGCGAAAAATCCGCTTCGATCTGTCTTACACAGAAGAATCCCTGACCCTTTCCATACAGAACGACGGGCTGGAATTTTCTCCAAATGACGTGGCCGAAACCGAGCACTTCGGCATACTCGGAATGCATGAGCGCGCCAACCAAATCGGCGGAACCTTGGAGATAAATAGCGATTCCGCCGGCACATCCGTCATACTGAAAGTGCCCCGGACCAATGGATGGAACCCAGAAGAGATATGAATCCCAAACGTCAGGTAATTATCTGCAGTGAAGGCTCCTGTCGCTGTGTAGGTCTGGGTAAAAATCGGAGTATTTCCCAGGGCTGCTGTATTGGTATCACTGGGGTTCCCATTGTCCTTCATCAAGGCGATCACGATATCCGGGCGGTTGGCGTTCGCGCTTACCGAACTGTCGCTGAGTTTGAGGGTCAATGACTGGACGGTCGTCGCATCGACGGTCGGGAACGTGAAACCGAAAGTTCTTGCTGTAGCATTATTGGCCGTCTCTTTGTCGTCGCTCAGCCGGGTCACCCGGAAGGAAGATCCGTTGCTTGTAGAACTGGAGAGGTAAACATTGGAAGTCGGCGCAGTCTCCAGGCTTGTGATATTCAAGGCTCCCAGGGCCGGGGACGAAGCGGAAACGGCGCTTAGTATTAGCAGTGGTTTACACACGGATTTAATTAATGATTTTTTCATCGCGGTAATTTAGCTCCAGCGGCGGACTTTCCGTCTACTATCCAATAGTATGCCCATTGGTCCTCGGGACCAACCCCCGCACCGGAGGAAATGCTCCCCCTGCCGATTCCAAAACCGGTGCCATTTTTCGTGACAGAAAAAGTGCGGATGCCAGCCTCACTCCATGAGTGTGATATCGATTTCGAGCCTTAAGGACCAGGCTGGCGAGGTGCCGTTGATAGCAGTTGTCGCAGCACAGCTCCAATCCCGCGCTACCAAAACAACCAAAGGCGGCAAGCCGTATCTTGATCTGATGTTCGCGGATTCCACGGGCTTTCTGAATCTCAAAATCTGGTCGGAAACGCCGCTCTACCCGGAGGCAGAAGAGCTCCCTCTTCAGGCGATTGTGCGGCTTGAAGGCGAATGGACGCAGAATCAATATGGCATCAATGGGAACAACGTCAGCTGGCACAGACTGGACGATAGCGCGATCGCGGATTTTCTGGCGGGTGATCCGGTGGTGCGGAAAAAGCAGGAAAAGGATTTTGCCGATATCACAAGGCTTTGTGATTCCATCATTGATCCACGTCTGAAATTACTTTGCTCGCACTTTTTCGTGACCATGGGCGAGCGTTTTCGGCGGACGGCGGCCGCGAGGAAAAATCATCATGCGCGCCGTGGAGGCTTGGTGGAACATGTCGCTCAAATGATGCGCGCGGCTGATTTGATCTGCGGCATCTATCCAGAGCTGAACCGCGATTTGATGATCGCCGGAGTGCTTTTCCATGATTGCGGGAAACTCTGGGAAAATACCTATCCAGAAGATGGGTTTGGACAGATCCACTCAATGCATGGGGAAATGCTCGGCCATATCCCGCTGGGAATCGAGCTGGTCAATAAATTGTGGCGGGATTTGATCGAGAGCTCGGTTTTCAACGACTTCTCCGCTTCCAAACCCGCCACCGAGGATGTCCGGATGCACTTGCTCCACCTTATTGGAAGCCATCATGGATCATTGGAGTTCGGCTCTCCGGTTTTACCAAAAACTCCCGAGGCACACGCGCTCCACCATATCGATAATCTCGATGCCAAGATGGAGATGCTTCGCGATGCCTACGCACAGGCGACTGAAGTGGCGCCCGGGATTTATGACCGGGTTTTCCCGCTCCCGGCCAATCTCGTCCGCCCACTCAGAGAGTTTGAGAACGATACACCCGCATTATAAAAACAGCATCCCGAATATGGTGATCAAAACGATGAACAATAGATTCAGCGCGAATCCTACGCGAATCATCGCCCTTTGCTCGATCCTTCCGGTGCCGTAGACAATCGCATTGGGGGGAGTGCCGACGGGCATCATAAATGCACATGAAGCAGCCAACGCGAGCGGCAGAACCAATTTCCCCGGCGGCAGGTCCGCGGCGATGGCAAGCGAGTAAAAAATGGGCACGAATAGTGCCGCGCTCGCCGTATTGCTGGAAAGCTCCGTGAGAAAAATCACAAAACCTACCACAGCGGCTACGATCCCCCATAGCGGCCACCCATCAAGAAGCGCCTCCAAAGTTCTCGCAAGATAGAGACTGACACCGGAAGCCCCGAGGATACCGCTGAAAGCCAGGCCTCCACCGAAGAGCAACAACACCCCCCAATCCGTTCCCTCACCAATCTCTTTCCAGCTGACAACCTTCATCATCGAAATTGCAACCACTGCCAGCAGTGCGATCCATGTATCAGTATCCTCAATTCCCAGATAAGAGCCAATTTTTCCACTGAAGATCCAGGCTACGGCAGTCAGAAAGAAAATTCCCAACGTCAGCCGTCTGGGACGGGTAAACTCAAATGTTTCGCAGCCGGCGGAAACCTCCCCGTCCCGAATCGATAGCCTGGCCGGCTTCAACAGCACATATAATACCGCGATCATCACGGGCAACAACACGACCACTGCGGGAATGCCGAATTTCATCCAACCGGCAAAACTTATCCCCAGCGCTTTGGCCGCAATTCCATTCGGTGGGCTGCCAACAATTGTGCCCAATCCTCCGATACTTGCTGAATAGGCCAGTCCCAGAAGCAGAAAATGCGTATTCCCCACCGGGAGGACTTCCCCAGGCTGAATCTTGCGGAACTGATTCAAAACACCCACTGCGAGCGGAATCATCATCGCTGCCGTCGCAGTGTTACTCATCCACATCGAGAGCACTGCGGTCCCCAAAAAAAGGCAAACCGCTACGGAGATAAAATTTCCCCTGCCCAGTTTTCCTAGCTTTCCGGCAAGCCAGAGATCCAAGCCTTGCGCCGACAATGCGGATGCCAGGGCGAACCCTCCGAAAAACAAATAGATGGCAGGTGCCGAAAAAGCCGCCAGAGCTTCCTTCAAACCCGTCAATCCCGCCGCAGCCCCCAAAACCGGGACCAGCAATGCGGTAATGGGAAGAGGCAAGGCCTCGGAAAGCCAAAGCCATGCGATGCAGAAAAACACCGCCAACCCGATTCTCACGCTATCCGCATCAAGACCAGCCATCGCCGGTCCTTCGCTGGAAAACGGCACCAACCACGCCATAACCACGAATAAAAAGACGGCACCGAGAATCTTCATGAGACCGATTCAAACCTCCTATCCTTCGGTAGAACACAAAATTTGACGGTTCGGTAATTTTTCGACACTCTCATCGGACGATGAAAGGAAACCGCGTCTTCATAACTGCCTGTTGCGCACTGGCAGTGATGGCATTTTCTCAGCTTTTAATCTCCGGCATTGCTCTTGCCGTTAGATTCGAGGAAGGCAAGAAGGTGCGGATCGTCGAAAAGGAAGTCGAAAAACTCGTGCCCATCCGCATCAAAGTGCCTGTCGCCAGCGAACCGCGGAAGGCCATCGTGGAACGGCCCAAACCAGAGCTCCCCCCCGTGCCGGAGCCGGAGGAAATTGTCGAGCCAAGCATCGCGGATCCACGCTCCGAGCGACTCGTCACCGAGGCCCGCCAGGCACGCATAGCCGGAGATATGGGAATGGCCATCGTGAAGCTTGAAGAGGCACAGAAGGAGTCCCCGGATGATCCCACGGTTATTTTTGAACTGGGAGTCGTCCATGAGCTTATGGGCGTAAATGACAAGGCGGCTCAATACTACGAGCAGGTCTTCCAGATGGGTATTCAAGGTGCCGGAGAGCTTTACAAACAAGCGGCCCAGAAGCTCCGCGACGGCTTCGAGCAACCGACCGACATGCTGGGCAAAGTAGCTCTGGGGCGTGTCAGGATTTTCAAGGATCCAAAGGCCCCCGGCGGTGAACGGGTGGTTCTAACCGTGCCGGTGCAGAAAGCGCCCGGCCAGGAGATCGACGCGCAGGACATCGAGGTCGCGGTAACCTTTTTCAATAAAACAAACAAAGGACAGATCGTTCAGCTCGAGGATACCTCCTGGGCGGAGGCAGATTGGGTTTCACTACCCTTCGATTGGCAGGGTGGAGAGGAGACCCTGAGGATGAACTATAAGATTCCGGCCAGGGATACACAGACGGCACATCTATTTGGAGACCTGAGCTACTACGGGCAAGTCGTCACCCTGACATACAAGGGCGAGGTCCTCGATCTGCAGGCGTGGCCGCGCGATCTCGCCGCACGCATCGGCCAGACCGCCCCCGCCGGAAACCCGGGCAGCGATTTCCCGGAATTTTTGGATCAGGACATCCTCCCTCCAAATTTCGATCCCGATATCCCGCTTCTCAATCCACTCCCTTCAGAGTGAAATATTCCTCTCACCGCCCGGGTATGCCTGACGTGACCAATGAACACACATACGGAGATTACATTCCTCGCGAATGTATCTCGGAAACAGAGAAAACCAGAACATGGCTGGCGGAACAGGAATCCGTGGGCCGGATGGTATTGATCGAGGAGCTCAAGGAAGAAGCCATGGAGGACTGCGATTCCTTTCTAGCGGATGTGCGGGCGAAGGCTGCGGTGGAGCATCCCCTCGTCGGCTCCATCTACGAGGCTTCCAGAGAAAACGGCCGTTGTTTTTTTGCTCAAGAGTTACTCCCGGGAGAGACTCTTGAGCAAAGACTCAAGGCAGGAGAAAAAATTCAGCCAGTGCGCTTTGTCCATATTCTACGGCGCGTGGCAGAAGCCAATATCTACCACGAAACACATGATAACGCGACTTCCCCCATGGGACTGGAAGATGTCCATGTGGACTCGCATGATGTGATACGCATTAAAAATCTCGCCATCTGCGGGAGCTCTCTTCCGGGGCAATCATCCCGGGATGTGACCCGCTTCGGCACCAGCTACCAGGCACTGCTCGATACAGAAAAACCCGGAGCGACCCGCTGTCTCACCCTGCTGGCATGGATGCGCGGAGAACAAATCGAGGCACCTTTGCAATGGGCGCAAGTCCGCGGTTACTGCGAGCAGATCGAGCAGCAGCTTACCGACCCGACGGAGATGCCCGCTCCGGCGACCTCCGCTCTCCTACCGGGGAAAAAAAGCGGATTTGTCGGAGTCATCGCAATCATTCTGGGAATCCTTGCTCTGTGTATCTTTCTGATCCCGGGAAAGAAAAAGCCGACCCGGGCCTCCGAGGTGAAAAAGCCGGATCTCATCATGATCCCGGCTGGCCGCCATATCACACCGGATGGGATGAGACTCCGCACCGATAGCTTCCGCATATCGGCCTATGAGGTGACGATCGGGGAGTATGCGGAATTTTTGGAAAGACTCTCTCTGCTTTCGGAATCTGGGAAAGAAACAACCTTCGATCATCCGGAACAGCCGGAGAAAAAAACCGACCATATTCCGGATAACTGGGACTCGCTACTTGCAGCAGCGACAGAATCGGCCGAATGGGGCGGACACGAGATTAGCATTCATACCCCGGTGGTCGGAGTCGACTGGTGGGATGCCTATGCTTACGCAAAGTGGAAGCGTGGCTTTCTGCCAACTCAGGAGCAGTGGTTCAGTGCCCTGATGACAGGCGCGAAAGTCCCATCCGCCATCCCCATCAGCGACTGGCTTCCGGTGGACGAGCAAATCCAGGACCGCACTTCCAATGGACTGCTAGCAATGGCTGGCTCCGTGGCGGAGTGGACCAGCGAACCCCGCCCCACTCCATCCAACCCGCTCGGCACTCCTCTCTGGGTCCTTGCAGGGGGCTCTTACCTCAAGCCCAGCAAAGGCGCCGCCTCCCGCGAATGGGTGGAGGACCGCTCACTGCGCCGCGCCGATCTCGGCTTCCGGATCTGTATGGACATCGAGTAGGAAATCCACGGAAACCAGAAAACTCTCGGAATCAATTTCCATTCCCGGCGGCAGGCTGAGCCCTCCGGGATAGAGCTTTCCATCCTCTAGATACCAGCCGGGGAGCAATTTGCCACGTGAGCCAGCCTTGTATCCTGCTTGAAATGGGCTCCGCTCCGACGGTTTTGGCGGGTGAGGCAGCGACATACTAACGATTTTTCCCGCAACCGACAGGCAGGGCAGGTGGACCAGCCCCTCCAATCTGACGGGGATCAGTGCACTGGATCCAAAATCGAAAAATCGGACCGTCTTGCGGCTGAAATCAGCGGATGCCAATCGCTTTCTCAACGCTTCCCCGCCTACCCAGATCGCGCCATCCTCCGCGCTGAACGCGCTTTCGCTGATGAATTTTCCGCCGGTTTGGGACGCGAACGAAATCAGAACCGCATCAATTCCCAACTGCTGCCTGTCTTCTTCCAGCATCCGGATGACACAGCCTCTCGGCAATGCCTCAAGCTGGGTAAGCTGATAGCCGTTAAAGGTTTCCGCGGTTCCTTTTCCGGAAAATCGATTCGCAATCGCCTCGCCGGAAGTTTTCATCATGGCCTGCTGCACCAGCTCACAGGTTAACTTACGATTGTGGATTTCCTCTCCCACTGCGATCGACAGACCGTAGGGGATGCGATACGGGGTTTTTCTAAAGAAACGTCCTCTTTCGTAAGAGAAGATCGAGCCCCATGATCCATCCACCCAGAGCGGAAAAACAGGGACTTTTGCCTTTCGTGCGATCAGCTCAAAGCCTCTCTCAAGCTCGCAAAGCCCGCCCGTCCGCGTTAACTGCCCTTCCGGAAAAAGGACAACCAAATGACCCGCTTCCAAAGCTTCAATCGTCTTTCTGATTGCCTCCAGGGGTTGATCGCGCCGGATCGATAAGGTGCCGAAAAGTCTTGCCGAAAGACGTATCAGACGGCTCGCCATAAAGGTCTCATCCATCACGAAGCGAACCTGCCGCTCGGATACCGCAGAGATGAAAAACGCATCCGCGTAGGAAACATGATTGGGGAGAATCAACGCCCCGCCGTGCGCGGGAAGACGCTCCGTGCCACTGAATTTGATCCTATACAGCGTTTTCACGATCGCGAGGCACACCAGCCGGATCATGTCCGCAGGCAGTAACCGAACGATGAACCATGTCATCAAGCCGCAGGACAACGCTACGGCAAGCATTTGTCCGCGATAGCCTTCCAGCTCTGTGAGTCCCACAGCGGCTGCCACCCGGATCATGATCTCAATGGCGATCACCGCACTGATCCCCGCAAAACAATCCTGCAAGTTCACAGCGGCCTGCAGCTCACCGCGCTTGTTCGCGGGGTATCGATCCTGCATCCACGCATTGAGCGGCGAAAGGAACAATGCTGAAAAAAATGCCAACATCCCGAGGCAGACCAAAAACGGCCAGCCCCCCGGCGTGAGAAATGCCAGGACAAGGGCCGTCACTGTCATCGCGAGACCTGCCAGGGGAACCCAGCCAAGCTCGATCTTTTTCCGGAGCAACCAGGAAGCATAGCCGAAGCCCAGAGCCATCCCCAGCGAAGCGGATGCCATAAACATCGATGAAAGCGTCCCAAAGCCTTCGCCACCATCGGTAAGAGACTTCGCCACCTTAACGGACCATAGATTGATAAACGACGCAAAGCCCCAGAAATAAGCGACGCCCAGGGAAGCTTGTCTGAGCCCTCTATCAACCCAGAGCTCGCGAACATCTTTGAAATGGCTGACAAGCAGCTTTGCGCTGAGTTTCGCGCCTCCATGGGCAGATACCCTCGGGATCGCAAGCGCCATGAACACGGCGGGAACCGAGCAGCATGCCAGAATCAGCAAGGGCAAGAATGCAGCCTGCCAGGCAATTTCCGAGACCGAACCCAGAGCCCTATAGCGGTAATCATACCACCAGCCGGCCACCACCTGGCCCGCCAGGATCGCAAGCATTGCGGTCATCTGCTGAACACCAGCGGCAAAACCAAGATGTTTCGAGCCGACCAATTCCTTGTTGATACCTATCTTGGCCGGACTGAAAAAGGCAGACTGCACCGCTAGCAGAAAGAATCCGACCAGCCCGAGAGGCAGGTTTTTCAAAAAGACCGCCAAACAAATCAGAGCGAGTATACCGACCTGTGCGACCGCCGCTCCAAGGATTACATTTTTCTTGGAATATCGATCGCTCATCCACCCCGCCAAAGGGGCAAAAAGCACAAACGGTAAGGCAATCATCAGCCCGGCCCAGGATTCTACGCTGAAGCCCACCGCTCCACCCAGTGGGATCAGAATGAATTGGGCGGCCTTGTCATTGAAGGCGTTCTGGGTCTGCTGGACGATCATGCTCCAGTAACCCATCCATTGCCGTTTGGTCGGCTCACCTTCGGGTTCGTCCGGAATTATCATCTCAGTAGAAAATTAAATGTGTGCGCCGCGGCAATCGAGCTTCTGATTCATTTCCAGAGCCGGATTGAGCTCACGGGCCTCCCCTACGACCACTGCCGGCACACCGGCCACCGTCGTATGCGGCGGCACATCATTGAGCACCACACTCCCCGCACCCACTTTCGCCTGTGTGCCGATTTCGACACGGCCAAGGATCTTCGAGCCGGCTCCGATCAATACCCCGGACCGGATGACGGGATGTCTGTCGCCGGTTTCCTTTCCTGTTCCTCCCAGCGTCACCTCATGGAGAATCGATACGTCATCCTCAATGATCGCCGTTTCTCCGACGACAAAGGACGTCGCATGATCCAGCAGGATCCCGCAACCGATTCTCGCGGCAGGATGAATATCCGTGGCAAAAACTTCCGATGAAACGCTCTGGAAATAGAGCGCCAGCCAGCGCCGCCCGTCCTGCCAGAGCTGATGGCTCACGCGGTAGGTGCACAGTGCCATAAAACCCTTGAAAAACAATAAAGGCTCCAGCGGAGAAAAGCAGGCGGGATCCCGCTCGAACATTGCCAATAGATCACGGCTGCACGATCTTGCAATGTGATCATGCTGTGTGAAAATCTCCTCGATCAAAGGCTCCATGATTTCCCTCGGCATGTCCTCCCTGGCCAGTCGACGGCTGAGCCGTGCGGAAAGACTTTTCGCGAAGCTATCCCGGGAAAGCACCACATCATCCACCAGAGCCCGCAGCCCCTCCTCTTCATTCCATAACCGTCCCGCTTCCGATCTCAGCCGCATCCACAGGTTTTCCAAATTCGCTGCTTCCCCCTGGCACAACTTCATTCCACTCTTTCCCACCGCCGTTTGCTCTCTATCGCTCATGAAAATTTCCCAAAAATTAGAATATGCCTGTAGGGCGCTTGTACAACTCGCGAAGGCCTATGACGGAAAGACTCTTACCCGTCTTGACGAACTCGCGCAACGCGAAGCTGTTTCCGCAAACTTCCTCGTGCAAATCTTAAATGATCTTCGCAGGGGCGGATTGATCGAATCCCGCCGCGGTGCCTCCGGAGGATATTCACTCTCACGTTCTGCCGACAGCATCACCCTGCGACAGATTGTCGATGCCGTGGAGCCCTCCCAGCTACAAAATACCGCACTTGCCCAAGGAGAGTCCGGCGGCGCCGTAAAACGGGCATGGGAAGATATTTCGGAGCAACTGGCCCAAAATCTCGAAAAAGTTACCCTGGAGTCGCTGTCGGCCCAAGCGAGTGATCCGATGTTCTACATCTAATCCCGAGGTATTTGTAAAATAAGAGATTTTTTCCCCGTATTCCCCCTCCAATGATCCGCTGGTTCGCCCGAAACGATATCGCCGCTAATTTCCTGCTCTTCGGCATTCTTGCGTGGGGTATCTGGTCCGCTGTGGAAAAAGTGGCCATGGAAGTGCAGCCATCCTTTCAGCCCGATCAAATCGTCATCAATGTGCCGTATCGCGGGGGCAGCCCGGCGGATGTGGAGAAGGCTGTAGTCTTACCGATCGAAGCAGCGCTGGAAGGAGTATCCGGCATTGATTCCATCGAGTCCCGCGCCGGCAGCGGCAATGCCCGGGTCATCGTTTTTTCCGAGTCCAAGAGGAATCTCAAGGGCCTTCTCGAAGAAGTGAAAACCCGCGTCGATCGAATCAATAGCTTCCCCCCCGAGACCGAGCCACCTAATGTTTCCATCCCCGATAGCAGCCAGTGGTTCGATGTCATCAAAATCGCTGTCCAGGGTGAGATGAGTCAGGACGATCTGCTGCGTGCCGCGCGATCCGTCCGCGATGATCTCATCGCCATGCAAGGCATCTCCCAAGCAGGTGTTCTGGGCAACGCCCCCCTTGAAATCGCCATCGAGGCGGATCCGTTGCGATTGCGCGATTACGGCCTCACTCTCGCGGACCTTTCCACCGCCATCCAAAAATCCTCCATCGACCTACCCGCCGGCAGAATCCAGACAGATGAAGGCTCCCTCACCATCCGCTCCCGTGGCCAAGCCTATACGCGCAGTGACTTTGAAAACATCGTCATCAGCAACCAAAAAGGCTCTGAAGTCACTCTTGGCACGGTCGCCAAGGTTTCCGATGGCTTCGAGGACGGCAGCAAGATCATGTATTTCAATGGCAAGCCGTGTCTCCTGGTGGAAGTGCTACGCCTGGGAGATGAAAACGCGCTGGAGATTGCCGCAAAGGTCAAAAAATACGTCGCAACCGCCCACGAGCGTTTCCCCGAGGGCATTTCGCTTTCCGTCTGGGATGACTCTTCCGAAGAGTTGGAAGGGCGGCTTGGCACTCTGCTTACCTCCATGCTTCAAGGTGGATTATTGGTTCTTATTGTTCTCGGGCTGTTTCTCCGTCCGATGCTCGCCTTCTGGGTGGTAATCGGTATCCCGGTCGCATTTGCCGGCGGATTTATCGTTATGCCATTCGTGGGCCTGACCGCGAACGTGATGTCCATCTTCGGCTTTATTATCGTTCTCGGCCTGGTCGTCGATGATGCCATCGTCACTGCGGAGAACGTCTACATCAAGCTGCAGGAGGGGAAAGATCCGCTGGATGCTGCCACAGAAGGGACATTGGAAGTCGCCACACCCGTTACCTTCGGGGTAATCACCACGATTGTTGCTTTCATTCCACTGATGTTCTTCGATGGATTCTACGGGGCATTCACCAAACAGATACCACCGATCGTGGCCGCCGTTCTAGTTTTTTCACTCATCGAGTCAAAACTAGCCCTGCCCTGCCACCTGAAGCACGTCAAAGTCCGGCGCAAAAAGTTCAACAAGCTGGAGCGTATCCAAAAGCGCATTGCCAACAGCCTGGAAGATTTTGTGACAAAGTTTTACGAGCCGAGCCTCAGATTCAGCACCAGGCATCGCTACATCACCCTTGCGCTATTCCTGGCGGTCGGTCTGGCATCGGTGGGATATTTTACCTCCGGCAAGATGGGATTTGTCAATATGCCTTCCATTGACAGGAACCGTATTGTTGCCGCGCTTCGCATGCCTTCCGATACGAAAGTCGAGATCACGGAAGAACGCGTCCAGCAGATCACTTCCGCCGTCGATCAGCTGAAAAAGGAGTTTATCGATCCCGGCACGGGGAAATCCGTGATCAATGATGTCCTGACAACATCCGGCGGCTGGTCCGGCAATAATAACGCGGAGCCCGAGATGGGATTTGTGGTCATCGGGATCACAGACCCGGGAAAACGGGTCGAGCCCGGACCGAAGAATAGCGAAATTGCCGCGCGCTGGACGGAGCTGGTGGGCGAGATCCCTGATGCGCAAAGTTTCTATATCATCGGAGACAGAGGGGGCGGCATGGGCGGCGATAATGAAGTGGAGCCGCTGAAAATCGAGCTCAGAGGTCCGGACACCGATGAAAAGGACGATGTCAGCCGTGAGATTGTGGATCTCTTGGAGTCCTACGATGAAATCAAAAGTGCGTTCAGTAACTCCAGTGGCACAAACGATGAGCTTCTGATCACCATCCGCCCCGAAGGTGAGGCTCTTGGTCTCACCCAGCGCGAGCTTTCCCGGCAGGTCCGCAGTGCATTTTTCGGGGAGCAGGCGCAGCGGGTCCAGCGCGAGCGTGATGACATCCGGGTGATGATCCGCTTACCGAAGGAGCAGCGCGAGTCACTCTCGACTCTCGACCACCTCCGTATCCGCACACCTTCCGGCGGTGAGGCGCCTTTCTATACCGTTGCCAGCGCGACTTATGCCAAAGCCCGCTCGAACATCCAGCGGATCGATGGTTCGCAGGTCATCACCATCAAGGCAAAGCCTGTCGATGAAACGGTGGATGTTGTCGCGATCTCTCATACCCTTGCCCCGGAAATCGATAAAATCGTCAATAACTACCATGATTTATCCTGGCGCTACACGGGCTACGTGGCGGATCACGAAGAGACGAGAAAACGCTCTATTTACGGCAGTATCGCTCTGTTCACGGTGCTCTACGCACTGCTTGCCATCCCGTTTCGTTCTCTCTACCAGCCGTTGTTCGTGATGCTTGCCGTGCCGTTCGGCGCAATCGGCGCGTTGTTCGGCCATATTCTCATGGACATCACTCCTTCCTATCTGTCGATCTTCGGAATCCTCGCGCTGGCGGGAGTGGTGGTGAATGACTCGCTGGTGATGGTGGATTTCATCAATCAGAAAACGCGGGCTGGCGAAGATCTCGTGGAATCTGTCATCCATTCCGGCACACGACGCTTCCGCCCGATTTTCCTGACTTCCGCCACAACGTTCGCCGGGTTGATCCCTCTGCTTTTCGATCGGTCATTACAGGCCCAACTGCTAATTCCGATGGCGACTTCGCTTGCCTTCGGAATTCTGTTTGCAACGGCCATTACCCTGTATCTGATCCCATCGTCCTACTTGGTCGCCGAGGAAATTCGGATGATTCTGGGTAAAGCGTGGAACTGGTGGCGCTACCCGAACGGGAAACCTGCTCCGGAAAGTGAGCTGGATACGGGACAAACCGCCGAATCTTAAAAGATCGGCGGGCTCTGCCTCGGTTATCAAGCAAGCCAACCGTTTTTCAGGCACTCCACATCCTTGAGAATTGCGTCCACATCGTTGCCCAATAGAGTCGCATGACCCATCTTACGCATCCCAGTGGCGCGGCGTTTTCCGTAGAGGTGTAACACCGAACCATCGGTTTTCATCAGATTTGTCCAATCCGGCGGCTGCGTCTCCGCTGGCCAGAAATCGCCTAGTAGATTCAGCATCACGCAAGGAGAAACCAGCTTTGTGGAACCAAGCGGCAGGCCCAGGGCAACGCGTAACTGCTGCTCGAACTGCGAGGTCGCACAGGCATCCAGTGTATGGTGCCCGGAGTTGTGCGGCCTTGGAGCCATCTCATTGACCACCAGCGAGCCATCGTGATTTACGAAAAACTCCACACCAAGAATGCCCCGGTAATCCAGAGCCACGGCTACTTGTTGGGCAAGTTCCCGGGCTTTCGCCGAGGTTTCAGGAGAAATTCTAGCGGGCACGATTGAGACATCGAGAATATGCTTCCGGTGGCGGTTTTCCGCAGGGTCATAGGTTTTCACCTCTCCATCAGCAGCGCGCACCACCATCACAGAAATTTCTTTTTCAAAGGGAACCCAGCCCTCGAGCACCGCCCGCTGCTTCCCGAACTCTTCCCAAGCACTGGCTGGATCTTCATTTCCTTCAAGCTTGAGCTGGCCTTTTCCATCGTATCCGAATGCGGCGGTCTTCAGCACTCCCGGGCCATTTAGCTCTGCCATCGCGGAGCGGAGATCGTCCAATGTCTCGATCACCCGGAACCAAGTGCATGGGATCCCGTGTTCGCGCAGAAAGTTTTTTTCGCGTTCGCGGTTCTGGCAGATCCCGACGGCAGATGGAGAAGGAAACAAGCCGATGCATTTTTCCACTCCCTGCAGAGTAGCCAAAGGGATGTTTTCAAATTCTACGGTGGCGACTGTGGCCAACGAACAAAATTGCTCGAGCGCCTCCGGACTATCGAAAGGTAGATCAATGACATCATCCGCTACCTCGACAGCAGGAGCCTCGAGCCCACCTGTCCAGACGACCGAACGGACACCCATGCGACGGGCCGCGAGAGCAAGCATACGACCCAATTGGCCGCCGCCGATCACACCGACTGCCTGTTGCTTATCCAGAGGAAAAAATACCGAAGCTGACATATTCAGAAAATTTCAATCGAGCTCGGGAAGGACCGCCTCGGAGACCTTGGCGGTCTGGGCCTTGCGGAAGTTTGCAAGCTTCTCTGCCAATTCGGCGTCGTTTACCGCCAGCATTGCCACTGCAAACAGGCCGGCATTGGTGGAGCCGGCTTTACCAATCGCAAAAGTAGCTGTCGGGATGCCCGCCGGCATCTGCACGATCGAAAGCAAGGAGTCCACGCCTTTCAGAACCTTGGACTCGACCGGCACGCCAAGAACGGGCAGTTCTGTCATCGCTGCCACCATCCCGGGAAGATGGGCAGCCCCGCCAGCACCGGCGATGATGCATTTCAGGCCGTTTTCCTTGGCACCTTTCGCATATTCAACCAGTCGCTCCGGTGTGCGGTGGGCGCTGACGACCTCAGCATGATACGGAACTCCGAAATCCTTCAGCACCCGTGCAGCGTGCTCCATCGTCGGCCAGTCCGACGTGCTTCCCATAATAATACCAACACTCATGAGCCGACAGACTGCTATGCCGATGGGCGAACGTCAATATCTTGCCAATCACATCAACGCGGCGAACTGCAATGGCTCCAGCGTCAGCTTTTGCGTCGCTACAATACTCTTTCCAGCCACGATATCGGTAAACGTCTTGCGCATCCCCACTTGACGGAGCCGGGTTGCGGAAAGGTCCTGCTCATGTTCCGAAAAATTCGCCAGACACAGCACGCTCTGTCCACCATAACTGCGGAAGTAGGCGAAGACATGGGGATTGCCCGTATCGACAAATTCCGTGTGGCATTCCTGGAAAGCCTGGTTGTTTTTCCGGATCTGGGAAAACTTGAGGAACCCGGTAAAAATCCGCCCTTCGATCGAATCGGGGTCTTTACGCCGTTCAGCTTTCTCCCAGTCAAATTGAGGGCGGTGCATCCAGCGATCATCGCCATCCTTGCCCGGATCCTGGATGTAATCGTAGTCATTGGTGAGGCCGATTTCATCACCAAGGTAGATCAACGGGATTCCTCCCATCGTGAAAATGATTCCATGGAGCAGAAGGATTCGCCTGATCGCCATCTCGATCTGGTAATCATCTTTTTCATAGATCCCTTTCTCCAGGCCGCATAGCGAAGCAGTGGTCCCGCAGATACGTGCGTCGCCTGTCTGCGGGTTATGCTGGAACATTTTTCCCCGCGCGAAGCTATCGCCCTCTCCGGAGAAAAAGCGGTTCAAGAACCAGCGGTGATCGTGAGGATTTACCTGGATTTCCCACAGATCCCTATCTTCAAAGCCCCAGCCGATATCATCATGGCAGCGGACGTAATTGACCCATGAGCACCCTTTCGGCAGCTCGAAACGCTTGGGCAAGCAATGCGAAAGAATGCGTGAGTCCCGCGTAGCGATCGAGTTCCAGAGCTGGACCATCAATGGTGGATTATAGGAAAGATGACATTCCTCCTCCGAAACATATTTCTTGATCTCGTCCGGGGCGACGATTGCCTCCGATTTGAAAATCAGGGCCGGCGCCGCGATACGGGCCAGACAATTGAATGCCTGGATGAGCTGATGGGCCTTCTCAAGGTTCTCGCAGGAAGTTCCTTTTTCCTTCCAGAGAAACGGCACGGCATCCATACGCAGCATTTCCACCCCGGCATTGGCGAGGTAAAGCATCTCCCCCGCCATCGCATTGAAGACATCTGGATTGGAGTAGTTCAGATCCCACTGGAAGTTATTGAAGGTTGTCCAAATCCACTTTCCAACACTGGTCCGATAAGTGAAGGATCCCGGATGAGCATCCGGGAAAATAGGACGGAGGGTTTTCTCATACTGATCCGGCTCCTCCCGATTTGGATACATCCGGTAATAGCTGGCAAACTCTTCGTCGCCCTTGAGCGCCTTTTTCGCCCACTCATGCTCGTCCGAAGTATGATTGAAGACGAAATCCAGCACCAGAGACATCCCCTGCTGGCGAAGCTCCGCCGCCAGCTCCCTCAGATCTTCCATCGTGCCTATCGCCGGATCCAAATCACGGTAGCTGCTGATCGCATAACCACCATCGTCATCACCTTCGGGGCTTTTGAAAATCGGCATCAAATGCAAATAGGTCACGCCCAGTTCCTTCAGATAGGAGATATGCTCCCGCAGACCTGCCAGATCTTTCGAGAAGAGATCCACATAAGCCATCGCTCCTACGACGCGATTTGACTGATACCAGTGCGGATGTCCCTCACGGATCGCGTCCAGACTTTTGAGATCCCCATCGCGCTCCAGCCAGGAATGTGCCGCCGTGGAAAGGATCGCCTCCACATGATAAAAGAAATCATATCCGGGGCCGTAAATGCGCCAGAGCAAATCAAAAAGAGTCGGGAAATGATCATCCAATCTCGACTCAAATGCCTGCCACTCGGCGGTGCCGACTTCTTCTGGAAAAGCCTTGTGTAGGCGGGGAAGCAAGCGGGCAAGCGTCAGCCGGCTTTCGCGGGCGGTGGGAGTGGTATCTGTATAGGTAATCATGTATTAGACAGGCAGTAAGAGGATGGAGCGACCTGATTCACCCCGCAGAGACTATGCCAGCTATCTGTGATTTGGCAACGAATTGGCAAAAATCCGCGGCATCCTTCCGGCTTCCATTGTGGCCATTTCAACACCGTCGCTGTATTTTCTCCTCAACTCTTTTGAAAACCTACCCCGTGGCCAGAATATTGCGGCAGGTGCGCCGGTTTTGAGGAATAATAGGCAGCATGTCCGCTAACGGCCCACATAAAAAGACTCTCGATGAAAGTGATTTCATGCGGCTTCTCATGCAGCACGAGCCCGCACTCCGGGCATTTGCGAGATCACTTTTGCCGAACTGGACACTTGTCGATGAGGCGATCCAGGAGGCTAGCCTGACAATCTGGAAAAAGATCGACCATCTTGAAGACGAAGCCGGATTTTTACCTTGGGCGAAGGTGATTGTGCGCTTCAAATGCCTTTCGGAGCTAGGAAAGCTGGGGCGGGACAAACATATTTTCACACCCGGCGTGCTGGAGCTCCTGGCCGAGGAAGCCGATAACTTCGATGCCGAGGAACATGCTTCTGCCATGCGCGCGCTACGCAGCTGCCTCAAAAAATTTTCCAAACCGCACCGCGAGCTACTCCTGGCCCCTTATTACGGAGACGGACGGGTCGTGGTTCTTGCCGAAGAAAGCGGAAAATCCGCGAACTCGCTCTACAAATTGCTCGGTCGGCTCCGGGAAAAGCTCTCTCTCTGCGTCCACCGCTCCGTCGATCAACAAGCCAATTAATGAAACCGAAAGAACTCATCTACCGCTACCTCTCCGGCCAGGCGAACGTGGAAGAAACCGCCGAGCTGAACTCATTGCTGGAGCAGGATAAAGAGCTCCGGCGCACCTTGATTCGTGAAGCGGGAATCGATGCCGGACTGCGCGAAATCGCCTTGGAAGAACTTTCCGCTGCCGAAGGCGATGGGAACGGTAATATTGTCCAGCTCTCGCTCCCCAAGCTGCTATGGAGCGTGGGCATTGCCGCGGCAGTTACCATACTCGCCGGGATAAGCTTCATGCATTTCTCGAAGCCCCGCATTATCGCCCGGCTGGTTTCCGTGGAAAATGCTTCTTGGGAAAGCTCACTCCCCACTCTCCCCGGCTCGGACCTCACCGCAGGCCGTTTGAAACTCACGACGGGTATCGCTACCATCCGCTTCCACTCGGGCGCGGAGCTCACCATGGAAGCCCCGGCGGATTTGATTCTGGAAACTCCGATGCGCGGCAAGCTGCTGGCCGGCTCCGCCGTGGTTGATGTCCCGAAGCCAGCCATAGGATTCATCATCGATACCCCCAACGGTTATGCCGTCGATCACGGAACCAAATTTGCGGTAACAGTTTCTCAATCCTCCAAAAAATCCAATTTCGAGGTCCTTAAGGGTGAGATTTCCGTCCACATCCCTTCATCGGGAAAGGAAGTGTATTTGAAGACCGAGCAATCGGCATCCGCTTCCGCTGGCGAACTTACCTCATATCTCGAACAGCTTCCGGAGAAGGAAATCAACAAGGGTCCGGAGACGATACGGATCAATACAAAAGGCAGAACCACATCTGTTGTTCGAAACAATTACCGGGCAAAACAGCTTCATCCGGATTTCCTGATGGTCCGCCATATTGCCACGGAAAAACCACAGGAACGCCGCGCCTTGATGTCCTTTAAAATCGACAAGGTGGATTTCACCAAGGTGAAAAAGGCCAAATTATGGTTGAACCAAGTTCCCTGCGGCATCGGTTTCGCGACAAGGCTCCCTGTGACAAACCGGTTTTCAATTTATGGCGTCACCGAGGAAAGCCAGGAGCTCTTTGATAAAAAGCTGAAATGGGAAGAAGCTCCCCAGCCGGAAGACTGCGTGTTATTGGGAACTTTTGAGATCCCCCGCAGCCGCCAGACAGGACAATATGGAATCGAAGGAGATGCATTGCTGAACTTCTTGAAGGCAGATGGCAATGGATTCGTGACCATGCTTCTGATCCGGGAAAGTGCGGAAATCAGCGGCAAGGGAACTGGTTTGGTCCATGCGTTTGCTACGGATTCGCATCCTGAAGCTTCCGGCCCATTTCTCAAGCTGGTGATGAAAGAGACTCCGTAAAAGCCCGTAAGCAACACCCGCCCCATGAAATCACTTCTCAGCCTATTCTTTCTCCTTTTGCTTCCGCTCCGTGCCGCAGAGCTCTCCGACACATCTTCCCGCCCGAACCTTCTTTTCGTTTGCGCGGACGACATGTCACACGCCAGTGCCTACGGTTACAAGTTTGTCAAAACGCCGAATTTCGACTCGATCGCGGAAAAAGGCCTGCTTTTCGACCGAATGTATACCCCCAGCAGCAAATGCGCACCTTCCCGGGCGGTCATGCTCACCGGCCGCAACCCGTGGCAGCTGGAAGGCGCAGCGAATCACAAACCGGTCTGGCCCGAAAAATTCCTGAGCTATGTGGAGGCATTGACAAACAACGGCTATTTCTCCGGCTACACAGGTAAGGGTTGGAACCCGGGCATCCACCCCAAGGGGCGGGATCTCACCGGCCGGGAATACAATCGAATCCTGGTGGAAGATCCTCCTTTGAAAGGACTCGCAGCCTATGACTACGCCGCGAACTTCGAGGAGTTTCTAGCGGCCAAGCCTTCGGATCAACCGTTCTTCTTCTGGTATGGCTCAAAGGAGCCGCATCGCGGCTACGAGTTCCGGAGCGGCCACAGGGCGGGCAAAAGCCTCGACGATCTCGATTTCCTCCCGTCCTTCTGGGGAAATTCCGAAAGTGTGAAACACGACATTCTGGATTACGCACTGGAGGTCGAGTATTTCGATGAACATCTTGGAAAAATTCTCCGCTCGCTGGAGGCAGCGGGCGAGCTGGACAACACCCTTATCATCGCCACCTCGGACAATGCCATGCCATTTCCGCGCTACAAAGGCCATCCCCACGAGTTCGCCACCCGCATCCCTTTTGCTGTCTGCTGGCCGGGCAAAATCGTAAATCCTGGTCGGCGCTGTGAGCAGTTCGCCAGTTTCATCGATATCGCACCCACCTTTCTTGAGGCCGCGGGGATTGACCCGGCGAAATCCGGCATGCAGCCGATCGAAGGCCTCAGCCTCTTTGACTTTTTCGAGGATCGGGTCTCCGGCAGAGACGATGTCCTGACGGGACGTGAGCGCAATGATATCGCCCGCCCGAACGGTTGGGGCTATCCCGTCCGCAGCTACCACCAAGGTGCTTTTGTCTACATGCACAATTTCGAGCCGGACCGCTGGCCGGCGGGCACTCCGGAAGCGAACTTCCCGGATACCGATGGCAGCCCCACAAAATCCGCAGTGGCAAGTCACAAAAACTCCAGGGAATATGAATTGTGCTACGGAAAACGCCCACAGCAGGAGCTGTATAACGTAGCGGAGGATCCCGAATGCCTTGTCAACCTGGCGGATCATCCAGAATACGCCTCAAAAATGAAGGAGATGAAAACAGCTTTGTTCGAGCGGCTGCATCAACAGGGCGATCCGCGTGTGACAGGTGTAGGAAAGATCTTTGATGAGTATCGTCCGGAGCGCTTTGAAGAATATCAGTCACATTTGAAAAAGAAATAGTCGCCACCCGCAGAGAGCTTTTCAAGGGCCGATGTTTCCTTCACTGAAAAATCATGCACTCTGGGCCAGTAGTTCTTTTCATCTCCAGGTGGTGCGGGACAAATGCCTCCGGTGCGAATGTGCCGGTTGTTCACCCGCACCCTCTCCCGAAAGACGCCCGCCCCATCCCACAAAGCCCATTTTTTTGCCTATCCCATGAATCGAATCCTCCCCAACATCGGCCTGCTCTGCATGATCGCAGGTGGCCATGCCCACGCAGCCCCGCCGCGTAATCCCGATGCTTACGTAGCACAACAAGAGCTCCCGGATCTTTCGGACAAAGCTCCCAAGAAAGTGGCCGTGGCGGATTTCACCTTTCCTGATGATCTGGAGGTGACTGTATGGGCGACGACTCCTATGTTCTTCAACCCCACGAACATGGATACAGACGCCGCCGGTCGGATTTACGTCGCCGAGGGGGTGAACTATCGTCACCACGAAAACCGCAGGCCTGGTGGGGACCGTATCATGGTTCTGGAAGATACCGATGGCGATGGGACTGCTGATAAATCCATCTGTTTTGTCCAGGAGCCAGCACTGGTAGCTCCTCTGGGAGTCAGCGTTTTTGATAATAAAATCGTCGTCGCCCAACCACCCAGCATCATCGTATATACCGATGTGGATCGGGACCTGAAGTTCGATCCTGCGATCGATACCCGCGAAGAGATTCTCACTGGAGCCAATGCCCGGAATCACGATCACAGCCTCCATGCCACAACCGCGGGTCCGGATGGCAAATGGTATTTCAACCAAGGGAATTGCGGCGCCTTGCTCAGCAACAGGGACGGATTCACCCTCCGTCTGGGAGGAAGCTATTACAACTCCGGAGCAGGCAATCCCCAGTGGTTCAATGATCCCACCGAATACGCGGGCAAACCAAGCGATGACGGAAAAATCTGGCTCTCGGGTGCGGTTGGCAGGATGAACCCCGATGGCTCATCCATCGAGATCATGGCCCACGGCATGCGCAATAGCTATGAGCATTGCCATTCATCCTTTGGTGATCTCTTTCAGAACGACAATGACGACCGCGTCTCCTGCCGGAATACCTGGCTCATGGAAGGAGGTTTTCTCGGCTATTTTTCCAAAGACGGCAAACGTAGCTGGAGTTCCGATAAGCGCCCGGACCAGGATATACCCACCGCTCATTGGCGGCAGGAGGATCCCGGCACAATTCCTTCCGGTGATGTCTACGGGAGCGGCTCTCCCACTGGCATCGCTTTCTATGAAAATGGAGCTCTTCCGGAGAAATACGCAGGATCGCTCTTCAGCTGCGAGGCCCGCCAGCGGGTGATTTTTTCCTATCAACCTACTCTCGGAAAAGGCGCGGCAATGGATCTGGGAGAGCACAGCGAGCTGCTATCCAGCAAAGATAATGTGCTTTTCCGCCCATCGGATGTCATGGTTGGCGCGGATGGGGCAATCTATGTCTCAGACTGGTTCGATAGCGGAGTGGGTGGCCACAAGGACGTGGATGAAAGCATGTCCGGAACCATCTATCGGATCGCTCCCCGCGGGTTCAAACCGGTCATCCCGGAGCTCGGGGACGACCCTCTGGAAAATGGCGCAAAAATGCTCACAAGCCCTGCAACTCATGTGAGAAACACAGGATTCGAGCTACTCAAGGCGGCAGGCAAGGACGCGTTGCCAATCCTTGAAGAGCTTCTCAAAAATGAGGACCGGTGGATTCGTGCCCGCGCGGTGTGGCTGCTACCGCTCATCGGCTCGGAAGGCACCGAAATCTGCCGTGGTCGCCTGACCCATAGCGATCCCGAGCAGCGTCTGCTCGCATTCCGTGCCCTCCGAAACGCGGGCGCGGACGTGCTGGAGATTGCCCGGGTTCTGGTCACGGATCCCAGCCCGGCGGTCCGTCGTGAGATTGCGGTATCACTCCGTTCCTTCCCGGCGAAAAGCAAACAGGAGCTAGTCGTGAAGCTTTTCTCACAGCTCGATAATGCGGACGATCGCACCTACCTGGAGGCTTGCGGACTGGCTGCGGAAGGAATGGAACCGGAGGTATGGAAATCACTCGTGCAAAGCGCTGCCCAGGAGCCGCTGGAATGGTCGGAGGAATTCGCACGCATCACCTGGCGATTGCAACCGGAAGCAGCGGTTCCCGCTCTCATAGATAGAGTTCACTCCCGCAAGCTTTCTGCTTCCGCGCGCCGCTTGGCTTTTGACACCCTTGCATTCATCGCCACCAAAGATGCCGTCATGACCATCGCGGATTTTGCAAACGGCAGCAATAAGAGCCTGGCAAAACAAGCGAGGTGGTGGCTTTTCAATCGTGGTCTGGACGAATGGGAGAGCTACGGAATCCGCCAGCTTCTGAAGCAACGCGGCATTTACGATCCCGATAAAATCACCCTCCGGGGCATCGTGACTCCGGAGCAGCCAAAGACTTCCAATCTACCTCCGGCAACGGAAATAGCAGCCATGGAAGGCGATCCCGCACGCGGGAAAATCCAGTCCGCCCGCTGCATGATGTGCCATCGGTTCGAAGGGAACGGAGTTCCATTCGGTCCCGATCTCACAGGCTGGGTCAAGGATCAGGGAGCCGAAGAATTCATCAATGCGTTAGTGGTTCCCTCACAGAGTATTGCCCACGGATATGAAGCCACCCGGCTTCACCTCAACAATGGGCTGCAGATTGATGGAATCGTCCGCAGCATTGGGGATCCTATCATGATCGAGTCCATGAGCGGCCTGACTCAGCTTGTCCCGAAAAACAGGATCAAACGCACTGAAAAGCGTATTTTCAAATCTCTCATGTTATCCGCCGAGCAGCTCGGACTTACCCCGCAGGATATTGCGGATCTCGCAGCTTACCTCCGGACCCTCTGAACTTTCTTCACCTAACCTCTCTCCGCCCTATTTTTATTTTCTATGATTCCACGCATTCTATTTTTCACCATCTCCCTTCTGCTCCCCGCCCTTCGTCCGGATTTGAGCGCCGCTGATGAAAAACGCCCCAATCTGGTTTTTATCCTCATCGATGATCTCGGACACTTGGGAATCTCCGCCTACGGCTCCAACAAAATGGGCTTTGTGGGCGGTGCCTTGGACGATGTGGAATTAAGCACGCCAAATATTGATAAACTCGCCTCCCGCGGCCTGCGCTGTGATCGTGCGTTTACCGCTCCATTATGCGAGCCGACACGCATCGCCCTAATGAGCGGTAAATACAATCACCGCAATCTTGTTCATAAAAAATCCCAACATGCCTCCGACATCACATTCGGCGATGTGTTCAAACGCGCCGGCTACGTCACAGGCATCACCGGCAAGTGGAAACAGTCCCGCGGCACAAAGGAAATTCCGGCGAAAGACTATCTCTACGAATTCGGCTGGGAGGAGTTCTGCTGCTTTGATCTGGTCAAGCAAGGCAATCGATTTTTCAACCCGGATCTTGTCATCAACGGGGAGATCAGGAAATTCGATGACGGAATTGATCCGGAAACTGGTCGCCGTTGGTTCGGTCCGGACATTTGTAACCGCTTCGCTTTGAACTTCATCGAAAAACATAAAGACGAGCCATTCTTTCTGTATTACCCCCTCGCATTGGTCCACAAGGAGGACGAGGGCAATTATCACGTTCCGACACCGGATACCTATCCGCTCGATGAGTTCGATAAATTCGACGATGACTTCCAAAGCCCCAAAGGAAATGACAAGGCGACCCTGAAAAACTTTCCGGAGATGATCCGATACACCGACAAAATGGTCGGCAATGTCATCGATAAAATCGATTCCCTCGGCCTTACCGAGAATACCTTGATCGTGCTCATGGGCGACAATGGAACCCAGAAACCTTTCATCCACGTCATGCCAGATGGCACACGTTATCAGGGGCGGAAGGGCTCCGCGACAGACCATGGCATGCACGTCCCGTTGATTTTCTCCCAGCCCGGCACCGTTCCAACCGGCAAAGACGATCAAATCCGCAGCTATGACGGCATGGTCAATCTGATCGATATCTATCCCACACTCTGTGCGGCGGCAGATATCAATCCGCCAAACGCGGATGAGATCGATGGCATCAATTTCTGGCCACAGATCCTTGGAAAAGCCGGGGAGCACCGCCGCGAAAACTTTTTCTACTACGAAGAGCCCTATTTCAGCGAGAAAGATCAGAAAGTGGTTCTCCGGTTTGCCTTCGATAAGAAATACAAACGTTACGCCCCGCATCCCGGTTTCCCAAAAGGGAGGTTTTTCGATATTGAGTCAGACTCGATCGAGGAATCCGGCAATCGAGAAGTTCCTGCCCCTCATTTCAATATCATCTACCACAGTGGCTTGGAGCTTGATAAATTAACACCCGAGCAGCAGGCAGCCTTCGAAAGGCTCGGTAAAGTCATCGAGTCAAACCGCTTCATCCCGGCCACCGATGTCTCGATAAAAAGCGGCGATCTCGCTCTCGCAGTCGGAAAATCCACCCGCATCTCGGCTGAGGTCCTCCCTGCTGATGCGACGATCAACAATACCATCTGGGAAAGCAGCAATCCCGGGATTGTCACCATCGATAAATTCGGAGTCGTCACCGCCCACAAAGCCGGGGACACCACGATCACCCTTTACTCATGGCAGGATGCGAAGCCAATGGCCAATAACCTTCCTGTCACCTATGCGAAGGACGGGATGTCGGATAGCATCTCTGTCAAAGTCCGTTAGTCCCGCTCCCAAATAACCAAAACCCAAAATGACCGTTAACAAATTCATCGGCGCCTGCCTGCTGGCAGCCGCTCTCAATCCCCTTAATGCCGCAAGCGAGAAAAAGAATATTCTCTTTCTCTGCGTGGATGATCTCCGGCCAGAGCTCCATAGCTTCGGAGTGGATTACATCAAATCCCCGAACATCGATAAACTTGTAGCTGCCGGTCGTGCTTTTGACCGCCATTTTGTAAACTCACCCAGCTGCGGCCCTTCGCGCTTTACCATGCTCACCGGCCGCTACGGCACTGCTGGCAACGATGCCATCTTCAAACGGGCGGAGAGATTAAGGGAAAATCCGGAATCCGTTCCACCGACCATGCCGGAGTGGTTCAGAAAGGAAGGCTACACCACCGTCGCCATTGGAAAAATCTCCCATCATCCCGGAGGCCTGGGAGGCTCTGATTGGAACGACCCTGATCAAGTCGAAATCCCTGACGCCTGGGATAAAAACCTTATGCCCACAGGCGCATGGAAACACCCACGTGGGAGCATGCACGGCCTCGCGAATGGCGAGATCCGGAGTAAGAACAGGGGAACCATGGATGTTTTCCAGACCGTCGAAGGTCCCGATAGCATTTATCCTGACGGTTTAATTACCGATGAAGCTCTCACACAGCTGGGCCAGCTAGCGCAGCAAAAGGAAAAACCGTTCTTCCTCGCGGTCGGCTTGATCAAGCCGCATCTCCCGTTTGGCGCTCCAAAGCAATATATGGATCTTTATACCGGGGTGGACTTACCCCCGATTCCACACCCCGGAAAGCCCGCCGGCAAAACAACCTGGCACGGCTCCGGCGAATTCATGGGGCAATACAATCGTTGGGGCAAAGACCCTCGGACCGATAGCGATTTCGCCACAGAAGTGCGGAGACATTATGCGGCCTGTGCGACTTATGCAGACGCACAGATCGGGCGCATCATCGATAAACTCAAAGAAACTGGAGCCGATCAGAATACGGTCATCGTCTTGTGGGGGGATCACGGCTGGCACCTTGGCGAGCACTCGATCTGGGGAAAACACGCACTTTTCGAGGAATCTCTGCGTTCCCCGCTGATCATTGTCGATCCTGCGGTCATCGCCCCGGGAACCATGTCCCACTCGGTGGTGGCGAGCATTGATATCTTCCCCACCCTCTGCGATCTCACTGAAATCCCGAAACCGGATTTCCTCCAGGGCACTTCCCTTTTACCTCAGTTGAAAGATCCTACGGCTGCCGGTCACGCAGCGGTTGCCTACCGCGGGGAGGCGAAAACCATTCGCAACGCCACCCACCGCCTGACCCGTCATAAAAGTGGCGAAGTCGAGCTCTATGATCATACCAGCTCCGCCGCTGAGACGAAAAACATCGCAACCGATCAGCCGGAAATCGTGGAAGCAATGAGCAAGGAGCTCTCAAAAATCCTGAAATAGAGAATGCCGGGGGAAAGCTTCGGCCTGATTCCCGTAAAACCCGAATTTTTCCTCACTAGTGGAGCTTGCAGGAGAGGCTTCAGAGGTGCAGGGTTTCCCCCCTATGTTCACGGCAGCTTGGAAAAAGAACGCTAAAATTCTGGCAAAGGGTGCGAAGAAATTCGTTGATTACAAACGTGATCTGCTCACCCCCGAGCGAGTGGCGGAAATCGAATCCCGTAGAAAGGACCTTCTTTCCGCCATCCGTGAGCGCAGCCGGGAAAAGGTCGAAGAGGCTTCCAAACAGCTCCGCGCGACGTGCGAGAACGCATTGCCCCGCGAAAAACCCCAATCCTGGTTTGAAGAGAATGTGGAAGTCATGTTCGTAGCGATCGTGATCGCCCTGGGCCTGCGAGCCTATTACATGCAGCCATTCCGTATTCCCACCGGTTCCATGCAGCCTACTCTGAATGGCATTGTGGGCACACCTCTCCCTTCGGAACAATGGCCCAGCCTGCCTCAGCGCCTGATAGAATTTGCCTTACGGGGCAGAAGCTACGTCAAGGTAGTCAATGATCAGGACCGCCAGATCGCTCCAACCAGCAGCGGAGCCCCGGATGTGCGCGATATCCAATGGTTCCACTTCTTTAGCAAGGCGCAGATTTATTTCACAAATTCAAAACCGCTTCGCCTTCCCGCTCCCACCAATCCATGCATGCAGATTGGCCTGGGGGATGCGATCCGATCCGCCGCGCAAAACGGTGGGATTCTGAAAGCCGGCACCACGGTCTGTGAAGGAATTATCGATTCCGGCGATCTTGTTCTGGTCGATAAATTCACCTATCATTTCCGCCGACCAAAACGTGGTGAGGTATTTGTTTTCGATACCCTGGGAATCCGCGGGATTCAGGAACACAGCGGCCCCCAGGGCGGCGGCTCCCACTATATCAAAAGACTGGTGGGAGTGCCGGGAGATACCCTGTCCATCAAAACTCCCGATCTTTTGGTCGATGGCAAGGTCGCGCAGGAGCCGGGCATCCGCCGGGTCGCCGAAGGAGCCAGCCCTTTCAAGGAAAACCACAAGGGCTATGTTCTGGCCCAGCCCAGCAACAAGCTGCACCGCTACCTCGTGAACGAGGATGATGTCCTTTCACTGAAAGGCAAAGAGGCAGCTCCGGGAATGCGGGAATATGCGGCCATGGGCGATAACACCGGAAATTCCCTGGATTCCCGCTACTGGGGCTCGGTAAAGGAATACAACCTGGTCGGTCCTGCTGCATTCAGCCTCTGGCCAATCACTTCCGGGCATTGGGGTTTCATCAGATAAAGATCATTCCAAAAAGTGTCAGCCGCATCTGAGATCACCCGGAAGGCTGAATCAAATTTAGCCTTCGCGCTAAAAATCCTGCCGAAGGAAAAGCGGGAGGACATGGTGGTTTTCTACGCATTCTGCCGGACGATCGATGACCTGGCCGATGACAAGGGCTTATCCACCGCGGAGAGAAGCCAGGGCCTGGATGCTTGGGCGGATGGCATACGTCATGGTTTTCCCAGTGGAGACGGATTCGGAAACGAGGTCCGGGCCATGATGCTGCGACGCGGGATTTGTGAACAATGGCTTCTGGAAATCATTGACGGCTGCCGCATGGATCTAGCCGTTCAACGGTTTGGGAGCTGGGAAGAGCTTTCCCGGTATAACTGGAAAGTCGCGGGCGTGGTGGGACTCGTCAGCACACGGCTTTTCGGCTGTGTCCACGAGGATTCCGATAAATATGCGGAAACACTTGGTAATGCTCTGCAGCTGACCAATATTTTGCGGGATGTCGGCGAAGATCTGGCAAATGCAGGCAGAATTTACCTCCCGATAAACGATATGATCCGTTTCCAGTATTCGGAGCGGGATCTGATTGGAAAAGTTTATGATGGACGCTTCCTCGCCATGATGGCCTATCAGACAGAACGCGCCGAATATCTTTTTGCGGAAGCAGAAAAACTCATCCCGGAGATCGACCGGAAAGCCCTCATTCCTGCCAGAATTATGGCGGAAACCTACCAATGCCTTCTGAAAAAGCTCAAAGCCGACAAATTCCGGGTGTTTGATCGGCGATATTCTGTTTCAAAAGCAAGAAAACTGGCTATTCTTTCCAAATATATGATCGCTGCCAGGCGATGATACGAATAAATCCAAGCAACTTTACGTCAGAAACATCATGACCAGATTGAAACTTACAGCAGCGGCAATTGCCGGAGGCGTGCTTGTCTCCTGCACACCATATCAACAACAGGGCGCCGCGGTGGGAGCATTGGGCGGCGGAGCTATCGGAGCTATCGCCGGAGACGGCAGCCGTGACGCGGTCCGCGGAGCTGCTCTGGGAGCTGCATTGGGCACGGGTGTCGCCGCCTTGCAGGAAAACCAGCAGCGGGAGAACCGGAATCGATATGACAATGGCTTCGATCAACAAGGCCCTTACCCAAGCGAACGTCCCGCCCCCTCCAGAGACCAATACCCTACAGCGGAACGCACCGACAACCGTGACCAGGTCCTTAGCCCCTACCCACCTTATAATGTGATCGATGTCCAGGGCTTCCGCTCCGGCCAGCTGGCAAAGGATCCTTCCAACGGGAAAATTTTCCGCGTGCCTTAGCCGAGGGCTCTCCCTGACTGAATTTTTGTGATGATCATAGGTATCGATCTCGGCACGACGCATTCCGCGGTAGGAGTTGTGGATTCCGGCTTCCCCATTCTCCTGGCGGATGAGGATGGGAAACGTATCATTCCCAGCGCCGTCTGGTATGGCGCGGGCGGAGAAATCGAAGTCGGCCGCAAAGCACTGAGGCGTCGCGCCGCAGAACCCTCCCGGGTGGTCACATCGGTCAAACGGTGGATGGGTGCGGATCGTGTGGCGGATGACGTTTTACAAAAGCTCGGTAAATCGCCGGAACAGGTCAGCGCGGATATCCTGGGCGAGCTGAAACGGATCGCGGAATGGCGGCTGGAACAACCGGTGACGAGGGCGGTCATCACCGTTCCCGCGTATTTCAACGACAACCAGCGTGCCGCTACCAAGCGTGCTGGTGAACTCGCGGGCCTGGAAGTGGTAAGAATCCTCAATGAGCCAACAGCCGCCGCTCTCGCATATGGACTCGATAAGCTGAAAGACCGTTCGCGGGTGGCAGTTTACGATCTCGGAGGAGGCACCTTCGATCTATCCGTCCTGGAAATGGAAGACGGTGTTTTCCAGGTGCTCGCCACTCATGGGGATACCCGTCTCGGCGGGGATGATGTCGATGGGATGATCTTCGAATGGCTTTCCAAAGATATCAAAGAGCTGAGCCCGGCAGCTCGCGTGAAATTTCTTGAAGAAGCGGAAAGTGCAAAACGCGCTTTGTCGGAAGAAGATATCTACACGATCCGGATTCCTTTTTACGATGGTTCCAGTAGTTTGGAAAAGACTCTCAGCAAGCGAGATCTCGATGAAATGACCAAAGCCTGGATCGGGAAAACCCTGCGCTGCTGCCGCCAGGCAATGTTGGATAGTGGCCTGAATATTGATCAGCTTGATGCGGCGGTATTGGTGGGGGGAAGCACTAGAATGCCAGCCGTCCGCGATGCCGTGGCGGATTTTTTCAGAAGACCTGTGGATGTCACCCAGCACCCGGATGAGGCCATAGCACTTGGCGCGGCCATCCAAGCAGGAGTGATGAGCGGCGCGATGACCAAAATGGTGCTTTTGGACGTAACACCACTCAGCTTGGGCATCGAAACTTTCGGAGGATTGATGAACGTCTTGATCCCACGCAACACAACGATCCCATGCAAGGCCGGAGAAATGTTCACCAATGCCGCCGACGGGCAGGAAAGAATGCGTGTCCGGGTTCTCCAGGGAGAGCGTGAAATGTCACGGGATAACTGGGAGCTGGGCAGCTTCGAGATAGAAATGGAAAAGCTCCCAAAGGGACAGGCCCGTGTCGGCGTACAGTTCAAAATTGATGCGGATGGCATTCTTGAAGTCCTGGCACGAGAAATTTCTACGGGAAAAGACGTAGTCGTTAAAATAGAAAGCTCCGCGGTAAACGTAGACGATGCGGCAGTAGAGGAAATGGTTAGTGCTTCCGTCGAGTATGCCTTCGACGATATGTCTGAACGGATTTTCACCGAGGCAAAAATGAAGGCAGACGAGCTCCTTCCAGCTGTCGCGATGATCATTGATCAAGGCCTTGTGAGAGATGAAGAGCTTGAGGCAATCCGATCCGCGGTTACAGCCGTGAACGAAGCATTGAGCACCGGTGCTGCGAATCCCTTGAAGGCCGCCGTGTCCCGGCTGGATGCCGCCACCGAGGCCGCTGCTGCACGCTTGGTGGAGAAGGCCATGGAGGAAGCTCTGGAAAAAGAACTTCGCCTATGAACGATTCTCCTTCGCGCCAGCGGATACTAGTCACCGGCGGAGCTGGTTTTATCGGAGTAAATCTTATCCGGAAGCTTTTGCAGAACGGCCACCGGGTGCTGAACTTTGATGCACTAACCTACGCTGGAAACCTCTCCTCTCTCGGTGAGTGCGAAAGTCATGAAAATTACGAATTTGTTCATGGCGATATCACAGACCACGATCTTCTGAAATCGACGATTTCCCGTTTCCGCCCGGAACGTATTTTCCATTTGGCTGCGGAAAGCCATGTGGATCGCTCAATTAAAGACCCGTTGCGTTTTGTGAAGACGAACATGCTCGGGACAGCCACATTGCTGGAGGCCACATTGGATTTCTGGCAGGACATGGGAAAACAAGAGAAGGGACATTTCAAGTTCATCCATATATCCACAGATGAGGTTTTTGGATCACTTGGTGAAAGCGGGGCATTCGATGAATCCAGTAAATACTTTCCCAGGTCTCCTTATTCCGCCAGCAAAGCCGGAAGTGATCACCTCGTGGCGGCTTGGCGGGAAACCTATGGTTTACCGACCATTATCACCAACAGCTCCAACAACTACGGGCCCTATCAATATCCGGAAAAACTGATCCCCAAGGTGATCTCAAACTCGATACGCCAGCTACCGATTCCCATCTACGGAACAGGAAGTAATATCCGGGATTGGATTCACGTGGAGGATCACTGCGATGCGTTGCTGCTCATTTCTGAACATGGTGAAATAGGAGCATCGTATGCCATCGGTGGCAGCGATGAATGGAGTAATCTCAAGCTCGTGAGGGAGCTTTGCAAAATTCTCGCCGGCTTGTCAGATGAGTTCCCGGAATACCCCGCTTTGAAGAACGCTGTATCCGGAATCCGCTTCGTCGAAGATCGCCTGGGACATGATTTCCGGTATGCGATTGATTCCTCAAAAATCAAGCGCGAGCTTGGCTGGCTGCCCCGGTGGGACTCTGAAAAAGGCTTTGAAAGCACCGTCAGATGGTATCTGCAAAACAAGGATTGGTGGGAAGCTCTCGCGGAGTGTAATGATTCAGACCGGCGGCGGAACAAATGAAGATTTTACAAACATTGCCGGAACTGAATTCCGGAGGAGTCGAGCGGGGAACATTGGAACTTGCGGATTTCCTGGTAAAAAATGGCCACGAAGCGATCGTGGTCTCGAATGGTGGCAGACAGGTCGAAGCTCTGGAACGAAGCGGAGCGCGTCATATTTCTATGCCAGTGCATCGAAAAAGCCTGGTCTCACTGCTCCAAGTCCGGGCTTTTCGTCGGCTTCTGGATCGGGAAAAGCCCGATATTTTGCATATTCGTTCACGCGTTCCAGGTTGGATCGCATGGCTGGCATGGAGGAAAATGGATCCTGCGACACGCCCTCGCCTCGTCAGCACAGTTCACGGCTTCTACTCGGTCAACCGCTACTCCGCAGTCATGACGAAAGGCGAAAAGATCATCGCTGTGTCCGAGAGTATCCGGGAATACATCCTAAAAAATTATCCTGAAACTCCGTCGGAAAACATCAAAGTAATCCATCGGGGCGTGTCCCCGGAAATATTCTGCCGTGGATACAAACCACCGGAAGAATGGTCGCAAGCATGGCGATCAAAGTTTCCCCAATTCGAAACAAAAAAAATTCTTCTCCTGCCGGGACGGATTACCCGCTGGAAAGGTCAAGAGGACTTCATCCGTCTGATCGCAAGCTTGCGTGGAGAAGGTGTGGACGCACACGGCTTGATTGTCGGAGAGACGCATCCCCGGAAGCAAAGCTTTGCCGATGAGCTTGCAATGCTGTGCCGCACGCTGGAAGTGTCCGAACATATAAGCTTTTTAGGACAACGCAGTGATATCCGCGATATCATGGCTGTATCTGACGTTGTTTTTTCCCTTTCACGTGATCCGGAGGCATTTGGCAGAGTTTCACTCGAAGCGGCTGCTATAGGGAAGCCTGTGATAGCTTATGATCACGGCGGAGTAAGAGAACAGCTGAGCGATTTTTTCCCTGAGGGGCTAGTGGACTTGGGCCAGCCCGGGGAGCTCTTTAAAAAAACCATGGAGATTCTCGCAACCCCAATGGTTCCCGGCTTGATCACTAATTTCACACTGAATAGAATGCTGGAATCCACCGTGGCGGTTTATACAGCGATTGCTAAAAAAGACGATGAACGAGACTAAAGACCAAGAACAGATATTGGTGATCAAACTTGGTGCTCTGGGAGATATCATTCTGGCCATGGAAGGATTCCACGCAATCCGTGCGAAGCATCCCGGTGCGCAGATCACTCTGCTCACCCGCCCCCCGTTTGTGAAATTGACCTCCCGGATGCCCTGGTTTGATCACATCCTGGAGGACTCGTCACCCAGGCTCTATCAACCTTTGAAAATCCTCCGGTTCCGCAAAGAACTCAGAAAAGTAAGATATGATCGGGTTTACGACCTACAGGGAAACGATAGGACAGGGCTTTATTTCAGGTTGATCGGGCCCAATCCACCGGAGTGGTGCGGGACGGCCAAGGGTTGCTCCCATCAGCGCCACGATCATCGGAAAGATCCGGTTCCAGCCACCGAGCGAATCATGAGATTTCTGGAGTCCGTAGATGTTCGCAGGGCAGGACCTCCCGAACTGGACTGGCTGACCGGCAATGTAGAGGATTTGAATCTTCCGGAGAAATTTGTAATGTTCATCCCCGGTTGCGCCCCACAACATCCCCATAAGCGCTGGCCGGCACGTCATTTTGCGGAACTAGCCGAGCGCCTGTCTTCGCGCTCTTTACAGGTTGTCGCCGTCGGGACCAATGCCGATCAAGAAGCTATTGCCGAGATCCAGAAATTGGCACCGAACGTCATCAACCTTGCTGGGAAAACTGATATCGGGCAGCTGGCGGAGGTCGGTCGTCGTGCACAGGGAGCCGTTGGCAATGATACCGGCCCTGTTCATATCGCTGCGATCGTGGGAACTCCGACGATCTCGCTGATGTCCGCGAAGTCTGACCCATTACGGATGATTCCAAGAGGTCCGGATGTGGGATGGCTGCAATCCGAAGATCTTGAAGATCTGCTGCCGGAAACTGTTTTCAACTCTCTAAGATTACGAAGTAATGACGCCTAAGGCATTGATATTGGATCGTGACGGGACACTGATCGAACATGTTCCCTATCTTTCAAATCCAAAGGACATTAGACTTCTTCCCGGAGTAGAAGAAGGCTTGCGCCTGGCATTGGACAGCGGAGCCAAGCTATTTTTGCATACGAATCAATCCGGAGTCGGTAGAGGCTATTTCGATATCGAGGCCGTAGATCGCTGCAATAATAGGCTTTTCGAAATACTCGGAGAAAATGTGCCGTTTCAAGCCGTCTGTAGTGCGCCGGAAGCCCCCGGAATGCCTTCGAAGTATCGCAAACCCTCCCCACGGTTTGCCCGGGAAGTAATGAACGAGTATTCGTTCCGACCGGACGAAGTATGTTATGTCGGCGACCGTGGCAGTGATATCGCTACTGCGGAAGCAGCGGGAACACGTGCCGTGGGCGTCGCCACCGGACTGGACGATCTCCGTTCTGAAATCGGCGCCCTGAAGTTGCTTCAGAAATACCCGGTCTTCACCGATTTTCTGAGCGCGATGAAATTCCTATTTCCAAAGTTATGAGAAGTATAAATCCGGAAGAACGAATCGTCACCTTGGACAAAGCCGCCGAGTTACGTGAGCAAGCTTTACACGATGGCAAACGCTTTATCCTGACCAACGGATGCTTCGATTTGCTACATCGTGGCCATCTGACGTATCTACGGGAATCCGCGGAAACCGGAGATTTTCTCTGTGTCGCGGTCAATAGCGATGCCTCGGTCCGCGAGTTGAAGGGAGACGACCGCCCCCTGAACCCGGAATACGATCGTGCATATGCTCTCGCAAGCTTGAGATGTGTGGATGCCGTATTTGTGTTTCCGGGGCCACGATTGGCAAATGAGATCACATTACTAAAGCCGGATATCTACACCAAAGCTGGAGACTATAGTATCGATTCCCTGGAGCCCACAGAGAAAGCCGCACTTCTTGACAGCGGCGTGGACATCAGGTTTCTCTCATTCGTCTCTGGAAAATCCACAACATCCTTGATCGAGCGTATGCGCTCCGACGGCTAACCCATTACGAATGCAAGCTTCAGACAAAATTCTTATTACCGGCGCGGCTGGTATGATCGGCAGCGCACTTGTGTGGGAGCTGAACCGCAGGGGCTTCTCAAACATTATTATCACCGATGTGCTCGGGACCGATGAAAAATGGAAGAACCTGGTCCCTCTGCAGTATGAAGATTACCTGGGTGCCGCACAACTGCTCGAACAGCTGGGAAGCGACAAGTTATCCGATGTGAAATGGGTTTTCCACCTCGGCGCATGTTCCGCTACGACCGAGAAAAACGCGGACTATTTGATCGAAAACAACTATCAATACACCCAGCGTCTGGCGGAGTGGGCGCTCGAAGGAAACAGACGATTTGTCTACGCCTCTTCCGCAGCGACCTATGGTGATGGCGAAATGGGAATGGACGACTCCCACGAAGATCTGGAGAAATACCGCCCTCTCAACATGTATGGCTACTCGAAGCATCTCTTCGATCTTCATGCGAAACGACGCGGGTGGCTCGATAAGATCGTCGGATTGAAATATTTCAATATTTTCGGCCCCAATGAGGATCATAAAGGTGACATGCGCAGCGTAGTCCACAAGGCCAGCAGCCAGATCCGGGATACCGGTAAAGTGCAGCTTTTCAAAAGCTATCACCCGGACTATCCGGATGGCGGCCAGAAGCGGGATTTCGTATATGTCAAAGATGCAGTGACAATGACACTCCATCTCGCTGCGAATCCGGATGCTGCGGGCCTTTTCAACATAGGCACGGGCAAGGCATCAACCTGGATCGAGTTGGTCACGCCCATCTTCCAGACTCTGGGCAAACCGGTGGAGATCGAGTTCATCGACATGCCGGATGTCCTCAAAGGGAAATACCAGTATTATACCTGCGCGGATACAGCGCACCTCATGGCAACCGGTTGGCAGGGCCCTATGCATTCCCTGGAAGAGGCCGTCGGCGACTATGTGAAAAATTATCTCGTTCCCGGCACCCGTTTGGGAGAAAAAAACGGACACTGATGACACCGACTTTCAAAGACTCCGCGCAGGAACTTGCCAAGGTGCTCGAAGCATCTCTGGCCATTGGTCCCGCCGTGGAACATGCTGGGGAAGCAATTGTGCAAGCCATTCTCGCAGGGAAAAAACTCCTTACTTGCGGGAATGGAGGTAGTGCGGCAGACGCCCTCCACCTCGCCGAAGAACTTGTCGGCCGTTATTCGGTGGAACGCAGAGCCCTGCCCGCGCTCTGTTTGAATGCCGATGCCACCGCAATCACCTGTATTTGCAATGATTACGGATATGAACACGTTTTTTCCCGCGGAGTTGAAGCCTTGGGCAAACCGGGGGACGTCTTGGTTGGCTTTACCACAAGTGGCAACAGCGCGAACGTAATCGCGGCTTTCAAGGCTGCCGAACAACGAGGGATGATCACGATATTACTTGCGGGAAAAGACGGCGGCGCGGCGCGTGGCACCTGCGATCATGAGATCATCGTGCCAAGCGGAAACACCGCACGCATTCAGGAAGTGCACACTCTGGTGCTGCACCAGTGGTTGGAAGCAATCGATATAACCCCCTGGCCGGAGACACTGCCATGACCAGCAGGGAGTTATTGGAGAAGTTTCCCTCGCTTAGGATCCTTGTAGTGGGTGATCTCATGCTGGATCACTATATTTGGGGAGACGTGCATCGCATATCACCCGAGGCTCCTGTGCCGGTAGTGCAGGCAATACGTGAGACACATACGGCTGGCGGAGCAGCGAATGTTGCCCTGAATCTCGCCTCGCTCGGGGTCGGTGTCTCAATCTGTGGTTCTTTCGGCGAGGATGAGGCAGGCGGAAAACTCCGCCGCCTACTTGAAGAAAAAGGTGTTGATGCAGGGGGATGTCTCAAGCTCAAGGAGCTATCCACCATGGTGAAGACCCGGGTGGTAGTGCGCACACAACAACTTTGCAGAATTGATCGAGAGGCGCCAAGATCCGCGTATGCGATTGACGGGGCGACTGGCTTTTCCGAATTGATCGGGAAACTTATCGTTGGCTGTGATGCGATAATCCTTTCCGACTACGCTAAGGGCGTCGTCACCCAGGAACTGATCGACAAATGTTTCACCTTGGCGGCGGAACATGGCAAGCTTCTGGCAGTCGATCCCAAACCCGCGCGGATGTTAAAATTCAGAGGTGCCGGTCTGATGACTCCGAACCGTCACGAGGCGTTGGAGCTCGCAGGACTTCCGGAACCATCGATAGGAGAAAAATATCCTTTGGAGGAGGTTTGCCGGAATATTCATGCGGAATACAGCCCGCGGTTGCTGGTGGTGACGCTTGGAGCCGATGGTATGGTGGTCTCAAAGAACGGGAGTGTCATAGAAGTTTTACCCACGAGCGCCCGGGAAGTATACGATGTTTCCGGTGCCGGAGACACGGTGATCGCCACGCTCACCGCCTCACTCGCCGCCGGTGCCAGTGCGGTAGATTCGGCAAAGTTTGCAAACCTTGCCGCAGGTGTGGTTGTTTCCAAAGTCGGCACGGCAACCGTCAGCCCCACGGAGATCCATGAGTTCACTTAGCCAAGACATACCCCCTTCACGAGAACCGCTTCATATCCTGTCCTGCGCAATCGGTTACAGCCCGGACAGAATCCAGGAGTTTCTGAAATCTTTCATCCGGCATACAGAGCATGCCGAAATGACGCTTTTCATTCACAAAAAACACGCGGATGACTATGAATCGATTAATCATCCCCGAATCACCTTTCGGGCGGTGGATCATCGGATACCGAAGAAGCAGCACATCGAAGAAATCATTCCCGATTTTTTCCTGACTCTTCTCGGACTGAGAAATAAGACAGATGCACGATTCTATCCAGTGATGTGCGGGCGGCATTTCTATTATGCGGAGTATTTGAAGAAGGAAGTTTTCCAGGAAGGCAAGTGCCCTACGGTGATGCTCACCGATTCCAGAGACGTGGTTTTCCAGCGCGATCCCGAGCCGCTCGCCGAGGGTGTGGACGTGGAGTTTGCTCTGGAAGACAGCCTGATCCGTGATGAAAAGAAGAACCGCAAATGGATCGCCGGGCTTTTCGGAGATGAGGTGGCCTCGGAACTGGAGCAATACCCGGTATCATGCGCTGGCACGACTTTGGCGCGCGGCCCGGTCATGCTAGATTATCTAGCCAAGATGACGGGAACGCTTCTAAGGAATCGACCACTTGTCTGCCGTAGAACGTGCTATGATCAAGGTTCCCACAACCAGATCGTCCGCAAAGGCAATCTCCCGAACCCAACCTACAACGACCCTTTCAGCGAAAGGATTGCAACTCTTGCTGTAACAGAGGACCTCAAGGTAAACTTTGAAGGAGACAAAATCCTAATCAACGGTAAAGCGCCGGCGGTGATCCACCAATGGGATCGCCACCCGGAACTAGCGGAATTCGTCACTCGCACCTACGCTTAGAAAGCGATTCACCACCCACTTCGCACTTCGCTACTGCCTATAGCGAAGAGAGTTTCTGAATCAAGAGTCATTCCGAAAGCCCCTGTGAGCTAAGCGGTTGCAAAGCTGGACTGCGCTCTTTTCCAAGAGCTGTGAAGCTGCACCCAAGGGATGCTTTTTTCTCCAAAGACGGCGGCTTTGAATGACTGTCCCGGGCTTGAGACGCGCATTTGCATCGTGACGCTCCTCAATAAGTGAAGAAAGTTGCGGGAAAGTGCCGTATTCCTCGAGAATCAGGCGGCGTGCTTCCCGGATGGCCGGGAGACGCCTGTTATATTCATTGTCACGGATAGTCCTACGTATCGTTTCCAGCGTTTCTCCGTAGCGGGTGATATCCACGGGGACGAAGCTTTCTTCCGGAAAATAGTCGGCCGCATTCGGGCATCCACAGTAGAAAGGCAGACAGTAAGCGAGGAATGGATCGGAGAGTTTTTCGGTCCAATGGTGGCGGGAAATGTGGTTCTCGATGGAGAGGTGGTAACGAAAATTGTCAAGTGCATCAGCCTTGTCTTCAATTGGCCGCACGCCATGGCCGAAAATTTCGAGTTCCGGCAGGTCGGCTTTCAGCTGTTGGGTAAAATCGTAGCGATTCTGGTGCAGTGTGTGGCGCATCTGCTTGCTGGAGCAGACTGTGGAAATATCTTCTCCCTTTTCCCAGGGGGAGGTGGAGTCGAGACTGTCCCACGTGCCTCGTTCGCTCTGCATGCCGTAATACCAGATATGCCCGATTTGCCGGTAAATCGCACCGGGATGCCGGATCGCCCATGGCTCTTGGCTGGTGAGAATGTAGCCGAACTGATGGAGAAAACCCTGCCCGTAGATCTTAATCGAAGAAGGTTCGGCAGTGAGCAACATCGTCTGACTCGGGGAGCATCCCAACGGCTCTTCCCAGAGTAACTTACTGCTACCGGGGCGGCGTGGAAAATCATCGTAGACCACAAGCCAATCATACTCGGAGCATTCCTGCTCAAAGATAAAATCGCATCGACCCCACGAAGGCTTTCGCGTTGGAAACCTCCTCAGCCAGTTATCGTAGTTTCCATTTGAAGGTTGATTTCTCGTCAGAAATTTCACCCGGATTCGTGTCTGATTATCGCTCTCGAACATGATCAAAAACCCCTCAGACGTTTATTCAAACTGCGGAATCGATTCCCTAGGTCCGCGGCGGCGAAGCGAATCCGCTGGACGATGCAACGTAGGGCGAAGCCCGTTCTACCGCGGACTTCGATGGATTTCTGGACATGCTCGTCACTTGCCTCGGTATGTATATTTGCGGCTGCGCGTTGTCCGATGTCCGAAAAGGTAGAAAAGTGGCCAATGAGACTGGGAAAAACGCACCGCACATTGAAGGTCGGGCGGAGGTTCCGGGCGAACCAGCGGTCGATGGCACGGTGACGTGAAATCCATTTCCAGACATCTTCTTGCTCCGGTAAACGTTCAAGTATCCAATCATAGGCTTCGTCTTTGACGATGTAGGCGAAGGCACCGATACATCCCTGGGTCTCATAGAGTGCTCGTGCCCCTTCCAATTCCCCGAGCAAATGGCATGGCCCGATCACTTCCGACGAACCGAGGTAGAGAATTTGCCAATCGTCTCCTTGCGAGTGCATCGCATTGAAAACCCGTTTTTCCAAGGTCTCAGGATCATTTCCGAGATTCACATCGTCTTCGAAAACGAGCACACTTTTCCAGCCGTTTTTCTTAGCGGTGCGTATTGCATTGCGATGCGATAGAGTGCAGCCCGCGCGGCCGCCCCAGGCCTTGTCGCGTTTCCGGCCACGGAACCACGGGAGCTTGCCGTAGCTGGAGAGCAGTGAGCCATCGACGGCGGGGATGCGCTCCCAGCCGCTGAAAGAAGGAATCTCCGCCGCTTGACTCGCGAAACGCTCCAAACGTTCCGGCCGGTGGACAAGGTTGATTACGACCACACCATCTACCAATTTGGCGGGCGCGGAGTCTACTGTTGAGTCGGTCATTTCAATGCGGAAAGCATGCCTACCGAGTGCTTGGGCAGCCAGTCAGAAATGATAGTCACAGCGCGGTGGGCAAAAGTGTGCTCGTTCATTACCCGTCTATGGCCGGCCTCTGAGATGGCCTGCGCTTTTTCTGGATCAGCGATCATTTCCTCCACAAGGCTCTTAAGTTCTTCGAGGGAATGGTAGACAAGGATTTCTTCCCCCGGGATAAAACACTCTGCGAGTTGAGGCACATCCGGGTAAGTTCCCAGCCCACCAGCACAAGGAATCTCGAACGCACGAAGATTTAGCCCATGCACCGTATTTCCTTCCTGAAGTACATTGAGACTCACCAAATATTTCTTATAAATGCGGCTCAATGCATCGGAAGAAAGCCTCCTGTTTCTCCACGGCCTCAACCACGAGGTGCTGTGGGGACCGAAGGTTTCCAGCCCCCCACCGATCTTCCGGTATCTCTCGAAAATCTCATTGCGCGAGGGTGTGCAGTTTCCCGCGAAAGCCAATGCCGCGATCCGTGATCTCGCATGTATCGGAGCGTATCTGTACTTATCAGGATTCGCGGCAAGCGGAAGAATCCTCAGTTTGCACGAGGTCCCTTGATAAATATCCATAAGCAAATCCGATGCAGCAGTATCAAAATTATAGACCCCGTCAAAAAGAGGTCGCAAAGCAGGGGGAAACCTGTCGAAACGATCACAAAGCCAACCAACGATGGGTGTTCTCCCGTCCGTGGCCTCCCGGAACATGGAATGAGCCTGTTCCGGAAGCCCTGGAAAATTGAGAACCAGAATCAGATCCGGACCAAATTCGCGGAGGCTCGCCGCAATGCGCCGACAAACGGCATCATTCTCCAACAGACGGGTTTTGGTCCGCACCTGCGAAATTCTTTCGATAAGGTGATTTGAACGAAGTGATGAGGCTTTCACCTCGCATCCGAGCTGCCTGAAACCTGATTGGATGTCTTCGTGCCACGAATTAATACCGCGTCCCTTATAGATCAGAAAGATCCTCGGGCTAGGCATTGCGCTGGCGGACTTTGGAGACATGGACGGATTATTCGAAGATAACGATCTGGAGGCGAGCCAAGATTGGTTGAATAGGCCTAATTAGTTCGTCGTTTATCCATCCGTCTCCCGACATCATCAGAATGTGTAACCGCCTGTTGCAGGATTATTCTCTGACTTCCGGTTTACGAAATATATCGGGCAATGACTGCCATTCGTTATACTGCCAGATGGGCAAATTTTCCACCACCTCGTGTTCTCTCCTAAATGGCGCTTATTCCGGGAAGATTTTGTTGCGCTCTGAAGATGCACTCTCAGCATCGGATGATTTCAGGAATCTGAAGAGATCCGAGTTTGTCGAAAGGACCAGGGTCGATTGTTTTCCTACCGTTTCGCGATAGGTTTCCATGGTTTTGATAAATTCGTAGAGTTCTGCCGCCTTCGGATTTTGTCCGTAGGCACGCGCATAGATCTGCGATGCTTTGGCATCCGCGCGACCTTTGATGGTATGCACTTCCTTGTAGGCCTTGGAGGAGATTTCGTTCAGATCCCGTTCCTTATCGCCCAAGATTCTTGCAGCCTCCCCTTCCCCTTCGGAGCGGAATTTTGAAGCAATTTGCTGACGTTCTGAAATCATCCGCTCGTAAATTTTTTCGACCACCGTCGGGTTGTAGTTGATCCTTTTGAAGCGCACGTCAAGGAGCTGGATGCCGAAGGGAGCGAGCTTTGCTTTGGCTGCCTTCATGATCTCCGACTCGATGGCCGAGCGCCCTTTCCGGATTTTCGGAAGAACACCGATGTTTCCGGATTGTCCGTCGGTTAGTTCCTCCATCGTTTCATCGATGGTTGGCGTCCGATCCTTATCCGTGCGGACAATTTCGATAAGATCGTGTTTCGCGATGGCATTTCGCGTCTCCGAGCCAAGTATATCCTCCAGGCGTGAGATCGCAGAGCGTTCATTGCGTAGCCTACGGAAGTATTCCAAAGGATCGGTTATTTTCCAGCGGCCGAACGTATCTACCGAGATGTAGAGTTTGTCCTTCGTGGGCATCTCGTTGCGCATCCCGTCCCATGGCAGGATGTTTTTCGGGATGCGGTTGATTTCAGTGATAAAGGGCGTTTTGAAATGAAGGCCGGGCTCGATGACCGGATCCCCCTTGGGATCTCCGAACTGAGTGAGTATCACCTGCTCTGTGGGTGAAATGGTGTAGGAACAAAGTTTGAAAACGAGGATTAAGGCACCGAAGCCTAAGAGGATGAGCAATGTGAGGGGGCGTTTCATGATGATAAATTCAGATGATAAGAAAAATGCTACCAGATCAGTTGCCGCCAAGGTTCAGGAGAGGAAGCAACCCTTTGGTTTCTTCATCAATGATGACAGTTTTCCCCAATTTCGGGAGGATCTCAGACATCGTTTCCAGGTAAAGGCGTTTGCGGGTGATTTCCGGTGCGGCTGTATATTCGGTTAGTAGTGCCTCGAAGGAAGCGACATCGCCTTCCGCCTCATTGACACGTTTCGTCGCGTAACCTTCGGCCGCGGAGATCATGCGATCGGCTTCACCGCGTGCTCGCGGAACTTCCTTATTGTATTCACCATTCGCTCGGTTGATGGCGCTTTCGCGTTCCTGCTGGGCTTGGTTGACTTCATTGAACGATGACTGAACACGACGTGGAGGATCGACGTTTTTTAACTGCACCTGATCGATTCTCAGACCCATCGCATACGAGATTGTCGCAGCCTGGAGCTTGTCTGATGCGGTATTTTCGATTTCCTGACGTCCTACGGTGATCACTTCATCGACCGTCCGGTCTCCGACGATTTCCCGCATAATGCTCTCCGTGAGATAACGCAAGGTGGCATCCGGGTTGCGGACCTCGAAAAGATACTGTTGGGGATCGTCGATCCGGTATTGCACCACCCACTCGACGAGAGCAGCGTTCAAGTCTCCCGTGACCATCGATTTTTCCAGCTCCTGCTCGCCTGGGTCCGAGTATTGCCAGGGATTGTCACCGCCGGCTGTGCCGAATCCGAATTCTTGTTTGAGCTGACGCTTGACCTCTACAATGCGGACCTCATCGATGCCGTAGGGAAGCTTGAAATGGAGGCCCGGATTTGTGGTATTGATCGGTTTTCCAAAGCGTAAGACTACTGCCTGCGCATCTGCGGAAACCGTGTAGAAACTGGAAGATACCCCGACGATTACGACAATTGCCAGGACGGCGAGACGGATGACTGCAAAATTGATATTCTTGGTTTGAGACATGGGAGGAGGACGTTGCGGGGAGGTATAGCCGGGTGCGATGCACCATACCAGAAAACTCGGTCAGAGTTTCCACGTCAGTTTCCTCATCCTCAGTCCAAAGGGAGAATTTTGTCTAAAATCCGCTGGATGCCTTCCTCAGCTTGTTGGGATTGCGGATGAATGGAACGGGCTTTGAGATACCATGTTAGCGCGGAGCCGGTCTGCTCCTGCGAGCGATTTTCAAATTGTTTCGCCTTGTCCAAAGCGAGGGTAAAATCAGCGACCTTCGGGGCAAGCAACTCCAGCTCCCGACCTAGTTTCGGATCATCGGGAAACTGCTCGCGGATTTCCGCCAGCTGCTCCCACGCGCTATAGTTCTGCCCAATCCTGGAAAACTCCCCTGCCTTTCCAAGCGCCGCCTCGATCGTGCGGAGGTTTTCAATGATTTGTTTGAATGCGTCCTCGCGTGAGGCATCGCCCTGTATCGCGGGAGCAAACTCATACTGGCGCTTTGCAATTTCGCGATAATTCCCCTCTGAAAGCAATCGGTCGAAATCGTTCCTAGCGCTGACGACACCGCCGGAATTCGCCACCAGATTCCGAAACTCGGTGAGCTTGGGATTGGTCGGCCAGATCCCGGTAGCGTCTTTGATTTTCCCGGCCGCCTTCTCGGACTCCCGGGATAGGAGGTAGGATTTGGCTTCTTCTATCGCGAGGTCCGATGCCAGCGTGGATGCGGCGATCATCGAGTCCACCTTGGAAGCGGGGAAATCTTTTGCCGCATTTTTCAGGTTTTGGGCGAGCTCCTTTGCCCGGCTATAATCGCGTGCTTGAAGCGTCCCGTAGAGCTCATGAAGATCCCTGACATAGAGTGCGATCTTGCGTTTCTTCTCAAGTGGCAGAGTGGATACAGGCTCGAGGTATTCTCCAAGTGCATAGGCTTCCATCAAGCGCTGCGAGGCAGAATGCAATTCCTCGTGCGAGAGCAATAGATCGAAGGCTTCCATGTATTTGGTGACTTCTCGGATCACTTCATTGGAAAGCGAATCCAACGAGGAAACCGTCGGCGAGACTCCGAGCGACTCACTGAAAAGTTTGGAAACATCCGAGTTTTTATCGATGTGCAAAGTGGCATCCCCGTCTTGCCATATCTGGTTATAGAAACGCGATGCCATCACCACGTGCTCATATCTGCGCTGGATGAACCATTGGACCATGGTTACCTGATATTGGGCCTTTGTCCGGAGCGTTTGTGCCTCTGTGCGGACAACGTTCTGTTTTCTCAGCAGCTCGATTTCCGCAATTCTGCGGAGCGTTTCCGCATATTTCAAAGAGCTCACACCGGAGCCCGGCGTGGGGCTCGTCTGATCCGGAGGGGAAGGCGCACCTTCACCTTCGCCAATCGGACGACTCTTGCCCAGCGGAGCCGAGCGATCCGTGCGGGCATCCCAATCCGCCTCGCGAATAATCGCTTGTTTTTCGTCTTCGATTGATTTGTTCAGCTGCTTCAGCGAGCGGACATCCCGTTTTGAGAGCATCGAAAGATAGATCGATTCCGCGAGGGAGCTACACAGATTGGCATCGGCCGGATAAGAAGATGCCCGGGGCAGCAGTTTGAATGCGGCATAAAGATCAGGCCCACCGTCATGATATGGCGAGATGGTTTTCAGTATATCCGCGATCGTATCGCGGTATTCTTCCGCTTCCGCACCGTCTTCGGGAGGCTGGTTCAAATACTTTTCAAACCGCGCTTTGAGTAGGCGGTTATCCCCCAAAGGAATGGTCACACCGCCCACAGTAATTGTCTCAGCAGCCGGATCCAGCATGGGAATCTCCTCGCCGAACAAAGAAGAGCCTTTGGCTTTTTCCGGGGGAGGGCCGCTATCCTGAGGCGGCTGTTGCACCTCGGCATCCTGTGCAGGAGGCGTGTAGACCTGGGCCCCGGCAGAGGCGGTCAGGAGAATCGCAAAGAATGTGGATTTCATTGATCTGGAGCCCGCAGGCTTCGGGGTTTTCTGACTATAAAAAAAGGGGTTAGAGGCGGCTGACATCCGTAGCAACGGGAATCCCGCCTTTTTCGAATTCGATTTTGAACGCGTAACGTTGCTCTCTTTCAATATTGAGCTTGTTGAATTTTTCTGGAATTTTGACAGGGATCACCTCGTCACCTGCGGAAGATTTCACGCGGAGGCTGATGACCTGCCCGTCGGTCGGCGTCCACCGGAGCTTTTCATCAATCTTCCCTTCGATCATATACTCGTTCCCACTGAGGCTATTGCCGTTTTCCAAAAGCTCTTCGACGGAAAGCGGAGTGACGTCTGCAAAGGCTTCGGATTTTTTTGTGAGAAGGAGTTTTCCTCCAAAAACAATTGCGATCACGGCAACTGCAATGCCGACGATAAGAGCTGGGTGGATGCTGGAGCTAGCGCGTCTGGCCATAATAGGTTTTTACGAGATGTATCCTCACACCATGGCGGAAATCCTCTCAGATTAAAGGATTTTTCAAAAATCTTGAGATCCTCCCTGAATGCTCACTCCCATTGCGGCCGACTGGTGCCCACCCATGCCAGCACGAGCGCAACGACGATATGGACATACAGTGTGAAAAGGCAGGACTCCTGGGCGGACAGGGAGGTATCAATCACTGACTTTACCGCACCATGAACCTGGGATTGAAGAGCCTCCACGGACCCGGACCATGCCCAATAAGCGGATATGAACGGACGAGTAAAAGCCTCGATATGTTCCGGCAAAGCAAGGACCGCACCGGATAATGGCAGCTGGAAGCCCACCAAATATATCGAAAGCAGCGAGGCCTGCTCCGCAGTGCGCATCAGCGAGGAAATTGCCAGGCAGATCGCCGTCATGGACGCATTGATAAGCAGAAGAAAGCTCGCATGCTCGACAAACTCCCCACGGAAAGTGCCGAAAAAATTCACGAATAATGCCATCCAAAGTGATTGGGCGATCACCAGGCACGCGAGGAAAGCGACTTTGGATGACAAATAGGCAAGAGGCCGGAGCCCCGCGAATTTTTCTTTCTCATAGATCGGGCGTTCTCCGGCGATCTCCCGTGCCGAGTTGTTTGATCCCATCAGCGCCAACAACACCACCTGAAACATGATGATCCCGGAAATCGCGGATCCCACCTTTGCCTGATCCGCCCGCACAGACTGCTGTTCCTGGATTTCCTCATAAACGCTGTCCTGCATCCTATCCGAATATCTGCGGATATTGCCGGAAGCTTTATCACTGAAAAGCGTCACCAAAACCGGGAAACACAGCAGAATTGCCAGTTGTAGAAATACCTGTCCGCGGTCGCGAAAGAATATCCGCCAGCGTCTGGAGAGCAATGTGGCAAACTGCGAGAAAAAGCCTGGCAGATCTGTCGCCCGGTCCGGAACATCAGTCCCGGCGGGGTATGATTTTACGGAAAGCTCACCACGTTCGATCCGTGACCGCCGCTCTTCGACAAGCATTGCGTAATAGGAATCCTTGTGCTTCAGCCATGAGGCCTGCCAGCGCTCCGGTGCCTGATTTGCCAATCTGGGATAAATTTCCTCGCTATCTTTTACAGAGAAATAGTGGGTGAGCTTCTCCGGCGGCCCGTGATATGCCACCCGGCCTTCATGCAGCACTAAAATGGAATCATAGAGTTCCAGATGGGCGAGCGAGTGGGTGACAGACATCACGATCCGCCCTTCCTTCCGGGAGATATCATGAAGCAGATGGACGATTTCCCGCTCGGAGCGGGGATCCAACCCAGAGGTAACTTCATCGCAGAGTAGAATTTTCGGATTGGAGACCAACTCCATGGCCAAGCCCAGTCTCCGCTTCTGTCCGCCAGAAAGAACCTTCACCGGGCGATCGCTGATGGCGGCCAAACCTGTTTCCTCCAGAACTTTGTCGATGCGATCGTCCAGCTCTTCGGTGCTATCATATTTTACCCGCAATCGAGTCGCAGCCTCCACTGACTCATCCACGGTAAGTGGATCATAGGCGATGGAAAACTGCGGCACATATCCCATTTCCGACGGTGAAAAATCCCCCTCCTGCGAGAGGTTCCGGCCTTCCCACAGCAATGCGCCGGCAGATTCCGGATTCAGCCCGGCAATCGTCTTCAAGAGGGTGGTTTTTCCACAACCGGAGGGCCCGACGATTGCCATAAAGTGCCCTTTGGGAATATCCAGCGAGACATGATCCACGAGATTTATACTCTCGCCGCTCTTCTTGATGGTGAAACAAACGTCTTGTAGCTCTAGCACAGGAAAAATTCGGGTTAAGTATTTGGCAACGGTTCGTGGATGTTCCGTCTTTCGCTATTCCGGAAAAGACCCGGAGATACGACCCTTAAGGTTCAAGCGGGACGATACGAATAGCGGATGGTTTGCTATTGTTGATTTCGCCTAGCAACGTGCCCGCGCCGGACTTGTTTTGATTCTCCTCGATCCCCTCTGGATCCAGCGCGTTACGTAAAGCACCTTCAACCAGCTGGCCGCAATGAATTTTCATAGGTGGCAAGGTCCCAAGATCACCCGCAAGATCCTGGGCACTGAGACTTCTCGCCTCTTCCGCAGTCTTCCCTTTCAAAAGCTGCGTTGCGATCGATGCCACCGCGATAGCCGTCTGGCATCCGAAGGCCTGGAATGAAGCTCGGTCGATGACCTTCTTGCCGTCTTTTTCCGAGAACTTCAGCCACATTCTCATCATATCTCCGCAATCCGGAGAGCCTACGGTGCCCACGCTGTCAGCATCCGGCATTTCGCCCTGGTTCTGTGGAGCCGCTAGTGCCTCTTCGATCTTCTGTTCAAAATTGCTCATGCGCCAAGCTTGCCTCGCAATGGCCGGATTTCGAGGTGAAAGATCGGGGGAAGGCCAAATCTTTGCGGGCAGAGAAAGGTTGATGCCATTTACCCCGTTTGATTAGGCTATTCCTATGAAAACCCTTGGAGCATTTTCCCTCATCCTTTCATCGGCAGCCTACGCCTGGCAGCCGTCTCAAGAGCCGCCCACCCTCCCATTGAAGTCTTTCACGCTTCCCGAAGGGCTGGAAGTTACCGCCTGGGCGAAGAGTCCGATGCTCTACAACCCCACAAATATGGATGTCGATCAGTATGGTCGCATCTGGGTCACCGAAGGAGTGAATTACCGGAAAGTTGCGGAGCGGCGGCCGGATGGCGACCGGATTGTCATCCTTGAGGATACGGATGGAGATGGCACAGCCGATAAAAGCTCCGTTTTTTGGCAGGATCCCGAGCTTGTCTCTCCTTTGGGTATCGCGGTTTTTGACAATGTCGTGATGGTCTCCCAACCGCCCAATCTTCTTAAGCTCACGGATAAAAACCGTGACGGAAAATTCAACGAGGCGGATGGAGATATCCGCGAGGTTTTTCTCACAGGCTTCAATGGCCTCAATCACGATCATTCGCTCCATTCCGTCACTGCGGGTCCGGATGGTAAGTGGGTTTTCAATCAAGGTAACACCGGAGCCATGTTCACCGACAAATCGGGTGGAACCTTCAAGCTGGGTGGCAGCTATGTTGACGAGCGCATATCCAAGTATTTCGCGGATGTCCGCGCCATCGCCGGGCAGAAGTCTTCCGACGGCTTTGCTTACAATTCCGGCGCCGCCTTCCGGCTCAATCCGGATGGGACAGGCACCGAAGTCATCGGCCATGGCTTTCGAAATTCCTATGAGCAGATCACGAATTCGTTCGGATTTGTTTTTCAAAACGACAATGACGATCCTCCGGCATGCCGCGTAACCCACATGATCGAGCACGGCAACGCAGGCTTTTTCTCCCGCGATGGAAAACGCATGTGGCGGGCGGATATGCGGCCGGGTCAGGACGTGCCAACCGCGGAATGGCGGCAGGAGGATCCGGGAACGATGCCCTCAGGGGATGTCTACGGCGGAGGCTCGCCAACCGGTGTCGCTTTTTATGAAAACGGGGCACTGGGTGATGATTTCATTGGAACACTATTGTCCTGCGAACCAGGTAGAAATGTCGTTTTTTCCTACCAGCCGGAACTTTCCGGTGCTGGCTTCAAACTGGAGCGTCACGATTTCGTAACGACAAATCCCCAGAAGGATTTCGATGGATCAGACTTCGTGGGAGGAACAAAGAAAGATCCTGCGACACTGGTGAATGGAGAAGATATTTACCAATTCCGGCCGTCCGATATCGCCGTGGGCACGGATGGAGCGATTTATATGGCAGACTGGACCGATCACCGTGTCGGCGGGCACGCCACCCTGGACGAAGCGGCCTCCGGCGTGATTTATCGGATCGCCCCGAAAGGGTTTAGCCCTGTCACACCGGTAATGGATGTCAATACCATCGAAGGAGCACTCACGGCATTAAAATCACCAGCGCACAATGTCCGGTGGCTTGGATTTGAAAAACTCAAAAAAGCGGAGGATGGAGCCTTCACGGCGGTGCTGGAGCTTTTGAAAAATGAGAATCCCTATATTGCAGCCAGAGCCATCTGGCTTCTGCCATACTTCGGGGGAAAAGGTCGCGCGGAACTTGATGCGTTATTCACCAAAGACGATGAGAATATCCGTCTCGCGGCTTTTCGCGCGCTCCGGCGCTGCGATGGGAAAATAGATCCCCTTTCCTACGCCAAAGAGCTTGCAACAGATGCCTCTGCAGCGATTCGGGCGGAAGCAGCACTGGAGATGAGATACCGCAACTTCGACGAAGCCAAGGAAGTCCTGATCGCTGTGGCAGAAAGCTATGATGGCAAAGATCGCTCCTACTTGGAATCGCTAGGTCTTGGAGCTGGTCTGAACAGCGAACAACTATGGCAAGCGCTTCATTCTAAGATGAAGCCGGGTGAGCCTACCGAATGGTCAGATCCATTCTCGCGTCTCACCTGGCGCTTATTGCCACAAGCGGCAGTATCTGCTCTAGCTGAACGCGCAGGCAGTGAAAAGTTATCCGAAGAGCAGCGTAATCTGGCTGTCGACAGCCTTGCTTTCATCAATTGCCATGCTGCGGCGGAAGCTCTTATCGCGTTAGCAAAGCAGGACTCGCCCGTGCATGAAAAAGCCGTTTGGTGGTTGAACAACCGTGTGAGCGGGGAATGGGCGTTCATGGATCTGCGCCGAGTCCTCCAGGAACGGGGAATTTTGAGAGAAAATGCAGGAATCCAGCCTATTGCGGTGCCTGAAAAGCCAGCCTCCTTGAAGTTCACCGTGGACGATGTCCTCGCGCTCGAAGGCGATGCCGATAGAGGCGCAGAGCTCTCCGCCCGCTGTCTGATGTGCCATCTGGTAGATGACAAAGGCACTGATTACGGCCCCTCTTTGAAAGGCTTTGGCCAGCGTCAACCCGCCGATGTATTGGCACGCTCGATCATCGATCCATCCTTCGATATTTCCCATGGTTTCGAGGGCCATATCATTGATGTGAAGTCTGTCGGTGAGGTGCATGGACTCATCATTTCCGACGGGGATGTCGTCAAAATCCGCTCTACAGGAGGAATCACCCAGAACATCCCCAAGCGCCAGATCAGAACCAGTAAAGCGCTTGATCGTTCGCTAATGCTCAGTGCGGATCAACTGGGGCTTTCCGCGCAAGATGTGGCGGATCTGGTGGAATGGTTGAAAAATTATTGATCGCAAAGTTACCAGCGGCTGAGCCATTGAAACCGGCTCACCCTCTGGAACCGCATCGGGAACAAGGAGTGCGGTTTTCGTCCTGCCTACGCGGCTTTACGGATCAGACCGACAAGAACACCCTGGATGATTAGCTCTCCAGCGGGAATGAGATCCGGAAACGATTCGTTCTCAGCCTTGAGGAAAGGCTTACCCTTGGCGGCGATATAGCGTTTGAGAGTCGTTTCGCCATCGATAAGCGCTGCGACAATATCGTTATTGCGAGGCTCTCTCTTCTCCAGGACGACCGTATCGCCATCACAGATGTGGGCATCGATCATTGATTCCCCCCGGACAACGAGGGCAAACGTTTCCCGGTTCCGGTTGAGCCCCAGCGAGGTGACATCAATCGAGATACAGCCCTCCTGTTCCTGCTCGGCATCCTCGGCGAAGCCTGCGGCGATGCTTCCGTAAATAGGAATATCCCGAATCTCCGCCCGGTCGAGATCCTCAGGAAAAATCACCGCTCTTGCTTTGCCGGGAAGCCGCTGGATGACCCCCTTCTTTTCCAGTGCCCGCAAATGGCTCATCGCGGCCGTCTGGCTGGCGAATCCAAAATAATGCTGAATCTCCCGGGTGGAAGGCATGAGCCCCGTTTCGCGGCTAGACTTTCGCAGATAATCCAGGATTTCGGTTTGGCGACTGGTAAGAGAGTGGGACATAATGCAACTTGAACAGTGTTCTTGAGAACAAGAATGGTTCCTACTCCTTTTTACGTAAAGGAAATAATTTTAAGCGACCTCTACGACTAGATTGATCTCCACCGAAACATTCAGCGGTAGCGCGGCTGCCCCAAGTGCTGTCCGGGAGTGCTTTCCGCGCTCTCCAAAGATTTCCACCAAAAGCTCTGAAGCCCCGTTTACCACAACTGGATGACCATAGAAATCCGGATCAGAGTTTACAAAACCGTTGAGCGAGACGATTTGCTTCACGTTATCGAGCGATCCGATTGCTTCTTTGATCACGGCAAGACGGTTGAGAATAATGATCCGGGCGCCTTCCGCGGCGTCTTCGACAGAACATGCCGAAGGAACTTTTCCTAGAATCTTGGTTTCTCCATCTATTGGCAGTCCGCCGGAAAGAAATAGTAGATTTCCGCTACGGACATAATTGACATAAGCGGCGACCGGCTGCGGAACTTCCGGGAGTCTGAGGCCGAGGGATTCGATTTTGGCGAGGGTGTTGTCTTGCATGATTGTGTGGAGAGACGCTGGTCTAATAGAAGAAAACCGTCACGTAAAATTGCTCCATCTATCAGGAGTCCGGGAGTTATAACCCCTGCAGGTATTCCACGATCTCCCGGTGCCCGAACATTGAGGCGAATTGTATGGGTGTTTGTCCTCCTCCTTGGTCGGCGGTCACATCGGCCCCGTGCTCCACGAGCAGCCTTGCGATCTCCGGATATCCCTTGAAGGAAACACCTCCAAGGGGAGTCTGGCCGCGTTGGTTACGCTTTTCGGTGTCTGCTTCTTTGGCGAGAAGAAGGGCCACGGAAGAGGTATTGCCGTGGTATGCGGCAAGCATCAGCAATGTGTTTCCGCTTTCGTCGGAAAGGTTTACGGGCATACCGGCGTCCAGCATTACCCCAAGCAATTCATCATTGCCATCGCGGGCAGCCTGGATGGCTTGCCCTTGAAGCTCGGCATATCGTTCCAGCTCTGCTGTAGTCGTCTCGTGCATAGTGGTATAGGTGGGTAAATTATTGGATTTCCGGGCGGCAGCCAACCCACCGCCCGGCTAAGGTTTATTCAGTCGATCTATGGTGATCAGAGTGCGGAAGACTCTTCCTGGACGGAGATATTATTTGCGTCGAAATCCATTTCCAACGCTCTTGCAACCCCCGCCGCATAAGCCGGATCGGCTTTATGGAAATGTCCCAATTGACGGCGGATAATATTCTCCGGGACCCCTCCCATCGCAGCCGCAATATTGCCGAAGAGCTGTCCTTTTTGATCATCGGACATGATTCTGAAGAGGTTGCCCGCCTGGGTGTAATCGTCATTGCCTTCCCGATGGTCGTAGCGATCCGCATCGCCCGAGATAGCAAGCGGAGGTTCATCAAAGTCATGGTTTTCCACCGGCCCGTTAAAACTATTAGGCTCATAGTAGGCATCACTGGAAGATGGCTTGGAGAAATTCATTGAGCCATCCATGTGATAGGTATTGACCTCAGATTTCGGTAAGTTGACCGGCAGCTTCTCATACCAAACTCCCAGGCGGTAGCGGTGCGCATCCGCATAGGAAAAGATCCGCGCCTGGAGCATTTTATCCGGAGAAAAGCCTATTCCCGGGACGATATTGGATGGGTTGAAAGCTGCTTGCTCGATTTCCTGAAAGTAATTCTCAGGGTTCCGGTTCAGCTCCAGAATGCCCACATCGATGCACGGATAGTCCGAGTGCGGCCAGACTTTGGTGAGATCAAAGGGATTGATATGGTAGGTATCCGCATCCTTTTCCGGCATGACTTGGATCTGCATCTTCCATTTGGGGAAATCCCCTTTTTCGATGTGTTCGTAGAGATCGCGTTGTGAAGATTCACGGTCTTTTGCGATGACCTGCTCACCCTCTTCATTGGTCATCGTCTCAATCCCTTGCAGGGTTTTAAAATGGAATTTCACCCAGAACCGTTCGCGCTCGGCATTGATAAAACTGAACGTATGCGAGCCATAGCCATTCGTGTGGCGGAGAGACTTCGGAAGGCCGCGATCAGACATCAGAATGGTTACCTGGTGGAGACTTTCGGGCGATAATGACCAGAAATCCCACATGGCCGTGGCCGAGCGCATGTTCGTGCGTGGATGCCGCTTTTGGGTATGGATGAAATCAGGAAATTTCATCGGATCGCGCACGAAGAACACCGGCGTATTATTTCCGACGAGGTCCCAGTTTCCCTGATCCGTATAGAACTTGAGTGCCCAGCCGCGCACATCGCGCTCCGCATCCGCGGCGCCCCGTTCTCCGGCTACCGTGGAAAAGCGCAGCAGGCACTGGGTTTCCTTGCCTATCTCCGAGAAAATCGCGGCCTTGGTGTATTTCGTGATATCGTGCGTGATCGTAAGCTTTCCGTAGGCACCTGAGCCTTTGGCATGCACTGCCCGCTCTGGAATGCGCTCGCGGTTCTGGTGTGCCAGCTTTTCGATAAGCTGATAATCCTCGAGCAAAAGCGGCCCGCGCGAGCCAGCGGTTTTCGAGTTCTGGTTATCAGCGATAGGGTTGCCACCTGTGGTGGTCATCTGCGGTCTGTTTGTCATGGATTGAGGAGTTTGAATGCCCGAAAGCCCCCTTGGGCGCATTCCGAACAAGCTATAGTGAACATATTTTCATCCATTGGAAAATACTATTCTCGAAATGCTTGATATCGGAAATTCCTATACGAAGCTATCCACATGGATTTACGGCAGCTGGAATATTTCGTGGAAATTGTCAAAGAGGGGTCCCTGACCGCAGCGGCACGTCGTTGTCGGGTTGCCCAGCCTTCGCTAAGCCAGCAACTCCGGCTTTTGGAAGAGGAATTGGGCGAGCCTCTCGTATACCGGAAGCCGCGCGGCATCGAGCCAACTGCAGCCGGGCTTCTGCTTCTGGAACATGCCGAAGGTCTGCTACGCCAGTCCCGCCTGCTCCTTGAGAGCTTTGAGAAAAGGCGTGAGACCAAGCAAGGGAGGGTGATCTTCGGGATCATTCCCACACTGGCTCCCTATCTTTTGCCGAAACTTCTGAGCCCTTTCCGCAAGGCATATCCGCAAGTGGATGTCCAAGTCAGGGAAGGGAAAACCTCCGCCCTGATCCAGCAGGTCGTGGATGGATCGATAGGCTTCGCGATTCTCAGCGACGTGGTTCCGCGGGATCTGAAAAAATGGTCACTCCACGTCAAAGAGCTTTTCCGGGAGCCTCTGATGCTGGCGCTCCCACATGATCACGCCATGGCCCGGAGCACCGCATCCCCCCGCCCCGAAGATCTCGGAAAGGAAAACATCATCCACCTCCAGGGCGGGCATTGCCTGACCGACAGGACGCTTAAAGTATGCCGCTTGGAGCGCCTTGATCCCCGACTGGAATGCGATCAGCTGGAGACCGCACTCGCGATGGTAGGGGCGGGAATGGGTGTGGCGGTCGTCCCGGAAATCGCAACTGCGGCGGGGAGCCGCGCCGATGTCTGCCTCAGAAAATTTTCCGATCCCGTGCCGGAAAGGACCATCAGCCTGATGAAGCGCAGAGCCGTGACATTGTCGAAGCCGGAGGAAGCGCTGATCTCTCTGGTAAAACGATTGTAGAAAAATAAATCATCAGCTTGCGCCAACGGCTTTGGAGGATAGGTTCCATCTTTATGAAATCCAGAGCCCTCCCAGCCCGTGCCGCGTTGTTCTTTCTAGCCATGCCCTTGGCACAAACCGCGCATGCGGAAATTGGAACGGAACTATTGTATCGGGGTTTGGAACGGCCGGTATGGGTTGGTGCACCCAGTAAGACCACGGGCAAACTATGGGCCATGGAACAAGCGGGTAAAATCTGGATCATCGATCTCCAGAACGGAACTAAATCGGACAAGCCCTTTCTCGATATCAGCGACAGAGCCGACCGGAGAATGAACGAAGAAGGATTGCTGGGCTTGGCGTTTTCGCCGGATTTCGAGGAAACCGGCCGCTACTATATCAATTACACGACCAAGGACAGCACCACACGTATAGTCCGCTATATTTCAAAGGACCGTAAAACGACGGATGCGGGCAGCGGCGAAGTTATTCTGGAGTACAAACAGCCCTACGATAACCACAACGGCGGTTGGCTGGACTTCGGGCCCGATGGCATGCTCTACATTGCCACGGGCGATGGTGGTTCCGGCTTTGATCCCCAGCAATATGCCCAGGATCTTTCGAGTCTGCTTGGAAAACTCCTAAGGCTGGATGTGTCCGGGGAAAAAGGCTATCGCGTGCCTGAAGATAATGGCTTCAAGGATATCAAAGGCGCCAAACCCGAGATCCACGCCTTCGGTCTGCGCAATCCGTGGCGGTGCTCATTTGACCGGAAAACCAACGATCTCTGGATCGGGGATGTCGGCCAGAAATCCTGGGAAGAAATCGATTTCGTCCCGCACGGAGAGCTCTCGAAAAAGAATTTCGGCTGGCGCCTGCGAGAGGGCGATGTCGAGACCATGAACCTCAAAGGGAAAAGCGTCGGCGGCCCGGAGCCTGAGAATTATCATGCGCCGATCTATGTCTACAAGCAAGGCAGCGGCCCGAAGGAGGGGTATTCCGTAACAGGCGGCTATGTGTATCGCGGCAAGGACATCAAGGAATTGCAAGGCCGCTACATTTTCGGCGACTACCAGAACCCGCGTATATGGTCTTTTTCTCCGGAGAACGGCAAGGTTTCCGACTTTAAGGATCACACGGAGTCCATGCAGCCCAAGGGCGGCCGGATAAATCTCATCTCCTCGTTTGGAGAAGACGCGGAAGGCGAACTATATCTCACGGATCTCTCTGGCCCCATTTACCGCGTGGTGGAAAAATAAACTATCCAACCCGGCTTTTACCAAAAGCCTCCCCTAAGCAGGCTATCCACAAAGACGCCACTGGATTCCATCGGTGGCGTCTTCATATTTCAGAACAGGTCAGAAGAAAAGAATCTCACTTTGCATAGGTGAGATCGATGAATCGCATGGAGCCAGCCGGAACCACGAGCTTCACGGGACCTTCCCCGACTTCGATTTCCTCGTTGCTGAGGATATCGCGCATTCCAGTGGGCTGTTTGCCTTGGAACGTCACCGTAACATCCCGCTCCTGTGGATCAAGATAGCCGGGATCAATCAACACGAGCCGGGTGTGATTATCATCCAGGCGGATCGCGCTCCAGGAGGCACCTGATACCAGGACCGGCATTTTTTTTGCGCCGGCTTGCACGGTCTCCCTGATGGTTTTACCGAATTCCTTGGCAGGAATTTTCACACCGTCGAGAAAGCCGGATTTTGTATCGGTAATGGTGAAAGGCGTGCCTGCTTTCTCCAGCTCAGGTGCGGATTCCACTGCAGCGACGGGAACCATCCCGTAAGGCATGGTAGGCATAAAGTTCAGCCAACGGTAATCGACACCCAATGCCACTTTTGAGAAATCGTGTTCAGGCAAACTTGCACCACAACAATCCACATTCGCGATCGAGAAAACCGCGTTTTCATCATCCGGAGTGTAAAGCTCCAGATTGTGCCCGTCATCCGCTCTTTCGATCGTCCGATGATCCGGATCCTTGATGAGCTGCCATGCGCCGATGGAAAGAATATCCTCCTTGTTCACCACGGGTAGCACTCCGGATTTCATCAGGGCGTAAAGTGTGTTCATCCCGGGATCTTCCAGATATGCGATATTGAAGATCAATCCGTAGCGCGAGCCGTATGCGGCCAGCAGCGCACCATTACGCAGGTAGGGCGAAACGGAACGCTGGCCACCCGGCGAGAGAGGGCGCCAGCATGTCGGATTATCATCCACCAGACGCATCGCGAAATCCTCGATATATCCTCCCGCCAGCATTCCCACGCGGCCCGCGAAGTTGAGCTCCTGCGCCCGGGAGTTTGTGTCTTCCGCGGAGGGCACCAGAACATCGGAATATTTACCGGGGAAGAAAAGATCCTTCCAAGGCTCCAAGTGGGAAGTGGCTGCCCAGAAGATATTTTTGTAGCGGAAGTAAAGCTTAGCCTTCCCGTGTTTTCGCATCGCGGTGGCAAGCCTCGGGACATACTCATTGATGAAATGGTGCACCCTGGGATCCTCGGTATTTGCCATCTCGGCGTAGACGAATCCGTAGCAAGTATTCGGCGCAGCCTCCAGCACTGCCTCCATGGTATCGATACTAGTGATGAAAGGATCGTTCCCGTGACCGGTCCATGCGGTGAAAGGAGTGCCTTCTGCCTCCATCTTCCTGGCGAGAGCCACGATCTCCTCGCGGGTCATCGAGTAACTCATACGCTTGTCCTTCTTCAAAGCAACTTCGCCGATCGCTGCCACAAGCTCTTTGCGGTCCGACTTTTCCTGCATGTAGATCTGGTTGGCGAAAGCCATTTCCGCACCATCAAGATTTTCCACCTCTGCCGGTAGATTGTTCGAGCTGAGCATGACCCATGGCTTCTCCGAGCGTTTTTGATATTCGGGAAGCTTGAAGGCGAGAGTCTGGCGGTAGAGTATTTCGAGGTTTTTTTCCACGGTTGCCATCCGTCCCAGCAGACTGTGGGAAGTCTCCAGCCAGTTGTCCTCTGCCAGTGGGTAGAGGTAAACACCGTTACCACCGTCCACCTCGCCCGCTGCCACCAGCTGCTTGGTCTTTGGCTCAAGAGTGAAATCACTGAAAACAATTCCCCGGTGTCTTTCTCCGACTTTTTTGATGAGATTGCCGTTGAGATCGCAGAGATAAATAAATCCTCCGAATTGAAGGGCGATTTCATCGCGGACAGGGAGCAATGATGCGCCGGTAACATGCGCGTAGCGTTGCTTGTCTTTTGGCGACCCGGTGAACTCTGCGATCGCTTCGAGCTTACCATTCAGTCCCACCCATACAGCCTTGGAATCATCCCCGAAAAAGAGAAGATCTTCCAGCCCGTCCTTATCGATATCCGCGACATCGAAATCGGTGAGCATCATTTTCCCAAGATTCTTGCTAGGTAACTTGTTGGTGCCTACTTCCGCAAGCACCTCTTTGGTTTCAGGGTTGAGGATACCCATGAATTTCCAGCGAAACTTATCGTGCCGGTAGGTCATGACAAAGAGCGATTGTCTGTCCTTCTCAATGAAATTCCCAGCTTCCAGCTTCCGCACTGTGCCCTCGATTTTCGTGGCAGAGAGCTGTTTCCCGGACTTATCCAACTCATAGAGATGGAAATCATTGCCACCTGCGAAAATGCGCGACTCCCCGCCGTTTTCCACGACCGCGATCTCGGAGAATCGCACTTTATGGCCCGGATTGAAACTCCACCTGGGGGTTCCGTCATTGCCCCAACAATGGATATTTCCGTCTCCACTCGCGCCAAGCAGCTCATCGACACCGTCGTTATCTATATCAGCTGCTTCTATCTCAAAAAGCACTGCCGGGGTTTTGCCCTTATTCTCCCAGAGCTTCTCTCCGCTCATGGAATAGGCTGCGACTCCGCCGGAAAGTTCGGATAAAAAGAGGGCCGGCTTGCCGTCGATTTCCGTAACCGCGGAGCAACGGAGTCCGTTCAAATCCGTGGCAAAATCACCGCCGTAAAGGCTCGGTGACAGTAAAAACAATGCGGCGGCAAAGGTTGGTGACAGGTTCATGGGTGATGAAAGATTTATTGAAGTTATATGGACTCTACCGGGGCTTATTTACCTAGGGTAGTGGCTCCGGTTTTACGCAGCTCGATGTATTTTGCCTGCATCCGTTTGATGCGCTCAGCCTGCTCGGGATTGCCAAGTAGATTTCCGGACTCTTCCTCAGCGAGATTGCTATCAAGATTGAACAAGGCAAGCGGAGTAAAATCCAACTCCTCCAGCGGAGCGTCCTTGCCCGATTTTTTTTCGCCCTTCTTCAGCTTTTTACCCATGATCAGTTTCCAAGGTCCTTCACGTAAGGCAAAGGTCGGCCCGCCGGACGATTGGTGCATGAGATAGGCATGCTGTTGCTCCGGCTTTTCCGATTTGAAAATCGGGACAAGATTCAAGGAATCAATCACTTTTGAGCGATCCACTTCCTGTTCTGCCAGGGAGGCGATCGTAGCAACGGTATCCAGGCCTACGATGGACGTATCTGAAACGCTGTTTGGTTCGATCACGCCCGGCCAGACCGCAATGAATGGAACCCGATGGCCGCCCTCGCTAATGGAACCCTTTTTCCCGCTCAAACCATTGCTGGAATCATGGGTCGGGCTCGCACTGAGACCGCCATTGTCTGAGGTGAACATAAAGAGCGTGTTCTCATATACGCCGGCTTTTTTCAGTGCGTTTATGATCATGCCGACCTGGACATCCAGCTCGAGAACCATGTCGGTGAGATTGGAGCCGGTGACACCCGCGATTTTCACTCCGTCCAGCTCGGCCGGTGGAGAATGGGGAAGATGCACCGCCTGACTGCAGTAGTAGATGAAGAACGGTTCATCGGCATGCTCACTGGTTTGTCTGTCGATATAGCTCACCGCTTTGTTGGCCAGCATGGGACCGGCGAGAGAGGGATCCCAATGGGAATCTCCGAGCCCCTCATAGGTTTTACCTTTCTTGTCATCCGGATATCGGATCTGGCCAACTTCCAGATGCTTCAGTGTGGAATCTTCCTGCAGTGGCACCCATTTTTGATTTTCATAAAAGGCGAAAGGTGTGTTCTGAATCCCCTGGGGTAGCTCAAATGCGTAATCGAAGCCGAAGTGCAAGGCCCCTTCAGAAAGCTCGGGTGAAGGCTTTTTTCTGGATTGCATCGAGCTGCCCAGACCCCATTTCCCGAAAAAAGCGGTATGATAGCCACCAGCCTTGGCGATGCGCGCGGATGTCGTAAACTTCGGATCAATACCAGAGTCCGAGTCCGGCGTCCAAACGCCAAATGACCGGTAATTCCGGTAGGAGTAGTTTCCCGTCAGCATGGAAAAGCGCGTTGGTGCGCAGAGCGAAGCCGGAGCGTGGGCATCGGTAAATCTCATGCCATCCGCTGCCAGCTTATCGATATTGGGAGTATCCACACTGAACTTCTTTTTCGAGTTCCCGTCCCAGTAACAACTGATGTCTCCCTGGCCGATATCATCCGCCATGATGAGAACGATATTGGGCTTCTGGCTCTTCGCCCATAATGAAGCAGAGGAGATGAATAATACGGCAAAAGAAACTGCGCGGAGCGGGATTTTCATGAGTTGGAACGGAGAGGGATTTATGTTTTTCCAGTATTTCCTTACACAGATTTTTCGATTTCTGCGGGAAGGATTGGGACACTGTGGAAAAATATATCCCGCACGCCTTACAGCTCAGGATCTTCGATAATCTTCACACTGCTGTTGGAGTGAATGAACTTCTCCACATCACTGGCGGAAATCTGCCCTTTTCGGGTATAGATACGGTTCAAACGCAGCAAGTGGATCCTTTGATCGAAAGTCGCATTGTAGCATCCCCGCAAATCCAGGGATTCGATTTCCAGCAAATTAAGATCAGAAACCTTAAACGAGCCACTGCAGTTCACAATGAGATGACTGAGGGTGAAATACCTGAGGACGCATAGTTTATAGTTTCCGCTTGGTATGCGCAGCTTGAGATCACCCTCATTGGAAACGACAGCCGTCCGGTTCTTCCAGGTATACTCCAGGGTGAGTTTTTTCGATCGGTCGTTCACCACCTGAAAAAATGCTTCCACCAATGGCGCGTCGGTAGGCCGCAGGCGGGTGCTTTCAAGCTGATACAATAGGACCTTTTCCAAATGATTGGAGTTCTCAAACTTGTTTTTGGCAGCGGCGTGGTAAAAGGCGATGAGTTGCTCTGTGGTGGGACGTTTTTCCTCATCGAAATCAAATTTTGCGAATTGACGGGCTAGGTTCACCATGGGAGCGAGCGCCCCGTATTGATCCGAAATCCCCATTTTCAGCGCTGCCTTGTGATCAAGCTTGATGCAATTGAGTACAAATTGCGCACGTCTCGCCGGCACGCACTCAGGATCCAGCATCAGAGCCATATCGACCAATCGCAGGGCGTGGGCTACGATCTGAACGGGTTGGTGGGCAACGCTCATCCGCATGTTGGCGTTCGCGGAATTGGTGAGATTAAGCGCGAGTTCCTTTTTGGTAAGATCGGATTGTTTGAACAGCTCCTGATAATCCGATGAGATCATATCCACCTCGGTGAGAAGACGGTTTGCCCGCTGTCGCTCCTCCGCCGTGGCGGTCTGCTCGCGGTCAAGGTATTGGACAAACAACACACAGGTTACAGTGAGGATGATCAGCGCAAGGGATGCGATCGATGCCGGGAGCCGGTTTCTACCGAAGAAAAGCCGCATTTCACGGAAAAAACCCGGCTCTTCCGCTGCTGTTGCATAACCACCCAGGTAGTTGCGGATCTCCTGTTGGAGTAATCTTACAGACTCGTATCGATCGCCTGGAGCCAGAGCCATCGCCTTCAAGACGACTGCCTCCAAGCCTTCCGGGATTTCCCTCGCAGGAAATCTTTTCCTAAGCGGCGCCACTCTGGAGTGAGCCGTATCATCAAGCACCTTCTCCGTCGTCCCTTCGAAGGGAGGATGCCCGGTCAGAATCGCGTGAAGGATACAGCCCAGCGAATAAATATCTGTCCGCTCGTCCTTGCGCTGATTCGGGAGCGCCTGCTCCGGAGCCATATAGCCCAGACTTCCCAGCACTTGGGTATCATGCTCATCCTCATCGATGACGGAGCGCGATAGCCCGGAGGGAAATCCCTCGTCTTCCGCCTCCTCAAAATGGGTCCGCTGGCCCAAGCCCCAGTCACACACCAGAACCTCGCCAAAGCTATCGCATTGGATGTTCTGGGGCTTAAGGTCGAGATGCAGGACCCCGCGTGAATGCGCATAGGAAATGGCATCACAGATCTTATTGAAAATCTCAAGCAGCCCGGCGAGCGGATATGAAGGCTCCTGCGAAATAAGAGTTTGCAGGCTGGTATTGCCCCGCAGATCCATGGTGAAAAATGGCCGCTGGCCCCCGTCCACACCCACATCGTGGACTTTGATAATATTCGGGTGATTCATCCCGGCGATGAGCCACGCCTCATGGATAAAGGGATCGAAAAAACGATAGCCGCGGTTCTTGCGCAACCGCGCCATTGCGACCCACCTGCGGGAGCGTGTGTCAAACGTGCGGAAAACATCCTTCAAGGCGCCCTGGCCAAGCTGCTCCACATCCGTGTAGCGCTTTCCCGCTTCTAGAATCGAGGCAAATGACGGACAGAGCAGATCAAGCAATTCCTCATCATACCGGTTCGCATCCGCATAGATTTTCAGCAGCTTCGGATCCGGCTGTTTGAATTCGAAAGGTCCCTTTTTCGGCTCCCTCATGGCTCCAGATTTGCCGTAAGTTCCTGGATTTCCAGATAGAGCGCCTTTTTGACGCGCTTTTTCAACGTGTAGACAGACGAGACTGCCAGGCCAGTGCGTTCCGCGATTTCCGAGGCTGGAATGTCCTCCATGGAAAGCTCGAAAACCTCCATTGCCTGGCCTTTGAAAAGTGTACGTATCCGCTCCATCGCCTGCTCCACAATATAGACGGACCATTCCTTTTCGATATGCGCATCCAGATCGGATTCCTTGCCCATATTCTCAAAAACCACCGCCTCGCCCATCCCCTGGATACGCCGCATCTGGCTTTTTGTTTTACGGAAATGGTCGATCGCCAGATTACGGATCATCGTGCTCAGCCAAGTGCGAAACCGCGATTTTTCCCGATCGTATTTCGGCAGGTCCTTTGTAAGCGAAATCAAAACCTGCTGTGAGATATCATCGATATCGTCCTTATGGACATTCAGCCCATGCAGCACATAGAAAATGAACCTCCGGTAATGCTCTTCGAGCTCCACCCATGCATCCTGATCAGCCGTATCGACAGCACGGCGTAGCAATGTATAGGAAGTGTTTTTTGACTCGGACATGGACTGGCTTGCGGTGGTCCGCAAGCCTTAGCAATTTCCCACCGGAAAGCAATGAGTCTGTCCGGGAGTAGGCTCACTACAAAAAACAATATACCGTCGGATCGTGCGACGTGCGCCCGGCCAGCCGATCGTCTTCCGATGTTTGTCCATCGGGCGCTTCACCCCTCAACTGTTTAGCAATGTTTCGAGCTGGGCACGGACGCCTTTGTTGGGATCATTATTTTTCTCCATGTAATCAATCAAATCCTGAGCCAGCTTTTTGACAACATCCCGGTAAGCCGGATCATCGATGAAGTTTTTGATTTCATCCGGGTCGGCTTTGATATCCAGCAGCCAGGGTTTGTCCTTTTGCACGACGTGCAGTTTGTATTGCTCGGTGACAGCAGCATAGAAGCCAAGGCGGACAAAAGTCACATCGTCCCAATCGGCCGGCTTCGGTCCTGTGATCAGCGGTGAGAGATCCCGACCCTGGACCTCCGGGCAGTCGATCTCCAGCAGGCTCAGAAACGTCGGCATCCAGTCTGTGGTATTGGCGGCCTGATTGATCACCTTTCCGGCAGGGATCAGGCTCGATTTACCGCTCATCCCCTTCGAAATGACGAATGGAATTTTATCCGAGGCCTCATGGATCGTCCCTTTGTTCACGCGCGCATGCTCTCCGAGCAAATCTCCGTGGTCCGATGTGAAGACGATGATCGTGTCCTCCATAAGATTATCCTCCTTCAGCTTCTGGATGATTCGTCCGACATTATCATCAATGCATTTCACCATGCCGAAATACTGGCGGATTTCCTCAATGAGCTTTGCCTGGTCTTTGGTCTTGGATGGTTTCTGCCATTCCGGTTTGGCTTTGTCTTCCGCATTGTGAGCGTCGTGGAATGTCTTAGGCAGGGTGATCTCCACGTCATCGAACATGGTGTCATAAGGCTCCCGGACCGAGTTTGGCGTATGGGGATCCGGGATACTGACGACAAGGAAAAAGGGCTTATCCTTATTCCCGTCGATGAACTCAACAGCGCGATCGGCCAGCCAGTCCGTGGTAAATTTTACGTTCTTCGAGCGCTTGTCCTCATACAATGGCTGCCCGTATTTGTCCTCGCCGATCCGGGTCGGACGCTTTGCCGCGCGGTATGGATTCCCATCGGCATCTATGCCTTTGAACTTATCATGTCCTCCATTGAACATGAATTTTTTGTCGGTGAAACCATAGTCATCCGAAGGATCATCGACAGGCGCGGGTGACCAGACCTCATCTGGCTCCGCAGCCTCCGCCAAATGCCATTTGCCCGCATAGCCGGTTATGTATCCGGCGTCCCGCAGAACATCGGCGATCGTTGTCACGTCCGCATGCAGATATTTACCATCACCGGGTTTGTTCGAGTTATTCGGAATCCCTACAGTATTGGGATAAAGCCCGGTGAACATTGAGGAGCGCGAGGCACTGCATACAGGCGCACTGCCATACATGCGGTTGAAAAGAACACCATTCCTCGCGATGGAATCGATGTTCGGCGTTTCGACTGCTGCATTCGCCCCCCAGAGAAAAGCTTGCTCCGGAGGAAGTTGATCACGATAGCAGCCCAGCGTGCGGAAGTTATGCTCATCGGTGATGATGACTAACAAATTCGGTTTTTTCTCCGCCCACAGCGTGGAAAATCCGGTAAGTGCAAATGCTGCAAATATGACGAGTTGTTTTTTGAAAGGTCTCATTGAAGTCTAATCCGTTCGTTTGGGTTTCTGCATTCGGCCATCCTGCGGATGCGATCTACGTAACCCATACGAACGGGAAACCCGATGTGGGACGCTCCGGAAGTTTTTTGGAGAATTCCCGACTATTCCCCCACAAAAAAACCGATCCTCCAGAAAGAGAATCGGCTCGAAAAGGTCTGAAATAAAACAGAGCTTACTCTTTCAATTCTTTAATCCGTATCGTGCGGTATTCCAGCTCCGCCCATTCTGCCTGGACCGAGATATGGCCTTTTTCCAAAGCTTTCCACTCGCCGTTGCTATCCCTGAACTTCATGTTGTAAACCGTATTGAGGACTTTGCCGTTGAGTATAAATTCCGCCTTTTCGCTACCGTGGACGATGACTTCCGCCATATTCCACTCGCCGACAGGTTTTTCCACGTGGCTTGTCACCGCTGTGCGGCGGCCTTTGGCATCCTGGCCCCTCGTCAACATCTCCCCTCCCTCTGCGTATTTCCCACCATCAGACGGGGAATCCGCCCGGGTGGTGCCCAGCACAAAAAGGTCTCCGGTAACATATTTATCGCCGGGCTTGCCATCACCTAACTGCATTTCCACAGATGGTGGCCAAACCCCAGCGGGATGTGTATGGATATGGAAAAGGATGCCCGCATCGCGGTTGTCTTCTGTGCGTGGCTGAAACTTTTTTTCCAACCAGCGGTATTCCACCTGAAGATGGAATTTCCCCCAGGTCGATTCATGATAGAGGTTTGCATTACTCTGCTTGGAGCCGGCATCCGCATTTTGATAAATGTGAATGACTCCATCGCGGACGGTGAAGATCTCATTCGCCTTTTGCGAGGTTTCATCTCCTTGGCCGCCGGTATTGGCGTGCCAGCCTTGCAGGTCTTTGCCATTGAAAAGATTGGTCCACTCTCCGCTTTCCTCCACGGCAAAAATGGAGGAATTGATGGTGAAGGAACAAAAAGCAACCGCTCCGATAATCGATTTTTTAGTTAGGTTCATATGGTTTTTAGTAGAAGTGACTGACTGGAATGGATCTGAACGGCAGGTTATTTTCCGCTAGGCTTTGGCTTCTCAACCGATATATTACGGAGCATTTTCCATGCGTCGGTCGCTTTGTAATCTTTCTCGTCGTATTCAGCCCCATTGTGACTGTTTTTTGCGGAATGCAGAAAAGCCAGGATTTCCCCGCGCATTTCCTGAACCATTTCCGGATATTGTTTCCGCAGGTTATTGGTTTCTTTCCGGTCTTTCGAGAGATCGTAGAGCTCGTCCTCTCCATTGTCATCGGGCGAGTTGATGATGAGCTTGAAATCACCTTTTACCAGACAGGCGTAGGGCCCGAAACGGAAGGGTATCGATTTTTCGTGTTTGTTCACTTTCCCTTCCAGGATCGGGATAATATTTTCTCCGTCGAGAATTCTTCCAGGGAGTGGCTCGCCGCCTGTCACCGCACTGACGGTTGGCAGGTAGTCAAGAACCGAGCAAGGGGTATCAATCACCGTGCCTGGCTGGATACGCCCCGGCCAGAGAGCCAAGGCAGGAACCCGGACGCCACCTTCGTGCACGCTGCGTTTGCGGCCCTTGAAACCGCCCGTAACGCCAGCCGAACGCCGGTTGTTTTTGGATTGATCAGGATCGGTGGCGCCTTCAGGTCCATTGTCGCTGCAGAAAAACAATGCCGTATCGTCCGCGACTCCCAGCTTATCAAGCTCTGCCCGCAAGCGCCCTACCTGATCATCCACCGCAGTGATGGATCCATAATAGTGGGCTGCGGCACCATGGCCTTCATACATTTTCAAATATTCCGGACCGGCAACCACATCCTCATGCGGAGCATGGAACCAAATCACCGCAACAAAGGGCTTTTCGGCCGCGGCGGCATCCCTGATGAACGGAATCGCGCGATCCATCAGGACCCGTGAATCACACCCCTCGAGATTTTCTGTCGCGATCGATCCATTCTCATAATACGGATTATCGACAGCGCGTTCCCCCTTCCCCGGATCCCACGTTTGCACGGCGGACTCCGTTACAAAAGACGCATCATAGTCCCGCAACCACGGCGGCGCGAAGTTTACTTCCGGCCTGCGTTTTTTACCTTTGGCGGAGATTTCGGTGCTGAGTGTTCCCAAATGCCATTTCCCGAAATGTCCGGTAGCATAACCTTTCTCACGAAGCATCCGTGCGATGGTGAATTCCTCTTGTGGCAGATGCCCGTAATTGGCCGTCCAGATACCCATGCGAAAATAATGACGACCCGTGAGGAAAGATGCTCTCGTGGGCGAGCAAACGGGACCTATCGAGTAAAAGTGATTAAGTTTCGCTCCGTCTGCGGCGATTTGATCGAGATGGGGCGTCTTGATAATCTTGTTCCCGTTGAAGCCGGTATCGCCCCAACCGAGATCATCACACATCATCAAGATGATATTTGGTGGTTTCTCCGCAGTAGCCGCATGAGTGGTGTCTAAAAGACATACCAACGGAATGGATAGGAATAGGATTTTTCGGAACATGCAACCCGCCTATACGAATCGGGATCCGGCTTTCGATCAGGAACGAGAAAAAAAATCGAGACGGCCCCAGGGCCAGGCTGCTCCGATTCAGCGAAAAAAGGTGGGAGCATTCCGCACCCACCTTTGCTTGAATTAAAAATTATCAGAAAAACCGGCAGCCTTATTCTGCCGGATCATCATTTTCGGGGTCGGTCTCGCCCTCGAATTCGGCTTTGAGCTTTGATCCAGCTTCCTTCGCTTTATCCACGGCATTCCGGGTTCCCTCCTTGATATCGTTTTTGAGTTCTCTTCCCTCTTCCTTCAACCGATCCGCGGTAGAATCGGCTTTTTCCTCTACTTCGGAAGTATCCTCATGGCTGGAAGCTTCCGGAGAAGATTGTTCCATGGCATCTTTCGAGATACCGATAACCCCAGCTCCTATCCGATCGCCGGCATTGCCCGTAGGCTGGCCGCCATCATCTTCCTTCGCATGGACGATTACCGCGCGTCCCAGAATCCCACGCTTGCCAGCATTCAACGAGAGATTTTTAACGGTCATGTCCAGACTGGCGTTCCCTTCGGAATCGGCAACCAGATTCCCCATATCACCAGCGTGTCTCATATCTTTTTCGGGCAGGGCATGGTCGTGTCCATCAGGATTGAAATGTCAGCCGGCACTACTCGCATCGGCGCTGCCAAGATCGCCGAACTCATGGACGTGTATTCCATGCTTTGAGTTTGGTTGGAGCCCGCCCACTTTAGCGGTTACGTGAACGTCTTTTCCCTTTTTCTCAAAAACTATCGTTCCTTGCACCTTGCTCTCGCCCACTGGTTTGATCACCGCAATGAGCTTATTGAGATGATTCTTCATCCCCCCGTGTTTTGCCATATTCTTATGCCCGGCGTGATCCGCAGGAGCCACCTCCTGGGCTGATACGGGAAGCATCCCGATTGCAAGGATTCCCAGACTTTGTTGAAGAAGTTTTGATGTGTGTGTTTTCATAAGCATAAATGGTTCGTCCGTATTTACGCACATGCCATACCAGTCAAAATCGTTGCTATTCCAAGGATTCAGCCAATCCCCTCAGCGGAAATTATTGCAGATCGCACCACGGATCCCGCAAATTGCGCTAATGAGTAAAGAGTCAGCTGCCCTGGCTAGAGTTTCTGTGCCACCAACCCGATAAAGAGGGGAAACTCTTCAGCGGCCCGGTGCTCGGCCTTGCTGAAAGGCCCCACTTGTGAACGGCGGTGGGAAAAGAGTTCTTTGCAGTCCGTAATGCCAAGCCCTGCATTCCCCATGGATCCAATGACCTCGGCCAGAGGCCTGTGGTAGAAAGTCGTGCTCTCATCCGTGCCCAGACCGGGACGGGTCTGTAGAACGATCTCCAGTGGCTTTCCGTATTTATCCAGCCTCCTATATTGGATTTTCTGATCTTTATCCCAGCCCCAATGGCTCTCCTTCGGGATACGAAAGCACGGGTGCATCATCACAATGACCGCACGCCCACCAGGCTTGAGAGACGCAGCCATATTGCGCATCAATCCTTCTATATCCGGCACATCGTGGACCGCCATGACACAGGCTGCGGAATCGTAGGTTCCATCCGCCCAATTCCCCTCCGCACAGGCATCGGCTTTTAGAAAAGTTGCTTCTCGCTCGCCAGAGTATCGTTGCCGCGCAGCCCCGATCAGTTTCCCGCTCGCATCCACTCCCAATACCCGCTCCACACCTGCCGCCACCAGATGCCTGATCAGCACCCCTTGCCCGCAGCAGATATCAATGACTTCGTGCCCCTTTTGCACATCCAAGAGTTCCATCACCGCTGGTAGGATCACATGCTGGTGATAATCCGATCCATCGGCCCCGACTAACTTGTCATACCAACCGGCAACACCGTCCCAGCCCCTTTCCTGCTTGCCGGGAGGTTTGCCGCCGCCGGGAAAACTGGATCCAGCTTTTCCTGATCTTTTATTGGGAAACTTCCCACCCCTCATCTCATGTCGTTTCGGCCCGTCCATGCGTTCATCCTATCCACCTGAAGCCACCTGCTGGCGATGAAAATCCGCACCCTACCCTTCCCGCGCCAATTACTAAGCAAATTGTGTGACAAATTAAACCCTTAAAAAAACCATACACTGAACAAATTTTACTAGTAATTAGCGAAATTGTGATACCTCACTCCGTAGCTATGAAAGCTCACATCATCCTCGCTATCTCAATTCTATCAAGCTCTTGCGGCGATAAGAAACAGGATAGCACATGGTGGAACAACGAGAAAACCATCATAGAGCTCAACAACCAGATCTCACTGAACAACTATAAAATCAACCTCTTAGATACTGATAATGAATCGGTTAGAATAGAGAAAACAGTCCACGACATCCCGGCAATCAATGCGGAAATTAGCGATCTGATAGCGCAAAATGCGCGTCTCGGTCTCGCAATTACCGGGATGAAGCAGGAATGGGAGAATTTCCGGCTGGAAATTCTCAAGGAGCGACGCAAAGAGCTTGTGGGCAAAACCTTCGATTCATTGGAGCTCAGCTCCGGAAAAAGCTTCACCGATGCCAGAATCACACGGATTGACGATTCCGGAGTGTCTCTCATGCACTCCAGCGGAACTTCACGACTCCGTTGCTCCGATCTAGATCAAGCGGAGAGAGCCTATTTTTGCCTGGATTCCGAGCTAGCACAACACGCTCTCGCCAAAGAGCGAAACACCCGCTCCAGATACGACCAGTGGGTGAATGAGCAGCTTGCCATTACCGAGAAAGAAGAAGCGCAGAAAGCTCTCATCCGCAGGCAGGAGGAACTGGAACGCGAGCAACGCCTTGCATCCGCCAAAGCCCTAGCTGCCACTTCATCGCGCGGTTCCAGTCTACTCTCGGATTCAATCGGGAAACTTGGAGAGACATCCCGCGTGGGAAGTGGATACAGCAGCGCCTACTACCGTCGCTCTTCTCCTACCTATTACTATTACGAAAATTCCTCCGCTCCTTGCTATCGACCACCCTCCTACCCCAGCTACGGAAATACTACGTTCCCCGTTTACACTCCCCCATCAAGCGTTTTTCCAATTTGCGTCCCTGCTCCCTAGACCATCTGAAATCCAAGTAACCCCTCAATTTCACGATATGAACAAGCTCATCCAATCCACGGCAATCGCCCTGATTTCCCTCCCTCTTCTATCCTGCATGGAAGATCCAAGCCTCGTGCGCAAACACGGAGAACAAGAGGCGGAAATCGCCAAACTCAAAGGAGAACTCGCCTTTCTCGAAGAACGGTTGAAGACCATCCCTGATGATCGATCCGCCGAATATCAACAAGCTCAACAAGAAGGCATAAAACTGGAAAGCCAGAGAGTTCAACTTGCCGCTGAGAACATAGCTCTGGAAGAAAAACTGAGACAACTCCAGTCACAATATGATGCGTATAAGCAAAAATATTCTGTCCGCTAATCGCAACGATCCACTCACCCAACTTCAACAGAATTTACCCAATGTCTTTTAGTGAACTTCTCAGCAGCAGTCGTGGTCCCGGCGTCATCGGTCTGCTCTTAGCGCTGCTGGTTTTAGTGGGATTCGGCTCCCTTTTCATGATTTCCTTTCATGAGGGTTTTGATGGTGAAAAAAATCGCTTGCAGCGATCGTCCGGGACAACCGCCTGGATATAACCCGGAAAAAAGAACAGGTAGCAGCCTACCAGAAGCAGGTGGCAAAGATCCCCCTCCTCAAGGAAACCGCCAGTCAGTTGGAAGAAACCACTGCACAGAATAAAGCTCTCTCCGCTCGCATTTCCGTCAGACAAAAAAGCATCCTGGAATTGGAAGAGCAGCTGGAAAGGCTCAGTGAAGAGTTCGAAGGCTATAAAAACCAATACCGGGCGCAGGTCAGAGGAGAAGCGGAAGGAACCTTCATCGAGGAGCTGAATACAGCAAGTGGAACGGTTTATTATCGCGTCGAGGTTCGCAAAGTCACAGCCGTCGGCATTGAAGTGCGACATCGCGACGGGCATAAGCGAATCCCTTTCGAGGAGCTTCCAGAAGAGATGCAAGACCACTTTCAATTTGATAAGGAACAGATGGTTGCTGCTTTGGAAAAGGAAAACAGGCAACGCAGAATCCATGAGGCACAAGTCGCAAAAGCCTACGCTGCAGCAGATGTCATCGCCGCCAAGCGAAAGGAAGAAGAGCAGGAAAAATACCTCAAACGCAAGCAGGATGAGATCAATGCGAAACAACTACAGTTATCCAACATTGAACGTGAGATCGAGCAACTTGAGTCAGATGTGACCAGTGCGGAAAGTGCTGCCCATGCGGCCCGTAGTTCCGGCCGAATGCATCTCAACAAGAGCGGTGCAGCCAGAGCCGCGTTGAGCCGTAAAAGATCGGAGCACTCACGCCTGGCTGCGGAAATCGCAGGACTCCAAAGCTCACTCTAAACCGATCCCTTTTCGCAGAATGGCTTCGGATGAATCTGGTGGAATCATTTGGTTTCTTATTGGAATCATCGTTCTAACAATGGTTGGGGTGTTTCTTTCTCTTTTCGCGGATAAGCAGATCAGTTTCTCCAAAAGTAAGAATAACGTTCACGATCAAATCATCGCTGGGGCACGGCTTCGGAACACCTTACGGGATGAACTGGAACGGAAAGAGAAGCTCTTGGTCGTATCATCGGATAAAAATGGCTTCATTGAGGCAAAGCTCCGGTCACAACTGGCACAGAACGCGGCCAATTCCCGCTACATTGCCGAGACGAAAAATCTCAACAAAGGTTTGGCGGATCAGATCTCAAGCTTGGGCATGGAATTCGATCAATATCGAAACCGCTATCGGGATCACATTTGGAAAAGCGCAATCGGGGAAAAGTTCGAAAGCCTTACACTGCGTAATGGACGGAAATACGAACATGTGGTGATTACCAGAATCACCTCGGAAGGCATTAGCATTCTACATTCCCATGGCAGTGCCCGGATTCCTTACACGAACCTGGAGAATAGCTGGAAGGATCGATTCCAGTGGCACGGTCACTAGTCCCGCAACGTCTAGAAGCTGTCGGTTCGGAATGGAGTAAGTGGAAGACCCTCGTAGGATAAAATATTGCACCTAGGATTGTTGGCCCACGCATAGCGCACCGCTACCGGCTCTTCGATCCCTTCCGCGCTAACTTCAATACGGTTATTCCCATCAAACTTTGCAATGGCAGTTTTCCACTCCCTGTCCTTCCCGCATACGGCAAACCCCCGGAGCTCATCCGAGTCATCCGTTTTCAGGCCTTTCCCAACATGATCAAAAGTGAGGACCGCCTTATTCCCCTGGACTTTCATTGAGTTGAACTCGGGGCTGCGGTAATTCATTTCAAAGCCGTAATCCTTCACAAGTGCCCAGCGGACCAGACGTTCCGCCACCTCACGCTTTTTCCGCGGATGGATGTCATTAGCCTGTCCCAGATCAATGATTACCGCCTGCCCGGTATTGCTCACCGATTGCAAAGTCTTCGTCTGAGCCTCGCGGAGCGCTGCCCATCCCTCTTCCACGGGCTGATCCGTCTCATCCATGTAATCGGCAAGCTGGACGAAATAAAATGGAAAATCGCCCTGCTGCCAATCCTCCCGCCAGCTACCAATCAAAAGCGTCATGAGATCGTTATATTTGGCCGCACGCTGATTGTTGGTTTCTCCCTGATACCATATAACGCCTTTGATCCCATAGCCAATGATCGGATGAAGGCAACCCGCATAGAGATTCCCAGGGCGGTGCTGTCCGGACATCTGGGCTTTCAGCTTCCGATCGTGTTCCGAAAGAGGAGCTTCCAATGCGGAAGCCTTCTTCTCATTTTTCTCCCAAACGCCCAGGTAATCTGAAAAACCGCCATCTGCCTCCAGAAGATCCCGTTTCACCCAGGCCTCTGCAGCGGATCCGCCCCAGGCATTGTCGATCAGCCCCACCGGCACTCCTAATAAATCGTGAATCGATTTACCATAGTAGTAACCTACAGCGCTAAAGCGACCGACCGTTTGGGGTGAGCATTTCACCCATTTCCCGTCAAAATGCTTCTGGAGTTCTTGGCTTCCGTTTTTTGGAACGGTGATCAAACGAATTTCCGGCTGATCGGCTCCCGCGATAGCCAGCTCGGCTCCATAAGCATCGCCAACGCTCCACTCCATATTTGATTGTCCTGAGCATAACCATACCTCACCGACCAACACATCTTCGATTGAGAGCCCACTGGTGCCGGTGATTTTCAAGGTTTTCGGCTCCGAGCTCGCAGCCATCGGTGCCAGTTTCACACGCCAGTTGCCCTCTTTATTAGCAGTAGTTTCGTAGTCGCGCCCCGCGATACTTACCTTGATTTCCGTGCCCGGCTCGTCCCAGCCCCATATAGGATTTTCCTGCTTTTGCTGAAGCACCATGTGATCGGTGATGATTGAGGATACTGTTGTTTCAGCATAAACAGCAGCGGAAAAAACAAGGCCGAGGATAAACTGGATTTTCATGAGGTCTTAGAGTTTGAAGCGGGAAGACTGCTTTAAAAAGGCGAGCGGATTCTGGTAGACGACCTTTTCGATCTGCTCTGCGGAGTATCGCCGACGGCGCATTTCCAACGCACATTTCGGAACCGCCAGTGGATCCGAAACCCCCCAGTCACATGCGGAATTCATCCAAATACGCTCTGTGCCGTAGACTTCGAGTATATCAATGGCCCGGCTGGGGGTGCACTTGCTTTCCGGATAGAGCGTCATCCCCGCCCAATATCCGGCATCCATCACATGGGAAACGGTGTGCTCCTCCACATGATCAATGATCACTTTGGAACGATCCAGTCCGGAAAACGATGCCAGGCAATCAAGAATAAGCTTCGTGCCCTTCAGCTTGTCCTCCAGATGGGGAGTATGGATCAGAATCGGAAGATCATAATCCAGAGCAATCTGGACATGCTCCTCAAAAATCTTCAGCTCGCTTTTGGTATTTTTATTGAGGCCTATTTCACCTATCCCCAGCACGCTTTCCTTCTGAATGAACTCCGGAATAAGAGACATCACTTCCCGCGCAAAGCCGGTGTCATCAGCTTCCTTGGGGTTAATACAAAGCCAGCAAAAATGTTTGATCCCAAAGCGGGCGGCCCTCTTCGGCTCGTATTCGGTAAGCTGCCGGAAATAATCGTAAAAGCCAGCAGCTGATGAGCGGTCAAATCCGGCCCAAAACGCAGGCTCGCACAATGCTTCACAACCAGCTAGCGCGAGCTTCTCGTAATCATCCGTCGTGCGGCTGACCATGTGGGCGTGAGGTTCGATATATCGCATGGGATTAGTGGGTCGGTGCTCCGGAAGCTCCCTGAAAAGGCGCCGTTTCTGGAAGATTGGCGGAAAAGTCCGAGAATTTCTCCAAAACCGCTTTGGCGCGATCTGGGCGGCTTTCCTGTAAAATGGGTAGGGCCGCCTTGAAATAGTCCAACCTCGCATCAGCCTCCCCGGTATGTCGGTCCAGCCGATCCAAAAAAGCGGCAAGATCGATCAAACGCGCACGGGCGTCGATAAACTGTAAATCCAGTAATTCTTTTTTACTCAGCATAGCAACTAACCAAACATCGACGATCCAGCTTTCTGATCAACCCAGAATGAAGCTGGAATCGGATTTATTGAAACGAAAACCTCGCGGCAAGGTCCAATCCCTGCCGCGAGGTGAAGTTGTTTGGGCCGCCGTCGCTCCGAATCCTCGGTATCCCTCGGACGTTGAGCGGTGGCCGCCCCGAAATTGTTTTTGTTTGAACGCTTTTTAATACGTAGGAGCTTTTTGCAGCTCTTTCAGCGAATTGTTAAAAATTGTATTTTTACGCATCAGACTCATTGTCAATGACTTGCGTCTCACTTGCAGTGGGTCGGGCACTGGTATAGCCCAAGCTGGGAACAACTTTGCGAACAAGCTTTGAGAAACCGCTTTCCGCGGATTCCATCTCGCTTTCTGCTTGCCTCATCGCCTTCTCCCAGGCGCCGGCAAAACCAGGTGCCTGCTCCCGCATTGTGCTGATTGCCATCTCCTGCATACGGAACTGACGAAGCTCGTTTTTATCCGGTTTATTCTGAAGCGCTGCCAGGTTGACCCGGAGATTCTCGTTCTGGGTTTTCAATCCCTCGACTTCCTTGGTCAATGCATCATTGCCTTGGGCGGTAATTTTCATCTGGGTATTGAGATGGGACTGCATGTCGCGCATCTCCCCTTCCACCCGGCGGAGTTCCCGCTTGAGCTGCATCTTTGTCCCAATGGCGTTTTTCAGGATGAATCCGGCGATCAGTAGGCCTAGTAATAGCCCCCATACAAAGTGGTTTTGGAGAATTTCTTGAAGGCTCATAAACTTGTTTTCTATTCTTTGGGTTCTGCTGCAGCGGAGTCCGCAGATGGCGTGACAGATTCTTCAAGAGGTTTTTCTCCCAGGAGCTCCATCACATCATCGCTGATATCGGGTGCCGATCCATGATACAGCACGAATGGTAAACCCGTATTGCTGTTTCCCGATGTGTCAAATACGGCATCCAGATTTCTTTCTTTCGCAAGCTGTTCGGAAGCCGTGGTGATTTTCTCCAAAGATTCGCGCATCGCGCTTACCATCTCTTTGTTGATACGCTTGTCTTCCTCCGCACGGAATTCCTCGAACTCCTCGCGCAGTGTTTCAGCTTCCTGACGTTTGATTTCGTAGGATCTCACAAGCTTGGTGCCGGCTTCAGAATCGATCTCGTCCTTTTGCTCCTGGAGCTGGGTTTGCAGGGCTTGAAGTTCCACGATGATAGCTCGTAACTGTTCAGCCCTTTGGTTTTCCATGATTGCGTTTCTTTGCTTCTGGATATCCTCCTGCATCGCAACCGTTGAGGGAAGCTTGCGGTAGATATCGGTGACGCGAACAATCGCAAACTTGGGAGCTGCAAAAGCAACCGCAGCCATTCCAAGCCAAGCTAAAGTGACGGGTAATTTCATATTCTCCAAAGGACTTTAACAGTAGCCCCGCTTTTGTCGATGCCGGACTAAATGTCCTGGGTTTCCAAAGCAGAGACTTCCTCACGGAGTTTCTCCGCCAGTGGAGTCGAGAGGTAGCGTTCTGTGGACGAGCAGCCAACGGTAACGATCCGTTTGCCTTTGAACTCCGGCCGCTTGGCTACCTGCATTGCCGCCCAAACATTAGCGCCCGTGGAAATACCTGCCGGAAGTCCCTCTTGCTGTGCCAATGATTGAGCGGTGGCAAAGGCGTCCTCGTTGCTGACGAGAATCGTCTCATCAATGATATCGACATTGAGATTTCCCGGGATGAATCCCGCACCGATGCCCTGAATCATGTGAGGACCCGGCGCCCCGCCGGAAATGACCGGACTATTTGCCGGCTCTACCGCAAAAACCTTCAGATCCGTGCGACTTTTCAGCACTTCCCCTACTCCTGTGATCGTGCCGCCGGTGCCCACGCCTGCTACGAATGCGTCGATCTGCCCATCCGTATCCCGCCAGATTTCTTCGGCAGTAGTTTCACGGTGTGCCTGGGGATTTGCCGGGTTCTCGAATTGTCCGGGTCCGAATGCTTCCGGATTTTCCGCAATGAGTTTTTTAGCCATTGCGATCGCGCCGTTCATACCCTTGGCACGGGGTGTCAGAACGATTTCCGCCCCCAGCATCCTGAGCAGAACGCGACGCTCGATTGACATGCTTTCCGGCATCGTCAGAATGCAGCGGTAGCCTTTGGCACGTGCCACGAAAGCCAGTGCGATACCGGTATTGCCGGAAGTCGGCTCGATAATCAGCCCGCCGGGCTTGAGAAGGCCGTCGCGCTCTCCAGCCTCGATCATATACTTTCCGATACGGTCCTTAACGCTGAAGAGTGGATTAAAAAATTCCGCCTTCACGCAGATTTCGGCCTCCAGGCCCTTGGTGACGTGATTGAGGCGAATAAGAGGCGTATTACCAATGGTTGAAACCATGCTGTCTGAAATGCTCATAGATATGTTGTATTTAGGTTTGGTATTCGTCGCGAAGTATACAGAGGAAATTAGATCTGGAAATCGGAAGTTCCGGAAGCTTCATGCAAGCCGCACTCATATTTCTGTCCGTCGAAACGCGTGCCGTTTCCGGTGCCATCCAGCGATGGGCGGGTGCTGTGCCAATCTCCCATTGTGACATACCCCTGGGCGGCAAGCGGGTGATGGGGAATTTCTCCCTGATGATAGAAAATATCCACCTGGGCATCCGCCCAATCGAGAATCGGGTAAACCTTGAGTGTCTTTTTCTGTTGTTCCGCGAAGGGACGATCCTGACGGGTCTCGGATTGTGCGCGGCGTAAGCCGCTGATCCATACATCGCCGCCAATTTCACTGATCGCGCGATTCATCGGCTCAACCTTCGTGATGATCCCATATTTCTCGGCTCCTTCCGGCCCCTCCTCCCAAAGATTTCCCCACAGCGCCTGCATGCGGGCGGCAGAAATCTTCGGATGATAGATCCGATAATCCAGGGGGAACATTTCCATGAGCTTTTCGGCGTAGCGATAGGTCTCCGGGAAGAGAAACCCGGTATCGATGGAAATCACGGGCACCTTCGGGGCATGATCGTGCAGCAATTTCAACATCACAGCTGCCTGCAGGCCAAAACTGGTGCTGGCGACAAGGCGGCTGCCCAGCCGTTCATAAAGCAGCTCCAGTCTTTCACCGGCACGCAGGCCCGCCAGCTCCTCGGAGAGGCCGGCAGCATCCACTGGACGGTCGTGTGGTTGGACGGTTTTCAACGCTTCCATGATTTTACCTTTTTGTTGCTTCCATGAAGCGACGCTTGAGACAAGCTCAGGCACGCGCTTCATCTTTGATATTCTTGTGGAAATCTTTGCCTTGCTCTGTCGCTGCGACATAGCCGGCACGGATGCAGAAATCACCGAAGCGCTCGCCATCATTGCGCTCTTTGGCATAATGATGAATGATCGGGGCGAGTAGCTCTTTGATCTTCTCACCAGGGAAATTCTCACGATACATCTTCGAGAGCCTTTGCCCGGCAAATCCGCCACCCAGATACACATTGTAGCAACCGGGGGAGCGTCCTACGAAGCCGATCTCCGAGATATATGGACGGGCGCAGCCATTCGGGCAGCCGGTCATTCTTATTGTGATTGCATCATGGCGCAGGCCAGCCTCTTCGAGGACTTCTTCGAGCTCGCTGAGCAAACTCGGCAGATAGCGCTCGGCTTCAGCAAGAGAGAGACCGCAGGTAGGAAGGGCCACGCATGCCAGGGAATTGAGACGCAGACCACTCTGGAGGTGGCTGTCCTTCATTCCGTATTGTTCCAGAAGTTTTTCAATCTCCGGCCGCTTTTCCGGCGAGACATTGGCAATCATCAGATTCTGGTTTGCGGTCAGACGGAAATCGCCATCATGAATCTTCGCAATCTCACGGAGGCCGGTGCGCATCGGATAAGTCGGTGTATCAAGGACGCGCCCACCTTGGATAAACAGGGTGAGATTGTGCTTGCCATTGATCCCTTCCACCCAGCCGTAACGGTCTCCATTATCCTCAAAAACATAATCGCGGACAGGACCCAGCTCGTAGCCTAGATACTCGTTGAGTTTCGCAAGAAACCAATCCGGCCCGTGGTCATCGACAGTATATTTCAGACGGGCGTGCTTCCGCTCCGTGCGATCCCCGTAATCCCGCTGGACCATCACGACTTTTTCCGCCACGTCCTGCGCCTGCTCAACGGTGCAGAAGCCGATGACATCCGCAAGCCGCGGGTAGGTCTCCTCCGAACCATGGGTCATCCCCATGCCTCCACCGACGCTCACATTGAAGCCGACGAGCTTGCCGGACTCAACGATTGCGATGAAAGAAAGGCAGTTTGCGAAAACATCCACATCATTGGACGGCGGCACTGCGACTGTGATTTTGAACTTACGGGGCAGGTAGGTTTTCCCATAGATCGGCTCCACCACATCCTCGCTGCTTTCCACTTTTTCTCCGTCCAGCCAGATTTCGTGGTAGGCACGTGTCTGCGGGGTGAGATGATTGGAAATATCCTGCGAAATCTTCAGCACCTCGCCGTGGATCGAGGAGAGATAAGGATTGGGATTGCACATGACATTACGGTTCACATCTCCGCATGCGGCAATGGTGTCCATTGCAGCTTGGTTGATTTCCGCAATGGTGCGCTTGAGGTTGGACTTGATGATGCCGTGAAACTGGAAGGCCTGGCGGGTCGTCAATTTGATCGTCCCATTGGCGAACTGTGTCGCAAGCCGATCCGTCTCCAGCCACTGCTCAGGGGTTGCCACACCACCGGGGACGCGGATGCGGATCATAAACGAATATGCTTTCTCGAGCTTGTGCTTCCGGCGCGCCGGGCGCAGATCCCGATCATCCTGCTGATAGGTTCCGTGGAATTTCAGCAACTGCTGATCGTCCTCGCTCATGGAGCCGGTAGAGAGGTCGGCAAGACCTTCCTTGATCGTCCCGCGTAGGTAATTGCTACGGATCTTGATACCTTCGTTTGCTGCTAATTTTTGCTCAGCCATAATAAAATTTCCTTAGATGTTCTTGTTTTGGAATCGGGTGTCCTAGTAGACGTCACGCTGATATCTTTTGCTCTTCTTCAAATTCTCAACATACAGCTCAGCCTCCTCACGGGACTTCGCCCCGAAATTCTGGACGACGCCAATCAATGCCTCGTGAACATCTGCCGCCATGCGGCTTGCGTCTCCACAGACATAGAAGTGAGCCCCTTCCTCGAGCCAGGCATAAAGCTCCTCGCCCTTCTCAAGCATTTTGTCCTGCACATAGACCTTCTCCGGCTGATCTCTGGAAAATGCCAGATCCAGCTTGGTCAGCGCACCATCCTTCAGGTAACCCTGCCATTCGAGCTGATAGAGGAAATCATATGTGTAATGCTGGTCACCAAAGAACAACCAGCTCTTTCCTGGAGCTCCAAGAGCGGCCCGGTGCTCGACGAAGGAACGGAACGGCGCAACCCCTGTGCCCGGCCCGACCATAATTATCGGAGTATTGTGATCCGCCGGCAAACGGAAGTTCTTGTTCGGCTGGACGAAGACAGGCACCGACTCACCGGTTTTGGCAACGTCAGCGAGGAAGGTGGAACACACCCCTTTTCGAATTCTTCCATGGCTCTCGTATCGGACGGCTGCAACCGTGAGGTGAACCTCATCCGGGTGGGCCAGCGGGCTGGAAGCGATGGAATAAAGCCGCACCGGCAATTTGCGAAGAATGCCAGCCAGTGCTTGGGCGGAGAGCCCCGTGGGGGCGAAATCCTCAATCGCATCGATGATCTCGCGTCCCTCGATATATTCGCGCAGTTGATCTTTCGCACCATCAGCAAGCAACGCATTCAATTTCTCCGAACCCGTTGCCTCGGCAAGCTTCTTGAGCACAGCCTTGGAGAGAGCGGTGATATCATAATCATCCGCCAGGGCGACTGCCAGCTGCCGCTTGCCCAGGCCTTTGACCTCCACCTCCTCAGTTCCTTTCAGCTTCGCGGCATCCAGGATTTCCTCGACCATTCTCGCACAGTTCGTAGGGAGAACGGCAAGGGCATCACCAGGCTCATAAACGAGCCCGCTACCTTCCAGGCTGAACTCTGCGTGGATGGTTTCCTTTGATGAACCCTCGCCATTGAGCAATACATTATCGATCACCTCAGCCGGAAACGGATTTTTCTTCCCGTATTCCGTGGTTGCGGGAGCAAACGTGGCCGGGGCTGCCGTGGAGACAGAAGCCGGGGCCGCCGGTGCGAGAGCGGTCATCGCTGCGCCAAACCACTCATTGTAGGAGTCTTCATAATCAACATCGCAGTCAACCCTTGGCGCTACGCGGCTCGCGCCGAGCTGCTCGAGACGCGCATCGAACTGTTTCCCGATTTCGCAGAATTTCTCGTAGGAAGTATCACCCAACGCACATACGGAAAATTTTACACCGGTGAGATCAAAACCTTCCGACATGAAGGATTTGTGGAAAGAGACGGCAGTTTCCGGTGCTTCTCCATCTCCCCATGTTGAAACGATCACCAGAAGATTCTCCACCTTCGCCAGATCCGCAGGAGAGATATCCGCCATGTTTTTCATCACGGCTTTGAAACCTTTTTTCTTCGCTTCCTTTACTGCCCTATCTGCCAACTCCTCGGAATTGCCGCTCTCCGTTCCATAGAGAACGGTTAGCTTCCCTGCGGACGCGGAAGCACCTGAAGGCGCTGATATCACTGCAGCTGAGCCGGCGGCAAGAAATCCGCTGAGCCATCCGCGCTGAAGCACATCAAATCCAGCAAGCAACGAATCCAACGCCTTGCGCTGGTCTAGAGTGAACGGTGAACTGTCGGGAAGCATAATCCTTAGTATATTACCTTGTTTTGTCAGGTTTCGTCGAAAAAATGCCCCCAACACGCCGAATAAGCAACTCCTATTTGAGAAAAACAGCCGATCCAGCGGCAGGCACTTATTCCGCGATTCGCAAAATACGCTGTCTCGCTGTGTGATGGATTTCCATAAAAGCCGTCTGAATCTCCTTTTCACGACTGTTGAGCAGCCGCTCTCCAAAACTCCTGAGAACGCTTACCTTCGTCTCCCCGATCAGACACTTCACGAACGGAATTCCCAGCATTCCACGATAGGCTTCGTTCAGGCCCTCAAAGAGCTCCGCCTCCCCGGAATCAAGACGATCCATTCCGATTTCTTTCCATTCATCCAGAGCCAGACCGGATAGATTTTTCCCGTCTATCGAGAGCTCCGGCCATTCCGCCAATAGGGCCAGACGATCCCTTTCGCTGGCAGAATCCACAGTCTCTCGCATCAAAGTCGCAAGCTCGTCAAAGGACTTGTAAGGCCTCCCATCCAGCGCGGCATCGGCCACCCAGTCGAAATCTCCGTAAATCTCGCCGAACTTATTGAAAAAAGCCTCCTCCTCCATCCCATTCAACTCGGCAATCGTCATGGCGGCATCATCCATACACTTTGTATCCTGTCCATCCCCTTGCCCGGCGAAGGCTTTTTTTGGCGGAATCTACACATTCGCCGATCTTCGGAGTTGGACGTTCGGCAGACATTGGTCATTCTCCGCCCATGCCTACCGTTCAAGTCGATCTCGACGACCGTTCATATCCTGTTTTGGTTGAAAACGGCCTCCTTTCCAAAACTGCCGACCTTCTTGCGCAACACGGCCTCTCCGGGCTGCGTCCCGCCATTATTAGCGATGAAGCAGTGAGCCGATATCACTCAAAGACACTTATCGAAAGCTTTGGTGCCGGCAATTCTCCCACACTCCACACAGTGCCTTCGGGTGAAGCTTCGAAATCAATCTCCCAAGTTGAAAACCTCTGCCGGGAAATGATACGGGCCGGTCATGACAGACGCTCCATGATCATCGCCCTGGGCGGAGGCGTGGTGGGCGATCTTGCTGGGTTTGTCGCCTCGATCTTCTACCGCAGCATTCCGTTTGTTCAAATTCCCACGACGATCGTCTCCCAGGTGGACTCTTCCGTGGGCGGAAAAACAGGAGTGAACGTCGCTGAAGGCAAGAACCTTCTCGGTGCCTTTCATCAGCCAAAACTCGTCATCGTGGATCCGGAAACTCTCCGCACCCTCCCTGCCCGCGAGTTTCACGAAGGTTTTGCGGAAGCCATCAAACACGCGGCCATCCGTGATGCAGCAATGCTCGATGACCTGCTCACAATCGCCCCCCAGAAACGTGACGTCCCCGCCGATCTGCTAGCCCGAAATATTGCGATCAAAGCCCGTGTAGTCGAAAGCGACGAATACGAGACAAAGGACATTCGTGCTCTTCTGAACTTCGGCCACACGATCGGCCACGGCATCGAGGCCTCGCTCCCGTATGGGCAAATTCTGCACGGTGAGGCGATTTCCCTGGGGATTCGCGCAGCACTCCACATCTCGGAAAAACATTCCGGACTCCAGCCGGAGCACTCCACAAGAATTTTGGATCTACTGGGCCACTTCAATCTCCCATTGACTCTCCCGGAATCGATTGCCACCGCGACAGTCATGGAAAAGCTATCCCGTGACAAAAAATTCAAATCGGGAAAAATCCGTTTTGTCACACTTTCCGAGATTGGCTGCGCCCACGTCATCGATTCCGTGTCTTTATCGGATCTGGAGGAGGCCATTCATCACCTCCGCGGCTAGCATCTGTCTACGGCTATCCCCATAAGCTCCGCTCCAGACCTATGAATTTGATCCACGGCGATTGTCTGAAAATTCTCCGCACCCTCGAGGAGAAATCTTTCGATCTCGTGGTAACCTCTCCTCCTTATAATCTGGGGATCAATTATTCGCAATTCGAGGATACCGCGCCCCGCACAAAGTTCCTTTCGTGGTGCAAATCCTGGGCTCGCCAGCTGAAACGGGTTTTGGCAGACGACGGCTCGTTTTTTCTCAATATCGGTGCCACGCCTTCCAATCCACTGCTTCCCCACCAGTTGATCCTGGCCCTCACAGACGGTAAAAAACCTCTCTTCACTCTGCAAAACACCTTTCACTGGGTAAAATCCATCAGTGTAAAAACCACCGATGATGAATTGCTCTCGGTGGGACATTTCAAGCCTATCAATTCCGACCGCTACGTAAACGACTGTCACGAATACGTTTTCCATCTCACCAAGACAGGCTCAATTCCTCTCGACCGTCGCGCCGCAGGCGTCCCCTATCAGCACAAGTCAAACATCAGCCGCTGGCAGCACACCGGTGGGCAAGATCTCCGCTGCCGTGGGAATACGTGGTTTATCCCATACCAAACGATCAGATATCGCATGAAAGACCGCCCTCACCCGGCATCTTTTCCTCCCGCCCTGGTGGAGCAATGCATCAAGCTACACGGGAAAGGATGTGAGACACGGCTTCTCGATCCGTTTTTGGGAATCGGCTCCTCCGCCCTGGCCGCAAAATTTCAAAAAATTGCACACTTCACCGGAATCGAGATCGATCAGGAATACCTCGCCAGTGCGCGGCTGCGATTAGAGAAGGAAGCCATTTCCAAAACTTCGCTTTAACTTTCTATAGTAAGGAAAATTCAACCTTCTTAACATCCGCGTAATCGCTCCTTCCTCCGCCCTAGAACGGCATTCACCAGAGAGCGATTCCGTCAGTAATATCGTAGAATACTGATTTTCAGTTAGTTAACTTTTCTGAAATTTCCTTCTTTCCAAATCAGACAGATGGCCATACCTTTAAAACGTCCCAACCAAAACAGCCTAGCTAACTTGAAATAATATAACTTTGGAGTTGATTAATATCGACCTTCCTAGTTATCTTCCCTTTCGCAATGGCTGTGCTCCCTTACATGTCCCAAAACATGAACACTACAACCAGCCAAAATGAAAAACACACAACCAAGTGCCTCCGGCACCTCGGTGAAAGCCGATGCCGATCGTCTCGCAGACTTCGTCCTGTTCACACAGCGGAGCTGCATCCTTAACCTGTCAACAGAGCTCAACAAAGGAAACATCTCGTTCCCACAGTTTTTCCTCCTTACCTACCTTTCCAGCGAAGAATATTTGACCATGTCCGATATCGCGAAAAAAATGGGTCATTCCACCGCAGCCGCTACAGGCCTTGTGGATAGATTGGAAAAACTTTCCTATGTCGAGCGCATACATGCCGCTGAAGACCGCCGCAAAATCATGGTTCGAATCACATCCAAAGGAGTTGACCTTGTCTCCAAGATGCGCACCGAGATTGCGACAGACCTCGCCGGCATTCTGGCAGGAATGGATGAAGAAGAGGCCGAAACAGTTGAACATACCAACCGTGCGCTTAAAAATCGCGCGATTGCATAAGTTTCTGTCTCCCCCCTGAATAATCCAGCTTGGCGAATTCCAACCGCCTCCGTTACAGTTCCCGCTGTGACGGAGGCGTTCTCATTTCTAAACTCAATTTCAAATCAACCGGAGTTCCAGGCATCCTGGATCCCGCGTTTATCCGGAGTAAATGTCGATGGGGACCGGGAGTTCGCGTTGCGGAATCTCGCTCCTCTACATGATCAAATTATCTCGGCTCAATATCCATCGATCAATGCCCGCCACCACGCGGAGCAGGTTCACGGCAACGGAATTTCCGTGATTTCAGAGCCCCTACAGAGCGGGATCATCACACATCCAGGGACGGACGGCCTGATTACCAATGTGCCGAATCAGCTGTTGGCAATCTACGTTGCCGATTGTGCCGCGATCTACCTGGCAGATTCCGTATCGAAGGCCATCGGCCTTCTTCACTCCGGCAGAAAGGGAACAGAACTTAATATTCTGGAGCAAGCTGTCCGTAAAATGACCGAATTCTTCGGCACAGATCCCGCAAACCTCACCTGTATCTTATCTCCCTGCATCCGACCTCCCGATTATGAGATGAATCTACCAGAAAGCGTCCACTCCCAGGCGCGTGCGCTAGGAATCGACCAATTTTACGACTCCTGTGAGAACACTGCTGCAGATCTGACAGCTCACTATTCATATCGCGTGGAAAAAGGAAAAACTGGCCGAATGCTCGCTCTTTTGACACTACAATAATTTCCATCATTTCCAGCTTCAACAATTCCCCATGCTTTCACCTGCCAAACTCAATCTCTCTCTGCGAATTCTAGGCAAACGCCCGGATGGCTTCCACGAAATCGACACTTTAATGATCAAGCTCCCGGGTTTGGCGGATGAAATTACCATCACTCCGGCTGAGGAGTTTTCCTTTACTTGCGATGATCCTGCACTTCCGACAGATCATACAAACCTGGTGGTAAAAGCGGTGGAAGCCCTCCATGGAAAAACCGGGGAAATACAGAACTTTCATATACATCTGAAAAAGAATATTCCTCACGGAGCTGGTCTTGGCGGCGGCTCTTCCAATGCAGCCACCACACTTCTTGCGTTGAACAGTCAGCTTGGCAGCCCATTGGCCATCGAAGAGCTTCACGACCTAGCAGCGTCGATAGGATCCGATGTTCCCTTTTTCCTTTATTCCGGAGCGGCACGATGCACCGGACGAGGGGAAATTATCGAGGCCGCGCCACAACCTGAAAATTTATCCATCGCATTGTTCAAACCGGACTTTTCTGTCTCCACTCCAGAGGCATACCGCACATGTTTGGAATCCCAGGCACTGCCCGGGGTAAGATCCGAGCCCCAGACTTATGGCTCGCTGACTTTGGTAAACGATCTGGAAAAAGCGGTATTTGCGAAACACCGCTACCTCGCCGAGTTGAAAAGCTGGTTACTCAAACGACGCGACACGAAAACGGTGCTGATGTCCGGCTCGGGGTCCACACTTTTCGCTATCCTACATCCAAAAGCCAACCCACAGAACCTCATCGGAACGGCTCATAAATACTTTGATCCCAATCTATGGACATGGTCGGGAAACAGTTCGGAGCTCTCCTCATAGGTTTTCCACAGCATCCAGAAAGCCGGGATAGATCGGCTCCCAGCCTGAGCGACGGAGCTTTTCATTGCTGACTTGCTTGTGAGTCCAGCCACGCTTCCGATTCATATCGCGTGGACCTCTCGGAGGCAAATCCCTTCCGAATCGCCGGGCCAGTCCCTGATAGACTTCCAGCTGACTCATCGTCACGGAGTCACACACATTGAAGATCTGTCCACCCGGGAATTTCTGCAAATCAATCAAATGGAATACCGCACGGGCAATATCGTCCCGATGGACCTGATTTATATACCGGCTTCCATCCTCCTCAATCACCGCTTCACCACTCAGGAATTTCCTCAGTAAGACACTTCGCCCGGGTCCGTAGATCCCGGCAAGCCGGGCGACAATTCCTCCGGCGTCCACCACGACTTTCTCAGCTGCCAAAAGAATTTTACCTGTTTCGCGGCCAGGCTGTGTAGGCGATTCCTCAGTCACAATCTCGCCATTGGTCTGCGCATAGACCGAGCTACTGGAGGTGAAGAGCAGCTTGGCCCGTGGAAATCTCCGCACAAGGTTCTCGCACCCCTGCAGGTAGACTTTTCGATACGCTTCTTCACCTCCTCTTCCTGAAGCCGCGCAATGAACCACCGCATCCGCATCGGGAAAATTATCAACCGAAGCCCATTCGCTGACATCACCTTCGATCAACCCGGCTCCTCCACTTAGCGAAACTCCGGTAGCCTCCCAGCCATGAGCGCGGAAAACCCTCAGAATTTCATCCCCGACAAATCCAGCTCCGACCACCAACAACTTCCTCATGACTCAGGATACACACGGTATTTCGGTTCCACACCAGGCATTTCAGGCCCCATGCCATCTCCTTTGGCAGCGTAACGTTTCAGATCCGTGGTCTTACCATCAACTATAGTCACCCAGGTTTCCTCGTAAGTGAGATCACTGGTGCCTTGCAGGATGATCAATGTCTCGGATCCTTTCACGAACGCATACACGGCTGCGGCATCGGCGCCTCCTTCCTCGGGATACCATTCTCCCGATAACGTGATGGAGCCATGTTTGGCGGTCTTTATTTCTATAGGCGGAGCATCCCCGTCGAGGCGAACAAACCAAAGCCCTGTGGGGTGATGAACCCTGTATTTCCGGAATTCGACCGCTTCACTTTTCAGCTTCCGATACCCGCTGATAGACGGCGTGTGCGAAATAGAGCTCTCGTATTTTCCCACCGTCCAGATCACTTCTCCACCGGCCGAATCGCGACTCTCGTTTCCTACACAACCGGTTAAAAGAACGATCGCCATGAAATTTAATATTTTCATCCGTCCATGCTATATACTCTGCATCGGCACCAGCAATCTCCGTTTCGCCCCTTTGCGTTGAAAATTTCCGACACCTATCCATTGTCCTCCCCCGATGTTATCTTTTGACGAAACCACACTCCGAAAAGCCGCCGCCTGGCAGGATTTCAAGGAAGCGCAATCCCTGCTCAACATCGGTGCCGTCGATGAAGCGGAACGAACTCCGAATGGCTGGAAGGGCAGTGTCCGCCTGGGGAAACGTGTGTATCGTGCAAGTGTCGACGCGAAAACCCCAACATGGCTGGATGCCAACTGCTCCTGCCCCGCCAACCGACGGGAAGGAACCTTTTGTCCCCACGCCATTGCTATTGGGCTGCACCTCGTGAGCCCTCCTCCAGCTACGAAAAAAGTCCCCCAGCCACAGCCGCAAAAACAAACGGCTCCGGCACCGCTCCAGCTTCCACGGCTGGCCTGGCAAATCCGTTTCCAGGGCCCCTGGGAGCGGGCGATGGAAAAAGGACACGCCGCTATTGCTCTATCTCCCTCCGACCATGAGCCCACTCCAGCCGATGACAAACTCACCGCGTGGCTGATCGATCAAAAAGCCCATTCCAAGACAACGCTTCAGCTTGCTCTTAGCCCGAAAACGCTCCCGGGCTTCCTTCATCAAATTCGTAATCATCCCAGAATTTCCGCAGGAGAAAATCCCCTTTCAATCGACTCCGGCGCCCAGCTCCATCTCGCAGATTGCACATTGAAAGGAGAGCATATCCACCTCATGCCCGGCACCGATCGGTGCTTCAGCGTCGGAGACTCCTTCTGGAAGCTGAAACCCGGAAATCTCTCAAGAATCGGCTCTGGGAAAATTCCGCCCTCAATTCTCCCATATTTCACCACCCTCGCGGAAGGAAAGCCTTGCAGACTTTCGGTTCCGGCTTTCCTGACGCATCTGGATTCACTCCATTCATACCTCGATTTCACCGGGTCGGAATGGTTCGAATCGCTCCAGTTTACTCCCGCTACTCCTGTTATCACTCTCAGGATCGACGGAGGCAGCTCGAGACTCACCGCAGCGCTCCAGGTATCATACACCGAGGAAAACCTACCCATCCTCGATGGACAGAAGGTGATCACCCGCAATCCTCTGGCAGAAGTTGCCGCATTGAAAACCTTGGCAGCCAGGACCGGCTCCCCGGGCTCAACCACGATCCACGAGATCAGATCCGCTCCAGACATCCAGAATTTCCTGACCAAGTCTGTCAAAAACCTTCCCTCCACCTGGAAGATTGAATTTTCCCCTACTGCCGAAAAACTGTCATCCTCCTATGTTTTCATCTCTCCGGAAATCAAAATACTTACTTCCGACGATGACCAAATGAGCTTTGATCTGACCTTCCGCTCAGATTCGGGAGCAGTGATTCCCACCGCAGAAATCCGTCGTCTGCTCCGCTCGGGAAATCCCGCCGGGCAACAGCTGAAAGGAAAGCAAATCATTCTTTCAGACGACATCGAGTCCCTCATTGATCCGCTTTTCGAGGACCTTGATCTGAAACAGGAGAACGGTCACTTTTCCGCAAAAAAGGCCTCCGCTGCCATCATCCGGGAGATCGCTCATAATCTCGATAGGTCAACGCCCAAGACAGTTCCTGACGATAACTCACAAGTTATTCACATTCCGGAAATCAACGCTGAACTCCGTCCCTACCAGGCAAAGGGCTTCTCCTGGCTTGTAAACCGCTTGGATAAATATGAAGGAGCACTTCTGGCGGATGATATGGGTCTTGGGAAAACCCTCCAGACCATTACCTGCATCGAATATTTCCTAAGGAGTTATTCACAATCAGGACCAGTGATTATTGTTGTGACAACCTCGCTTCTAGGCAACTGGCTGGCAGAGTTCAACCGCTTCGCGCCGGAACGCCGGGTAATCACTCTCCATGGAGCACATCGGGACAAGCTCCGCGCCGATATCCTACCTGGCGACGTGATTCTCACCACCTACGGCACTCTTGCCAGAGACCTGGCATATCACCTGAAGCAGGAATACTCCCTGGCCGTCATTGATGAAGCATCCCTGATCCGCAATCCGGATACCGACCATTCGAAAGCTGTGGCGAAATTGAATGCCACCCGCCGGCTCGCGCTCACGGGCACCCCGGTCGAGAACTCAGCCCGGGATCTCTGGTCGATTTTCCGCTTCATCCAGCCCGGATGGCTTGGCACGAGAAAAGACTTTCAGGAACGCTACGAGATTCCCCTCAAGAGCCCGGACACATCCGCCCAGGCCAGCACTTTACTCCGCCTGAAAACCTCACCTTTCGTTCTCCGGAGGACGAAGCTGGAAGTCGCTCCCGAACTTCCTTCCAAAATCATCATCAACGAATATTGCACCCTCTCCAAAGAGCAACTCGCCACCTACCGGGACCTACAGAAAGAAGGACTACGCAAGATCGACGAGATCCGCCAGTCCGGCCAAAAGGCTGCGGCTCGCATGGCGACCCTCACCACCTTGCTCCGGCTTCGCCAAACCTGTTGTGACCTGGCATTGTTCGATTCAGAAAAACTGAAAAAACTTCCGGTCCCACGTCGCTCGGCGAAGCTGGAACGACTTCTTGAAATTTGCGAGCAATCGATTTCTTCGGGCAGTAAGATTCTGGTCTTCAGTCAATTTCAAAAGCAACTCATCGAGATCGAATCACAGCTCGATTCCCTGGGCATTGCCTCCCTGCGTCTCGATGGCCAAACCCGTAACCGCCAGGTGCTCGTCAATGAGTTCCAAGACCCGGAGGGTCCACCGGTTTTCCTGATTTCCCTAAAAGCGGGTGGTTATGGCCTCAACCTCACAGCCGCGGATATCGTGGTGCATTTCGATCCATGGTGGAACCCGGCTGCCGAAGCCCAGGCGACCGATCGGGCGCACCGCATCGGCCAGACAAAACCTGTGACGGTTTATCGATTACTCACGCGGGGAACAGTGGAAGAAAAAGTCGTCGAGCTGCAAAGCACGAAGCAAGCTCTGGCAGATTCCCTTGATGAGAACGTCACCCCGACAGATGCGCCAGCATACACGGCCGCCGATCTGGAACGCTTGCTATCATAGGCTTGCCTCCCGCCACCCGCCCGCTTGAGAAGCTTTTTGAATTGCCGGGAAATCAATCTGCTGGCAGCGTTTCTGTAACTCCCAAATAACTTTTAATAATCATGATCAAAGAATTCAAAGAATTTGCCTTCAAGGGCAACCTTATCGACATGGCGGTAGGTATCATCATCGGCGGCGCATTTGGCACCGTTGTCAAATCAATGGTTGAAAACTTGTTCATGCCGGTCTTGGGGAAAATCACCGGAGGCATCAATTTCACCGAGATGTATCTCAACCTGAACAATCCAGACGTGAAACTTCCCTACAAGGATGCCTTGGAAGCAGGGCAACCGGTAATCGGTTACGGTCAATTCATCACTGATCTGATTGCCTTCATCATTCTCGCATTTGCGGTATTCATTGTCGTCAAAAAGGCTCTTGGTTCCATCAAGAAAGAAGAGGCCAAGCCGGATCCTGCTCCTCCCGCACCGAGCAAAGAAGAGCTCCTTCTTACCGAAATCCGCGATCTTCTTGCGAGAAAGAGTTAAGACCCGGCCAAGCACACCCTACCCAAGGACGGCGGAGAAATCTCTGCCGTCTTTTTCATTGGGAGGGTTCTTAATCAGAAACGCCTTTGCGTTGACCTCTCCCATTGCTGGCATACGATGTTGCCAGTTCGCGTTAAAAACACATTTTCATTATGAAACTTCTCTCATTACTCCGTCGGAAAGCCCGTGCATCTTTTAAAGAACTGGCCGAGATGCTTGGCTCAACGGAAGCCGAAGTCGCCGAGAAAATCGCGACCTGGGAAAAAGATCAAACAATCCTTGGCTACCATGCGGTGACTAATCCGGAAATCATCGGAGACACTTCAGTTTCAGCTTTTATCGAAGTCCGCCTCACTCCGGAAAGAGGTGGCGGCTTTGACCGCCTTGCAATGCGTATCGCGCGGTTCGACCAAGTCGTATCATGCTATCTCGCCAGCGGAGGTTACGATCTCATGGTCGTCGTCGAGGGGGCGGATCTCAGAGAGGTCGCTCTCTTTGTGTCGGAGAAGCTTTCCTCACTGGATGGTGTTCTCTCCACAGCAACTCATTTCCGGCTGAAGACGTATAAGGAAAATGGCTTCCTTTTCGAGCGTGAGAACGAAACCGATCGTCTAGCTGTCGCGCCGTAATTTACGCGCTACTTTCATCTTAAACAAAAAGACCTCTGCGGAATGAGTCGCAGAGGTCTTTTTTCCATATTCGGAAGGAGGCCATCAGAAGTCGCTTCCGGAAATATCACATCCGGGTATAGGCATCCCCTGGGTATCGATGCACGAATTCCCCGGGCCAGAGCCATTATTTCCCATGTGGCCGTCGCCACGGGGTAGGACTGTTCTCGGTCCCTTGTTACCAGCACGATCAGGTTTCCCGAAAGGACGGCCAGGCCCACGCACAATCACTCCGGTGGGGAGCAGCTTGCCCACGCGTCTCCGGTCCAGCTGGGAAGCAATGGAATGGTCTATCAATTGCTTTGCATTTCCGCCCAATGGTTTGAAAAATTTTCCATCGAGAAGCTTCGAAGTTTTTACCAGCTTTTGGAGGTTTATGACCAAAGGTGCGGGAAAGTTTTTCGCCTGTGGATGCATGACGATCATATTGCCGGGCTCCACATCTATCGTATCGCCATTCTGATTACGGAGCTTAGCCACGCCTTCGATCACCAGGAATTTGAACCATTGGCCCTCACTATATTCCATCATCGTCGTAGTCCCAGTGATCGCAGCCGTCACCGTCGCTGTGCGGATGGTGGCGCCTCCCGCATTTTTTGGGACATTCAACAGGAATGAGCCTTGCTGAATTTCCATATCCCGTGATCCCGAGCTAAAACGGAAAATCGAATTTGCACCCACACGGGTAATTGTCTGATCATCAAATGTAAGCTCGGCTCTTGAGTTTCTTCCGGTCAGAACCGAAGAAGATACGGTAAGTTTTTCACCGATTCTCGCGGTTTGAGCGGAAGAAGAATCCGTGCTGATTTTGACATCATTGACCACCGCGGTGATCTCAGCGGATTTCAGGGGAGCGGCATGCACACCGCTCATCGCAAAGAGGGCGAAAGAAAGAAGAAAGTAACGTTTCATAATATTCTCAGTAAGTTGTGAATTTGAGCGCGCGGATTAGAAGAAATAACGGACACCAAGCCCGAGACCGCCCGTCCATGCCTCGAAGTCATTCGCGCCTGCCAAGCTATTGGAATCGTTTTTATCATAGAAAACAGACGCATTGATCATGAAGTTTTTGTTCAGCTCCCAGATAAGCTCCACACCCACGTCATAACCCCAATCTTCCCTTCCGGCGGAGTCATAGTTGTAATAGGAAGCACTCGCTGTGGCCAATGCGTAGACATCATCGGTGAAGGCATAGCGATATGCCACATCCAGCGCGATTTCGTTTCTCTCAAGTGTCTCCGGAGTGGCCGTCCATTCATAGGCACCGCTGAGACTAGCGGCCAACTGGTGACGTGGGGCCGCCCAGAGCACCTTTTGCACACCTGCACGGACACGCTGTGCATTGTAATCCGAATCAGTGAAAGAACCGGTGGTGAGACGCTGATATTCATATCTTGCGAAGACAATCGTGTCGTCGAGATCCGGAAGCGTCTTGAAAACCCCAAGATAAAGCCCGAGGTTCTCATAATCCGTAGCGGAAGAATTATCGAAACGGATCAAGTCCTGCTCGAGCCCAAGATCGGCAAACCAGCCGCTGAACAGATGCGGTCTCCAACCCAGAGACATGCTTGAAGATGAAACCCATGAGCTATCATCGTTAATCCCACTGCTCGAAGGTGCATTGTCAGTGCGATATACCGAGGTTTCGAAATCAAAGATAACCGGCACGGAACTCCCGCGTTTTACCAGAATTTCCTGAACACCAAAGTCCGAATCCGCCGGTGAAAACGGAGCTTGTTCTGTGGTAAATTCCCCGAAGTTCGCTTCTTCATCCACATAATCCGGATATTGTCCCCCCATTCCAAAAAATCGTTGAACGGGAGTGAGAACGTCAGCTTGCGCGGAGAATGCGCCAGCAAGAAACATAAGTATTAATCGGCTTTTCATGAAATGTTTTATTGTAGAGGCGCTGAATTGCTAGATAACAACACTAGTGAGAGCAAGAATAAAGCCACGAAAGAACCGATACCTTTCGGCATTAACAGCTTTCGTTGGAGGTATGTTGATTGCATTAGTCGCATTCATACCTCCGGCGTCGGATCATATTATATCGAGTGACCGGAAATTGGGTGATTCCGCATTATATGTTCCGAATAACCCCAGTCCCCGCGAGGATCTCGTTTTTCTGGGAATTGATGAAGAGAGCCTGACTCTACAGGGACTTGATCCCGCTCTTATCCAAAGCGATGAGAACCTTACCCGTATGTCCAAACGTTTTCCGTGGGACAGACGGGTGTATGCGGATACAGCTACAAAACTTTTGAACGCCGGGGCGAAGCTCGTCGTGATCGATCTGGTAATGGCGGAACCATCGACTCCCGAGGCCGACGAAGCGCTAGCAGAAGTTTTACGGAAATATCCCGGAAAAATCGTGCTGGCGACTGTCTTCGCACCACGTTCGAATGATGGAAAAGGCGATGCTTTTATGCTGATTGAACCAGCTCCTGTCTTCACCTCCATTGATCCACCACCATTGCTGGGCTTTGTAAATTTTCGCCCCAATCCCGATGATTTACTGATCCGGGAGATCGATTACACGAGCACGCTTTCACAGGAAAACGGACAGGCGCCCATAGCTGGGGAAGCAGAGTTTCAATCAATCGCCGGCTCGGTCCTCCGGTCTCTCGGTAAACCAGCTCCTTTTCAAAAAGCTCAGATCCGCTATGCGGTAAAGGCAGCCGATGTGGATCCCTTGAAGATTGATCGAAGCAAAGCCTATGAGGTTTATCAGCCACTTTCCATCAGCAGTATTTTCCTTCCGGATGCTTGGACGCACCGATACAAATCGGGAGAATTTTTCCGGGACAAAGTGGTTCTCATCGGCCCGGCCACCGCTCGTTTTCAAGACAATCACCAAACACCAGTCGGTCAGCTGATGGGTCCGCAGCTACACCTCCAGGCCATTGGAAGCGGCCTAGACCGGGCCTTCGTCAGCAGACCATTCGGCGAGTGGGCGGGCTCGATATTTTGGTCTGGTATCGCCGGAGCCCTGTCTGCAGCAATTTTGATCCGTTTTCTAAACCGCCCAATCATTATTCTACTGAGCACTGTCACCATTGTAGTTGTATCATTTTTCACGGCGTTTGCGTGCGCCAGACATTTCGGTATTTGGTTCAGCCCACGGACATTCGCGATTGCACTTTTCGTTGGTGCCGTTTCGGGGCAATCCTTTGACCTGATCCGTGAACGTGTTGAACGCTCCAGACTCCATCATCAATTCCGCCGATTTGTTTCACGCGATGTTGCCGATTCCCTCGTGAATGATCCGAGCATCTACAAACAAGCTGCGTCCGGGAGAAAACGAAAAGTCGTCGTGCTCTTTTCCGATATCCGCGGCTTCACCTCTCTCTCGGAACAAGTCTCTCCCGAGCAGCTTTTCTCTCAGCTCAACGAATACCTTTCTGCCATGGTGAAAATCATTTTTGCCCATAACGGCACGTTGGACAAATTCATCGGAGACGCGATTTTGGCGCACTGGGGAGCGCTGGAGGATGGCGACGAATCGCAATTTGCCACCTCCGCCCTGGCCGCGACGAAGGCCATGATCGAAGAACTGGAAAAGCTGAATCAAGACTGGGAATCGCGAGGCCTACCTGTTCTCGGAATCGGCATCGGTCTTCATCTCGGCGAAGTGCTGGCCGGAGAAATTGGCTCTGAGCAGCGCACCGAGTTCGGCGTGATCGGAGATGCGGTCAACCTTGCATCCAGACTTGAAGGAATGACCAAAGCCTTCTCGTGTCCCTGGCTAGCCAGCGGCCAATTTATCCAGGCAACGGGAGCAAGCCAGATCCACCGGCGAATTGCGAGAGTGCGCGTGAAAGGCCGGCAAGAGCCGGTGGATCTTTGGACAACCTCCCAGTGTCCGGCGTCACTGGAATCCTACACCAAAGCGCTGGAGTGCTTTGAACGGGGAGACTTCGTGAATGCTCTTTGCCTCTGTGAAAAACATCTCGCCGATTATCCAGATGACCTCATCGCCCGAAATCTGACAACTCATACACAGCGATTTCTCAATGACCGTCCGGATCAATGGGATGGAATTATCAAATTCAACGAAAAGTAAGCCAAGCATTCTAACAATTTCGTGACAAATTCATCACATCTCTGAAGTATTCATCATGTATATTCATATATTTATAAATCAGACATCGGAGAACTCAATATTGTTGACATCTTAAATCTCACAAACACCCTAGCGCTGATGAAGATTATATCCCCTGTCCGCACCATGTTTCTTAGCGTAGGATTTTTCTCAATCTTGACAGGGATGGCCAGTGCTGTCGTGCAGGTAGGAATAACGGTCACCCAATTTGAATTAACGCAAAATAGCGTGGGCTTTCGCATTCAAGGGGTTTTCCCGTTCGAAACACCTGCCTATTACGATAATTCGATCTACTTCACGAGCACGATGCTTTTCGATGACCCAGGGTTCTCCATACCGCATCTTCTGTCCGCGGATGCTGTGGATACCTATGACTTTTCTGAGGAATCTCCTTCTGGATCAGGGTCCGTTATTGCTTCGACGGGCGTCTCTTTCCTGGGAGATTACTTCTTTGTCAACTTTGGAGAAAGCTTCTCCCCCGGCGAGTCGATCGACAAGTTTGTGACAGCCTATTGGGAAAGCGGCGCATTCGATCCGGAAGAAGCCGACGAGCCATTGAATGTGTTCTGGGGAGCGTCTGATCTGCGCGAAAGCGCTTCCGGCACCTTCCTGACAACAACTGTCCCCGAGCCGTCAACCGCCCTACTCGCGACAGTTGGTGTAGCCGGATTCCTGATCCGGAGAAAGCGAAGATAGACGCGTGGAGAGCAAATAGCTCAACGGCAAAATTCCATTCCAAAAGCTTCTGCTGGCAATGCAGGCTTTGGACCATGGGAGAATATCTCTCCGAACGGAAGCTAGAAACTTATCCAAAAAATACCGCCGGCCGGACTCGAACCGGCACGCCTGTGAGGGCAACGGATTTTAAATCCGCAGTGTCTACCATTCCACCACGGCGGCATTTGCTTGGGAGCTGTTGACCTTCCTTCCGGAAGACAAAAAAGAATCAATCCGGTTTCATCCGATACGTCCAGTAAAGACCAACAGGAAATGTCACAAACTGGGAGAAAGCTCAATGAGGCAGCTCATCGTCTTCTGCTTCGCTGGGTGCCGCAGAATTATCGGTGCTGGATCCCTGGCTCTTGGTGCGACGGCCCGGCTTTGCAAGAATTTCGATATATACCGCTTCCCATCCCTCTTGTGCCGCTATGTCAATTGGCTTGGTTAGTTCGCTTACATGGACTGCCTCCGCCGTCTCAGGGGCCTTTCCCGCGCGGCAGTCAAAATCCCAGAAATCCACATCTTCGGGCAAGGTCTTGCGCCGTTCCCGCTTGAGATACTTTCTGATTTCCGCCTTTACAGATTCCACCACACGGGCGGGCTTGTGATTCGGAGAGGTGAGTGGAAAAGATTTCTTCATGCCCGCTCTTGTCGGCTATGAGCAGCTGTTTGTCGATGATTCTCCCTGATCCAGATGCCTAAACCGAGCTCTCGCTAGGCCGCTGATCCGCCTGCACACTCAGCCTTTGTTCATCAAAATCACCATTTCGCCTTTCACCGAGTGGGTTTTAAACCATTCCAAAATCTCGGCAGGAGTGCCACGATGATAAGTTTCAAATTTTTTGGTGAGTTCTCTGGCCACGCACACCTTGGCATTGGGATCTATGTCCTGAAGAATTTCCAACGTGGAAAGAATCCGATGCGGACTTTCGAAAAATATTCCCGTTTCGCCACTCTCAAGCGCAGTGCTCATTGCCGTGCGGCGCTTCCCGGATTTTACCGATAGGAAGCCTCCAAACCGAAACGCATGGCACGGCAAACCCGATCCAATCAGGGCTGTCAAAACCGCAGAGGGGCCGGGAAGAACCTCCAGCGGAACCTCCATTTCAATACAGGACTGAACCAAGCGGTAACCCGGATCAGAGATTCCCGGCATTCCCGCGTCACTTATAAATGCGATGACTTCACCCGCCTTCGCCGCGGTGACAAGCTCCGGTGCTTTGCGCAATTCATTGTGTTCGTGAAGTGATACAAGCGATTTCCCCGTGATCCCATGATGGGCCAACAACACCCCCGAGCGGCGGGTATCTTCGCAAGCGATCCGATCCGCATTCCTGAGCACCTCCAGAGCACGGAGGGTTATGTCACCCAAGTTTCCTATCGGCGTAGGCACAAGGACGATCCCGCCGGACTTTTCCGTTTTGTTCTCGCTCATTTCAATGCTTCCAGAATCTCTCTCTCCCTTTCGGGAATCCTTTCAGGACGACCCGATTCATTCACTTTTGCGGTGACCATTTCGCCTTTTGCCGCGACTTTGCCATCCTGTTTGAGAATCCAGAATCTCCAGGTCAAAGAGCCATTGCCAATCTTTTCGAGACATAGGCATACCTCGATTTTCTCCTGGAATGTAAGTGGCCTCTCGTATTCGCAGGCAATCCGAACCCGAGGCCAGCCCCCTGCCGATCTATCGAAGACATCAATTCCCGATGATCTCAGGAATTCATGCTCCGCGTTTTCCGCAAACGACAATATCTTGGTGAAATGAACCCATCCGCTCGCATCAGTATCGGAGAAAACAATCCCGCGTGTGTGCCGATGGCAGATGTTTTCCACAATCGTTAATCCTCGAATTTTTTGACGAGAACGGAAGCGTTGTGCCCTCCAAAGCCGAAGCTGTTGCTTAGTGCCACTTTGATCGGCACCTCACGGGCCACATTGGGAACAACATCAAGGTCACACTCGGGATCTTGATTTTCCACATTGATCGTTGGGGGAACTACACCTTCCACGATTCCCATCACGCTTGCGATAAGCTCAATACCGCCAGCGGCACCGAGCATGTGCCCTGTCATTGATTTGGTGGAGCTAACAAGAAGCCCATTATTTGCGTATTCGCCGAATGCCACCTTGATTGCTTTCGTTTCGGCGACATCGCCGAGGCCTGTCGATGTGGCATGGGCATTAAGATAATCAACCTCGTCGGGATTGGTCTTGCCGTGTTTGAGAGCCATCCCGATGGCGTAAGCGGGACCGCTACCATCTGGAGAAGGTGCACTGAGATGATATGCATCCGCACTGACGCCATAACCGATAAGTTCCGCATAAATTTTCGCGCCGCGGGCTTTCGCTGTTTCCAGCTCTTCGATCATAACAACACCCGCACCTTCGCCCATCACGAAACCGTCCCGGTCCTTGTCGAACGGACGGGACGCCGCCTCGGGATCGTCATTGCGGGTGCTGAGAGCCTTCATACTTGCGAACCCGCACAGCCCCATTGGCAAGACAGCCGCCTCGGCACCTCCACAGAGAAAACCATCGGCATCGCCAAACTTGATCATGCGCCACGCCTCACCGATATTGTGGTTGGAGGTAGCACAGGCAGTAACGATAACCATATTTGGGCCCAGTAGACCGTGCTCCATCGAAATGATTCCAGAAGCGATGTTAGAAATCATCATCGGGATGGTGAATGGAGAAACCCGTCGTGGACCTTTGTCACGATAAACGGAATGCTCCCGCTCCAAGGTGGAAAGGCCACCAATTCCGCTCCCGACCATGACTCCATACCGGCGCGGATCGATCTTTTCCTTGTCCAAACCGGAATCTTCCATCGCCATTTTTGACGCTGCGACCGCGTATTGCACGTAGCGATCTGAGCGACGCGCGTCCTTCGGAACCCGGAAGTAATCATCCGCATTGAAATTCCGCACTTCTCCGGCAATCTTGCACTCGAATGGCGTAGGATCCAAAGACTCAATCCGGCGGATGCCGCTTTTGCCATTCTTCAGCCCATCCCAAGTTGTCTCCAGATCATTTCCCAGAGGCGAAATACATCCAATGCCAGTAATCACTACCCGTCGCTCACTCATATTGTGGGGGCAGCCTAAACGCTGAACTTACCACCGCGCAAGTATTAGAATCACCGAGCGCACATTGTTTAAAATCAGCCAAACCCACCCGCCATCTTGTAAATCGTAAATGCTGCGCAAAGCATTATGAACACCATACTGAGTGCGCCAACCGTCTTATCCACAAGGTTCATTTTTGGCCTAGCCACCGAGGCTGATTTTGGAAAAACGATCGCTGCATATCCCATACCCGCGATCAAACCTCCAAAGTGGGCGGCATTATCGATAAAACGATATCCGATCAACCCAATGAGTGCTGTCATCACCACGCCGCCGATCAGCCGCCGTTTTGCGCTCTTTGGAACAAGGCTCGAATGCAGGGTTTCGAAGACCAGAAGAAATCCCAGCCAGCCCATCAATCCACCGGAGGCACCAACCGAAGTGGCATCGGTAAAACGGACGGAAGCTTCTCCGGCTACGATCGCGGAGAAAAGAAACACCATTGGAACATGAGGCCACCGCGCAAACACCTCCACCCTTTTGCCAAGATACAACAAGGCCATGGCATTCATAAAGTAATGTAGAAAACCTCCATGCAGCATGGGCGCCGTGAAGAGTCTCCAAAACTCGCCACTACGGTAGGCTGTTTTCACCAAACCGACGTCGTGGACTGAATTGGTGAAAACCAATTGGGCGAGCGCCACCATCGTGATCAAGCCCAGCAATATCCATGTTACCGGAGCTTTCTGGGTATCTAGCCATATCTCGAACCGAATCAGAGGAACAATCGGCCCGGCACGTTTGGAGCGAGCCTTGAGTTCACTGGATTTTTTCCGAGCTTGATACCAGGGGATGAAAGCAAAAACCAGGAAACCAAGCAACGCGATACCCACAGTCGTAGAACGCAAGAGCGACCCGAGTATCCACCTTAGTTCCTCATTGAGAGTAAGGCTCACACCATTTGCCAACTCGATACTCTTCGCATGCTTCCAGCCTTGAAAAGCCAGGTATGCGATCAGTATTACCAAACTGGCGCCGAACCATTTGAGGCGCTGTTGCGATTCCTCCAAGTCATCAGCCACCCATTGTCGGCGGACTTGGGTAATTGAGGATTTGAATGCTTTGATTTCCTCCGGGATCCGACAATGCGCGGATTCCGGAGTCCAAATTAATAGGACCGCACTTTTACGGTCATTGCGGATCACATCGGCAAGATCTTCCAACCCCGTGCACTGATGTCGGCGGCCTCGGCTATCGATCCAGCCATAACCGTCCCCGGCTGGAGGGAAAGCGTTGTCACGTGCCCATACCGGCAAATCCGGTCTTTTCTCGCTATTGAGGATTGGGTCACGTTTCACACCTTGCAAGCGTCAGGCTTACTCGGATTTGTCCGCTTCGTTTTCTTCAGCGGCAGGTGCCTCTACTTCTTCAGGTGGGGAGACTTCGTCTGGCACAGCGACCTCTTCTTCCGCAGGAGCAGGCTCCTGTTCTGCGGCCTGCGTATCGTCGGAACCTGGCAGTTGGTCGATCAGCGATTTCTCCTCTGCAGCAGTCTCGACCGGGGTGCTCTTCTCGGAAGCAGCGGCACTTTCTTCCGCAACAGGCTCCTGTGGTGCCAAGAGACTTTTTTGTTTAGTTTGCTTCCCGATCAAAATAGCGAGGGTGAGGCTCAGCAGGAAGAACAAGGAACCTAAATAAACAGTTCCCTTTTGAAGAACGTTGGTAGTGCGGGCACCAAAGACCTGATCAGTTACGCCGCCACCAAATGCAGCGCCCAGACCTTCTTGTTTCGGACGTTGCATCAGGATCAGAAGAGCCATCAGCAAACACACGATGACAAATACGACCAAAAGGAGATCGATACTAATGTTGAGCCAGTTAATTGCAGCGAAAATCATGGGCGGCGGAATATGAGTATGAGGTTCCTGCTTGTAAAGCAGGGACTTTCTAGATTTTCAATCGGATTTTGAGGGCTGTTTCACCCCCCTTTTTTAATCCACTCCGCGAGCTTTCGGTCATCGCCATCGGCAGCCCACACATGCCGCAGGAAATCGGCCATGGGAATATTACCGTTTTTGGCCAGGAAGTTTCTGTCTCCACCGCAGCCATACATAATATCCGGATCAAGTTCACCGCGGAGCTTTGCTTTAGCCTTTTTAAGAATACGGGGCAGATAGGCCAAGCCATCCAACTCTTCTCCAAATGACGGCAAATCGTCTACGACTGTGACATTGTCGCTAAATTTCCCGTTCTGTTCTACAAGAAAGTAGTCTCTTCTCACAGCAGCAACAAGAAGAGCCGTGGAGGGCGAAGGCTCATTTTCGCCAACATAATCTTCCACAAAGTCAAAAAACTCTCTTTTCCTGTATCCGATACTTTCCAGAAATGCCAGATCCTGAACGGTGTAATCTTTCTCGTAATCAAAGTTTCTAGCTTGATAATCAGCAGCACAGCGTGCGAAAAGCTCCAGAAAAGTATCGTTCCATGTCATGTGGAGATCATGGAACCTCTCATTCCATACGCTAGTTTTTTTTCCGAGAAACGGTCCTACCCCGCGGTGAACTGAATCTCTTCACACCCTCTTGAACGAATGATTTGGAAAATCAATAATCACGACCTCCATCTTACCCGTAAAGCCCGCATCATGGGTATTTTGAACGTCACTCCTGATTCTTTTTCAGACGGCGGAAATTTTGCCCGGGTGGAATCAGCCCTCGCTCAAGCTGGGAGAATGATCGCCGAAGGAGCCACCATCATAGACGTAGGCGGCGAGTCCACCCGGCCGGGATCACAGCCTGTCGATCAGGAAGTCGAAATCCGGCGAGCTATCCCGGTCATCAAAGCAATCCGCGCGGAATGGTCCGGGCTGATCTCGATTGATACCATGAAGGCTCCGGTGGCGGAGGCAGCGCTCGCAGCTGGCGCAGATATCATCAATGATGTTTCCGGTCTGACTCACGATCCGGAAATGATCAATCTCTGCGTAGAATCCCACTGCGGAATCGTCGTCATGCATATGCTGGGCACCCCTGCCAATATGCAGAATGCTCCGCTTTATTCCGATGTCACTGCCCATCTCCGGGGCTTCTTCCAGGAAAGGCTCGATTGCCTCGTGGCCGCTGGGATTCAGAAGGAACGTATCTGTTTTGATCCCGGAATTGGTTTTGGAAAGACGCTCGACCACAACCTAGCCATTTTAAAGAACATCGCCCATCTCTCTCCAATCGGCTCGCCTCTCCTATTGGGAGTGTCAAGGAAATCGCTCATTTCTAAAATTATTGATTGTGAATCACCCACCGAACGCGATGCGGCAACCCTAGCAATGACCACCCTAGCTCGAAGAAGTGGCGTCATGCTTCATCGGGTCCATGCCGTAAAAGAAAATCTGCACGCTCTGAGGATTACAGAAGCATTGATTTAGCGTTCCCCTCCCTAACTTCATCTTTAGTATCTTCGAGATTGATCCTTCAAATTTCCCTGTCCACTCTCCGTCCATGGAAGACCTTCGCGAACACGGCACCCAACCATTTGATGCTCTTATGGAAAATTGGGGATTAACCAATCATGAGCTTGTCGAGACATCCACCGAGCAGCTGAATCACAAGCAAGTTCAGAAAGCGAGAAAAGGGCGTCAGCTGACCTTGGCGACGATGCAAAAAGTTTGCCGGGCTTTTAACATCACTATCTGGAACCGTCTCTCCGCAGCGGAGAAAGAAATTTATTTCGAATATATGCACCGCCATTTGTTCAATTACGCAAAGGGCTATGATGCGGACTGGATTGATCCGAATGTAGATCTATTCCCCAAGAAATGAGTCCCAATGGAGAACCTTGGTTGATCATTGGCCAAGGGCTGGCAGGCACCTGTTTGGCCTGGGAATTCCTCGGCCGCAACGAGCCATTCAAAATCATAGATCGGGGCTTCGGCGGTAGCAGCCGGGTGGCCGCAGGCTTGCTGAACCCCATTACCGGGAAAAACTTTGAACCTAGCTGGCGGATCACAGATTTTTATACAGAATCCATCGATTTCTACTTAAGGGTTGAACGACAGTTGGCGCATCAGCTCTGGTATCCGTTACCTATACTTCGTCTTGCTTCCAGTGACAAAGAATGGAGCAAGATTGCCGCCAAACTGGAGCTTCCGCAGACTGCCCGCTGGATAGCTGACACGTCTCCGGATCACCCCGATGGCTTTGTGGCTGCAGTAGAGCTCACGGGCGGAGGGCGCATCGACACTGCAAATTTCATCAAGCTTAGTGCCACCTTTTTTACAGAAAGAGGCCTCCTTGAAATTGGGGATCATCGAGGCAGTCCCAGTGGAGGAAGATACATCCTCTGCGAGGGAGCCAGTGGCTTGATTGAAAATCAGATCGGCCAACATCGTTGCGCCAAAGGCGAAATACTCACAGTGAAATCCAATTGGCCGGAAACTCATATCAGAATCGGCTCGGGCGGCTGGTTGGTCCCGATTGGGAACAATCTTTTCCGCGTGGGCTCCACTTATGAATGGAACCATCTCACCGAATATCCTACGGCTACGGGCCAAGAGAGAATACTGAATATTGCACGGATACTAGGAGGAAGCCATTTTGAAATAGTCGATCATGTGGCTGGAATTCGTCCAATTTTGAGGAGGAGTCAGCCGCTTTTGGGGAAAAATCAAAATAACGACTGGATTTTCAATGCCCTTGGATCAAAAGGCACGCTCTATGCACCCAAATTTGCGACGATGCTGGCCGATTGGATATTAGAAGGTATCGAACCCAACGAAGACTTTATACTCGGTTCCCATTTTGATTAAGAGCTCATGTTCCCACCACGTCCCACGCAACTCCTTCATCTACTTCTCAAAAGTCAGCTAAACGAAGATGACGTGGTTATTGATGCCACTGCGGGAAACGGGCACGATACTCTATTTCTCGCGCAGGCGGTCGGTCCAAGGGGACGTGTCATTGCCGTTGATATTCAAGAACAGGCCATTCGCTCCACCGAGAGCCGGTTGCAGGACGCCGGTTTTATTAATAATGTGGATTTATATGTCATGAGTCATTCAAGACTCTCGGAACTTGTCACCGCCAGTAGCGTCGCATGCATCATGTTCAATTTAGGCTACTTACCCGGCGCTGATCATCATCTCATCACCACAGAAGCAGAGACCCTCAAAGCCCTTTCCAGCTCACTTGTGTTATTGAAACCAGGCGGAATCCTAACAGTGGTCTGTTACCCGGGACATCCGGGAGGCGAAACCGAAGCTTTGTCCGTAAAAACCTTTCTAGAACAACAATCAAACCTAAGAACTGCATCCTACGGGATGATCGGCACAAAAGCGCCCTCACCATTTTTCCTCATTTCGAAGAAGATGACGGAGTTGTAACCTATCTTCCACCTTGTGAGGAACGGAATCCCTGCTTAACTCAGCTTTAACAGCACCTAAACTTTTATCATGAAAAGAATCCCATTGTTTTTCCTGCTCGCGATGAGCCCTCTCAACGCTCAAGATAACACCAGCTCCCAAACGGCTGTTGAGCAACTTTTGCCCAGCCAAAAGGAATTCCTGAATCTTCCGGAAGACCAACGGAAAGAATTTATTACCCATTTCAGTGAGGCGAGCCGCTATTTTCAACAAAAGCGGATTTTCGAAACTCTAGAAGCCTTGGACAAAGCAGAAAAAGTTTTCGTCAATAGCGCTGAACTTTGGAATTTGAAAGGCTCCTGCTATGTGGAAATGCGTGCTTTTGATAAAGCTACTGCCGCATTTGCGAAAGCTTTGGAACTAAACCCGGAAAATGTGAGCATTCAGTTCAATATTGCCGAAGTTTATTTCGTCACTAAACAATGGCAGAAAGCGAACGATCTTTTTGAAGAAATCCTTAAAAAGACCGACCCTAAGAACACTTCTCTCGGGCGACTCGTAGAGTTCAAGATCCTACTCGGCAAAATCAAATTAGGACTCGAAAACGAGGTTCAAATTCTCGCCGAGAAATATGATTATCTAGACGACTCTCCTTATTATTATTATTCTCAAGCAGCGTTGGCTTACGAGAAAGAAGATCTTCTTGCAGCAGAAGAATGGCTGGCTAGAGCAAACAGGATTTTCAGAGATCCCAATATACTTGCTCCTTGGCAGGATACTTTAGTGGAATTCGGATACATAAAAAGCTTTTATGGTGAGCCGGATACGTCTCCCTCGGAATAGATGGTGTCGAGCGGGTAATTTTCTCCAACTGCGATAAACAACGAATTGATCGAAGAATCTGCCGCAGGTAGTTTGTTGCCTGCGGCATTACTATATCTGCTTGTAATGAAGTAGGAGAATTGTCCAGGTTTGGAGCGATTCTTCCCG